>CANEVH010000034.1 GCA_947442105.1 Comamonadaceae bacterium | reverse complement strand
TTCACCGCCGCCGTCACACAGACCACCACGTCACTGGGCGTGCAGCCCACGGTGGTGTCCAGTTCCGACAGCTGGGTGGGGAGTCGCACTTGGACCGTGACCGTGAGCAACGGCACCGCCGAGGCGTCAAAGGACTTTACCGTTAGCCGAGCCAATTAGCCATGGTGAAAAGCGCGCCGATGAAAACAAGGGAAGGCACCCGGTGGTGCCCCAGCCGGAGCGACAAAATCAAACTTGGCTGTTGACTCCCCTTTTCTACCCCTCCGGGGGAACCCCCAGTGGTGCCCTAGCCCCGAATCTCCACAAAGACCCCAACGCCCAAACCCCGAAAGCCGTCGCGGCGACGGCGCCGCTCCTAGACACTGCTGGCCTACCCACAGGTGTTAGGCCAGTAGAAGCCTAGCCGAAGCGACAAAATCAAATGTGGCTGTTGGCTCCCCCTTTCTACCCCGCCGGGGTGGAAAGGGGGTTGGGGGGATAGGGGGGGAAAGCAACACCCCACCGGGGTGAAAAGGGTAGTTACCGCGAAGGTTCACGCACTGCCCGCACCGGCAGCAAAGGCAGTAAAGGCACCCCTTCACTCGTCTGCAAATCATTGTCCCGAGCAAAGCTCATACAAAAGTCCCAAGCCATCACATCGTAATCCCGCAAATCGGGATGAACGATGACGCACTTCACATCACCCACCGACGAGGGCACGCACCAGGGCGAGTAGGCCAGGTGGCTGCCGGGTTGGGGGCCGCCGGGGCGAAACGGGCTCATCACGCCCGCCAAGCGCTCGGCCCAGTCGCTGGGGCGAAATGCCTTGCCTTGGCTGGTGAGGCCCAGAAGGTAGATTTCTTGGGTGGGGGTGGATGCCATGGAGGGTGGTGAATGGGCCGCAGCGAATGCCGTGCGACCCAATTTGCTGCGCCGCACCATGAGTTTACCTGCTGGCGCCTGGCCGCAAGCGCGGCAATGTGCGCAATTGCACGGTCACTACCTGCCGCCACGGGCATACAAGAGGCACAGCCGCCACACGCACACCCTAAAATCCGCCTTACCGGCCCAACCTGCGTTGGGCTGCTTTATTTTGAGCCTGTCCTTTCGGAGTTTGCCCATGACATTGCCAGCGTCCCCCGCCGCCGCATCGCCCCATGTAATGCCCACCTACGGGCGATTGCCCATTGCGCTGTCGCACGGCCAGGGCTGCCGCGTCTGGGACACCAAGGGCAAGGAATACCTGGACGCGCTGGGTGGCATTGCGGTCAACACCCTGGGCCACAACCACGCCGACTTGGTAGCGGCCTTGCAGCACCAGGTGACGCAGCTCATTCACACCTCCAACTACTACCACGTGCCCTTGCAAGAAGCGCTGGCGGCCAAGCTGGTGGCGCTCTCGGGCATGACGAATGTGTTTTTTTGCTCTACCGGGCTAGAGGCCAACGAAGCCGCACTCAAGCTGGCGCGCAAGTTTGGCCACAACAAGGGGATCGAGCGGCCCGAGGTGGTGGTGTTTGACAAGGCCTTCCATGGCCGCAGCATTGCCACACTCAGCGCCACCGGCAACCCCAAGGTGCAGGCCGGGTTTGGACCGCTGGTGGAAGGCTTTATCCGCGTACCGGTGAACAATATTGATGCACTCAAGGCCGCAACCCAAGGCAACGCCAATGTGGTGGCGGTGTTTGTGGAAGCCATTCAGGGCGAAGGCGGCGTCAACCCCTTGCACAGGGACTATTTGCGCGAACTGCGCGCCCTGTGCGACGCGTACGACTGGCTGCTGATGATTGACGAAGTGCAATGCGGCATGGGGCGCACCGGCAAGTGGTTTGCCCATCAGTGGGCCGGCATAGCTCCCGACGTGATGCCGCTGGCCAAGGGCCTGGGCTCGGGCGTGCCAGTGGGTGCGGTGGTAGCAGGCCCCAAGGCAGCGCATATTTTTGCGGTGGGTAACCACGGCAGCACTTTTGGCGGCAACCCGCTGGCCATGCGCGCTGGCGTGGAAACCATCCGCATCATGGAGCGCGACGGCCTGTTGGCCAACGCTGCCACGGTGGGCGCGCACCTCAAGGCGGCCTTAGAAGCCGGGCTGGCCGCAGAAATTGCCAGCGGCGGCGTGAAAGAAATACGCGGCCTGGGCCTGATGCTGGGTATTGACCTGGCCAAGCCTTGCAGCGCTCTGGTGCAGCGCGCGGCAGACGCCGGTTTGCTGATCAGCGTGACGGCGGACACCGTAGTGCGCCTGGTGCCGCCCTTGATCCTATCCGCCGCCGAGGCCGACGAGGTGGCCGCCATTTTGTGCCCGCTCATTTCCGCCTTGCTGAAGGAATCCGCATGAGCCCGCTGCACAAAGGCATACCCAGCACCCTGCCCAAGGGCGCGCCACCGGTGCGGCACTTTTTGCAGTTTTCCGACTTCACGACCGAAGAGCACCTGTACGTGCTGGAGCGTGCGGCGCTGATCAAGAAGAGGTTCAAAAACTTTGAGCGCCACCACAGCCTGGCCGACCGCACGCTGGCCATGATTTTCGAGAAAGCCTCCACCCGCACGCGCGTGAGCTTTGAGGCTGGCATGTACCAGCTGGGCGGCAGCGTGGTGCACCTGACCACGGGTGACAGCCAGCTCGGGCGCGCCGAGCCGATTGAGGACAGCGCCAAAGTGATTAGCCGCATGACGGACATCGTGATGATCCGCACCTATGAGCAAACCAAGCTTGAGCGCTTTGCCGCGCACTCCCGGGTGCCGGTGATCAACGGCCTGACCAACGAGTTTCACCCCTGCCAAATACTGGCCGACATCTTCACCTACATCGAGCACCGGGGCCCCATCCAGGGCAAAACCGTGGCCTGGGTGGGTGACGGCAACAATATGGCCAACACCTGGCTGCAGGCGGCGGACTTGCTGGGCTTTACGGTGCATGTCAGCACGCCCAGCGGCTACGAAATTGACCAGTCAATTGCCGGCCTGCGCAGCGCCGATAGCTACAAGGTGTTCGCCGACCCCTTGAGCGCCTGCGCGGGCGCGGACCTGGTCACCACCGACGTGTGGACCAGCATGGGCTTTGAAGCCGAAAACGAGGCGCGCCTGAAAGCCTTTGCCTCCTGGCGCGTCAGCCTGGACATGATGGCCGCCGCCGCGCCAGACGCCTTGTTCATGCACTGCCTGCCCGCGCACCGGGGCGAGGAGGTGGACGCCGAGGTGATAGACGGGCCGCAAAGCGTAGTGTGGGACGAGGCCGAGAACCGCATGCACGTGCAAAAAGCGCTGATGGAATACCTGCTGCTGGGCCGATTGGGCTAGGCGCTATGCCCACCTTGCACGACTGCCAGCAGCGCGACGCCACCGACCCCCTGCGCCCGCTGCGCGAACATTTCTCTGTTCCAGACGGCCTGATTTACCTGGACGGCAACTCGCTGGGCGTCATGCCCAAGACTGCCCCCGCACGCGCTGCCCAGGTGGTGGGCCAAGAATGGGGGCAGGGCCTGATCCGATCCTGGAACGCGGCAGGCTGGGTAGACCTGCCCCAGCGCCTGGGCAACAAAATAGCCCCGTTGATAGGCGCAGGCCCTGGCGAAGTGGTGGCCACCGATTCCACCTCCATCAATTTGTTCAAGGTCTTGTCCGCCGCGCTGTCCATCGCTGCCAAAGACCAGCCGGCGCGGCGCACCATCGTCAGCGAGCGCAGCAACTTCCCCACCGACCTCTATATCGCCGAAGGCCTGTGCGCAGCGCGTGGCTACACCCTCCAACTGGTGGAACCGGACGATTTAGCTGCTGCGCTGGGTGCCGATACCGCCGTGCTGATGCTCACCCACGTGAACTACCGCACCGGCGCCATGCACGATATGTCGGCAGTCACGCAAGCGGCGCACGCCGCAGGCGCGCTGGTGGTGTGGGACCTGGCGCACAGCGCAGGCGCCGTGCCGGTAGATTTGACGGGCGCAGGCGCCGACTTTGCGGTGGGCTGCGGCTACAAATATCTCAACGGCGGCCCAGGCGCACCAGCTTTCGTCTGGGTCCACCCCCGCCACGCACAGCGCGCTGACCTGCCCTTTTTGCAGCCGCTGTCGGGCTGGTGGGGCCACGCGGCGCCGTTTGCCTTTACCCCGGACTACCAGCCCGCCCCCGGCATTGAGCGCTACCTGTGCGGCACCCAGCCCATTGTGAGCCTGGCGTTGCTGGAATGCGGTTTGGACGTATTCAAGGCAGCAGAACCCTTGGGCGGCATGGCGGCGCTGCGCACCAAGTCATTGGCCTTGACCGATTTGTTTATTACGCTGGTGGAAGACCGCTGCCATGGCTTTGGGCTGGGGCTGGCCACACCGCGCGCCCACGCCCTGCGCGGCTCGCAGGTGTGCCTGACACGCGAACACACCGAAGGCGGCGCAGAAGACGGCGCTTTGGGCTCGGGCGCGTTTGCCATCATGCAAGCGCTGATAGCGCGCGGCGTGATTGGCGACTACCGGGCGGGCGACGGCGGCGTGCACAAAGACATCTTGCGCTTTGGCTTGACGCCGCTCTACATCGGTTTTGAAGACGTGTGGAACGCGGTGGAGCAATTGCGCCAGGTGCTAGAAACTGAGGAATGGAAGCAAGCGGCTTTCAATAGGAAGCACGCGGTAACCTGAGGCGCCGGTTCTTCCTTTTCAGGACTGGATGCGGCTCCGATTTTTGGACCCGAACCGTGGCCTAGAGGTAACGGGTACTCAAAATGGTGACGGTGGTGCCCGAGCCGCCGCCGCCACCGCCCCCTCCACCGCCGCCGAGTGTGGAGGGCAAATTTGTGAGGTCAATAACCGTGCTGCCATCCAAGCTGGAGGCATTGCCGGATTGTTTGCCTTTCAGCCCCTGCGTTACCAGGTAGCCATGAACGGTGACATTGCCCGCTGTGGTGATGCCGTTGCCCGCCAGCACATACCCATAGACCGTGCTTCCTCCGGCAAACGTCACGTTTCCGCCCACATAGCTGGCTGCAGCGTAGGTGCCGGTGAAACTTCCAGCCGCATAGGCATAACTTCCCAGCCCCGATGCGGCAGAAGACACAAAGGCGCCATTGACGCAAAAATTGCTCGGGTAATTGGTAATGGCGGTGCCGCCAGCCGTGGTGCAAATGCCGCTGTAGCCTGCATAGTTGGGCGCATAGACAGAGTGGTTGCCGAGCGTGGTGACGTTGCCTGTGGTGACAAAGGTGTTGTAGTAAGGGCCATTGTTCACGGTCAAGTCAGCGTCGAACCAGACCACGCCAGGTTGCAGCTCTTTGTCCACCCTCCACCCGGTACCGCTTTGTGTGATACACCCATTCCCCCCCGCAGCGCACACGTTCATGACGAGAGTTTGGCCATTGCAAGTGGTGTTGGCGGTAGAACAAATGTTGTCGTAGCTGGCGTTGCCATTGGCATTGCCAAGCAAGTAAGTGCCATTAGCAACCCCATTGACATTTTTGACGTCCACCAAGAGCTGGGTCCCGCTGACATGGAACGCATAGTTGGCTGACGTGCGATAGTCGTTGGCATTGAACGGGGTGCTGGTGGGAACAACCACCTTGCTTACCGGCGTGATGGGAGGAGTTCCTCCCCCAGTCGTCACATTGGCTTTATTGAAAGTCCCCGTAATGTTGCCACCGACTTTTCCACTGATGGTCGGATTGCTATTGCCAATGACATAGAGGTCACCGCCTGCCCACAAGTCGTCGATGCTGCCGCTCCCGATGTACACGTCAGCCATGGTAGTGACTTTGGTGGCACTGCCATTGGGCGCATTGTTCGAACTGGTGTACATATCCACCCCTCTGTTAACGGGGTCTGCGCAGGTTGCAGCCGTGTTGGTCGCGGCGTTGGCCGCCGTGCCGGTGGCCGAGCAGGTGTCGGTAAACGCGGTATCGCCAATCGCGGACAGGCCACCATTGCCGGTGGTGGCCAGGTTGATAGACCCGTTGGCCGTCGCTTGCGTGCTCACGTGGCTGCTTCCGCTTCCACAAATATGGCGGCGCGCATTGACTGTTAAAGCGAACGAGCCTTGGGTTAAAACGACATCGCAGTTCGAGTTGATGGTGCCGTAGCCGCTGCTGCTGTCGAGATAGACCGTGCCGGTAACGTTGAGGGTCTCAAGGCCTGTGGCGTTGTAGCCACTCGAAAACAGGTCGCCGTCGATGCTGAACGTCTTCTGCGCCGACGTGTCCCCTTTCACATTCACGCTGCCGGACAGATTTGTGTTCATGCCTGCGGTCAGCGCAGCAGTGGGGTCAGGCAAGCCTGACTTATACACAACGCCATACCTCACATCCAAAGTTACCTTCGACTGGGCCTTGCTACCAACTGCCGTGGTGCCCGTGATTTGGGCCACAAAAATAGACGCGCTGGAGGAGTTCATTAGTTTGGCCAAGATGATGTCCGAGCCCGTAGAAAGGGTTAGCGCCGTGCCGGCGGCAGGACCGGCCTGAACTGCTGTGAGCAAACTGTCGCGCTGCGTGACAGTCAGGCCCGCCAGGTACTGGCGCACCACCTCAGCGCCAAGCCAGGCGTTCATCTGGGCCTGGGTTTGGGCGTGCGTGGTGACGCTTTGGTCTTGGCTGGTACCCACATACTGCACCACCGCAAAGGTGCTGGCCATCACCGCCAAGCCCACCAGCAGCGCCGTCAACACGGTGGCCGCGCCGCGCTGGCGCCGGGCGGCCCAAACGCCCGCCACACCGATTGACGAGCGCTTGGGGAGTGGTGACTTGGTTGGAACCATTGCTATTTGAAGTTGAACAAGCAATGCTGCTCGCTGACTGGCGCGCCGCTGCGGTTGGTGCTGCTAACGGTAAGCACCACTTTGCCGCTCTTGCTGCCCCCGTCCAAACCAAACGGTTTGCACGTGGTGCTGGTCGTGCTGACCGCGTCGAAGGTAATTTTGGTCCGGTCATAGGCCCCAGTCGAATTGCCCGCACCGGTTTGGGAGTCCGGGCGGTCAGCCCAGCGCTGGGGTGGCTTAGACGTCGTGTTCCAGGTAAGGGTGTTCCATGCGGAAACGTCGCCACTGGTACAGCTTACTGGCCCTATGTAGTACAAGCCACCTTGGCCGCCGCTGGTGTCCTTAAAGTACAAGCCCGCACACTGGGTCGTGCCCGTGGTGTTCATGGCCCAAATCAAGGCATTGCCGCTGCCCGTCGCCAGATAGGTACCTGACAGCTGGCAGCTGGCCGAGTCGAGGTCCGCGCCCGAAATGACAATCAGATGCGTACCTAGGGCCGCCGCGGTGATGTTAAAGCCAGCGTCTTGCACGGCGAGCCCGGTGCGCAACAGTGCGGAGGAGAGCTGTGCATCTGCCGCCGCGTCTTGGCCCGCTGTGCCGCCATAGCGGCTGGAAACTTTGAACATCGACAGAATAGCCAGGGCCGCGATGGCCGAAATCAAAAAACCCACCATCAAGCTGATCAGCGACTCACCGGCTTGTATTTCTTTTCTATTGCGCATTATTGGCCGTAGCACTGCTTCAAGGCTGGAAACTGATCTTGCCGTCGCCGCCCACAAGGCTGCTGGCCTGGGCACTGGTAAAGAGCTTGGTGGGGCGCTGAACGCTGACCGCAGCACCTTGGCTGGCACCCGTCACGGTGGGGGCAAACACCGCGCAATCCAAGGTGTAGGACACCGAGTTGGCGCTACCGCTGACGGCTTCGCCGTCCGCAGTGAGGTTATTCAATAGCAATGAAAACGTTCCGGCGCCACTCGTGCACCAGCCGCTCATAGTGGTGGGCGGCGCCGCCAGCAAGCCTCGCATTTGCAGCACTGCCATGCTCTCTAGTTTGGCGTAGCGTTGCGCCTTGAGCGTGGCCGCAGCGCTGTAGGCCATGCCCAAGCCCAGGGCAGCGCTCAAAACGACGCCAATGAGCGCTTCGAACAAAACGCTGCCGCGCTGATGGCGCAGGCCCTGGCCTAGCGACGCGTTTCGTCGACCCCGCGACGTTGGCGCACCGGGCTTAGGGCAAGGGTCCGAAAACATCATTGGCATCCCCTCCGCGTGAGAGTTTGTAGGTGTTGAGCTTGCCGCTGGTTGGAAAACCCCGGTTGTTGATTGCCAGCGTGGTAGCGGTGGTGGCCGCGGTTCCTGCCGCCCATATGTTGGTGCCCAGTTTGAGCACAATGGCCGCCGGGAAGTCTGCCTTCCACACCAACACGCCTGTGGTGTCAGCGCCGTCGCAGGCCGAATTGGCAGGGTTGCCCTTGCAGACGTACAGAAAGAGTTCATCGCTGACGGTCTCCACCTTGACGCCTGCTGCCGGGGAGTTACCCTGCGCTCCCCAAGGGTTACGGACCGCCAAGGACTTGGCCAGGCCGTAAGCTCTCAGAAGCTTGCTTTGCGCATCCTTGATTTGTCGGCCGTAGGTCCAATCAGACAAATAGGGCGCACTGGCCAAAAGCGCAAACGACGTGATGGTCAGCGTCACCATCAACTCCACAAGGGTGAACGCACGCTGGCGGAAAAACGCGTTCATTTTGTTCAATTCACCAAGCGGTGAAGCCGCAGGAGTTGTCTGCCGGCGCGCTGCGGACGTTGTTGTTGGTTAATGTCAAGACACAGCTGCTGCTCATGCCACTGCCGGTGCCCGCGGCTTTGACCGTAAACGTAGCGGCGGTGGTGGTCACTTTGTAATCAAAGTAACTACTTTGGGAAGGCGCCCAGGCGCTGAAGTCGTTGAGCCCGTCGGCGGCGGTACGGTCTGCGGGCAGCGCTGGTATAGTGGTTTCGCTTGTGTAGGTAGTGGGATAGGTCAGCGTTTTTTGGAAGGTGTTTTCCAGGGCCAAGGCCATTCCTTCCAGGTCTGAGGTGGCCGCCTGCGCCCGGCTTTTGGTCACGTAACTTTGGTACGAGGGGTAGGCGATAGCCGCCAAAATTCCGAGTACCGCCACCACAATCATCAGCTCTATCAAGGTAAAGCCACCGTTCACGCGCTGGCGCTGGGTGGGACAGGGGGCAAAAAGACGGGGCGCGCGCGACAGCGAGAAATTCATCCCCCATCATAGGGGGCAATGGACACCTTTTATAAATATATAACGGTTGCCAGCAAATGAATGAAACAGCCGCCCCAGGCTGGTTCATATCGCCTATTCACCCACCCTTGTACAACCAAGGTACATCCAGCAAGCGCTGGCCCAGCGCCCGCATGGCAGCGTCGCGGCCCCAGCGTTGCAAGCCGGTAGCATGGAATATCTCGCCATTGCGCTGGGCGCGCGCCTGCACGCGGGCGTTGCGGCGCCAGCGGGTGTGGGCGTAGCGCTCTAGCGCGGCCACGTCGCCCAGGGCGGGTTGGGATAGCACTTCGGCCAAGCTGGCGGCGTCTTCTATCGCCATGCCTGCGCCTTGGGCCAGGTAGGGCAGCATGGGGTGGGCGGCGTCGCCCATCAATGCGATGCGGCCAAAGGCGAGTTCTTTGGCACTGCGCAGATGGGGCAAACCGTTGAGCGGCCACAGGCGCCAGCCCGCAATGGCGGCCAGCAGGTCTTGCAGGCCGCTGGCCGCGCCATTCAGGTGGGCGCGCAGGTCGTGGGCATTGGCGGCGTGGTCCCAGTGGTGCACGTCGTCGGGCGCATCGCCGTGCACTATCACCACCATATTGAGCCATTGGCCGCCATGCAACGGGTACTGCACCGCGTGAAACCGGGGGCCCAGCCACGCGGTGATGACTTCGCTGCGCAGCGCCTGGGGCAGCGCCGCCTGCGCCACCATGGCGCGGTAGGCCAGGTGGCCGCTGAAGCGGGGCTGCGCGTCGGTGCGCACAAACTCACGCACATCGCTCCACAGGCCGTCGGCGCCTATGAGCACATTGGCGCGGCGCTGGTGGCCGTCGCTGGTGGTCACTTGCACCGCGTTGGCGTCTTGGCTGACGAGTTGCATCGCGTTGTTCAGAAGCAATTGCGCGCTGCCCTGGGCTTGCACGGCTTCCAACAGCAGCTTATGCAAATCAGCACGCGCAATGGTGGCGTAGCGCGCGCCGTAGCGCTGCACCGCGCGCGCCCCCAAGGCGAGTTGACCCAGCACCGCGCCGGACAGCGCGCTGCGCACTTGCAGCAGGGGCGGGAAGCTGGCCACCGCGTCCAGGGCCGAGCGCAAGCCCCAGCCCTCTAGCAGGCGCACCACATTGGGGCTGAGCTGAATACCTGCGCCCACTTCCGAAAACACCGGTTTTTTTTCTATCAGCTGCACCGGCACACTGCGCGCGCCGCAGGCCAGCGCGGTGGCCAGGCCACCGATGCCGCCGCCCACCACCAGTATCTTTTTTTGCGCTGCGGTCATGGCTTATTCCACCCGCACAACCGCGTGGGGCTTAAAGCCGAGGTCTGCGGCCTTGCCCTTGCGGCCACGGGGCGCGCGGGCGTTGTTCAGGCTGCGAATCTCCAGCGTCTCCTCGCGCTCCTTGCCGCCGCGCCCTATGCCTGCGATGCGCACGCTGCGGGTGTAGGCGGCTGCACCCGCCAGCGTGTCTTTGTCATCCAGCGCCAGCAGCATGAGGCCGCGCCCGCCTTTTTCCATGGTCTTGAGCTCGGAGAGCTTGAAGGTCAGAATGCGGCCCAGGGTGGAGGCGCAGGCCACGTCAGTCGCTGGGGCCACCAGGGCGCGCGCGGTGTTGGGCAGCACAGGCAACGCCGCCGCACCCAGCAACTGGGGCAGGCTGGCGCCCGCCACCAGCGAGGGCGCGCACAAGGTCTCGCCGGGGTTGCACGTGATAAAGGCCTTGCCGGCTTTTTGGCGGGACACCATGTGGTCCACCGAGGCCACAAAGCCATAGCCGCCGCTGCTGGCCAGCAGCAACTGGGCGCTGGCCGGCCCGGCAAAGTAGTACAGCACCTGGGTGCCGCTCTCCAACTCAATCAGGCTGGTCAGCGGCTGTCCGTCGCCGCGCCCGCCGGGCAGCAAGGACACGGCCACGGAATACACACGCCCGTTCGAGCCAAAAGCCAGCAGCGTGTCCACGCTGCGGCACTCAAAGGTGCCGTACAGCGCATCGCCCGCCTTGAAGGCAAAACTGTTGGCCTCGTGCCCGTGGCCGGTGCGGGTGCGCACCCAGCCTTTGTCGCTCACCACCACCGTCACCGGCTCGTCGACGATCTTCACCTCGGCCACGGCTTTTTTCTCTTCTTGGATCAGCGTGCGGCGCGGGTCGGCGAAGGTTTTGGCGTCCGCCTCGATTTCCTTGACCATCAAACGGCGCAGGCTTGCGGGGTTGCCCAAAATTTCTTCCAGCTTGTGCTGCTCGGCGCGTAATTCGGACAACTCTTGCTCGATCTTGATGGCCTCCAGGCGGGCCAGTTGGCGCAGGCGGATTTCCAGAATGTCTTCGGCCTGCCGGTCCGACAGATTGAAGCGCGCCATGAGCGCCGCTTTGGGCTCATCCGACTGGCGGATGATGGCAATCACCTCGTCAATGTTGAGCAGCACCAGTTGGCGCCCCTCCAGAATATGGATGCGGTCCAGCACCTTGCCCAGGCGGTGGCGCGAGCGCCGCTCAATGGTGGTTTGGCGAAACGCGATCCACTCGGACAGCATCTGGCGAAACGACTTCTGCGTGGGCCGCCCGTCCAAGCCCACCATGGTGAGGTTGATGGGGCTAGACGACTCCAGGCTGGTGTGGGCCAAGAGCGCGGTAATCAGCTCCTGCTGCTCAATGCGGCTGGTCTTGGGCTCAAACACCAGGCGCACCGCGTTTTCTTTGCCCGACTCGTCGCGCACCAGGTCCAGCACCGCCAGGATGCTGGCCTTGAGCTGGGTTTGGTCTTGCGACAGGGCTTTTTTGCCGGCCTTTACCTTGGGGTTGGTCAGCTCCTCTATTTCTTCCAGCACGCGCTGGCTGCTCACGCCGGGGGGCAGCTCGGTCACCACCAGCTGCCACTGGCCGCGCGCCAAGTCTTCAATCTTCCAGCGCGCGCGCACTTTGAGCGAGCCGCGCCCGGTGCGGTAGGCATCGGCAATGTCGGCGGCGGGGCTGATGATTTGCGCGCCGCCGGGGTAGTCGGGGCCAGGCACCAGGGCGTACAGATCGGCGTCGCTCAGCGTGGGCGTTTTGATCAACGCGACGCAGGCGTCGGCAATCTCGCGCAGGTTGTGGCTGGGAATCTCGGTGGCCAAACCGACCGCAATGCCGCTGGCGCCATTGAGCAGCGCAAACGGCAGGCGCGCGGGCAGTTGGCGGGGCTCCTCAGTAGAGCCGTCGTAATTGGCCTGAAAGTCCACCGTGCCCTGGTCAATTTCGTCCAGCAACAAACTGGTGATCTTGGCCAGCCGCGCCTCGGTGTAGCGCATGGCGGCAGCGCCGTCGCCGTCGCGCGAGCCAAAGTTGCCCTGCCCGTCAATCAGCGGGTAGCGCTGCGAAAAATCCTGCGCCATGCGCACCAGCGCGTCATACGCCGCCTGGTCGCCATGCGGGTGAAAGCGGCCCAGCACATCGCCCACCACCCGGGCGCTTTTGACCGGCTTAGCACCGGTGTTGCCGTTGGCACCGCCAAAGCCCAAGCCCATGCGCGACATGGAATACAAAATCCGCCGCTGCACCGGCTTTTGCCCGTCGCACACATCGGGCAAAGCACGGCCTTTGACGACACTTAAGGCGTATTCCAGATAGGCGCGTTGGGCGTAGGTGGCAAGGTTGAGCTGGTCGTCGCCTTCAGGTGCAGGGACAAGGTCTGGGGTGGGTTGGTCGGTCATTGAATTGATTTTGTTGTTTACGCATTGGTATTTGTTGAAGTGGCAATGCCTCTATCGCTGCGGCACACAGGGTATGGGCGGCTTCCTCATGCTGGAGTACCAGAAATCGTCAGCCGCCCACACCCTGCGCACCGCGGGCCTTGGCGAACGGGACAACTGAAACCCGGTAATTTGTAACGCCCCGTCCGCCGACGCCGGCACAGGATGGGGTACCGGCGGGGGCCGATTTCTGGTACCCCAGCATGAGGCCCCCGCCGGTACCCCGTCCTGTGCCCGAGAGAAACGATCGCATCGGGAGAAACAGCCCCATCTCAGACATCAATCTCAACAGAATCCCCATGGATTTCCATCAGCTCGCGCCGCGCCGCCGCCTCGCCCTTGCCCATCAGCTTGGTAATTAGCGCCTCCGTCTGGCCGAAATCGATGTCGCCCAGCGTCACGGGCAAGAGCCGCCGGGTGTCGGGGTTTAGGGTGGTGTCCCAGAGTTGCTCGGCGTTCATTTCGCCCAGGCCTTTGAAGCGGCTGATGCTCCAGGCGCCCTCGCGCACGCCTTCTTTGCGCAGCTTGTCCAGGATGGCGCTCATTTCACCCTCGTCCAGCGCATAGGCCTTGGAGGCAGGTTTTTTGCCGCGCGCCGGTGCGTCCACCCGAAACAGCGGGGGGCGGGCCACAAACACATGGCCGGTCTCTATCAATTTGGGAAAGTGGCGGAAAAACAGCGTCAGCAGCAGCACCTGGATGTGTGAGCCGTCCACGTCCGCGTCGCTCAGGATGCACACCTTGCCGTAGCGCAGGCCGCTCATGTCGGGCGAATCGTTGGGCCCGTGCGGGTCTACGCCGATGGCCACCGAAATATCGTGGATTTCGGTGTTGGCAAACAGGCGGTCGCGGTCCACCTCCCAGGTGTTGAGCACCTTGCCGCGCAGGGGCAATATGGCCTGGCTTTCCTTGTCGCGGCCCATTTTGGCGCTGCCCCCGGCCGAATCGCCCTCCACCAAAAACACCTCGTTGTAGGCCAGGTCGCGGCTTTCGCAGTCGGTCAGCTTGCCGGGCAGCACCGCAACGCCCGAGCTTTTGCGCTTTTCCACCTTTTGGCCCGCGCGCTGGCGGGTTTGGGCGGCCTTGATGGCCAGCTCAGCGAGCTTTTTGCCGTAGTCCACGTGCTGGTTCAGCCACAGCTCCAGCGCCGGGCGCACAAAGCTTGACACCAGACGCACCGCGTCCCGCGAATTGAGCCGCTCTTTGATTTGGCCCTGGAACTGCGGGTCCAGCACCTTGGCCGAAAGGACATAGCTGGCGCGGGCAAACACGTCCTCGGGCATGAGCTTGACGCCCTTGGGCAGCAGGCTGTGCAGGTCAATAAAGCTTTTCACCGCCGTGAACAGGCCATCGCGCAAACCGCTTTCGTGCGTGCCCCCGGCGCTGGTGGGGATCAGGTTGACGTAGCTCTCGCGCAGGCAGGCGCCGTCTTCGGTAAAGGCCACGCACCACTGGGCACCCTCGCCTTCGGCAAAACTGTCGTGCTGGGCGTCGGCAAAGCCTTCGCCGCTGAACAGCGGAATCACCGGCTCGCCCGCCAGCGACTGCATCAGGTAGTCACCCAGGCCGCCCTTGTAGAGCCAGGTTTGGGTGTCTTTGGTTTTTTCGTTCCACAGCGACACAGTGACGCCGGGCATCAGCACCGCCTTGCTGCGCAGCAGGTGGGCCAGCTCGGCCATGGGCAGCGCAGCAGATTCAAAGTATTTGGGGTCGGGCCACACGCGCACCGAGGTGCCGGTCTTGCGGTCGCCGTCCGCAGCCTTGCGCACCTGCAAAGCCTCGGTCACGTCGCCGCCCTCAAACACAATGCGCGCCACCGAGCCTTCGCGGTAACTGGTGGCCTCCAGGCGCTTGCCCAGGGCGTTGGTCACGCTCACGCCCACGCCGTGCAGGCCGCCCGAGAAGCTGTAGGCGCCGCCCTTGCCCTTGTCAAACTTGCCCCCGGCGTGCAGGCGGGTGAACACCAGCTCAATCACCGGCGCTTTTTCTTCCGGGTGCATGCCAAAAGGAATGCCCCGACCATCGTCGTCCACGGTGACCGAGCCGTCGGCGTTCAAAGCAACCTTAATTTTCTTGCCGTGGCCTGCCAGCGCCTCGTCGGCGGCGTTGTCCAGCACCTCTTGGATAACGTGCAGCGGGTTGTCGGTGCGGGTGTACATGCCCGGGCGCTGCTTGACAGGCTCAAGGCCCTTGAGGACACGGATGGAGCCTTCGGAGTACGCGCCGGGGGCTGCGGGGGCGGGGGTGGGTTTCACAGACATGGAGCGGGATTGTAGACGCGCCAAAAAAATTAACTGTATAAATGCACAGCTTTCGAGAATAGCTATATTCAAGCCATGCCAAGCCCACAGCCCGCCCCACCCGCCCTGTCCACCTTTCAAGTGCTGGCCTGCGGCGCCGCCATCGTCACCATGTCCATGGGCATTCGCCACGGTTTTGGCTTGTGGATGCAGCCCCTGACCCAAGCCAATGGCTGGACCCGCGAGACCTTTGCCTTTGCCATGGCAATTCAAAACATTACCTGGGGCATTGCCGGCATTTTTGCCGGTATGGTTGCCGACCGCTTTGGCGCGTTTCGGGTGATTGTTGGCGGCGCACTGCTGTACGCCCTGGGCTTAATGGGCATGGCGCAGGCGTCCACGCCGCTAATGCTGATGCTGTCTGCCGGTGTGTTGATTGGCGTGGCCCAAGCAGGCACCACTTACGCCGTGGTCTATGGCGTGATCGGGCGCAATGTGCCGGCCGAGCGCCGCTCCTGGGCCATGGGCGTGGCGGCAGCTGCGGGCTCGTTTGGACAGTTTTTAATGGTGCCGATTGAGGGGCAACTCATCTCCAGTCTGGGCTGGCAAGAGGCGCTCACCGTGCTGGGCTTTGCGGCGCTGTTGGTCATTCCGGTGGCCTGGGGCTTGCGAGAGCCGGGTTTCGCGGGGGGCCAAGCCCCGGCGCGGCGCGAACAGTCGATTTTTCAGGCGCTGCGCGAGGCCTTTCAATACCGCAGCTTTCAGTTGCTGATGGCGGGCTACTTTGTGTGCGGCTTCCAGGTCGTGTTCATTGGCGTGCACATGCCCAGCTACTTGAAAGACCATGGCCTGTCGCCGCAGGTGGCCAGCTACGCGCTGGCGCTGATTGGTTTGTTCAATATTTTTGGAACCTATTTTTCTGGTGTGCTGGGCCAGCGCATTCCCAAGCGCTACATCCTGGCCTTTATCTACTTTGCCCGCGCGGTGGTGATTGCGCTTTTCATCTGGGCGCCACTCACGCCCGGCAGCGTCTACGTTTTCGCGGCGGTCATGGGCGTGCTCTGGTTGTCCACGGTGCCCGCCACCAATGCGGCCATTGCGCAAATCTTTGGCGTGGCGCACTTGTCCATGCTCAGCGGCTTTGTCTTCCTAAGCCACCAGATGGGTTCGTTTTTGGGCGTCTGGCTGGGCGGCGTGTTGTACGACCGCACGGGCAGCTACGACGTGGTGTGGTACATCGCCATCGCTTTGGGCGTGTTCGCGGGTTTGATCAATTTACCGGTCAAAGAGGCGCCAATTGCGCGGCCAACCGGTCTGTCGAGCGCACCGGCGGGCGCCTGAATGGCCATGCGCACCACCGGCAAACCCTGGGTGCGCAGCGCGCTGGGCGCCGCGCTTGGGGGCCTTGCTGTGCTGGTGCTGGCGGCGGTGTTTGGTCTGTACCACCAGCCGAACTTCTTGGTGCAACTCGCCAACCAGCTATGGACCTGTTTTTAGCCTGATTTTCTTGACGTTTGCCCCGCACTTGCCAGGGCCATAAAGGTATTTTCATGTCCGCACCCAGCACGCAACAACAAGTCATCGTCATCACCGGCGCCTCCGACGGCATTGGGGCCGAGATGGCGCTGCAACTGGCCACAACCCACGGCGCCCGCCTTGCGCTGGTGCTGGCCGCCCGCGCAGCCGCCACGCTGCAAGCGGTGGCCGCCCAGTGCCAGGCGCTGGGGGCGAGCTGCTTGGCGGTGCCCACCGATGTGTCGGAACAAGCGCAGTGCCAGGCGCTGGTTGCAGCCACCATCGCCGCTTATGGCCGGATGGATGTGCTGATTAACAACGCAGGCATTTCCGCCCAGGCTTTGTTTGCCGAGGTGAAAGCAGACGATTTGCAGTGGTACGAGCGCCTGATGCGCATCAACCTGTGGGGCAGCGTGTGGTGCACCCACGCCGCCCTGCCCCACCTGCAGGCCAGCCGGGGCCGCATTTTGGCGGTGTCTTCCTTGGCCGGTTTGATTGGCGTGCCCGGGCGCACCGCCTACAGCGCCTCTAAATTCGCCATGACCGGCTTTTTTGAAGCGCTGCGCGCAGAGTTGGTGGGCGCTGGCGTGAGCGTGACCACGGCCTACCCCGGCGTGGTGCTCACGAATATTCGCAGCCATGGCTTGAACGCCGCAGGCGTGGCCGCCGGGTCCAGCGGCCTGAAAGAAGACAAGGCCATGGGCGTGCAGGAATGTGCGGCGCTGATCTTGCGCGGCATGGAGCGGCGCGAACGCGAAGTGGTGATGACGGCCAGCGGCAAATTGGGCCGGTTTCTAAAGCTAATTTGGCCCGCCGCTGTAGAACGCATGGCACTCAACGCCCTCAAAGACGATGTCAAACCCCGATAAACCGCTCGCCACGCACGCCAGTTACCCAGACGCGCCCTCGCCCTGGGTGGTGCGCTGGTCGCACTTGGCCGCGCCGGGCGCTACGGTTTT
The DNA here is from genome assembly GCA_947442105.1 of Comamonadaceae bacterium. Classification (GTDB taxonomy): domain Bacteria; phylum Pseudomonadota; class Gammaproteobacteria; order Burkholderiales; family Burkholderiaceae_C; genus Allorhodoferax. The sequence continues at coordinate 25,317 of CANEVH010000034.1, read as the reverse complement.
GGACGTGGCCTGCGGTGGCGGGCGCCACCTGGAATGGTTTGCGCAGCGCGGCCACGCAGTCACCGGCGTGGACCGCGACACGCTTGCCGCCAGGGCGCGCGCGCCCACCGCCGAAATGCTGACCGCCGACATAGAAGCCGGGCCGTGGCCACTCATTGCGAGCGATGCCACTATGGAAAGCGTACGCCAATTCGGTTTGGTGGTGGTCACCAACTACCTCTGGCGCCCGCTCCTGCCGCGCATCTTGGGCAGCGTGGCCCCAGGCGGCGTATTGATCTATGAAACCTTTGCCAGTGGCAATGAAACCGTGGGCCGCCCCAGTCGGCCCGACTTTTTGCTGCAGCCCGGTGAACTGCTGCGCGCCTGTGCCGAATTCCACATCGTGGCCTATCAGAACGGAACGCTCCCATCGCCCGACCGCTTTGTGCAAGGCATTGCCGCAGTACGCAAAGCAGAGGTAGGTGGGGCTGAACCCCCGGCCCGGGGCTATCCGCTCTCGCTAAAATCCGTCCTTTAACCACAAGCGCCGCGCCATGAACCTTTCCACCCACCCGATACGGGGCAGCATCGTCGCACTCGTAACCCCCATGCTCGACGATGGCGCGGTCGACTACCCCAGCCTGCGCCGCCTGATCGACTGGCACATTGCCGAGGGCACCGACTGTATTGGCGTGGTCGGCACCACCGGCGAATCGCCCACCGTCAGCGTAGAAGAGCACTGCGAAATCATCCGCGTATCGGTCGAACAAGCCGCAGGCCGCGTGCCCATCATGGCCGGCTGCGGCGCCAACTCCACCAAAGAAGCGATTGAGCTGGCGCACTTTGCCAAAAAAGTGGGCGCGGACTGCCAATTGCAAGTGGTGCCCTACTACAACAAACCCACCCAAGAGGGCCAGTACCAGCACTTCAAGGCGATTGCCGAATCGGTGGACCTGCCGGTAGTCTTGTACAACGTGCCCGGCCGCACGGTGGCCGATATGGCGCATGACACCGTCATGCGGCTGGCCCATGTGCCGGGCATCGTCGGCATCAAGGAAGCCACTGGCAACATAGAACGGGCGCAGTGGCTGATCAAAGAAGCCCCGGCCGGCTTTTCCATCTACTCGGGCGACGACCCTACGGCAGTGGCACTGATGTTGTGCGGCGGACACGGCAACGTCAGCGTGACGGCCAACGTAGCGCCGCGATTGATGCACGAACTCTGCATGGCCGCCATTGCGGGCGATGCACGCCGGGCCATGGAAATTCAGTTCAAGTTGCTGCCGCTGCACAAAGCCCTGTTTGTCGAATCCAACCCTATTCCGGTGAAATGGGCCGCAGCGCGCATGGGGCTGTGCGGAACAGCTTTGCGCCTACCGCTGACCCCCTTGACGCAAGCCAATCGCCCAGAGCTTGAGCGCTTACTACAGTCCGTCGAATTAATTTAACGCCCAATCAAAGGTACTTTGTGAACCCCTATTTCAAGTTGACTTTGGTGGCCGCTGCAATTTCTTTAGGCGCGTGCTCCGTGCTGGACGGGGAGAAAGTGGATTACAAGTCCAACGTCAAGGCCCCGTCACTGATGGTGCCACCGGACCTGACCCAGTTGTCCAAAGACACGCGCTACTCCATCGTCAACGGAGGCGTATCGGCCGCCACGACCAAGGCCCAAAACACCGCGGATGCAAAAGTGGCGGTTGCGGTCAATGGGGTCGGTGACATCAAAGTCGAGCGCCAGGGCAACCAGCGCTGGCTCGTGGTCAGCCGCAGTGCAGACGCTCTGTGGGGACCGCTCAAGGACTTTTGGCAAGAAAGCGGCTTTACCCTGAGCATGGAGCAAAGCAGCCTGGGCATCATGGAAACGGAATGGAACGAAAACCGGGCCAATATTCCGCAAGACCTGGTTCGCAGGACCATCGGCAAATGGCTTGATGGCCTGTATTCGACCTCATTGCGCGACAAATACCGCACCCGGCTGGAAACACGCCCCGACGGCAACACCGAAATATTCATCACCCATCGCGGCCTGGAGGAGGTTTATTCCAACGAGCAAAAAGACCGCACTGTCTGGCAACCGCGCCCAGCGGAACCAGAGCTAGAGGCGGAGTACTTGGGTCGGCTCATGCTCAAGCTTGGCGCAAGCAAAGCGCAGGCCACCCAGGTGGGCACAGCACCTGAGGCAAAACCCGTGGCGGCAGTGAGCACCGTCGACGGCCAAGCCGTGGTGCAGCTCAATGACGGATTTGACCGCGCATGGCGCCGTGTTGGCCTGTCGCTAGACCGTACTGGATTCACCGTCGAAGACCGCGACCGCAACAAAGGCATTTATTTTGTGCGCTACGTCGCGTCCGACGCGCAGCAGGCAGACACGGGTTTCTTCAAAAAGCTGTTTGGCGGTTCAGCAAAAGAGGCTGCGGCGGTGAAGTATCAGATCGCGGTGCGCAGTGTTGGAGAAAAAACGACAGTCTCCATCCTCAGCGAACAAGGCATCGCGGAAAATTCTGACACCGCCCAAAATATGATCAAGGTGCTGGCCGACGACTTGAAATAGTTCAATTGCCCGCATTAACTTTCATTAGGGTGCGCAGCACCCGCATGATGAAAGTTCTTCCACGTTAAAGACGAAAAAAAACCACCGCAAGGTGGTTTTTTTTAGCAATACAAAAAATATTACTTGGAAGCTTCCGAAGCAGCAGGTGCGGCAGCAGGAGCAGCAGAAGCGTCAGCAGCTGGTGCAGCAGCGGGAGCTGGAGCAGGAGCAGCAACGGGTGCAGGAGCGGCTTCTTCTTTTTTGCCGCAGGCGGCGAGTGCAGCAGCAGCGATAACGGCTGCCAAGATGAGAGTTTTGTTCATGGTAGAAAAAAATAGAGTGAGTTAACGAAACAATTTCCGAAAATTGCCTGGGCAGCAAGCCGCCCGAGCCCCGACAAAAAGCAGTCAATGCGTTTCTATCAGAGCCCCATAGTATACAAGACGGTGCATCACCCTATCGGGTAAACCCTGTTGACGCCCAAAGACGCACCATTTGCGTGCTTATTTTCATATTTATTATCATAATTTATAAAATCAAATTATTAAATTATCTAATTAGCTATTTAACCAGCCCGCTTGGACCCAGTCCGCTACCAATCCCCGTGCAGGCGCGCTCAGACGCGCCAACTGCGCAGCGGTGAGTGCCTGCTCGTCGGCCAGCAGCCGCATCAGGCTTGCATCCCGTCCCGAGGCAAGAAAACTCTCGCCGTTAATGAATACATGGGCGTCGTCGTACAGCATGGTGGTGCGACGGTCCAGGCGAACGCCCGGGCTGGCGCGCGCGTCAGGCGGCGCACCTTCAAACCAGACCTGGGCTTTAGGCTCGGTCAGGTACTCCCCCAAAGCGCGCTGGACGGCCAGGGGATCGTGCAGCGCTTTATCCAACGCCACCTGGGCAAACTGGGCCAAATCGGCAGGGATTCGCGCTGCGTGGGTTTGCGCGATTTGGCCTGGGTCGCGGTACAGCGCGTCGCCCACCTCCTCGCGCGCTTGGTCGGCAAGCCGTTGCAAAAGTTCTTGCGCCAGTTCGCCAGCGCCTGGCGCGCGAAAACCGATGGAATAGGTCATGCATTCGCCTAGCGCAACGCCGTCGTGCGCGTAGCGGGGCGGCAGGTACAGCATGTCGCCAGGATTAAGTACAAACTCTTGCTCGGGTTCGAAGTTAGCCAATATTTTCAGTGGCATACCGGGTTGTAAGTCCAGTTTTTTTTGCCGCCCAATGCGCCAACGCCGCTGCCCGTGCGCCTGCAACAAGAAAACGTCATAGCTGTCAAAGTGCGGTCCCACACCGCCGCCGTCGCTGGCGTAGCTGACCATCACATCGTCCAGGCGCGCGTCAGGCACAAAGCGAAACTGGTCGCGCAAGGCGCGCACGCGCGCGTCGTACAAGTCCACGCTTTGCACCAGCAGCGTCCAGCCCGGCTTTTTGAGTGCGGGCAGGGCTTTGCGGGCGAACGGCCCTTGCTTGAGGCGCCAGGGGGTGGCCGCCACCTCGGGGGTTTGAATCACCAGGCGCGACTGCACGTCGTCTTGCGCGGCCAGGTCAAACAGTTCGGCACGCTCCAGCGGCGCGAAAAAACCGGGGATGGCTTGGCGGATGACCAGTGGCTTTTTTTGCCAATGCCGCTTCATAAAGGTCGCTGGGGACAAGCCACCGAGCAGGGTAAGGGGGAGATCGATGTTCATGGCGAAGGCGTCCTTGGGGAAAAATAGGCGTGATCGAAGCTGCGACAATTGTGCGATGGAAATTTATGACAACTGCGTGGTCGCGCTGACCTGGGTCCTTCAAGACACTTTGGGGGAAGAATTGGACGTGCTCGACGAGCCGGTCGAGTTTTTGCTCGGCGGCAAAGACCTGCTACCGGTCATCGAAGAAGCCTTACAGGGCCACCGCGTGGGCGCCAAGCTGCAATTGCAAATTGAGCCCGAACAGGCCTTTGGCGACTTCAACGACCAATTGTTGTTTCTGGAGCCGCGCGCACTGTTTCCGGCAGAACTGCAAGTCGGATTAACACTGGAGGGCTCCGCCCTGCCCGCTGGCTGCAACCCGGACGCGCCCAAAGACGCGCTTTTCACCGTCACCGACATTTACCCCGAGCACGTGGTGCTAGACGCCAACCACCCACTCGCAGGCATTGCGATTCGCCTCAGCCTGCGCGTCGAAGGCGTGCGCGAAGCCACCGAAGAAGAGCTGGAGCGCGGCTCCACCGGCACCGGCTTCTTCCGCATAGAAGCCTTGCCCGGCGCAGACCGGGGCGACGCGCCGCTGCGTTAAGCCTTAAGCACGCACGCCGAAAAGCGCTCAGGCCTTGCCGGTGGATCCGTAGCCGCCCTCGCCGCGCTGGGAGGCGGCAAACTCGCTGACGATGTTGAACTGCGCCTGCACCACCGGCACGATGACGAGCTGCGCAATGCGCTCCATGGGCTCGATGGTGAATGCCACGGCGCTGCGGTTCCAGGCGCTGACCATGAGTTGGCCCTGGTAATCGCTATCAATCAAACCCACCAAATTGCCCAGCACGATGCCGTGTTTGTGGCCCAGCCCCGAGCGCGGCAAGATCAGCGCCGCGAAGTTCGGGTCTTTCAAGTAAATCGCCATGCCGGTGGGCACCAATTGCCAAGCGTTGGGTTGCAATGTCAGCGGCGCGTCCAGGCAGGCGCGCAGGTCCAGGCCGGCGCTGCCCGGCGTGGCATAGGCGGGCATCTGCTCGGCAAGGCGGGAGTCGAGAATTTTGACGTCGAGTTTCATGGTTCGTAAATCTATCGATTAGCGGTTTGCGGCGGGCAGGCGTTGGGCAATTTCGCGCACCAGCGTGCGCGACAGGCTGAGCTTGCTGGCGCGGGGAATGTCGACTGCGCCGTGAGCGTCTACCAACAACAGCGCGTTGTCGTCCTGGCCAAAGGTGGCGGGGCCAATATTGCCGACCAACAAGGGCACGCCCTTGCGCTGGCGCTTGGCCGTGGCGTGGGCCAGCAGATCGTGGCTCTCCGCCGCAAAGCCCACACAAAACAACGCGCCGCTTTGTGCGCGGTCGGAGGACGCCAGCGTGGCCAGAATGTCCGGGTTTTCCTGCAAGGTGAGGTGTGGCACTGCGCCGGAGCCGTCTTTTTTGATTTTTTGGTCGGTGATCGCCACCGGGCGCCAGTCGGCCACTGCGGCCGTCGCAATAAAGATGCTGGCCTGGTCCGCATGCGCTTCACAAGCTTGGAGCATGCCCTGCGCCGACTCCACGTTAATGCGGCGCACGCCCTGCGGCGTGGCCAAGGCCACCGGACCGGCCACCAGGGTGACCTCGGCGCCCGCCTCTTGCGCCGCGCGCGCCAGGGCAAAACCCATCTTGCCGCTGGAGCGGTTGGTAATGCCGCGCACCGGGTCAATCGCCTCAAACGTCGGCCCGGCGGTGATCAACACGCGCTGACCGGCCAGCAGCTTGGGCTGGAAAAAGGCCACCACGTCCGCCAGCAATTCGTGCGGCTCGCGCATGCGCCCGTCGCCAGTTTCACCGCAGGCCTGGTCGCCGGAGCCCACGCCAAAAACGGTGGCGCCGTCGGCGCGCAACTGCCCAACATTGCGCACCGTGGCCGGGTGGGCCCACATTTCGCGGTTCATGGCGGGAGCGAGCAGCAGCGGCACCGATTCGATAGGCCGAGCAAGACACATCAGGCTGAGCAAGTCGTCGGCGCGCCCGTGAAGCAGCTTGGCCATGAAGTCAGCGCTGCACGGCGCGATCAAAATCGCATCGGCCTCGCGGCTTAAGTTGATGTGCGCCATGTTGTTGGCCTCGCGCGCGTCCCACTGCGAGGCGTAGACCGCGCGCTGGCTCAGGGCCTGCATCGTTACCGGAGTGATGAATTGGGCTGCCGCCTCGGTCATCACCACCTGCACGGTGGCGCCTTCTTTGATGAGTGCGCGGCACAGTTCGGCGGCCTTGTAGCACGCGATGCCGCCGCTGAGTCCCAAAACAATGTGTTTTCCGTCTAAATCCATGCGAAACGCCCTGCATTGATACAGCCAAAGGCCCCGAAACGGACCCCAGCCGCAATGTAGCAGACACCTATAATCTCGCATTACCAGCTTCCCGAGCCGCACGGCTCAATCAATGACATGACCAAATTTGTCTTCGTCACCGGCGGTGTGGTCTCTTCCCTGGGCAAGGGAATTGCGTCCGCCTCGCTCGCCGCGCTTCTGGAATCGCGGGGCCTGACAGTCACCCTGATCAAGCTTGACCCCTATCTCAATGTAGACCCCGGCACCATGTCGCCCTTGCAGCACGGTGAGGTGTTTGTCACCGACGATGGCGCAGAGACCGACCTAGACTTGGGCCACTACGAGCGCTTTGTGGAAACCCGCATGCGTAAGGCAAACAACTTCACCACCGGGCAAATTTACAAGAGCGTGCTCGACAAAGAGCGTCGGGGCGACTACCTGGGCAAAACCGTACAAGTGATTCCGCACGTCACCAACGAAATCCAGGAGTTCGTCAAACGTGGCGCGCGCTTGGGCGAGCCTGATGCGGTAGACGTGGCCATTGTGGAGATTGGCGGCACCGTGGGCGACATTGAGTCGCTGCCGTTTTTGGAAGCCGTGCGCCAGATGAGCCTGAAGATGGGGCCCAACAACACTGCGTTCGTGCACCTGAGCTACGTGCCTTGGATTGCTGCAGCTGGCGAACTCAAAACAAAACCCACCCAGCACACGGCCAAGCAACTGCGCGAGATCGGTATCCAGGCCGACGCCTTGATTTGCCGCGCCGACCGGCCTATCCCTGACGAAGAGCGTCAGAAAATTTCGCTGTTTTCCAACGTGCCTGAATGGGGTGTGATCTCCATGTGGGACGTGGACACGATTTACAAAGTTCCACGCATGCTGCACGAACAAGGCTTGGACGGCCTGATTTGCGACAAGCTGCGCCTGAACACGCCCCCGGCCAAACTCAAACGCTGGGACGATCTGGTGTACGAGACTGAGCACCCGGCGGGCGACGTGACGATTGCTATGGTCGGCAAGTACGTGGATTTGTCCGACAGCTACAAATCGCTCAACGAGGCACTGCACCATGCGGGCATGAAAAACCACGTCAAGGTGAAGATTAGCTACGTGGACTCCGAGACCATCACGCCCGAGACGGTGCAGCAACTCGCCAAGTTTGACGCCGTGCTGGTGCCCGGCGGTTTTGGCAAGCGCGGCATTGAAGGAAAAATCTGCGCCGCCCGCTTTGCCCGCGAAAACAAGGTGCCTTACTTGGGCATTTGCTTAGGCATGCAGGTCGCCACCATCGAATTTGCCCGCCACGTGGCCGGTTTGGCTGACGCGAACAGCACCGAATTTGAGCCCGAGAGCCCTAACCCGGTGATCGCCCTGATCACCGAATGGAAGGACAGCGACGGCACCATCAACACCCGCGACAAAAACTCCGACCTGGGCGGCACCATGCGCCTGGGCGCGCAAAGCTCGGACGTGGCCAAAAACACCATTGCGCACGCCATTTACGGTGACGTTGTCACCGAGCGCCACCGCCACCGCTACGAGGCCAATGTGCATTACCTGGACCGCTTGCGCAGCGCCGGGCTTGTGATCTCAGCCCTGACCCAGCGCGAGCACCTCACCGAAATGGTCGAACTACCCCAAGCCGTGCACCCCTGGTTTGTCGGCGTGCAATTCCACCCCGAGTTCAAGTCCACCCCGTGGGACGGACACCCGCTGTTCAATGCCTTCATCAAGGCGGCGCTGGACCACCAAACGGGCAGCAAGACTCTGAAAGTTGCAGCATGAAACTGTGTGCTTTTGACGTCGGGCTAGAACACCGCATCTTCTTGATCGCCGGTCCGTGCGTGATCGAGTCCGAGCAATTGCAAATGGACACGGCGGGCACGCTCAAGGAAATCACGGCTAGCCTGGGCATTCCGTTTATCTTCAAAAGCAGTTTTGACAAAGCCAACCGCTCCAGCGGCAGCACTTTTCGAGGCCCAGGCATCGACAAGGGTTTGGAGATTTTGGCCAAGGTCAAGCGCGAATTGCAAATTCCGGTGCTGACTGACATTCACAGCGAGGACCAGATTGCCCAAGTGAGCAGCGTGGTCGATGTGCTGCAAACGCCGGCGTTTTTGTGCCGCCAGACCGACTTCATCCGCGCTGTCGCCCAATCTGGCAAGCCGGTGAACATCAAAAAAGGCCAGTTTTTGGCGCCGGGCGACATGAAGAACGTGATCGACAAGGCCCGCGCGGCCGCCCGTGAACTGGGCTTGAATGAAGACAACTTCATGGCCTGCGAGCGTGGTGCAAGCTTTGGCTACAACAACCTAGTGAGCGACATGCGCAGCCTGGCCATCATGCGCGAAACTGGCGCGCCAGTGGTGTTTGACGCCACGCACTCGGTGCAACTGCCCGGCGGGCAAGGCACCAGCAGCGGCGGCCAGCGCGAAATGGTGCCGGTGCTGGCGCGCGCGGCAGTGGCGGTGGGCGTGGCCGGTTTGTTCATGGAAACGCACCCAGACCCGTCTAAGGCTTTAAGCGACGGCCCCAACGCGGTGCCGCTCAAGCACATGCGCGCGCTGCTAGAGACTTTGGTGGCGCTGGATGACGTCACCAAAAAAACCCTGTTTCTGGAAAACAACTTCCAATAAACCATTTACAACGTAGCGCCGCGCGGCACACCAAGCCTGACCCGGCGCCACACTTTTTTTAGACATTAACTTTTTGAAAGACCAGCAATGAGCGCAATTGTGGACATCGTGGGACGCGAGATTTTGGACAGCCGGGGCAACCCGACGGTGGAATGCGACGTGTTGCTAGAAAGCGGCACCATGGGCCGTGCCGCAGTGCCTTCGGGCGCTTCTACCGGTTCGCGCGAGGCCATTGAGCTGCGCGACGGCGACCACATGCGCTACTTGGGCAAAGGCGTGCGCAAGGCGGTGGACTACATCAACTCTGAGATTTCTGAGGCCGTACTGGGCCTGGACGCGTCCGAGCAGGCTTTTTTGGACAAAACCCTGATTGACCTGGACGGCACCGACAACAAGGGCCGCCTGGGCGCCAACGCCATCCTCGCCGTCTCCATGGCCGTGGCCCGCGCTGCGGCTGAAGAGGCTGGACTGCCCCTGTACCGCTACTTTGGCGGCATGGGCGCGGTGCAAATGCCGGTGCCCATGATGAACGTTATCAACGGCGGCGAGCACGCCAACAACAACCTGGACCTGCAAGAGCTGATGATCATTCCTGTGGGTGCTCCAAGTTTTCGCGAAGCGCTGCGCTACGGCGCCGAAGTGTTCCATGCGCTCAAGAAAATTTTGCATGCCAAAGGCATTAGCACCGCGGTAGGCGACGAAGGTGGCTTTGCCCCCAATGTGCCCAACCATGAAGCCGCGATCCAGATGATTTTGGAGGCCATCGACAAGGCCGGTTACGTGGCAGGCGAGCAAATTGCCCTGGGCCTGGACTGCGCAGCGTCGGAGTTTTACAAGGACGGTAAGTACGAACTCGCCGGCGAAGGCCTGAGCCTGACGGCCCAAGAGTGGACCGACATGCTGGCCACCTGGGTGGACAAATACCCCATCATCAGCATTGAAGACGGCATGAGCGAAGGCGACTGGGACGGCTGGAAGATTCTGACCGACCGACTGGGAAAAAAAGTGCAAATCGTGGGCGACGACCTGTTTGTCACCAACACCAAAATCCTCAAAGAAGGCATAGACAAGGGCATTGCCAACTCGATCCTGATCAAGATCAACCAGATCGGCACCTTGAGCGAAACCTTTGCCGCCATCGAGATGGCCAAACGCGCGGGCTACACCGCCGTCATCAGCCACCGCTCGGGCGAGACCGAAGACACCACGATTGCCGACATCGCCGTGGGCACCAATGCCGGACAGATCAAGACCGGGTCATTAAGCCGCTCGGACCGTATGGCCAAGTACAACCAGTTGCTGCGCATTGAAGAAGACTTGGGCGAAGTGGCGGTGTACCCTGGTCGCGCGGCGTTTTACAACCTGCGCTAAGCACAGCAATGGACCGCCGCCTGGTTCCTGCCGCCTTGTTCGCCCTGCTGCTGGTGCTACAGGGCCAACTGTGGTTTGGGCGCGGTAGCGTGCCCAATGTGGCGCGGCTGGGCGAAGAACTGGCGGCGCAACAGCGCAGCAACGCGCAGGCCGAACAGGCCAACGCCCGCCTAGAAGCCGAAATCCGTGACCTGCGCGAGGGGCTGGAAATGGTGGAAGAAAAAGCGCGCGCGGAGTTGGGCATGGTCAAGCCCAATGAAATTTTTGTCCAAGTGGCCAAATAAAGTGGCTGCAACGGGGGACGGGTCCTTGGCTTGAAAATTGCCATTCTCGGCGCTGAATGCACCGGCAAAACCACCCTGGCTGCGCAACTCGCGGCAGCCTCATCCTTGCGCGGACAAAGCGCACAAGCGGTGGGAGAAGTGTTGCGCGAATGGTGCGAGCAGCACGGGCGCACACCGCAAGCCCACGAACAAATGGCGATTGCGCAAGCCCAGGCGCAGCGCGAGCTCGAAGCTGGCGCCTGCGATGTGCTGCTGGCCGACACCACGCCTCTCATGACCGCCGTTTACAGCGATATGTTGCTGGGGGACTCGTCGCTGTACCCGTTTGCCCTGGCGCACCACGCACGCTACGACCTCACCTTGGTAATGGGCTTGGACTTGCCCTGGGTGGCAGATGGCATTCAGCGTGATGGGGCGCTGGTTCAGGCCCAGGTGGATGCCCGCTTGCGCGCGGTGTTGCAGGACCACGGCATCCGTTTTAGTGTGGTTTACGGATACAACGACCAGCGCGGCGCATGCGCCCTGATGGCCATAGACCAAGCTACCGCGCGCGGGGTGCGCGGTCCACAGCAGGCGCCTGAGCGTACGCAACGGTGGCAATGGGTTTGCGACAAGTGCTCAGACGCGCAGTGCGAGCACCAGCTCTTTACCGCCCTGCTCTCACCCGCCCCATCCTGAAAGGCTGGCCGCTGGGCTCTGGAGTGCGCCGTATTAATGCGGCGTGGCGCCGCCGTCAATCTGCTGGGTAGGTGGCACAAACAGGCGCGCGGTATCCACCGGGTCAAAGTGGTATTGCACGCCGCAAAACTCGCAGGCCACCTCGATATTGGGGCGCTCTTCCAAGATGCTGTGCGCCTCATCTGCCCCCAAACCCACAATCATGCGGGCCACGCGCTCGCGGCTGCAGCTACAGGCAAAACGCGGCGCGACTTCGCCCGTCAGTGGCTCAAAGCGGGTGAGCGTCTCTTCCCAAAACAGGCGGCGCAGCACGGTTTCCACGTCCAGAGACAGCAGCTCTTGGCGCTTGAGGGTGCTGGCCAAGATGGCAATGCGGTTGTAGTGCTCGTTGACGCCAATTTCGTCCTCATTCTCTTTGCTCACCAAGCTGCCGGACAAATTGCCCTCGCCTTGCACCGGCAAGCGCTGGATGAGCAAGCCCGCCGCCACGTGTTCATCCGCTGCCAGCACCAGCATGGTGTCCAGCTGCTCGCTTTGCAGCATGTAGTGCTCCAGCACCGCGTTGAGTTTTTCAATGGGCTTGCCGTGGTCGTCAAACAAGGGCACCACGCCCTGGTAGGGCTGCTGGCCGGGGAATTTGGTTTGCGGGTCTAGGGTGATTGCGCAGCGGCCTTGGTTGTGCACGTTGACCATCTGGCTAAGTGTCGCACCGTCGGGCACGGGGTGCAACACGGTGGCGGTGGCGCGCAGTTCCAGGTTGGACTGCACCTCCACCACGGCCAGTTTGACCGGACCATCGCCCATGATTTGCAGCACCAAAGCGCCGTCAAACTTGATGCTGGACTGCATCAGCACGCCGGCGGCCACCATTTCGCCCAGCATCTCACGCACCGGCACGGCGTAGGCGCCGTGCTCGCTGTTGGAGGCGCGTCGGCGCAAGATTTCGGTCCAGGTATCGGTCAGCCGCACCACAATGCCGCGCACGGGCAAACCGTCAAAAATAAACTTGTGCAATTCAGACACGCATTACTCCGTAAAAGGCCGGGCGCTGGACCCGGCGGTGGTCGCCGAAATGGGCAAGCGGTGACTGTCAGGCGATGTCAGATCAGGCAATCTTGTGCAGCTCGGACTTGAAGCGCTGTGCGTTGTCAATGTAGTGCTTGGCGCTCAGGCGCAGGCCCTCCATTTGCTCCGGCGTGAGGCTGCGCACCACTTTGGCCGGCGTGCCCATGATCATCGAGCCGTCGGGGAACTCTTTGCCTTCAGTCACCAACGAGCCTGCGCCCACCAGGCAGTTTTTGCCAATTTTTGCGCCGTTGAGCACGATGGCGCCTATGCCAATGAGCGACTCGTCGCCAATCGTGCAGCCGTGCAGCATCACCTTGTGGCCCACGGTCACGTGCTTGCCCACGCGCAAGTGCTGGCCAATGTCGGCGTGCAAGACGCTGCCGTCTTGGATGTTGCTGCCCTCACCGATGTGAATGCTCTCGGTGTCGCCACGAATGACTACGCCAAACCAGATGCTGGTGTGCGCCGCCAGGTCCACCCGGCCCATAACCTGCGCGCTGTCGGCCACCCAAGCGGACTCGGCGATGGTGGGGGAAACTTGCTCTAACTCGTAAATTGCCATGGCCTGTCCTTTGGAACACGTTGGTGCGAACCTAGAATTGTAGGGATGCAACTCCGACGCGGCGCGCTCAATGCTTTTTGCCAAACCCAGCCGCAACTCAAAGTGAGCGAGGTTCATTCACTTTGGCAAAAATCCGACGGCTTGCACTGCGACTGCGAAGCTGTTTTTCCAGAACCGCTAGGCCCCGGACGGCCCGAGCAGCCCGCGCTGATCGCCCCGGCATTGGTGCCCCGGCGCTCGCCCTTCACCCCACAAGGCCACGCGGCGCTCATGCACTCGATTGCCCACATTGAGTTCAACGCCATCAACCTCGCACTCGATGCCATTTGGCGCTTCCCTGGTATGCCCGAGGCCTATTACCGCGACTGGCTGTGCGTAGCGGCCGAAGAGGCCAAGCACTTTGCACTGCTGCAAGCCCATTTGCAGACCTTGGGCTTTGCCTACGGCGACTTTGCGGCGCACGACGGCTTGTGGACCATGTGCGAAGCCACCAAAGGCGACGTGGTGGCGCGCATGGCGCTGGTGCCGCGCACGCTGGAGGCCAGAGGCCTGGACGCCACACCCCTCATACAGGCCAAGCTGCGCAAAGTGGCCACGCCCGCCGCGCTGGCGGCGGTGGAGATTTTGGACACCATATTGACCGAAGAGGTAGGCCACGTGGCCATTGGCAACCACTGGTTTCACTGGCTGTGCCAGCGCGATGGCATTGATGCCTTGGCCTTTTACCCCGAAGCCGCACTGCGATACCGCGCACCGAGTCTGAAGCCGCCCTTTAACATTGAGGCGCGGCGTGCGGCTGGGTTTACACCCATTGAGCTTGCAGCGCTTCCGAGCTGAACGCGCGCCTGCCGGAGCGACGCGGGGTCGCGTCAGGCATCCATAGAAGCATCCCCTTTCTGCATTTCGCATCGCTTCTTGGGCAGAAGTAGAAGCGTCCGAGGACGCATGAGGCGACCGGACCAAGGGCCAGGGACTGTCCTCAAGCCGCATGAAAAACTCGCTAAGTCCCTGAGGCGGCGGCTTGCAGTACAGTAAGGAAGTAAGGATTGCATGACAAGGAGAAAGCAATGCTGGCAATCGCCAAAATCACGGCCAAAGGCCAAACCACCATTCCACAGGACGTGCGCGCCGCACTCAAGGTCGTGCCCGGCGACCTGATCGCCTGGGACGTGGCAGCTGATGGCACGGCGACGGTGCGCCGCGTTCAAACCATGGACCTGGAGTACCTGCGAGCCGTCGAAGGCACGCTCAGTGAGTGGAATAGCGCTGCCGACGAGGAGGCTTACCGTGGTCTTTGAGCGCTACACCGTGGTGCGCGTCCCCTTTCCTTTTACAGACCGTGACACAAGCAAAAATCGTCCGGCCGTCGTTCTGTCGGACCCAAGGGCTTTCAACACGCCCGCCGGACATTCGGTAATGGCGATGATCACTTCTGAAGCGAATGCCCCCTGGCCGCTGGACTGCGCTCTCACGGACCTGAGCGCCGCAGGTCTGCCCGCAGCGTCCAAAGTGCGCTTCAAGCTTTTCACCCTGGACCACAGGCTGGTGCGTGGAGAACTCGGCAAACTGGCGGGCAACGATGTAAGCGCAGTTCGCGCCTCGCTGGCAAGTTTGTTGGGCGCTTAGCAGCAGTGGCTTGATTCCAAGCCTGTAACCGGGTTGAGTAGCCGGCTATTCACCTTTCCTGCTCAACTCAAAACCACGGGCGCGTCAGGCAATTCGTTGGTGCTTTGGCCGTCGTAGGGAAAGTGCCGCCGCAGGCACGCCGCCACAGCGTCCACGCCGGCAATGGCGCCGCCTTGGTAGTCCGCTTTCGCAAACGCACGCTCCATCTGCTGGCAAATAGCCTCCCAAGTGGCGTCGCCCGCTTGGGCATGAATACCTCGGTCGGCCACGATTTCAACCGCCTGGTCGGCCAGCAGCACGTAAATCAGCACGCCATTGTTGTGCGCGGTGTCCCACACGCGCAGTTGCGAGAACACCTCAATAGCACGTTCGCGCGCGGTTTGGCCTTTGAACAGGGGCAGGCCGTCCAAGCCGCCCTCCACGGCAAAGCAAATTTCGCCCGCGTGGCTGGCTTCGCTGGCCTGAATGGCGGCTTCGATGGCGGCCAGCCCCAGGCGCGAAAAAGCGCGCGCAGTACGCTGCTCAGAAAAAAACAGGTGTTTGGTAATGCGTGAAATGTCCATGGCTACCACCTGCCCGACGCGCCGCCGCCGCCAAAACCGCCGCCACCGCCAAGAAAGCCGCCGCCACCAAAGCCCCCGCGTCCGCCGCCTGCCAGGCCCCCCACACCACGCAATACCGCGCTACCACCCAGCAAGGTCGCAATCACCGCCGCCAGCCCGGCCAGCGCCGCCCACAGCACTGCGCCTATCAAGAACCAGGCCACTGCACCCACCAGCACACCGGTTAGCAAAGACCCCGGCAACTTGCCCAGGGCGCTGCGCAGCACGCCGCCCACCACCAGCGCCGCAACCATCAGAAAAGGCGCCATTTGGCGCACTTGGTCAAACGGGTTCGCAGCGGCGCGCTGGGGTGGGGGCAAAGGCTCGCCGTCGATGACCCGGATGATTTGCGCCACACCTGCATCAATACCGCCGTAGTAGTCGCCCTGCTTGAAGCGCGGGACTATGGTGTCGCTGACGATGCGTTTGCTGGTGATGTCAGAGAGCGCGCCCTCCAGACCGTAGCCCACTTCCAGGCGCAGCGTGCGGTCGTTCTTGGCCACTACCAGAATGGCGCCGTCGTCCACCTTGGCGCGCCCCAGCTTCCATTGCTCGGCTACCCGCAGGGCGTACTGCTCTATGCCCTCGGGCGCGGTGGTGGGCACCAGCAGCACGGCCAGTTGGCTGCCTTTGCGGGCTTCAAAAGCGCGCAAGGTTTGCTCCAGGGCGGCCTGCTGCGCGGCGCTTAAAGTGCCCGTTTGGTCGGTGACGTGGCCCACCAAGGGCGGCACCGCCACCTGCGCCATGGCGACTGGCACCAGCAGGGCCAGCCAAAGCCACGCTAGCGCTGCCCCAGCGAGCGGGCGGCGCAAGGCGCGAGCCAAGGTCACTTGGCGGCTCCTGGCGCGGCAGGCGCAGCGTCAAAGCTCACTGCGGGTGGTTTGGAAATTTCCTTTTCGTTCTCTACGGTGAAATTGGCTTTTTGTTTCATGCCAAAAGCCATGGCGGTGAGGTTGGTGGGGAAGGAGCGTACCGTCACGTTGTATTCCTGCACCGCCTTGATATAGCGATTGCGGGCCACGGTAATGCGGTTCTCGGTGCCTTCAAGCTGGGCCTGCAAATCGCGAAAGGCCTGGTTGGCTTTGAGGTTGGGGTAGTTTTCTGCCACCACCAGCAAGCGCGACAGGGCGCCGCTGAGCTGGCCCTGGGCTTGTTGAAAGCGCTGGAAAGCGGCCGGGTCGTTCACCAGCTCGGGGCTGGCCTGGATGGAGGTGGCCCGCGCGCGCGCGTCGACCACTTTGGTAAGGGTGTCTTGCTCAAACTTGGCCTCGCCTTTGACGGTGCTCACCAGGTTGGGCACCAGATCGGCGCGGCGCTGGTACTGGTTGAGCACCTCGGACCAGCTCGCTTTGATCTGCTCGTCGCTGCTTTGCAGGCTGTTGTAGCCGCAGCCGCTCAGGGCCAGAGCCAGAAAAACGCCCAATGAGGCGAGTAGTTTTCGCATAGTGTTTACTCCGTTAGGGTTCAAGGCGCCCGTGGCCTTGCATGAGCTTCAGATGGGGTGACGCCGCCGGTTTAACAAGGCAGCGCTCGCGGATTGTTAGGAATCCAAGAGCGGCCCTGAAGTATGTGCGGCTAAAGCGCAAAAATTTTGCCCGGATTCATGATGTTGTGCGGGTCCAGCGCGGTTTTGATGGCGCGCATCATGTCCACCGCGCCTGCGCCGGTCTCGGCCACCAAAAAGTCCATTTTGTGCAGGCCAATGCCGTGTTCGCCGCTGCAAGTGCCGTCCATGCGCAGCGCGCGTTGCACCAGCTTCAAGTTGAGCGCCTCGGCGGTGGCGCGCTCCTGCGCGCTGTGCGGGTCAATCAGGTAGCCAAAGTGAAAATTGCCGTCGCCCACGTGGCCGACCAAAAAATAAGGAATGCCGGAGGCATCGGCCTCGTCAATCGACTCCAGCAGGCAATCGGCCAGGCGGCTGATGGGCACGCAGGTGTCGGTGCTGATGGCGCGGCAGCCGGGGCGGCTTTGGATGGCGGCAAAGTAGGCGTTGTGGCGCGCCGCCCACAGGCGGGTGCGCTCCTCGGGCGTGCTGGCCCATTCAAAAGCGTTGCCGCCATGGTCGGCGGCGATTTCCTGCACGGTTTCGGCCTGCTCTTTCACACTGGCAGGCGAGCCGTGGAATTCCATCAGCAGCAGCGCCTCTTCGCGCAAACCCAATTTGGCGTGGGCGTTGACCATGCGCACGGTTTTCGCGTCCACCAGCTCCACCCGGGCAATGGGCACGCCCATTTGGATGATGGCAATGGTGGTGCGCACCGCCGCCTCAATGCTGGGAAACGAGCACACGGCAGCCGAGATGGCCTCGGGCAGCGGGTAGACCTTGAGCGTGATCTCGGTCATCACGCCCAGCGTGCCTTCGCTGCCCACCATCAGGCGCGTCAGGTCGTAGCCCGCCGCTGATTTGCGCGCCCGTGTGCCGGTGCGTACCACCGCGCCGCTGGCGGTGACTACTTCTAGGCCCAGCACGTTTTCGCGCATGGTGCCGTAGCGCACGGCGTTGGTGCCGCTGGCGCGCGTGGCGCACATGCCGCCCAGGGACGCGTCGGCGCCAGGGTCAATCGGGAAAAACAGGCCGTTGCTCTTTAGCGCTTCGTTGAGCTGCTTGCGCGTCACACCGGGCTGCACGGTGACGGTCAGGTCTTCGGGGTGAATGGCCACGATTTGGTTCATGCGGCCAAGATCAATGCTGATGCCGCCTTGCACGGCCAGCAAATGGCCTTCCAAGGACGAGCCCACGCCAAAGGGAATCACCGGCACCCGGTACTGCGCCGCCAAGCCCACGGCGGCGGCCACGTCGGCGGTGGACTCGGCAAACACCACCGCAGCCGGGGGCGGCACGTCAAACACCGATTCGTCGCGCCCATGCTGCTCACGCACCGCCAGCGCGGTGGAACAGCGCGTGCCAAATTGCGCCTTGAGCGCGGCGACAAGTTCGGGCGGAACGTTGCGCTGGTGGATCTGGGGCAGCAGCGCGTGCGGGGTGGTGGGGGCGTTCATGGGCGGTCTCCGGGGAATTTAGTTCGACACAGGTGGGGCGGTGTAAAGCATAAGGGCTGGCGGCCCGAAGGACTGAACATTCATAGGGGACTGAACTCCGTGGAGTGCGGGGGTTCTAAAACCTGCAATACACTCGGAAAATATGTATGACAAGGAGTTGCCATGCTCTCAGTTCGCCTTAGCCCACCCATCGAAAAAAACCTCAACGCGTATTGCAAGCAAATGCACATGACCAAATCGCAGGTGGTCCAAGAAGCTGTTGCGCAATGGCTCAGCACGGCGACAAAGCATAGCCCCCTTGACGCTGCATCTGAGCTGACTTTTTTGTCCCCGGACGACCCGATTCGCGCATTCATTGGCATCGCCAAAGACGGCATGAGCGCCGACGACCTCATGCGGATGACGCGGGGCGACGACTGGAACACACCATGATCTTGGTGGACACCAACGTCTTTGTGGTCGTGATCCATAAGGACCCCCTTTGGCTCCACTGGTCCTTGCGGGAACTCAGTACCGCCAAACAAACAAATAGGCTAGTCACCAATTTTGTGGTCTACGCCGAGTTGCACACCCACAACACCGCAGGCCCCCACATTGATGCGTTCTTGCGCGCGCTGGTTGTGGGTCTGCAAGACTTGACGCGCCCCGCCGCACAACTGGCCGCCACTGCATTTCGCAGCTACCGCCAGCGCGGCGGCAACAAAACCGGAGTCCTACCCGACTTCTTCATCGGCGCACATGCCCAGGCAGAAGGATTCACATTGTTGACCCGCGATGCGGGGCGCTACAAAACGTACTTTCCCCAGATCAAATTGATTTGCCCTTGAAGCCGCAGCCTATCCACTGAAACACTTATGAAACGACTAATCCAGCAAGGCATCCAAAAAGGCCTCATCCGTTTTGAAGACAATGACAAATACATTGTTTACGTCGCGCAAAACAAACGCCGCAACTATGACAACCCAGAAGAAAAAGTTCAAGCGGAGGCTTATTTAAGCCTAGTTATTGAATATAGCTACCCACCTGCCCAAGTGCGTCCGTTTATATACGTGCAAATGGGCGCTGAAACCAAGGAAGCGGACATTATTGTTTATGCCGATGCCTTGCTTGCAAAGCCGCATATCGTAGTGGAGTGTAAAAAACCTGAAGTGACGGAGCAAGAATTTGCACGTGCCATCGACCAAGCCTTTAGCTACGCTGTGGCGGAAGGTGCGCAATATGTATGGGTGACCTCCGGTCTCAAAGATGAATACTTTGAAGTGCCAGCCGAAAAACCCAAAGCGCGCATTCCAGCGACTGACATCCCACAGTTTGGAATTATAAAGCTAGCCCGTTACAAATACGCCTACGGCGGCGGCATATCGCCTGAGGGTCAAAAACTATTACCTTTATCCCTTATTGGCGAAGATGAACTTACGCAACGCTTCAAACAAGCGCACCAGGCTTTGTGGGGTGGCGGTGAACTGAACCCATCCGAGGCGTTTGACGAATTAGATAAACTTATTTTTTGCAAAGTCTGGGACGAGCGTAAACCCCGTAAACAGGGTGCTGCCTACGACTTTCAGATATTTGCCCACGATACCGACGACATTACCAACCAAGACCTCTACGAGCGAATCAATGCGCTTTATCTAGAAGGCCGCAAAAAAGACCCAGAGGTTTTCAAAGACGACATTCGCCTGCGTCCATCGCGCATTCGCACCGTGGTCGGCTACTTGCAAGACATCTCGTTGTCTGAAACCGACCTTGATAGCAAAGGCCGTGCGTTTGAGACATTCATGGGTTCATTCTTCCGTGGTGACTTTGGGCAGTACTTTACGCCCCGTCCTATCGTGAAATTCATCGTCGATGTATTGCCAATTACCGCTGAGAGCCGTGTGCTTGACACTTCATGCGGCAGCGGCGGCTTTTTGCTCCATGCGCTCGACAAAGTACGCAAAGAAGCCGACCTGTATTACCCCGACGAAATCGCAGCCCCCAGCTTAGGCCGCAAAGAAGGCGCTCGCCACCACCGCCACTGGCACGACTTCGCTGAGAAAAATCTTTTCGGTATTGAAATCAACGAACAAATCGCCCGTACCGCCAAGATGAATATGATCATCCATGACGACGGACACACCAACGTCATCGCTGCGGACGGCTTGCTCCCGCCAGCCGAGCTTTCGCAGCGCAACAAAGAGTTCAAAGCGAACAGCATGGACTTCATCATTACCAATCCACCGTTTGGCTCTAGTATCAAACAAACAGAGAAAGCCTATTTTCACCAGTATCGACTGGCTACCAAGAGCGCCGACTGGCTCAACCCCAAAAGCAAAGCGGCCACACGCCCCGCACAAGACACCGAAGTCTTGTTTATGGAGCAATGCCACACCTACTTGCGTGAAGGTGGCTACCTCGCTATTGTTATTCCCGATGGATTATTGACCAACAGCAGCGTGCAATATGTGCGCGATGAAGTGGAGGCAAATTTCCGCATCGTTGCTGTTGTGTCTATGCCGCAAACCGCTTTTGCAGCCACGGGCGCCGCTGTGAAAAGCTCAGTTTTGTTTCTGCGCAAGCAAAGCGACAAACAAACCCAAGCCATAAAAAACTTGCGCCAACGCCTTCAAGACGAGGCCAAAAAGCGGCATAAATTTGACAAAGAATACAAAGTACTTGAAGACGAAAAGAAAGACACCATCAAGCGCCAAACCGGTTTTAAAGGCACAGAAGCGGCCCACCGCGCCGCTTTGCAACTCACCGCATTGCAAGACAATAGCCCAGACAAAAAGCTCAGCATAGAAGACACGGATGCCTACGCCAATTGGAAAAAACAAATCAATGATGCGTACAGCGAAAAACTTGATACCCTCAGACAACTGCTAATCGACGACTACACCGAGCATATCAAAACCCAGCGGCTGGACTACGAAATATTCATGGCCATAGCCAGCGACATTGGCTATGACGCGGCGGGCAAAGATACCAAAGTCAACGAACTTGTCCCCATTGCTGCTGCGTTGAGCGAATTCATCAACGACATTGAAACGGAGTGGGCATGAGCGAACCGCAAATCTTTCGCGTATCGATCACGCAGGTAGAGAATAGGTTTGATCCACACTTCTATCAACCAAGTACAGTCATGCTCTTAAAGAGGCTAAATGACTCGCCGCATCCCAAGAAAAAACTGTCAGACGTCATCACACATCGCAGTGCTGGTGATTGGGGTCAAGATGAAAACTTCCCAGATCCTGATCAAGAGTATCGACGTTGCTTGGTAATGCGAAGCACGGAGTTCGATGATGGACCAAATCTCAAGTTAGATGGGAGTCGTAGGAAATATCGAAAAATATTGGTATCGAAGCTTCAGCGCATGAAGATCGAAAAGGATGACATACTGATTGAGAAGTCAGGAGGAAGTCCAGACCAACCTGTAGGGCGCGTCACTTGCATCACTGACACCGTATTAGCACATGGCGAAATAGCCTATTCAAATTTCATCGAAAAAATCAAACCTAGCACTAGGCATATTGATGCTGCCTATTTGTTTCATTATCTCGGCATGCTTCACTCAATAGGCATTACAAATCGCTTGCAAAGTCAGACTAATGGCATTCGCAATTTAATGATGAACGACTACCTGAAAATACCAGTTAGTCTGCCGCCGCTCATAGACCAGCGGAAAATATCAGCACTTATGAGTAAAGCCTACGCGCAAAAAACCGAACTGGAATCAAAAGCGAAAGCCTTGCTGGCCTGTGTAGATGACGTGATATATCGACATTTAGGCCTGGCACCACCAATATCCAAAGAAGATACACTGAATGAACGAATATTTAAGATGCGCTTATCAGAAGTTGGGGGCCGTTTTGACCCTTTTGCGAATCATCCAAAGCTCAAGCACTGGTTCCAATCGGTTCAACAAGGACGCTACGCTTTTGCACCTCTTTATAAAATAGCACAGTTCAAGAAAGAAGTTGTTACCAGTATCCCTGAAAATATGCGCTATTTAGGATTAGAAAATGTCAATGGTATTGATGGTTCGCTCGTTGAAACCACTGAAAAAATTGACGTTAACAGCGCTTTGGTTTTTAAACCGGGAGACATACTTTTTCCAAAACTGCGACCCAATCTAAATAAAACGCGCCTATCCCAAACGAATGGAGTTTGCTCTACTGAGTTTCATGTGTTGCAAACCACTGATATGTTAGCCCAATATTTAGTAGCGTATCTGCGAAGCACTTCCGTTGTTTCCGTACTAACTCAACTGGTTACCGGTAATACTTTGCCACGATTGCAAACCGAGGATATATTGAGGCTCCCCATCATCACACCACCAATTGAGGTTCAACAAAAAATTGTCAGCGAAATTTCCTCCATTCACACCGAAGCCCAAGCTCTCCGACAACAAGCGAAAACCTGTCTAGAAGACGCGAAGCAGCTGGTTGAAAAGATGATTTTGGGGTAGCGAAAATGAGCACGAACATAACTTTTCGCGGCATCTTAGATACTGCGTTTGACAATTTTTTATGCCTGCGCGGCTTCGCCCGCATTGGAGACTTGGCTGATGCTTCCGTACCAGATGAAAGCTATCAACGCCCACTGATCGAAGAAAATAAAGATGATTTGAAAACCTATCTAGAAAAAGGAATGTCGAAGTTCTTTCCTGAGGTTATTTTATCTACGCACTTTGATGCTGACGCTAATTTTGAAAGAGTACGTGAATTTCTTCAACGACAAGCTACCAAACCGCAAGCTCTAAAAGTCGATTCTGAAAAATTTAAATTTAAATTATCTTCCCGTTATTACGCTGCAGAGACTGGTGACGTGCGCACCCGAGACAAGTTGATCGATGCGGGATTGACAATTGATTTTCAGACTACAAAGTTCAGTCGCATTGACGGTAACCACCGATTGAGCGTTAGCCTGAATGCCACCACCCGTGACCTAAAAGTCCCATTTTGCTTGGTACTGTTTCCTAGTGAAGATATGGCACAGCAATTTTCAAGGGCGCTGTTTCATACTATCAACTTTAAAATGAGTCCACTGGCACAAGAGCAGAATTTGAAATTGATCCTTGATGAGTCAGAGCAAAACCTCAAATTGTTCCCGTCTGAGGTGCTGAGTAAACCACCGTTCGGTCCAGCGTATGAAAAAGCCAGGGCTTCACTTAAAGCGTTCCAATTCGATGCATTACCTGCATTGCGGGATGTGCTGATGGATAAAAAAAGTGGACGGTACGAACATCACTTCCGAACACTGCTTTTAAGCTTGTCCAAAAAAATCGACTTGAATATCGCTTCGGCAACAAATTGGACTACCAATTTTGCTGAATCACTCACCCGCACGCATGCGATTTACCAAGACCACCAAGGCTTGCGCCAGAGTAAGAACAAAGGTTTACTTGAAGCGCTCATCATCCTTAGTTGGAAAGACGATGAGAAGGCCAACACAAAAAGAGGTCGGTTTGTTGATTGGGTCACGCGCAATGGCTTGTATGCGATTGGTGAAGTGCAAGCCCAAGGCATTCTTGATGTATTCGAGAAACTAGAGGCTGCAAAGAGTAGGCAGATTTTTGTGGCAATGCCATTTAAAACTCAAACTGACGCCACTTGGGACGCTATTACGGATGCTGTAAAAGACTTCAGGAAAAAAAGTGGGCTTGAAATTAAAGATCCGATTCGAATCGACAAGCACGACAATTCCCGAAGCTACAAGATAACGGATGAAATTTTTAAGCTAATTGCTGAGTCTGGATTATTAATTGCGGACCTGACATTTGGAAATCCAAACGTCTATCACGAAATTGGATTTTCTCTAGGTCTCAAACACAGCAGATCGGAAGATTTGAAGAAAAACATGCTTTTGATTTGGCATGAAGATAGACCACTTGCTATAAATGAAACTACTGTCATGCGCGAACAAAATGATGTTCGCTTTGATCTTAGGGATTGGAGTCATCTCCGCTTCAAGAATACGAACGCTCTGCGAAATGACCTAGCTGCCGCATTTGAAGGGATCTTTCAGATTTAACCCATTTTTTACAAATAAACTCAATAGCAATTACCCCTCAATCTTCCGCGAAACTCACCAAGCTTAAGTTGCCTTCGGCTATGGCCGCAGCATTGCCGCCGACGAAAACGCATTGCCGGTATATTGAGGCTGGGTTTGCCGGATAAACCTCGACCAACCCCACGGTTGGGCCGCGGCAAAATTCTGGACGGTGGCACGATAAGTGAGGTTGCGCTGGCTATTGAGATGGGCGCTGACACGGCGGACATCGGCAAAACCATTCATCCGCACCCAACACTTGACGCTCAAGGTCGGCACCGACCACACTCGCCGCACACGTTTTAGATGTTCGAACATAACGGTATTGCTGTTGATGCTGAGCCCATTCAAACAGCCAATGAGTGTCAACCACTAGGCACTGGCTTGCGCGCTGTCTGTTCTGGCAAACACCTTTCCGCCCCTTAAGATGCCCCCGACCCCACCCCGGGGCACCCACCCCAACTGAGAACCCACGAATATGACCATTTCCATGTACCAAGCCAGCGTGCCCCGCCTGGCCAACGTCCTGAACAACCTGATCCACATCCTGGACAAGGCGCAAGCCCATCTGGAGGCCAAAAAGATCGACCCGACCGCGCTGATCGACTTTCGCCTCTACCCTGACATGCTGAGCTTTCGCCGCCAAGTGCAAATCGCCAGCGACACCGCCAAAGGCGTGGTTGCCCGTCTGGCGGGCGTGGAAAGTCCGGTCTACGCGGACAACGAGCGCACGTTTGAAGAACTCAGGATCATGTTCAAAACCCCACCCCAATCACCTCGATCGAGGCACGCAAATTACGAGCTTTAACGGAATGAAACAAACAGACCTCGGCCTGGATCTCAGCATCCGGCGCACGCGCAAGCAAGTCTTGCTCGAAGAAATGAACCAAGTCATGCCTTGGAGCGATTTGTTGTCTCTCATAGCGCCGCACGCACCGGTGGCCAAGACGGGACGCCCGCC
>CANEVH010000033.1 GCA_947442105.1 Comamonadaceae bacterium | reverse complement strand
CGGGAAATGCGGGAAAACGAGGCTCAAACCGATGAAATCAGCCTCGAAAAGCGCCGGGAGTTCACGATATGAAAGGGTTGCGTGGAAATCAAATGTCCCGAGCAAGGCGCCACACTTTTGCGTGGGGTATTTCAGCAGCCTGTTAGACGTCGAAATCGAACGACTGTTTTCGCGGAATTGCTGACTTTTGAGACTGTCGCTTGGACGACTGAAGTCAGCCTGTCGCAGCCTCAAAGCGAGGCTCGGCCGTATAACGCTTCTGGCCCAACCCGGCCCTCACCCTGCATAAGCTCAAACCTAAGCCCCTCTTCAACCAAAGCCGCAACTGCAGTCAATGCTCCCGCGCGACCCCATCCCCCGCCACCCGCCCAATATGCGTTTGCGCCCGCGCCTTTGCCAGCAGCCACTGGCGTTGCCGTTCCCGTGCACTGTCTTTTTGCGCTGGCGTGCTGGTGGCAAAGCAGCGTGGGCAGCTCACGCCCAGCTCAAACTCGGGGGATTCGAGCGCGCCTTCGGGCAGGGGCTGGCGGCAGCAGCGGCACAGTTGGTGGGCGCCGGGTTGCAGGCCGTGGCCGACCGAGACGCGCTCGTCAAACACAAAGCATTCGCCCCGCCAGAGGCTGTGCGCCTCGGGCACGGTTTCCAGGTATTTCAGAATGCCGCCTTCCAGGTGAAACACTTCCTCAAAGCCCTGGGCGCGCAGCAAGGCGGTGGACTTTTCGCAGCGGATGCCGCCAGTGCAAAACATGGCGACCTTGGGTTTTTTGCCCTCGCGCGCTTGGAGTGCGGGCGCCTGCGCGGCCCAGGCGGGCAGCTCGGAAAAGGTTTTGATGCGCGGGTCCAGAGCCCCGGCAAACGTGCCTATCGCCACTTCGTAGTCGTTGCGCATGTCCACTACCACCACGTTCGGGTCGCTGATCAGAGCGTTCCAGTCCTGCGGCTTGACGTAGGCGCCTGCGCCCGTGGTGGGGCTGATGCCGGGCACGCCCATGGTGACGATCTCTTTTTTCAGCCGCACTTTCATGCGGTGAAAGGGCGCGGTGTCAGACCACGACTCTTTGTGCACCAGCGTGGCAAAGGCGGGGTCGGCGCGCAAATAGGCTAGCACCGCGTGCACGTCGTTGGGCGCGCCTGCAATGGTGCTGTTAATGCCTTCGCGCGCCAGCAGAACAATGCCTTTGACCTGGCGTTGCAGGCACAGGTCCAGCAGGGCAGGACGGCGCTGCGCGTAGTCGGGCAGGTCTACAAACCGGTAAAAAGCCGCAGTGAGGTAGCGCGCCGTGGGCATGGGTGTCTGGCTCACGCTGCGCGCTCTGGGTTGTTCGCCAGGGCCGGCTTAGCTAAAAAAGCCCTTGAGCTTGTCTTTCCAGCTGTCGCCCGAGGGCGAATGCTTGCTGCCGCCTTTTTTGAACGAGTCCTCAAGCTCGCGCAGCAGCTTGCGCTGGTGTTCGCTGAGCTTGACCGGGGTTTCGACCGTGATGTGGCAATACAAGTCGCCGGGGTAGCTGGAGCGCACGCCTTTGATGCCCTTGCCGCGCAGACGGAACTGCTTGCCGGTCTGCGTGCCTTCGGGCAGGTCGATGGCGGCTTTGCCTGCCAGCGTGGGCACGTCGATTTCTCCGCCCAGCGCAGCCGTCACGATGCCAATGGGCACGGTGCAATGCAGGTCGTCGCCGTCGCGCTCAAAGATGTCGTGCTTTTTCAGGCGAATTTCGATGTACAGGTCGCCCGGCGGCCCACCATTGGTGCCCGCCTCGCCGTTGCCCGCGCTGCGAATGCGCATGCCCGCGTCAATGCCAGCGGGGATTTTGACCTCCAGGGTTTTTTGCCGTTTGACCTTGCCCTGGCCTGCGCAGGCAATGCACGGCTCGGCAATGATTTTGCCCGCGCCACGGCAGGTAGGGCAGGTTTGCTGCACGCTGAAAAAGCCCTGGCGCATTTGCACCGCGCCCGCGCCGCCGCAGGTGCCGCAGGGTTTGATTTGGCTACCAGGCTTGGCGCCCGAGCCCGCGCACACCTCGCAGTTGTCTTGGGTGGGAATGCGGATTTGTGCGTCCTTGCCGTTGGCGGCTTCCTCCAAGGTCATTTCCATGGCGTAGCTCAGGTCGCCACCGCGAAACACCTGGCGCCCGCCGCCTGCGCGCCCGCGCTGCTGGCCAAACATGTCGCCAAAAATATCGCCAAACGCTTCGGCAAATCCGCCAAAGCCTTCGCCGCCACCGGGACCGCCACGCATATTGGGGTCTACGCCCGCGTGGCCGTGCTGGTCGTAGGCCGCGCGCTTTTGCGGGTCAGACAGCATTTCATAGGCCTCTTTGGCTTCTTTGAACTTGACCTCGGCCGCTTTGGATTCCTCGCCCTGGTTGCGGTCGGGATGAAACTTCATCGCCAGCTTGCGGTAGGACTTTTTAATTTCCTCGTCCGACGCGTTTTTGGGGACGCCCAGAATCTCGTAAAAATCTCGTTTGGCCATTGTGAATGCGCGCTCCGTAACAACAGAAAAGCCGCGTTGAACTCCAAACGGCGTTCAGCGCGGCAGGTTTTTAAGCAGCCGTTGCTGCCCGGTGCTTAAGGCTTTTTAACTTCCTTGACTTCGGCATCGACCACGTTGTCGTCCGCCGCCTTGGGCGCCTCGCCCGGTGCGCCCGCAGTTGCCGCGCCTTGCGCCGCTTCTTTGGCTTGCATGTCGGCATAGACTTTTTCGCCCAGCTTTTGGCTGGCAGTCATCAGCGCCGCGCTCTTGGCTGCAATGCCGTCTTTGTCGTCGCCCTTGATCACGGCTTCTAGGTCTTTGATGGCAGCCTCAATCTTGTCTTTCTCGCCCGCATCGAGCTTGTCGCCGTACTCGGTCAGGCTCTTTTTCACGCTGTGGATGTTGGCGTCGGCTTCGTTCTTGGCCTGGATGAGTTCGAGCTTTTTACGGTCGTCGGCGGCGTTGAGCTCGGCGTCTTTCACCATTTGCTGGATTTCAGCCTCGGTCAGGCCGGAGTTGGCCTTGATGGTGATTTTGTTTTCCTTGCCCGTGCCTTTGTCTTTGGCGCCCACGTGCAAGATGCCGTTGGCGTCAATGTCAAACGACACTTCAATTTGCGGCGTACCACGCGCCGCGGGTGCAATGCCTTCCAGGTTGAACTCACCCAGCGACTTGTTGGCCGCAGCCATTTCACGCTCACCCTGGTAGACCTTGATGGTCACGGCCGGTTGGTTGTCGTCGGCGGTCGAGAAGGTTTGGGCAAACTTGGTGGGGATGGTCGTGTTCTTGGTGATCATCTTGGTCATCACGCCGCCCAGGGTTTCGATGCCCAAAGACAAAGGCGTCACGTCCAGCAGCAGCACGTCCTTGCGGTCACCCGAGAGCACCTGGCCCTGGATGGCGGCGCCTACGGCCACGGCTTCGTCGGGGTTCACGTCTTTGCGCGGCTCTTTGCCAAACAGTTCTTTGACCTTTTCTTGCACCTTGGGCATGCGGGTCATGCCGCCGACCAAAATCACGTCATGGATTTCAGCCACATTCACGCCGGCGTCTTTAATGGCCATGCGGCAGGGGGCGATGGTGCGCTCAATCAGCTCTTCCACCAGGCTTTCCAGCTTGGCGCGGGTAAGCTTGATGTTCAGGTGTTTCGGGCCGCTGGCGTCTGCGGTCACATAAGGCAGGTTGATGTCGGTCTGCGCGCTGCTCGACAACTCAATCTTGGCTTTCTCAGCGGCTTCCTT
Organism: Comamonadaceae bacterium; assembly: GCA_947442105.1. Taxonomy (GTDB): domain Bacteria; phylum Pseudomonadota; class Gammaproteobacteria; order Burkholderiales; family Burkholderiaceae_C; genus Allorhodoferax. Next base: position 39,552 of record CANEVH010000033.1, on the reverse strand, counting down.
CAGGCGCTGCAAGGCCAGCACGTCTTTGGAAAGGTCTACGCCAGACTCTTTCTTGAACTCGGTGATGATGAAGTCGATGATGCGCTGGTCAAAGTCTTCGCCGCCCAAGAAGGTGTCGCCGTTGGTAGACAAGACTTCAAACTGCTTTTCACCGTCCACGTCGGCAATTTCGATGATGGACACGTCAAACGTGCCACCACCCAAGTCATACACCGCAATCTTGCGGTCGCCTTTTTCGTTTTTGTCAAGGCCGAAGGCCAGGGCGGCAGCGGTAGGCTCGTTGATGATGCGCTTGACGTCCAAGCCCGCAATGCGGCCTGCGTCTTTGGTGGCCTGGCGCTGCGCGTCGTTGAAGTAAGCGGGCACGGTGATCACCGCTTCGGTCACTTCTTCGCCGAGGTAGTCTTCGGCGGTTTTCTTCATCTTGCGCAGAATGTCGGCGCTCACCTGCTGGGGCGCCAGGCGGTTGCCGCGCACTTCCACCCAGGCGTCGCCATTGTCGGCAGCGGCAATTTTGTAAGGCATCAGGTCGATGTCTTTTTGCACTTCTTTTTCCGTGAACTTGCGGCCAATCAGGCGTTTCACGGCGTAGAGCGTGTTCTTGGGATTGGTGACTGACTGGCGCTTGGCAGATGCGCCAACCAGCACTTCGCCGTCTTCTTGGTAGGCAATGATGGATGGTGTGGTGCGCGCACCCTCGGCGTTCTCAATCACTTTGGCCGTGTTGCCCTCCATGATGGCCACGCAACTGTTGGTGGTGCCCAAGTCAATACCGATGATTCTTCCCATGATGAAACTCCTGCTGATTCAAAAAATTTGGATAAAAAAGAAGTAGGGGCGACCCGTGCACATTTCAAGTGCCATCACCCACACACCTGCGCTTATTTCGGCGCGGAGACGGTGACCAAGGCCGGGCGCAGCACGCGCTCCGAGATCAAATAGCCTTTTTGCAGCACCGCGACCACGGTGTTGGCCTCGTGCTCCGAGGGCACCACGCTGATGGCCTGGTGGTGGTGGGGGTCAAATTTGGTGCCGGCTGCGGGGTTGATGGCGATCACTTTGTTGCGCTCCAGCGCAGCAAGCAGCTGGCGCAAGGTGGCTTGCGCGCCTTCATTGATCTGCTCTACCGTCGCGTCCTTGATGCTCAGACCCGCTTCTAGGCTGTCGGCCACGGGCAAGAGGCTCTCGGCAAAACTCTCCAGCGCAAATTTGCGGGCTTTGGACACTTCTTCCTCTGCGCGGCGGCGGGCGTTTTCAGAGTCGGCCTTGGCGCGCAAAAACTGGTCGGCCAGGTCGGCGGACTTGGCTTGCAGCAGGGCCAGATCGGTCAGGGCCTGGGCCAGTTGTTCCGCTTCTGAAAGTGGCGCTGGGGCCGGGTGCTCGGCGGAGTCTTCGGGGGAGGGAGAGTTGGCGTTGTCGGACATGGATTTTCGGAATAAACGAAGGGCTGCGCCAATCGGCGAAGAACGAACTCGCGGTAGTTTGGGTGCAAGCGGGCGCTTTCAAGGGCTGCCCGCGCACGCCGGAACCACAGGCGCATGGGGGCCAATCAGGTGCCGAGCAGTTCGACGTCAAATTTCAGCGTGGCGTTGGGCGGAATCACGCCGCCCGCTCCCCGCGCGCCATAACCTAAAGATGCGGGAATGATCAGCGTGCGGCTGCCGCCCACTTTCATACCGGCCACGCCTTCGTCCCAGCCTTGAATGACCTGGCCCGCGCCCAAGCGGAACACAAAAGGGTCGTTGCGGTCTTTGCTGGAGTCAAACTTGGCGCCTTGTTCGCCGTCGTTAAACAGCCAACCGGTGTAGTGCACGGTGACGTTTTTGCCGACCACGGCAAGTTCGCCGCTGCCTTCGACGGTGTCTACATATTGCAGGCCGGAGAGAGATGTTTGCATGGGAAGTCCTTGGGGTTTGATGAATAAAAGAGCAAGTCGAGAGAGTGAATCGGGAGAGTGTGCCTGCGTAAAACGACAGGTCAGAGCCGGGCTTGCACCGCGTGGAGCAGTGCCTCGGAGGCCTCAGGCAGCACGCCAAACCAGGCTTCAAAGGCCGGCCGCGCCTGGTGAATCAGCATGCCCAGGCCATAGGCCACCGGGTTGCCGCGCGCCAATGCGGCTTCAATCAAGGGCGTGCGCTGCGGCACGTAGACGATGTCAGACACCAAGGCGTTTAAAGGCAAGGGGTCCAGTGCCAGGTCCAGCGCGGGTTCGCCGTGCATGCCCTGGTTGGTGGTGTTGACCAGCAAGGCCACATCCGCCAGGGCGCCCGCGCGTTCATTCCACGGCACTGTGATTACGCGGGGGCCAAAGTCCATGGCAATTGCCTGGGCCTTGTCCTGGCTGCGGTTGCACAGGCGCACTTGGGGCACCCCGGCGTCCAGCAGCGCAGCAACGACCGCACGCGCAGCGCCACCGGCGCCGACCACCAGGGCTGGCCCGGCATCGGCGCACCAGCCGGGGCAGGACTCTTGCAGGCTGTGCAGGTAGCCAAAAGCGTCGGTGTTTTTGCCGGTCAGGCTGCCGTCGGCCTCCACCACCACGGTGTTGATGGCGCCTATGCGCTGCGCCAAAGGCTCCACCCGGTCCACCAGCGCCAGGGCCGCCACTTTGTGCGGAATGGTCAGGTTGCAGCCGGCAAAGCCTAAGGTGGGCAGGGCGCATAAAGCCGCTTCCAGGTTCTCGGGGCGCACCGGTAGTTGCACATAGGCGCCGCGCAGCCCGTACTGGGCGATCCAATGGTTGTGGATGAACGGTGAGCGCGAATGCGCCACCGGCCAGCCCATCACCCCCGCCAGAACGTAGGGCGTGGACGCCGGTGGTGGCGCGGCGCCTGCCACGCCCGCAAGGGCTTGCTCAGCCACGGCCTTACAGCGTGTCGGTAAAGCTGCGCAGCTTGTCGCTGCGGCTGGGGTGCTTGAGCTTGCGCAGCGCCTTGGCCTCAATCTGGCGGATGCGCTCACGCGTCACGTCAAACTGTTTGCCCACTTCTTCTAAGGTGTGGTCGCTGGCCATCTCGATACCAAAGCGCATGCGCAGCACTTTGGCTTCGCGCGGCGTGAGGCTGTCCAAAATGTCTTTGACCACATCGCGCAGACCGGCTTGCATGGCCGCTTCCATGGGCGCGGTGTTGGCGCCGTCTTCAATAAAGTCGCCCAGGTGGCTGTCGTCGTCGTCGCCAATCGGGGTTTCCATGGAGATGGGCTCTTTGGCGATCTTCATGATCTTGCGGATTTTGTCCTCAGGAATCTCCATGCGCTCGGCCAGCACGCTGGCGTCGGGCTCAAAGCCAAATTCTTGCAGGTGCTGGCGGCTGATGCGGTTCATCTTGTTGATGGTTTCGATCATGTGCACCGGAATGCGGATGGTGCGCGCCTGGTCGGCAATCGAGCGGGTAATGGCCTGGCGAATCCACCAGGTGGCATAGGTAGAGAACTTGTAGCCCCGGCGGTACTCAAACTTGTCGACCGCTTTCATCAGGCCGATATTGCCTTCTTGGATGAGGTCCAAGAACTGCAGGCCACGGTTGGTGTATTTCTTGGCAATCGAGATCACCAGGCGCAAATTGGCCTCAATCATCTCTTTCTTGGCCGCGCGGCTAGAGGCCTCGCCCTGGTTCATGCGCTTGTTGATGTCCTTGAGCAAGTCCAGCGGCACCACCACCTTGGTTTGCAGGTCGATCAGCTTTTGCTGAATGTCTTGCACCGGCGGAATATTGCGCGCCATCACCGTGCTCCAAGGCTTGCCCGCAGCGGCCTGTTTTTCAATCCATTTCAGATTGAGCAACTGGCTGGCCACGCGGTTGCCCGTTTTATCGCGGCCACTGAAGTCGGCGATGAAGTTTTCTTGGCTGTAGCCGCACTTGTCCACAATGATGCGGCGCAGCTCGCGCTCTTTCTTGCGAATGTCGTCCACCTGGCCGCGCACCATGTCGCACAGCTTCTCAATCGCTTTGGCGGTGAAGCGGATGGTCATCAGCTCTTCGCTGAGCAGTTTTTGGGTTTTGACGTAGGCCGGTGAGCCGTGGCCCTCTTTGGCATAGATGGCGTGCATCTTCTCGAACAGTTCACGCAAGTGGTCAAAGCGCACCATGGCTTCGCGCTTGAGCTCTTCGAGCTTCTTGGTCAGCGCCTTGGAGCCGCCTTTGCCATCGTCGTCATCGTCGGCGTCAAATTCGTCAAAGTCTTCTTCCGCCACATAGTCGTCGGCCTCGTTGGGGTTGGAGAAGCCGTCGACGATGGTGGTAATCACCACCTTGCCTTCACGAATTTCTTCGCCCAGGCGCAAGATTTCCGCAATGGTGGCGGGCGAGCCAGAAATCGCTTCCATCATGGCCATCAGGCCGCCCTCAATGCGCTTGGCAATCTCAATCTCGCCTTCGCGAGTCAGCAGTTCCACCGTGCCCATTTCGCGCATGTACATGCGCACCGGGTCGGTGGTGCGGCCAAACTCGCTGTCCACCGTCGATAGGGCAGCTTCGGCTTCTTCTTCGGCCTCAGCTTCGGTGGCGGCGGTGGCCACGTTGTTGTTCAGCAGCAGGGTTTCAGCGTCTGGGGTTTGTTCGTAGACGGCCACGCCCATGTCGTTGAGCATAGAGATCACGACTTCTAGCGTTTCCGCATCTACCAACTTGCCGGGCAAGTGGTCTGAGATCTCGCCGTGCGTGAGGTAGCCCCGGGTGCGCCCGAGCTTGATCAGCGCCACAAAGGCCAAACGGCGCTTGGTTTTTTCTTCCTCCGACAGGATGGTTTCTTCCAGCCCGAACTCTTTCATCAAGGCGCGCTCTTTGGCCTTGCTGATCTTCATGCGCAGGGGCTTGACTTTTTCACCTGAGGCAGCGGCCACGGGCTCGGCCTCTAACTCGGCTTCGATGTCTGAGAGGTCGGCGTCGTCGGAGCCGACATCCGCCTTGGGCTTGGCTGCAGCCGTCTTGGCAGCCGCCTTGGTGCTAGGTTTTTTTGCTTCAGTTTTGGCCGGTGTCAATGCAGGTGCCTCGGGTGCCGCTTTGGCCACGGGTTTTTTTGCTGCGGCTTTCACAGGCGCGGTTACCACCGGCTGCGTGTCGGCTTTGGCCATTGTTTTTTTTGCGTCAGCTTTTGCGGGTGCGGTGGCTTGGGCTTTTGCTGGTTTGGCCTTGGCGGCGTTCAGCAGGACGTCAGCTGCAGCTTGGAGATCCGCTTTGGAGGCGGCTTTGGGTGGGGTCACTGGTTTCGCTTTCTTCGGGGGTGCAGCAGGCGCCACAGTTTTGGCTGCGGTGGCTTTGCTTTCAGGTTTTGCCGCTGGTTTGGGGGCGGCATGAACTGGCTTAGCGGATTTGGATGCGGGCATAGTGAACCTTAGAACCACAAAGAATCAAATAAAACAAAGGCCAGCCCAAGCCGCTCAATAGAGCCAGCCTTGGGCGGTGTCATTTGGAGACAGGGTTGCAAAATGCAACAAGCAAGATGTCTGGGCGAACATTTGGTGTGCAATCCTTGCGGTGGGTTGGCCTGGGTGATCGGTGTCACTGCATGGCCGGATGCCCGGAGGTGCTGCTGTCGCTCTTGCCAACAAAAAAGTGGATTATACCTTTTCTAACATTTGTTTAACAAGCAGTCCCCGCCTTGTGTCGAGCTGCTTGCGCCTTTCGTCCATCGCACGGAAGCGCTGGGCAAAGGCTGCATCGGGTGGCAAATTGGCCATTTCTTTCATCTCTGCGTCGATTCGGTCTATGGTCAAACTCAGCAGCACGGCTTGAAGTTCCAGTGCGGATTCTTCGCCCACCGAGGGAGCAAGAGCCGAATCTGACATCAGGTGAAGGGCCAGATCTTCAAACGGCTGCGCCACGGTGGCCGCTCGCAAGGCGCTCCAGGTCAATGGTCCGTGCTCATGGAGCTGGTTTTCCAGCCAAACAAAGAGTGCGCCGTACGGCTCTGGCAGTGTGCAAAGCATGGCGTGGTCTTCGCCTGAGAGCGTTTCCCAAAGTTGGCTTTGCCCCAGCAAAATCCGGCTGGCGTGGTCGGCCCGGCTGGCTGGGCGAGCGCGTCCTCCGAGCCGGGCGCGGGTGGACGATGGCCGGTGGCCATAGCCCGTGCCGCGCTGCGATGCCGCACCACCAACGCTGGGCGCTGATGCGGCGTCCTGGCCTGCGCCCTGGTAAGGCGAGCGCCGGGCACCTGGTTTGCCGCCTGCGCGCGCTGGCGGCATCCACAGCTCGCCCAGTTCGCGGCTGGTGAGTTGCACCAGGTCGGCTATCTCAGCCAATAGCTGGAGTTTGAGCGCGCCCTCGGGCAGTTGCATCCACAAGGGCTTGGCGTTGCTGGACAAGTGCGCGCGGCCCTCGGCCGTGTGCAGCTCGCAGCCCTCGCTGGCGGACTCGACCAAAAACCGGCTCAGCGGCGTAGCTTGGGCGACATAGCTGGCAAAGGCGTCGCCACCGTGGGCACGGATAAAGCTGTCGGGGTCGTGCTCGGCGGGCAAAAACAAAAACTTGATGCTGCGCACGTCGGTGGCAAACGCCAGCGCGCCGTCCAGGGCCTTGCGCGCCGCGCGCCGACCGGCGCTGTCGCCGTCAAAACTAAATACCACCGCGTCGGTAAAGCGAAACAGCTTTTGCACATGGTCGTTGGTACAAGCGGTGCCCAAGGTGGCCACGGCGTTGGGAAAGCCCAGCTGCGCCAGCGCCACCACGTCCATATAGCCCTCAGTCACCAGCGCGTAGCCCTTGTCGCGCAAGTGCGCGCGCGCCTCAAACAGGCCGTACAGCTCGCGCCCTTTGCTAAACACCGGGGTTTCGGGGGAATTGAGGTACTTGGGCTTTTCGTCGCCCAGCACCCGCCCGCCAAAGCCTATGCATTCGCCCTTGATGTTGCGAATGGGGAACATGATGCGGTCGCGAAAGCGGTCGTAGCGTTTTTCCTCGCCGCCTTCTTCTGAATTGCTGATGACCAAACCGCTTTCCACCAGCAGCGGGTCGTCGTAGCTGGGGAACACGCTGGCCAGGCTGCGCCAGCCCTCGGGGGCGTAGCCTAGGCCAAACTGCTTGGCAATTTCGCCTGAGAGCCCCCGGCCCTTGAGGTAGGCCACGGCGCCGGGCGCGTCTTTCAGGTGGCGGCGGTAGGCCTCACCGGCTTTTTCCAGCACGCTGGTCAGGGTGTGCTGCTTCTCTTTTTGCTCTTGGGCGCGGGCGCGGTCTTGGGGCGAGGCCTCGTCTTCGGGCACTTGCATGCCGTATTGCTGCGCCAGGTCGTGCACCGCCTCCACAAAGCTCATGCCCGCGTGGTCCATCAAAAAGCCGATGGCGTTGCCGTTTTTGCCGCAGCCAAAGCAGTGGTAGAACTGCTTGGTGGGGCTGACCGAAAACGAGGGCGATTTCTCGCCGTGAAAGGGGCACAGGCCCATGAAATTGGCGCCGCCTTTTTTTAGCTGCACGTAGCGCCCGACGATGTCCACCACGTCGGCGCGCGCGATCAGCTCTTGAATAAAGGTTTGCGGTATCGCCATCGGCCCATTGTAGAAGTGGGCTTTTTGGGGCGCGGCAGAGGCTTTAGTCGCCCAGCACCACGCCCTCGCGCCGGGGGTCTGCCCCGCCAAACCAGCCCGTTGGCGTGCGCGCAATGGCTTGCAGGCCGCTGGGCAGCGGCACTTGCACCACGGTGTGGCCGCGCGCCCTGAGCGCACTGGCGGTGGCTGCGTCAAAACGGCCTTTTTCCAGCACCAGCACCTCGTCCATGACGCCAAAGTTGGGCAGGTCAATGGCGGTTTGGGCGTTCAGGCCCCAGTGCAGCAGGGCGTACAGGGTTTTGGCGGTGAAGTGGATGATGAAGGCGCCGCCCGGGCTGCCCAGCGTGGCGAGCAACTGGCCGCTGTCGGCGTCAAACACCAGCGTGGGCGACATGGACGAGCGCGGGCGTTTGCCCGGCTCCACCCGATTGGCGACCAATTTGCCGTCCGCGCCGGTGGGCGCAAAGCTGAAGTCGGTGAGCTGGTTGTTGAGCAAAAAGCCGCCTTCCAAGCCCACTCCCCGGTTCACCATGAGGCGCGCGCCCCAGGCGTCTTCGATGGTGGTCGTCATCGCCAGGGCGTTGCCCCAGGCGTCGACGACCGAAATGTGCGAGGTGCCGTGCTCGGTTTGCGCTGCCATGGGCGCGTAGCTGCTGCGCACCGCGCCGGCTTGGCCGGGCAGCGCGCGCGGCATGCGCGGGCCGTTGGGGGAAATGAGCGTGGCGCGTTGGGCGAGGTAGGCGTCGTCCAACAAGCTGGCCCAGCCCCCTTCAGGCGCGCTGACGAACTGTGGGTCGGCCACAAACTGCGCCCGGTCGGCAAACGCCAGGCGCGCGGCCTCGGTGTACAGATGCAGCCACGGCGCGCCGGGTTTTTCGGCCTCCAGCGCCAAAGTGCTCGCAGGGGTGTGCGCTAGCGTGCCCAGAATTTGGCCCACCGCCAGCATGCCAGAGCTGGGCGGCGGCATGCCGCACAGGCGGTAGTTGCGCGGCGGGGCCTGGGCGACCCGATAAGCCATGCACAAAGGCGTGCGTTCTATAGGCTGGTAAGCGGACAGGTCGTTGGCAGTTAAGCCGCCGGGGTTGCTGGCGTGGCCTTGCACCTTGGCCGCAATCGCCTGCGCCACGGTGCCCTCGGTCAGGGCGCTCGGGCCTTCAGAGGCAATGCGTTGCAGCACGGCCGCCAGCTCGGGGTTGCGCAAGATGTGGCCCGCAGGCCAGGGCTGGCCGCTGGCGTCAAAAAAATACCGGGCAGCCACCGGATCGGTTTTGAGATCGGTCTCAGCGGCCAGCAGCGTGGCCATGCGCGGGCTGACGGCAAAGCCATCCCTGGCGAGCGCGATGGCCGGAGCGAACAACTGCGCCCAAGGCAGCTTGCCATGCTGGCGGTGGGCCAGCGCCAGCATGGGCACCACGCCGGGCGCGCCCACCGAACGCCCGCCCACGGTGGCCTGGCGCATGGCCATGGGCTGGCCGTCGGGCTTCAGGAAGAGCGCGGGCGTGGCGGTGGCAGGCGCAGTTTCGCGGCCATCAAAGGCTTGGATGGCTTTGCCGTCAAAGTGCAGCAGAAACGCGCCCCCGCCTATGCCGCTGCTTTGCGGCTCCACTAGGCTCAGCACCGTTTGCACCGCAACGGCGGCGTCCACCGCGCTGCCCCCGGCGCGCAGCATGGTGTAACCGGCCTCGGTGGCCAGCGGGTTGGCGGCGGCCACGGCAAAGGTGCGGGTGGCCCAGCCGGGCTTGGCGCGCAGGGCGCTGGCGCCTTCGGGCTGGGCAATGGCGCTGGCAGCTTCGGGCCGGGCAACGGCGCTGGGCGCGGTTTGCGCGAAGCTGGCCGTGACTGCGCAAGCCAGCGCCAGGGTGCAGAGTAACTGGCGCATTATTTTTGCCGTGGCGCGCGACCCAGCAGGTAAAACTCTGGGTTGGGCATCATGCCGGTGGCGTTGGCCACGCGGTTGGACAGGCCAAAAAACGCGGTAATGCCCGCAATGTCCCAAATGTCCTCGTCGTCAAAGCCGTGGGCGTGCAGGGCCTCGAAGTCGGCGTCCGCTACGGTGTGGCTCTCCAGGCAGACTTTCATCGCAAAGTCCAGCATGGCGCGCTGGCGCGGTGTGATGTCGGCCTTGCGGTAATTGGTGGCAACCTGGTCGGCCACCAGCGGCTTTTTCTCGTAAATGCGCAATATCGCCCCGTGCGCCACCACGCAGTACAGACAGTGGTTGGCCGCGCTGGTGGTAGTAATGATCATCTCGCGCTCGCCCTTGGTGAGGCTAGATTCCTCGCGCAGCATGAGCGCGTCGTGGTAAGCAAAAAAAGCGCGCCATTCGGCCGGGCGGCGGGCCAAGGCCAGGAACACATTGGGCACAAAGCCCGACTTTTCTTGCACTTCCAAAATTTTGGTGCGCAGGTCTTCGGGCAGGGTGTTGAGGTCGGGCAAGGGAAAGCGGCTCATGGGCGGGTCCTGGGTTCGGGGGTGAATTCATTATGCTGCGGGCTTTGACCCGCCTTCTGAGAGAAATCCCCCTATGCAATCCGCTTTTGATAAAGGCCTGGCCACCCGCAAAGCCGTGATGGGCGAAGACTTTGTGGCCAACGCCCTGGGCAACGCCACGCCGTTTACCCAGCCCATCCAAGACCACATCACCCGCGCCGCCTGGGGCGATGTGTGGCAGCGCCCCGGCCTGGACCTGAAAACCCGCAGCCTGATTACTGTGGCCATGCTCACCGCCCTAGGCAAACAAAACGAACTCAAAGGCCATGTGCGCGGCGCCCTGAACAACGGCGCCACCCAGGCTGAAATTCAGGAAGTGCTGCTGCACGCGGCGGTGTACTGCGGCGTGCCCACGGCGGTGGAGGCGTTTCGCAGCGCGAATGAGGTGGTGGCCGGTTTGGCGGGAAGTTAACGGGCGGTTGATGGGCCAAGGGCGCAAGTGCGCGGGAGGCGACGCGGCGAATGCGGTGTTTCGCAGGTAGAGACAGGGTTTAATATCGTTGCATACATCGTTACATGTATCGTTAAATATATCGTTAAATTTTGTCCAATATGTCCACCCGCACCACCGCCATCCGAACCGCTCTGGGCAAAGGCCCCATGCTGGGCGGCGCCTTGTGCGCCCACCTTGGCATTACCCGCCCCACGCTGGCGCGCGATTTGGCCGCCATGCCGGGGGAAATCGTTACATGGGGCGCAGCGCGCTCTACCCGCTACGCTGTGCGCGACACCTTTAGGGGCCTGGCTGACATCCCGGTGTACCGTGTGAGCGACACCGGCCAAGTGAACCCGCTGGGGCTGCTGGTTCCTGTCAGGCCCGACGGCTATGTCGTGGAGCAGACTGACGGCACCGTGATTCACCATGCCGGCCTGCCCTGGTGGCTGTGCGATATGCGGCCCCAAGGTTTCTTGGGGCGCGCCTTTGCCCACCAACACGCCAGCAGCCTGGGCTTGCCCGCCGACGTGCGGCATTGGAGTGACGCAGACGGCCTGCGCGCCTTGGTGCTGAGCGGTGGCGACAGCGTCGGAAACCTGCTTTTGGGCGAGCTCGCCAGAGACCGCTTCGTAAACGCTCCCGCGCCCGACGTAGTGGGCGCGGGCGATTACCCACGCCTTGCAGCGCAAGCCCTTGCGCTGGGCGAAACCTGGTCATCGGCCGGCGGTGAGCAGCCCAAGTTTTGCGCCTACAGCGCGCGCGGCCACGTCTTGGTTAAATTTACTGCGCCAGACGCCAACCCGGTAAGCGCGCGATGGCGTGATTTGCTACTGGCAGAGCACTTGGCGCTGGAGACACTTTTGGCAGCCGGCGTGCCCGCCGCCCAGTCCCGCGTGGTGGACTGTGGCACGCAGCGGTTTTTGGAGCTGCTTCGGTTTGACCGGGTGGCGCTCCATGGCCGCCGGGGCGTGCTGTCCTTGGCGTGTTTGGACGGCGAGTTTGTCGGCAACGCGGTGGCGCCGTGGCCGGTGCTGACGTCTGAATTGGCACGGCAACACCGCATTACGCCGCAGGCGCACGCAAGTGCCGCGCTGCTGTATGCGTTTGGAACCTTGATTGGCAACACCGATATGCACGCGGGCAATCTGTCCTTTGTGAGCGACGGCGCCCCAGCTTACGCCCTGGCGCCGGCATACGACATGCTGCCTATGGCATTCAGTCCAACGGCGGGTGGCGTCGTGCGAGACACGTTGCCTGTGCCCCATCTTCATCCCGCAGTGGAGGGTGCGATCTGGCGATCTGCCCTGGCGCTAGCGCTGGATTACGTGGCCCGCCTGCGCCGGGAAGCCCGCTTTAGCGCCAGTTTCGCGCCATGCATTGACGCGCTCCACGACAGTGTGGCGCAGGCCGAGCGCAGGATGGGGCGAATCGGCTGATGGGCGTGGATGGTGGGGAGGGTGGGGAGGGGCGCTATCCGAGCGCTGATCGGATTGCGTTTTCGTAGGCGCCAGCCTCTGGAAGATGGGTTGGCGAACTGAACGCAATTTGTACTTGGCTCACGGTCGTTGTGAGCGACGGCATCGCTGTCAACGCCAGCGGCGCGCCCGGCGGACCAGAACGGTTCAAGTGCATCGGGATGAAGGCGCGGGCGGCTTGCCGCGTCGACTTTTCCGGCAAGATTGGGCTACGATGCCGCAAGCTTGGAGTACCGCCATGACCGTCCCTGAAGTACAGCTGTCCAAAGTCGCCCAAACCCGTATTAACCGCCTGGCCAAGCTCGCCGGGCGCAGCCCCGCCGCCATGCTGCGTTTTGTGCTGCGCGACGGTTTTGAGGCGGTCGAACTCAGTATTCAAGAAAATGCCGTGGCGGATGCGCAATTTGTAGCAGGCAACACCGTGGCGCAGGCGCAGGTGATGTACGAGGCGCTGGCCGCGGTACGTGGGGCTCAAAGCGAAGCACGCGCGGCTGCATGAGCCGTACGGTTGTCTGGTCTGCACAGGCCAGAGATCAATTCGTTGCCAGCCTGACGTATATCGCGCAGCAAGACCCGCGCAGTGCCGATCTGGTCTACCACCGGGTGGAGAAATCGCTAAGCCTGTTGACCGGCGCGTCGGGCATTGGCGTCCAGGCACCAGCATCTGGTGTGCGAACTTATGCAGTCCCCAAAACCGGACACAGCTTTGACTACCGTCTCGTGGGAAACCAATTGCGTGTGCAGCGTTTTTACCGGCAGCGGCAAATGCCAAATGTCGCGCGGCGCTGACCAACGCGTTTGCGCAAGAACCGCATCCCCAAGCGCCAAATCTGCGATACGCGACTTCACCCGCTGGCGCGGGTGCTCACCCAGCGTATGTGGGTGTACGGGGTAAGTGTTTGATTTTGTTCACTTCTTGAGTTTGCCCATGCTGATCTAGGTGTGGCGCCTTGGAAAAGCAATCTCAATAATGCGGCGGCAACTCATCCCGCAGATTGCGTTGCCCCGGCGCTTGCGGCTCAGAGGCTTGCTGGCGCAGGTGCAGCACTTCGCTGATCAGCGCGTTGATTTGGGTTTGCTGGCGGATGACGATGTGGTCGAGTTTGTCGAGCAGGTCTTCGGCAAAGCTGGCTTTGATTTCGAGTGCGGTCAGGCGTTCGGTGAGTTCGTGGTGCGTGCTGGGTGGAGTGGGTGGTGTGGGTGGCATGGCGGTGGGGGAGAGGGCAGATGGCAGATGGCAGATGGAAGAGGGCAGTCGTCTCCATTGTCGCCCCACGTTGGACAGGCTTACCACCCCGCCGCGTGGGCCGCAGGCGTGGGCAAGCGTGGGCAGGGGCAACCGTAGAATCGAACGGCTCCATCTGGCCCTACGCCCCCCCATTTTTGAACCACCGGAGAACTACGCAGTGAACAAAATTTTCCCCAGCGCCGCCGCTGCGCTTGACGGCATCGTGCACGACAACCAGCTCATCGCCGTGGGCGGCTTTGGCTTGTGCGGCATCCCCGAGGCATTGATTGACGCGCTGCGCGACAGCGGCGCGCAAAACCTGACCGCCATTTCCAACAACGCCGGGGTCGACGGCTTTGGCCTGGGCAAACTGCTGGAGACGCGGCAGATCAAAAAAATGATTTCCAGCTACGTGGGCGAAAACAAAGAGTTTGAGCGCCAGTACCTGGCGGGCGAATTGGCCCTTGAGTTCACGCCCCAGGGCACGCTGGCCGAGAAGCTGCGCGCGGGTGGCGCGGGCATTCCGGCGTTTTTCACCAAAACCGGCGTGGGCACCATCGTGGCCGAGGGCAAAGAACTGCGCGAGTTTGACGGCGAAACCTATGTGATGGAGCGCGCTCTGGTGCCCGATGTGGCCCTGGTCAAGGCGCACCGGGCGGACAAATCGGGCAATTTGCAGTTCCGCTTGACCGCGCGCAACTTCAACCCGGCAGTGGCCATGGCCGGCAAGATCACGGTGGTGGAGGTGGAAGAAATCGTAGAAACCGGCGCCATGGAGCCTGACCAGGTGCATTTGCCCGGTATTTACGTGCACCGCATCGTGCTCAACGCCACGCCAGAAAAACGCATAGAAAAACGCACCACCACCCAAACTTCAGAGGCCACACTATGAGCTGGACACACGAACAAATGGCCGCACGCGCGGCGCACGAGCTAGAAGACGGCTTTTACGTCAACCTGGGCATTGGCCTGCCCACCCTGGTGGCCAACCATGTGGCGCCTGACAAAGAGGTGTGGCTGCAAAGCGAGAACGGCATGCTGGGCATCGGCCCCTTTCCTACCGAGGCGGAAGTGGACGCCGACCTCATTAACGCGGGCAAGCAAACAGTGACCACCATCAAGGGCTCTAGTATTTTTGGCTCTGAACAAAGCTTTGCCATGATTCGCGGCGGCAAGATCAACCTGAGCATCTTGGGCGCCATGCAAGTGAGCGAACACGGCGACCTAGCCAACTGGATGATTCCGGGCAAGATGGTCAAAGGCATGGGCGGCGCCATGGACCTGGTGGCCGGTGTGAAGCGCGTCATCGTGCTCATGGAGCACGTGGCCAAAAAGAAAGACGGCAGCATCGACCTGAAAATTTTGCCCCAGTGCACCTTGCCACTCACCGGCGTGGGCGTGGTGGACCGCATCATTACCGACCTGGCGGTGCTGGACGTGACGCCCCAGGGCCTCAAAGTGGTGGAAGTGGCGCCGGGCGTTACGCTGCAAGCCTTGCAGGAAAAGACGGGTGTGACGCTGGTTTAACGCCCCCGCCACTGTTCCATGCAAGGCCAGCTGTTTACCCAAGACTTTTTGACCCGTGGCGTTTTGGAAACCCCGTGTTTTCAAGAGGCCTTGGCGCAGGGGCAGTTTGCGGCGTTTGAGGCGCGGCTGCGCAGCCTCTACAGCGCGGTGGATGCGCATGCCACCATCAACGAAGCGCAAACCGAAAGCGTGCTCATTACCCCGGCGCTGGTGGCTTTGGGATGGGAAGACGGCTTTTTGCCCCAGGTCAATTTGTCCGGCAAGCGCCGCGAAGACGTGCCCGACTGTTTGCTCTTTGCCAGCGCCGCGCACAAGGCAGCGGCCCTGGCAGAGGCCAAAGACGAGCGGCGCTACCGCCACGGCGTAGCGGTGTTAGAGGCCAAGCGCTGGCTGCGGCCCCTGGACCGGGGCGACGGCAGCGAGCCTACCGACCCCGACGCGCCGTCGAGCCAAATGCTGCGCTACCTGAGCCGCGCCGACGTGGTGTCCGACCGCGCGGTGAAGTGGGGCATATTGACCAACGGCAACGTTTGGCGCCTGTATTGGCAAGACGCACGTTCGCGGTCCGAAGATTTTTTTGAGGTGGACGTGGCGCAAGCGCTGGGTGTGGCGGGCGTTCAACGCGATCTGGACGCGCTAGAGCCGACCCACGCGCTGCAATTGTTTTATTTGTTCTTTTCGCGCAGCGCGTTTTTGCCGCAGAGCTGGGACAGCGCCAACCGCAGTTTCCACGCCTATGCGCTCAACGAGGCGCGCTTGTACGAAGAAAAGGTGTCGCAAGACCTGGGCGCGCGCGTGTTTGCCGACATTTTTCCGCAACTCGCCGACGCGCTGGCGCGCGGCGACGTGCACGCGCAAACGCAGCCGGTGGGCCTGGGCCAGTTTCGCCGCCCGCAGTTCACTCTGGTGTATTTGGACGAGGTGCGCGAGGCCGCGCTGGTGCTTTTGTACCGCCTGCTGTTTATGTTTTACGCCGAAGACCGCAACTTGTTGCCGGTGCGTGACCCGCGCTACGCCGAGTACAGCGTGCGCCGCATCCGCGAAGCGGTGCGCGACAAGATGGACGCCGGGGGCACTTTCAGCAGCACCATGCCAAAAATTTGGTTGGCCTTGCAAGGCGTGTTCGGCCTGATTGACGAGGGCGACGACGACATTGGCGTGCCGGCCTACAACGGCGGCTTGTTCAACTGGGCGCGCTCGCCCTTGCTCAACCGCACCAAGGTGCCCGACAAGGTGATGGCGCCCATCATCGACGCGCTCTCGCGCCGCACCGAAGACCTGTTGCGCGGCTGGATCAACTACCGCGACCTGGCGGTGTCCCATCTGGGCGGCATTTACGAGCGCTTGCTGGAATACAGCCTGGTGCACCAGGTGCAGGCGCTTGACAGCTACAAAGACAAGCCCGAGATCAACCGCGTGATTGCGGTGCCCGCCAGCTTTGCCCGCAAGGTGTCGGGCAGCTACTACACCCACGACGACCTGGTGCGCCTGGTGCTGCGCGAGTCGGTGGGCCAGTTGGCCCAGGCCCGCGTGGCCGCGTTTGACGCCCACCTGAAAAAGCAGGCACGCAAAACCGCCTTCAACCCCGCCGACTGGCAGGCGCTGGACGCGCTGGACCCGGCGCAGGCCATGTTGGAACTCAAGGTCTGCGACCCGGCCATGGGCAGCGGGCATTTTTTGGTGGCGCTGGTGGACGACCTGGCCGACCGCGTGCTAGAGGCCATTGCCACCGCCTCCCAGCGCGTGGCAGCGCAGCCCTGGGCCGCGCACCTGGCCGAGGCGGGCCGGCCCTGGCAAAGCCCGGTGTTGCAGCGCATAGCTGCCATTCGCCGCACCATCAAAACCACGGCCCAGGCCCACGGCTGGGCGGTAACGGACGCCCAGTTGGACGACCGGCACATTGTGCGCCGCATGATTTTGAAGAAAACCATCTTCGGCGTGGATAAAAACCCCATGGCCGTGGAGCTGGCCAAAACCGCGCTCTGGCTGCACACCTTTACCGTGGGCGCGCCCCTGAGCTTTTTGGACCACCACCTGCGCGTGGGCGACAGCCTGCACGGCGAGCAACTGCCCACGGTGCAAAAAGGCCTGCAAAGCCTGGGCGCGCTGCTGTTGCAAAGCGAGTTTGACCGCCTAGCCAAGGCCGCAGCCCACATCGACCAGGTGGCCGAGCTCACAGACGTGGACATTGCCGAGGTGCAACTCTCCAAGCAACTGGCCGCCCAGGCGCGCGAGCAGCTGGCTCCCATCGAGGCGGTGCTGGACTTTTGGCGTGCGCTGCGCTGGCTCATCCCCGGCTGGCCGGTGGCCAAAGTCAGCCAGATTGCCAGCGTGCTCAAGCTGCCCGCGTTGGAAAGAGACCGCGAGCAGGCACTTGCCGACGGCCTGTACCCCGAATACGCCGCCTTGCTGGCGCTGCTGCGCCCCGGCCACAACCTGGTGCAGGTGATTGGCGCAGGCGTGCTGGACTTGCAGGGCGATACCGCAAGCGGGGCAGCACGTGGCGCTAAGGCCGCAAGCACCCTGATGCAGCGCGCCCGCGCCCTGGCCGCACAAGAGACTTTTTTCCACTGGTGGACCAGCTTTCCCACCGTGTTTGGCGGCAGCGACCGGCCAGCGCAGACTGCGGGCTTTGACGCCATCATCGGCAACCCGCCTTGGGACCGCATCAAGCTGCAAGAGGTGGAATGGTTTGCCGAGCGCAATAAAGACATTGCCAGCCAAAGCCGCGCCGCCGACCGCAAAAAAATGATTACCGCGCTAGAGCGGGTCAATATGCACCAGACCGGCGTCAACACCCCGCCGGTGCTGGACCTGTGGGCGCAGTACCAGGCGGCAGCCCAGCGCGCCGAGGCCAATGCCCGCGTGCTGGGCAATGGCAAAGGCGGCAGCGGCGACTACCCGCTGCTGGGCGGCGGTGACGTGAACCTGTACAGCCTGTTTGTCGAGCGCGCGCAAAGCCTCATCAACCCCCACGGCGTGGTGGCCCTGGTCACGCCCAGCGGCATTGCCGCGGACAAGGGCGCGGCCCCGTTTTTCCGCAGCATCAGCAGCTCAGGCCGCTTGCACGCGTTGTTTGACTTTGAAAACCGCAAGGTGTTCTTCCCCGACGTGCACGCCAGCTTCAAGTTTTGCGTGCTGGTGTTTGGCAAAGCGCCGCGCATGCTGGAGCCACCCGCCACACCCGCCCTGGCGGGCGAAGCCGCAAGCGGCCCGCACCCCGAGCCCATGCCAGAGTCCGCGCCAGAGCCAATCCCAGAGCCGATCCCAGAGCCGCCCCAGGCCCAGCCCAGTCGCTGCGCGTTTTACCTGCACAGCTTGGACGAGCTGGACACGCCGGGCCGCGTGCTCACCCTGAGCGCGCAAGACTTTCAGCGCGTCAACCCCAACACCGGGGCGGCGCCCATTTTTCGCAACCAGCGCGACGCCGACATCACCCTGGCGCTCTACGCCCGCCACCCGGTGCTGGTGCAGCACGGCGCCGTAAGCGACGCGCTGGGGCAGCAGCCGGACATCAAAGTTTGGCCGGTTAAGTACCAGCGCATGTTTGACATGACCAACGACTCGCAGCTCTTCCAGACGGCCAAAGAGCTGGAAGCGCAGGGCTGGCGGCGCGCGCCGCTGAACCGCTGGGAAAAGCAATCCGGCAAGGCCATTGCGCAGGCACTGCCCTTGTACGAGGGCAAGATGGTGCAAATGTGGGACCACCGCGCGGCAGACGTGGTGGTCAACCATGCCAATTTGCACCGCGCGGCGCAACAGGAGTCAATTTCACAGGCCGAGAAGGCGAATCCGGCACGCTTTCCGGTGCCGCAGTTTTTTGTAGATGCTGAGGCTGTCACCAGTAATCCCTATTACTGGGCCTTGGGCTACAAGGAAATTTCAGCGCCAACCAATGCGCGCAGCATGATCGCAATGGTGTTGCCCAAGGCTGCTTTTGGTAACAAGGTGCCCTTACTGGTGCCGCAAGACCAATCGCCCCCGACCGCAGCGGGTATCGCCAGCCTGCTGGGAGCCAACTTCAATTCGTTTGCTTTCGACTTTGTTTTGCGCCAAAAGCTGCAAGGCCAAACCATCAACCTGTTCATTTTGGAGCAGCTCCCCGTCATCGCCCCCGAGCGCTTTGATGAACGCTTACCCCCTAAGTTCGCCGCCGCCATGCGCGCCGCCCAACTGATGAACGGCCACCACCCGCACCCCACGGTGGCGGACTTTGTGCGACCCCAGGTGCTGGCGCTGAGCTACACCGCTCATGACCTCGCCCCCTTTGCCCAAGACCTGGGCTACGTGGACGCCACAGGCGCCGTGCTGCCCCCGCTGCAATGGAACGACGCCGAGCGCCGCGCCCGCATGGCGGCGCTGGACGCGGTGTTTTTCTACCTCTACGGCGTGGGTGCTGACGATGCGTCGTACATCATGAACACCTTCCCCATCGTGCGTGAGCAAGATATGCAGTTGTTTGGTCGGTTTGCGACGCACGATGCGGTGTTGGAGGCGCTGGCCTTGCTCCAGTAGCTTTCCCCCTTTTTCACCCCACCGGGGTTGTGCTTCCCCCCTATCCCCCCAACCCCCTTTCCACCCCGGCGGGGTGGAAAGGGGGAGCTAACAGCCACATTTTGTTTTGTCGCTTCGGCTAGGCTTCTACTGGCCTAAGGCCTGTGAGTAGGCCAGCAGTACCTAGGAACGGCGCCGTCGCCGCGACGGCTTTCGGGGTTTGGGCGCAGCAGCCCTCTGGAAGATGAGGTGTTCGGCGCTGCCGCTGCCAAGCTCCGCGCCTTGAGCCAAAAAGCAGGTCCCGGTGGTGCCTTAGCCGGGGCGACGAAACCCAATGTGGCTGTTGGCCCCCCTCGCCCGCTGGGCGAGAGAGCCGCGAATCTTCCAGAAGGTTGCTGCGCCCAAACCCCGAAAGCCGTCGCGGCGACGGCGCCGTTCCTAGACTTCGCAGGCATACCCACAGGCACCACGCCAGTAGAAGCCCAGCCGAAGCGCAGAAACCAAATTCGGACTTTGACCCCCCCTTTCTACCCCGCCGGGGTGGAAAGGGGGTTGGGGGGATAGAGGGGGGAAACCCCCGAAAGCCGTCGCGGCGACGGCGCCGTTCCTAGACGTCGCAGGCATACCCACAGGTGCAAGGCCAGTAGAAGCCTGGCCGTTGCGCAGAAACCAAATTCGGACTTTGACCCCCCTCTCGCCCGCTGGGCAAGGGGTTGGGGGAGAGTGGGAGGAAGAACCAGTGAGGTCCTCTCAAAACGCGCAAAGGCGCGCGCCCTCAATGCGCCCCGGCTGCCGCATCCGCCGCACTTGGCGCCTGTGGGCCGCTGCTCGGCGCAGCAGGTGCCACCATCCGCATACGCTTGGCAAACCAGATGGATGGAATCAAGAGCATAAAAATCGCCGCCGAGCCCATAAAGATGTCATTGGCCGCCAGCATGAAGGCCTGTTGGTCTACCAGGCGGTTGATGGTGGCGAGGCTTTGTTCCTGGCTCAGGCCCAAGTTGGCGAGGCCGCCCAGCGCGCTGGTGGTGGCCTGGCTGCCCCGGTTGACCGCCTCAACCAGTTCGGCGTGGTGTACCGCTGCCCGGTCTTGCCAAATGGTGATGGTGATGGAGGTGCCAAAGGCGCCGCCCACAATGCGCATGAAGTTGGACAGGCCAGACGCCGAGGCCATTTGCGCCGGGGGAATGCCGCCTAGGGTGATGCTGCTCAAAGGCACAAAGAAAAACGCCAGTGCCACGCCTTGCACGATGGTGGGAACCATGATGGTGACAAAGTCCGCCTGCGTGTTGAATTGCGCGCGCATCAGCAGTACCACGGCAAACATGACAAAGGCAAAGGTGGCCAGCATGCGGGGGTCGGTTTTTTGCACGTTTTTGCCAACGATGGGCGAGAGCAAGATGGCAAACAAGCCCACGGGCGCGAGCAGCATGCCTGCTTGCGTGGACGTGTAGCCCATGAACTGCTGCAGCCACAGGGGCAGCAGCACCAGGTTGCCGATAAACAGGCTGTAGGCAATGGCCAGGCAGATGGAGCCTACGGCGAAGTTGCGTTGCTTGAGCAAGCGCAGGTCCACCACCGGGTGGTCGTCCGTCAGCTCCCAGGCAACAAAAAACGCCCCGCCAATCAGCGCCACCAGCCCCAGGGTGATGATTTCGCCGGAGTGGAACCAGTCCAGTTCCTTGCCCCGGTCCAGCATGATTTGCATGGCGGCCACCGCTAGCACCAGCAAGGACAGGCCGATGGTGTCAATCGGCAGCTTGCGTATTTCGGTTTCGCGTTTCTTAAAGATGGTCCAGGTGATAAGGGCCACCGCCAGGCCTACGGGGATGTTGATGTAAAAAATCCAGCCCCAGTACATATTGTCGGTAATCCAGCCGCCCAGCAGCGGCCCCATCACGGGGGCGACCAGGGTGGTCATGGCCCACAGCGCCATGGCCAAACCCGCCAGGGCGGGCGGGTAGCTGGATAACAGCAGGGTTTGCGCCAGCGGAATCATGGGCCCGGCGACAAAGCCTTGCAGGGCGCGCATGGCAATCAGGGTCGGCATATTGGGTGCCAAGCCGCACAGCCACGAGGCCAGCACAAACAGCAGCACGCTCAAAGTAAACAAGCGCACCTGGCCAAAGCGCTGGGACAGCCAGCCGGTGAGCGGCACCGCAATGGCGTTGGCCACGCCAAAGCTGGTAACCACCCAGGTGCCCTGGTTGGGGCTGACGCCCAGGTCGCCCGCAATGGCGGGCAGGGACACGTTGGCAATCGACGAGTCCAGCACGTTCATGAAGGTGGCGGCCGACAAGGCAATCGTGCCCCAAAGCCGTGCGGCGCCCTGTAAGGGCTGGGGCGCGGCAAAGGCGGCTGGCGCGCTTAGCGCAGGGGCGGGGCTTGCGGCGGTGTGGGCTGCGCCCGCTCCCGCCCCCGCTCCTGCTCCTGCACTCGAAGGTGCTGCACTGGCGGTGCTCATGGTTTGCGGCCAGTGCCTGCGTTGGCGGCAATGATGCGGCTGATCTCGGCCATGGCCTGGGCGTCCAGCAAGGCGTAGACCTCGGTTTGCACGGTTGACGCGGCGCGTGGCGCGTCAGAGAGCGCCTTGCCGCTTTGCTCGGTCACGTCTACCGTGGCTTCCATGGACAGGCCTACGCGCAGGGGGTTGGCGGCCAGGTCCTTAGCGTCTAGCGCCACGCGCACCGGCACGCGCTGCACCACTTTGATCCAGTTGCCGGTGGCGTTTTGCGCGGGCAGCAGCGAAAAGGCCGCGCCCGTGCCCGCGCCCAGACCGGCCACCGTGCCTTTGTATTCCACGCGCTTGCCGTACAGGTCGGCGGTCAGGGTGACGGGCTGGCCGATGCGGATGTTGCGCAACTGCACTTCCTTGAAGTTGGCGTCCACCCACAGGTCGTTGAGCGCAATGAGTGACATGAGCGGCGTGCCCGCAGCTACGCGCTGGCCGAGTTGCACGGTGCGCTTGGCCACCACGCCGTCCACCGGCGCGGGCAGGGCGGCGCGGTGCAGGGCCAAATAGGCCTCACGCACTTTGGCGGCAGCGGCCTGCACGCTGGGGTGGCTGTCGATCTTGGTGCCGTCGGTCAAGGTTTGGCCGCTGCTGAGCTGGTCGCGCGCCGTGAGCACAGCGGCTTTGGCGGCGGCCAGCGTGGTGTTGGCTTGGGCAAGCTGCGACTGGGCGTGCGCCAGTTCTTCTTTAGACACCGCACCGTTGCCCACCAGCGACTGGCGCCGGGCCAGGTCGTCGCTGGCGCGGGCGACCTCGGTCTGGGCCTTGGCCACGTCGGTGTCGCGCAGGGCGATTTGGGTTTCTAGCGTCAGGTTGTTGGCGTACAGGCCGCGCACCTGGCGCACGGCCTGGGCCAGGTTGGCCTCGGCCAGTTGCAGCGCCACTTTGGCGTCCGCCGGGTCGAGTTGCACCAGCGCTTGTCCGGCTTTCACAAAGTCGGTGTCGTCGGCCAGGATGGCAGTCACCGTGCCGCCGATTTGCGGCGTGATTTGGATGACGTTGCCTTGCACATAGGCGTTGTCGGTGGTCTCATGGTGGCGGCCTTCAAACCAGGTGTAGCCGCCGTAGGCCAGGCCGATGAGGGCGACCAGCGCGACGATGGTGAGGGCTTTTTGGCGTTTTGCGGGTTCGGCGCTGGGGGTGCTGGGGGCTGTGCTCATGGGAATTCTCTTGATGACGGGGAAATAGGGGGCAAAAACGGGGAGGGCAGTGAAGGGCTGTGAAGGGGCGCGGGAGTGGGTCTACAGGGCGGGTATGTAGGGCGGCTAAATCGGGCGGGTATGTCGGGCGGGTTTAAAGGGCCGCCGTGCCCGCCGTAGCGCGCATCAACAAGGCTTGGGCGTCTAGCGCGCGGGCACGCAGCTCAATGGCCTGGCGCTGCTGCGCAAGCACGGCCGATTGGGCACCCAGCACGCTGGTGCGGTTGTTCAAACCCGCGTCAAAACGCTGGCTGGCAATCTCATACAGGGTTTGGGCGCTGGCCTGGGCCGCCTGTTGTTCCACGCCCTGGGCGCGGATGGACTGCAGGGTGGCGATCTGGTCGGCCACCTCGCGCACCGCGTCAATCAGCAAGGCGTTGTAGGTCTCCATGGCGATGTCCACCTCCGCAGTCTTGCCCTTGAGCTGGCCGCGCAGCCGTCCGGCATCAAAAATCGGCAGGCGGATGGCCGGGCCCACGCCCCACTGCTCGCTGCCCGCTTTGCTGATGCGGTCAAAGCCTATGCTGTTGAGTCCCGCAAAGGCCACCAGGTTGATGTTGGGGTAGAACAAGGCTTTGGCCACCTCCACCTCACCCAGGCTGGCTTCCACCCGCGCCCGCGCAGCCGCAATTTCTGGCCGGTTGGCCAAGGCATCCAGGGCAATGGTTTGCGGCGGGGCAATGGCTTGGAGCGTGTCCAAAGACACCGTTTTGAGGTCTTGCAGGCCCAGCGGCTGGCCGGTGAGTGCCGCCAGCGCGTTGCGCGCCAAGGCGGATTGCTCGCGCAGGCTCTCTATGTATTGGCGAATCTCGGGCAGACCGGCTTCGCTGCTGGTCAGCTCTAGCGTGCTGTCCAGGCCCGCTTTTTGGCGCGCTTGGGTGAGCGCCAGCACTTCTTCGCGCTGCGCCACGTTGGCTTGCGCCACGGCTTGCAGCGCGTACAGCCGCTGCACAGCCACATAGCCCCGCGTTACCTGGGCGGCAAGCAGCAGCGCTGCCTGCTGCGCATCGGCTTGTGCGGCGCGCGCCTGGCCGAGTGCGGCGTCCAATGCCGCGCGGTTTTTGCCAAACAAGTCCAGCTCGTAGCTGGCGCTCACTTGGGCATTCGCGGTTTCAAAAACATTGCCCGCCAAAGGCGGCGGGTAGACGCCGTTGGCGCTAAAGCGCTGGCGGGTCGCGTCCAATGCGCCGTTGACAGCGGGCAGCTCGGCGCTGCGACTCAGGTCCGTGAACGCCAAGGCGCGGTCCACGCGGGCCTGGGCCAGTTTCAGCGTGGGGCTGTTTTGCAGCGCCTGCGCCACCAGGGCGTTGAGCTGCGCGTCGCCAAAGCGGGTCCACCATTGCGGGTTGGCGGTAAGGGTGGCGCTGCCAGCGGTGGGGGCGCCGATGCCCAGGCCCAAGGTCTTTGGATCTGTCATGCGCGCCTGCGGCGCAATGCCTGAGAAATCAGCACAGGCGCCCAAGCCCAAAGCCGCAGCCACCAGCGCGGCGCTGCGCCAGGGGGCCCGTCGCTGGAGGGTAAGAAAACTAAATCGCATGGGGTGCTCCTGGGGGCGTGGGGGAAATGGAGGGGACGAAGGCGGCAGGCGAGGCTGCGTCGGGGCCGGCACTGGCTATGGAAGTGGAGGGCGCGTGCGGTGCGCTGGCCTCAGTGGTGTTGGCCAGCACGCGGTGGAGCAGGCTTTTGAGCAGCAAAAACTCCTCGGGTGTGAAGCCGGTCAAGTGCTGGTTCAAGACCTGGCATAAAACGTCGGGTATGCCCTGGGCCACCGTGCGGCCCAGTTCGGTCAGCGCGATATTGACCACCCGGCGGTCCGTCGCTGAGCGGGTGCGCGTGCACAGACCTTTGGCCTCCAGGCGGTCCAGCAGCCGGGTCATGGCGCCTGCGTCCAGGTTGCAGGCGCGTGCCAGTTCGGCCACGGTGGACGCATGGCCCAGGTGCAGCTTGAGCATGGGCAGCCACTGCGCGTTGGTCAGGTCCGAGTCGGCCAGTTGGGTGTCAATGCCATGCGCCATGCTGGTCAAAATTTGGCGCATCAGGTAGCCGACGCTGTCTTCGGGACGGTAGTTGTCGGACTGGTAAAAGTTCGGGCACTCAGGGTTAAACATGGGTGCATTGTATTGCTTGCCTAGGCAAATATTGCCGTGGCTAGAAATAGGGAGCCCACTCTTTATCCACCCCACTCTTGAAAGAAAAAAGCGCCGCCGGGAAATCATTCCCCGGCGGCGCCTTGCGCCTATGTGCTTGAAAAACTTACTTCAGCACGTCTCCAATGCACAGGTACTTCATTTCCAGGTAGTCGTCCATGCCCCAGTGCGAACCCTCGCGGCCCAGGCCGGACTGTTTGACGCCGCCAAAAGGCACGTGCTCGGTGGCCAAAATGCCTACGTTGATGCCGACCATGCCGTATTCCAGCGCCTCGGCCACGCGGTAAATGCGGCCAATGTCGCGGCTGTAGAAGTAGCTGGCCAGGCCAAACTCGGTGTGGTTGGCGGCGTCGATGGCTTCTTGTTCTTTGTCGAACTTGAAGATGGGCGCAAACGGGCCAAAGGTTTCTTCGCGCGCGCAGGCCATGTCTGCCGTGGCGCCAGAGATGACGGTGGGCTCAAAAAACTGGCCGTGCAGCGCGTTGCCACCCGTTTCCACCTTGCCGCCTTTGGCAATGGCGTCGGCCACGTGGCGTTTGACCTTGGCCACTGCGGCGTCTTCAATCAGCGGGCCCTGGGCCACGCCTTCGTCAAAGCCGTTGCCCACTTTCATGAGTTTCACTTTGGCGGTGAACTGGGCGACAAACTGGTCGTACACGCCGGCTTGCACATAAAAGCGGTTGGCGCAGACACAGGTTTGGCCGGCGTTGCGGTATTTGCTGGCCAGCGCGCCTTCTACCGCCGAGGCAATGTCGGCGTCGTCAAACACGATAAATGGCGCGTTGCCACCCAGTTCCAGCGACATTTTCTTGACGGTGGGCGCGCTTTGCGCCATCAAAATGCGGCCCACTTCGGTAGACCCGGTAAAGCTCAGGTGGCGCACCACGTCGCTGGCGCAAATCACCTTGCCCACGGCAATCGAGTTGTCGGCGTCCGCCGTAATCATGTTCAGCACCCCCGCCGGAATGCCCGCGCGTATCGCCAGTTCGGCTGCAGCCAGCGCGGTCAGGGGCGTGAGTTCGGCCGGTTTGATGATGACCGGGCAGCCAGCGGCCAGCGCGGGGGCGACCTTGCGGGTGATCATGGCCAGCGGAAAGTTCCAGGGCGTAATGGCGGCACACACGCCGATGGGCTGTTTGAGCACCATCAGGCGGCGGTTGTTGTCAAACTGGGGCAGGGTCTCGCCGTTGACGCGCTTGGCCTCTTCGGCAAACCACTCGACAAAGCTGGCGCCGTAGGCAATTTCACCTTTGGCCTCAGGGAAGGGCTTGCCCTGCTCGGCAGTCATGATGCGCGCCAGGTCGTCTTGGTTGGCCATTAGCAAATCAAACCACTTGCGCAGGATGATGCTGCGTTCTTTCGCCGTCTTGGCCTTCCAGGCCGGCCAGGCGGCGTTGGCGGCGGCAATCGCTGCTTCAGCGTCCGCCGGGCCCAGATTAGCTACATCCGCCAGTTTGTGGCCGGTGGCGGGGTCTAGCACGTCAAAGCGGCTGGCGCCTGGTATCCAGTGGCCGCTGATCAAGGCGTCGGTTTTGAGCAGGCTGGGGTCTTTGAGGAGCGACAGAGGGGAAGCAGATGGGGACATAGACGGGTGTTCCTGAGGGGTGGGCGGCGTCGCCTTGCGCGCGGTCGCCCAGGGGTCCGGGCGCGCCGAAAGGGCAGGGTAAAGTGGCATCATCTTAACGGCTCAACACGGACGGACCCCCCCATGGCGCTCATCAACTACATCACCCAGATCAACCTCGACTTCGGCGCCATTTCTACCCTGCGTGCCGAGTGCGAACGTGTGGGAATGCACAAGCCCCTCATCATCACCGACGCCGGCGTACGAGCCGCCGGTGTGCTGGACCGGGCGCTGGCCGCGCTGGGCGATCACCCGCACGCCGTGTTTGACGAAACACCTTCCAACCCGACCGAAGCCGCTGTGCGCGCCGCCGTGGCCTTGCTGAAAAAAGAAGGCTGCGACGGCCTGATCGGCGTGGGCGGGGGCTCCAGCTTGGACCTGGCCAAGGGCGTGTGCATCGCCGCCACCCACGAAGGCCCGCTCAAGACCTACGCCACCATTGAGGGCGGCAGCCCCAAAATCACCGATCGTGTGCTGCCCCTGATTGCGGTGCCCACCACCGCAGGCACCGGCAGCGAGGTGGCGCGCGGCGCGATTGTGATCGTGGACGACGGGCGCAAACTGGGCTTTCACAGCTGGTTTCTGGTGCCCAAAATCGCTATTTGCGACCCCGAACTCACCCTGGGCTTGCCGCCCATGCTGACGGCGGCCACCGGCATGGACGCGATTGCGCACTGCATGGAAACCTTTATGGCGCCAGCGGTTAACCCACCGGCTGACGGCATTGGCCTAGACGGCTTGGCGCGCGGCTGGGGCCACATCGAGCGCGCCACCACCAACGGGCAGGACCGCGAGGCGCGCTGGAACATGATGAGCGCCAGCATGCAAGGCGCCATGGCCTTCCAAAAAGGCCTGGGCTGCGTGCATAGCCTGAGCCACTCTTTGGGCGGCGCCAACCCGCGTCTGCACCACGGCACTTTGAACGCCTTGTTTCTGCCCGCCGTGGTGCGTTTTAACGCCGCAGCCGAGACCATCCAAAAACAGCAGCGGCTGCAACGCATGGCCCACGCCATGGGCCTGGGCGGCTGCGACGCGCAGGGCGACGCAGTTGCCGACGCCATTCGCGACATGAACGCGCGCCTGGGGCTGCCCACCGGCTTGGCTGCGCTGGGTTTGACGGCAGACTTGTTTGAGCGCGTAATCGACGGCGCTATGGCCGACCATTGCCACAAAACGAACCCGCGCATCGCCACCCGCGAGGACTACCGGGCGATGTTGGACGCGTCGATGTAAGGGTTGGGCAGGTTTGTGATGGCTTGGCGGCAGGCAATGCAGTCGATGTTGTTGATATCTATTGCGCAAGCCACGCAGAAAAAGTTGCTGCTGATGGTGCCTGAGCCTATTTGAAGGTGTCGACAGGCCGGTGATTGCGAGGGATATCTTCGGGCGACGCCCCTGTTTTACGAACCCACCTGTGCCAAGCATCCTCATCATTGGCCCGCAGCTCCAGCAAGCCCTGTTGTGCCATGACGTGCAGGCGGTGGAAGATATAGATATCACCCATGCCAAGCGGGCACTCGTCGCCACCGATAAAGGTGCCCACCACCCACGCCCAGCTTTTAAATTCGTGGGTGCACAAGCGCAGCAGCGCCGCGTCGAAGTAGTTTTCCGGCACGCCGCACACCGCGCCGTTGCGGCAAATCCGCAGCACGTGGTCTTGAGCGGCCATCACGTTCCACTCGTCGGCCAGCACCTGCTTGGCTTGCGGGCTCAGGGGTACTGCCATGCCTTCGAGCTCGCGCAAAGCATCAGCGCAAAAAACAGGGACCACCGGTGGATTATTGGGGCACCGAGCGCTGAGTTTGCGCAAGTCGGCCACCCAGAACTCCGTGTCGGGCCAAACGGCGCAGGCCAGGCGGAGCAACAGTTGGTCTTGCGCCGTTTGGCCTAGCCACATCAGGGCGATCTCGTCGTCCTGGGGCGCAGGAAACATGGGGGCTATTCCCATACCCTCCTCAAGCTGGGACCAATCTTCGACCGGCTCTTCTGGTGCGATGGTTAAAAGAACGTTTTTCACATACGCAGTTCGCGCTGCCAGGCCGCCGGGTGTGTGAATGCCGCGCAACGGTCCCCAGCTCAGCAAGTCTGGTACCGCCAGCACACGGTGCTCCGGCCTTGCGTGAACCACTTCTTGAAGGCGCACTTCCCAGTCTGCGCCCAAGCTCAAATGAACGACCCGTGTTTTCATACTTTCCCCCTTTTTGATTGACGCAGCCCCACATAGGGCGGGATTCAGCGCTCCCGGTCGCAGCCCGCTGGCAGCCACCGAGCCGGGGGCTGCAGCAGACCGGCAGCGATAATTCGCCCTACCCGCGCCCTGATCGGTTCGCCTTGAATCCTATTCAATTATCGTTTTTGAAACTACCCGCATGACTCTTACCCCCACGCCAAGCGCCATGAGCGTTGCCGACATCCGCAAGACTTTTCTGGACTTTTTCGCCTCCAAAGGCCACACCGTGGTCGCCAGCAGCCCTTTGGTGCCCGGCAATGACCCCACGCTGATGTTCACCAACTCGGGCATGGTGCAGTTCAAGGACGTGTTTTTGGGCGCGGACAAGCGCTCGTATGTGCGCGCCGCGTCCGTCCAGGCCTGCTTGCGCGCGGGCGGCAAGCACAACGACCTGGAAAACGTGGGCTACACCGCGCGCCACCACACGTTTTTTGAGATGCTGGGCAACTGGAGCTTTGGCGACTATTTCAAGCGCGAGTCCCTGCACTGGGGCTGGGAGCTGCTCACCCAGGTCTATAAGTTACCGCCCGAGCGCCTGCTGGTCACCGTCTACATCGATGACGACGAGGCCTATGACATCTGGCACAAAGAGATTGGCCTGCCCGCCGACCGCATCGTCCGCATTGGCGACAACAAGGGCAAAAAATACGCGTCCGACAACTTCTGGATGATGGCCGACACCGGCCCCTGCGGCCCGTGCTCCGAGATTTTTTACGACCACGGCGAGCACATCCCCGGCGGCCCCCCGGGCAGCCCGGGCGAAGACGGCGACCGGTTTATCGAAATCTGGAACCACGTGTTCATGCAGTTCGACATGCAAACCGACGGCAGCCTGGTCAAACTGCCCGCGCCCTGCGTGGACACCGGCATGGGCCTGGAGCGCCTGGCCGCCATCTTGCAGCACGTGCACAGCAACTACGAAATCGATATTTTTGAGCAGCTCATCGCCGCCGCCGCCCGCGCCACCGGCTGCGCCGACCTGCAAAACAAGAGCCTGCGCGTGATCGCTGACCACATCCGCGCCACCGCCTTTTTGGTGAGCGACGGCGTAGTGCCGAGCAACGAAGGCCGGGGCTACGTGCAACGCCGCATCGTGCGCCGCGCCATCCGCCACGGCTACAAGCTCGGCCAAAAGACGCCGTTCTTCCACAAACTGGTGGCCGATGTGGTGCGGCTGATGGGCGACGCTTATCCCAAGATTCGGGCGGAAGAGAAGCGGATTACTGAGGTGCTTCGTGTGGAGGAAGAGCGGTTTTACGACACGCTATCTATCGCTATGGAGATCTTAGATATTGCATTTTCTGGGAACATGGATTTGTTAGTGAGATATTTTTCGGCGCAGGAACTGGAGCCAATTACGCGGTCAATGAAATCCGGAACAACCGTCTTAAACGGTTATTTAGCGTTTAAGTTGCATGACACGTATGGCCTGCCGCTGGACTTGACGGTGGATGTCTGCCGTGAACGGGGCTGGAGTGTTGACGAAGAAGGTTTCCACTCCGCCATGGACCGCCAAAAATCCCAAGCCCGCGCCGCAGGCAAATTCAAGCAAGACCGCGCGCTCGACTACACCGGCGCTGGCAATGTCTTCGTCGGCTACGACCACCTCGCGCAAACTGCCGTGGTCGAGGCCTTGTACTTTGATGGCGCGCAGGTGCAAGAACTTCAATCCGGCCAAAGCGGCGTGGTGGTGCTGGACGTGACCCCGTTTTACGCTGAGAGCGGCGGCCAGGTGGGCGATGTGGGCACGCTCACTGGTGCGGCCAGTGTGTTTGCGGTGGACGACACGCAAAAGATCAAGGCCGATGTGTTTGGCCACCACGGCAGCGTCTCAAGCGGCAGCCTCAAAGTAGGCGACACGATGCAGGCGCAGGTGAATGTAGGCTTGCGCGCCGCCTCCATGCGCAACCACTCGGCTACGCATTTGATGCACGAGGCGCTGCGCGAGGTGCTGGGCGACCATGTGCAGCAAAAAGGCTCGCTGGTCACACCCGAGCGCACGCGCTTTGACTTTGCCCATAACGCGCCGGTCACCGACGCACAAATCCGCCAGATTGAGGCCTGGGTCAACGCCCAAATCTTGCACAACGCCGCGACCCACGCCGAGCTGATGGACATCGAAGCCGCCAAAACCACCGGCGCGCAAATGCTGTTTGGCGAGAAATACGGCGAAATCGTGCGCGTGCTGGAAATCGGCACCACGCGCGAACTCTGCGGCGGCACCCACGTGGCGCGCACGGGTGATATTGGCCTGTTCAAGGTAGTGGCTGAGAGTGGCGTGGCCTCCGGCGTGCGCCGCATGGAGGCGGTGACTGGCGAGCACGCGCTGGCCTATTTGCAGCAGCTCGAAGATACGGTGGCCAGCGCCGCCCACGCGCTCAAAACCCCGGTGGCTGAACTGGGTGCCCGCATCCACAGCACGGTGGAGCACATCAAGGCGCTGGAAAAAGAGATTGCCGCCCTCAAAGGCAAACTCGCATCCGCCCAGGGCGACGAGCTGTTGACGCAGGCCGTGGACATGGATGGCGTGAAGTTTTTGGCCGCGCGACTGGACGGCGCCGACGTCAAAACGCTGCGCGACACCATGGACAAGCTCAAGGACAAGCTCAAAACCGCCGTCATCGTGCTCGGCGTGGCCGAAGTCGACAAAGTGCAAATCGCCGTGGGCGTGACGCCGGACACCACCGCCAAAGTCAAGGCCGGTGAACTGGTCAACTTCTTGGCCGCGCAAGTGGGCGGCAAGGGCGGCGGCAAGCCCGACATGGCCATGGCCGGCGGCACCGAACCCGCCAAATTGGACGCCGCCCTGGCCAGCGCCCAGGCCTGGGTGGCGGGCAAGCTCTAAGGCGACCCGCTCTTGGCCGGTCTAGCTTTCATGAAGGTGCGTGGCACCCCCATCATGAAAGCTTTTGTACGTTGACGCTGCCCCGGCCCCGGCTGCGGTACCTTTGGGGCGCCGTGCTGGCATTAGCGGCCACCCAGGCGCTGGCCCAGGCTGGTTTTGAGGCGACACCTTGGCCCGCGACTAAACCTGCGCCTCAGGTAGTGGGCTTCGACGCCGCAGGCAAGCCGCTTCTTCTTGACGCGCTGCGCGGCCAAGCCGTGGTCATCAACTTCTGGGCGAGTTGGTGCGAACCGTGCCGCGAAGAAATGCCGTCGCTGGCGCAACTGGCCCGCGCGCACACTGGCAAGCTGCGCGTGCTGGCCGTCAATTACAAAGAATCCCCCGCCGCCGTGGCCCAGTTTGCGGCCACCACCGGCCTGGACCTGCCTACCTTGCGCGACCCCGATGGCGCCCTGGCCCGCGCCTGGGGCATAAGGGTGTTTCCGTCCACGGTGCTGATTGGCGCGGACGGCCGGGTGCGCAGTGTGGTGCGCGGGGCCTTGGATTGGAATGGCGCGGCGGCGCAGCCGCTGATTGCGCCTTTGTTGCAGGGTGCTGAAAAAGGCGTTCGTCTAAAGCCGACGGCCCAACAGGTAGGAGCGGCTATCCCGCAGCCCTAGACCAACTCTGCCAGCAATTCTGGGTGGCGACTGACCAACTTGAGCAGGCTTTGCGCCGCACCGCTGGGCACTTTGCGGCCCTGTTCCCACTCTTGCAAAGTGCGCACCGACACACCGGTGGCGCGGGCAAACTCGGCTTGCGACAGGCCCGCCTGAGAGCGTGCGTTCAACAGTTGCCACTGCGGGGCTGTCAATACTTCTGTGCTTTGCACGGTGCCGTCGGCCAGGGTTACCGTGCGGCACATGCTGCCGTCCGCTAAAAGCTCAAACGTGGTGGTGCGCGCCGCTTTGTGAGCCCGCAGTTCCTTAACCGCTTCGATCAGCTCGGCGCCAATATCGCGTTTGGCGTCACGCGCTTGCAGTTGGGCTTCATTCATCATGGTTTAGCAAATCCTTCAATTGTTTCAACACGCAATTGAACCTTAAACAACGACCTTGCGACGAATGAAATTGTTTACTGATAAAGCCACTGACCAGATATTGTGTTGACGCGTGTGTTGACGCAAGCGACAGCCATGTATAAACTTGTATCAACATACCAAAGGGGCAGCCGTATGACAGCAGCAGTTTCAGTTGAGCAGACGGTCCAAGAGTGGGGCAACGGCCTTGCGGTGCGCATCACTGCCCCGGTGGCCAAGGCTGCGCGGTTTACCCGTGGCCTGCCGATTAAGGTAGAGGTGGTTGAGGGTGGGGTTTTCTTGCGTGCCGTGGGCAAGCCCAAGCTGACGCTGGCCCAAAAGCTCAAAGCCTTTGACCCAGCCGTTTACGGCGGGGAGGCTATGGCATCTGGCCGCGTTGGCGCGGAAGTGTTCTGATGGCGCTTGTGAGCAAGCTCTGAGTGCCAGATCGGCGCGACATGATCTTGGTCGATTTCAACCCGCAGGTGGGCGCTGAGATGAAGGACGAACACCCGATGCTGGTGTTGTCCCCCAAGGCGCTCAACGAGCGGACCCAGCTCCTCATCGGTTTGCCGATGTCCCATGCAAGCAGCAATGAAAAAAATCCGTTTGCTGTGAGGTTTGTCTCAGCCAAAGGCGAGGTTTGTTACGTGTTGGCGCACCAGCCCAAGTCATTCGCCTGGCGCGACCGTGGCGCACGACCAAACCCATGCAAACAGGTGCCACCCGCGGAGTTTGAGCCGGCGTGCGAAGAGTTGAACGGGATTGTCTCGATCTGAGTCTGATCAGACTCAGTCAGGACTTAGGCGGACACCGTTCGACACCGGCAAGTGTTCCAATTGCAGGTCTAATCATTTTTTTGGCCGAGTCGTCAAAGGATTTATACATGAACAGAATTACGTTGGAGCCGGGCAAACGCGGCGCTAGGCCTTGCATACGGGGTCTGCGCATCACCGTGTATGACGTTTTGTCTATGCTGTCGAGCGGTATGTCACAGCAGGATATCCAGGACGACTTTCCTGAGTTGACGCCTGAAGATATCTTGGCTGCGCTGGCTTACGCGGCCGAGCGTGAGCATCAAGTCTATTTGTACAAGGTGCAATGAAGCTGCTGCTTGACGAGAATTTGTCGCGCCGCTTGGTGCCATTTCTCCAGCACGACTACCCCGGAAGCGACCAAGTGGTGTTGCTGGGAATGCAGTCGGCCACCGACAAAGAGGTATGGCAAAGGGCCAGAGATGACGGGTACGTCATTGTTACCCGCGACGGCGATTTTCAAGAATTGTCTCTGGTGTGGGGGCAGCCGCCAAAGGTCATTCGCCTCAAGACGCTCAACCAAACTCGCGCTGCCACGCTGACACTGTTGCTTGAAAACAAGGACGTAATCACCGAGTCTTTGATTGACCAAGATCTTGCATCGATTGAAATCGTTTGTTGATCCAGCGTCCGACCGGGCTCACATGCCGTTCAGATTTACCCCGGCGCCAGTTCGTTAAGGAGCATCCGGGCCGTTGATTGGTGGCTGTCAGCGCGAAGGCGACGCCAAGGCCTGCAACACCCTCTGCGCCAAAGCCTGGGCCTGCGCGTCAGCCAGGGGCGCGCCGTCGGCGGCAAGCTGGGTTTGCAGGATGCGGCGCAGCGTATCGATGTGCGGCGTGAGCGTGCCAAAAAAGCGGGCTTGTCCGTCGGCCACCACCAGCAGGGTGGGGAAGTTGTCCACCTCCACCGGGTCTACCAGGTCGGCTTCGTCTTCTATGTCGATCCAGACAAAGCGCGCGGGTGCGAATTCGGCCTGCAATTGGTCAAACAGGGGGCGGTAGTCGCGGCAAGTGCCGCACCACTGCGCGCAAAGGCAGGCCACCAGCAAGTCGGGGGAGGGTGGCGCGGCGGGGAGGGGCAAGGGGGGCATGGAGGCAGAAAGCGTGGGGCGGTAAGGATGGGCGGGGTCTGCTTGGTGCGAGGTTTTACACTAGACGGTTTGCCGCTGTGGCATTTTGAACTCCCCCAAGGCCCCCCATGAGTGCATTTTTAGACGAAACGGTGTTGAGCGTGCACCACTGGACCGACCGCCTGTTTAGCTTCACCACCACGCGCGACGCCACGCTGCGCTTTTCTAACGGCCACTTCACCATGATCGGCCTGCGCGGCGAAGGCGGCAAGCCCCTGCTGCGCGCCTACAGCATTGCCAGCGCCAACTACGAAGAGCACCTGGAATTTTTGAGCATCAAGGTGCCCAACGGGCCGCTCACGTCCAAGCTGCAGCACATCCAGGTGGGCGACAAGATCGTGGTCGGGCGCAAGCCCACCGGCACTTTGCTAATCGACTATTTGCTCAAGGGCAAAAACCTCTACCTCATTGGCACCGGCACCGGCGTGGCGCCGTTTTTGAGCATTGTGCGTGACCCGGCCACCTACGAGCAGTTTGAGAAAGTGATTCTGGTCCATGGCGTGCGCGAAGTGGCGGAGCTGGCCTATTACGATTACTTGACGCACGAGCTGCCGGACCACGAATTTTTGGGCGAAATGGTGAGCGCGCAGCTCTTGTACTACCCCACCGTGACGCGCGAGCCTTTTAAGAACCAGGGCCGCGTGACCGATTTGCTAACCACCGGCAAGCTGCAGGCCGACCTGGGCCTGCCCAAGTTTGCCCCGGCCACCGACCGCGTGATGCTGTGCGGCAGCCCCGAGATGCTGCGGGACCTGAAGAAAATTCTGGAGGAGCGCGGCTTTATGGAAGGCAACACCACCAAGCAGGGTGACTACGTCGTTGAGCGCGCCTTTGTCGAGCAATAAGCCCCGCACCAAACCACAGCCCAACACGCAGGAAGCACATGACAAACATGACAAAAATTGATGTTTACGCCATTGGCAACGCTCTGGTCGATTCCGAGTACGAGGTGTCCGAGGACCTGCTGGCCCAAACAGGCGTGGCCAAACGCCATATGACGCTGATCGACGCGCCGCGCCGCGCCGAGTTGTTGCACCACATGCAAGGCCTGCACGCCCGGCGCACCGGTGGCGGCTCGGCTGGCAACACAGTGGTAGCAGTGGCGCAGTTTGGCGGCAAGGCTTTTTATTCCTGCCGCGTGGCGGACGATGAGTTGGGCGCCTTTTACACCCAAGACCTGGCCAGCCACGGTGTGGCCACCAACCTGAACCACATGGCCGCTCCGGCCGGCCAGACCGGGGTCTGTTTGGTGATGGTTACGCCCGATGCCGAGCGCAGCATGAGCACTTTTTTGGGCGCCACCGCCGAGCTGGACCATACGGCCTTGCACCCGCAAGACATTGCGCGCTCCAAGGTGTATTACATGGAAGGCTATCTGGCCGCCTCCCCCACCGGGCTGGACGCCGCGCTGCGCGGTCGTGCCATCGCGGCCCAGGCCGGTGTGGCGCTGGCGGTAACGCTGAGCGACATGAGCATGATCCAGTTTTGCCGCCCCGGCCTGGACGCCATGCTCGGCGTGGCGCCCGACAGTGACCCTAGCGTCGCCCTGGAATATTTGTTTTGCAACGAAGAAGAAGCCCAGGTGTGGTGCGGCGCGCAGGACTTTGCCGAGGTCTGCGCCCGCATGGCGCCGCTGGCGCGCGTGGTGTGCGTCACCCGCAGCGCCAAGGGCTGCGTGGTGCTGGAAGGCGGCGGCCAAACCGTGGTGCCAGCCGTGCCGGTCAAGGCCTTGGACAGCAACGGCGCGGGCGATATGTTCGCCGGGGCGTTTTTGTACGCGGTAACCCAGGGCCACAGCCACGCAGAAGCAGCCGCCTTGGGCAACCGCGCCGCCGCGCAAGTGGTGGCGCAGTATGGCAACCGCTTGAGTGCAGAGTCCATTGCCGCCGTGAAGGCGCAGTTTGCAGGCCTTGCAGCGGCCTAAGGCGGCAAGCCAGCCAGCTTTACCCGGTCTTGGAGCGCCGGGCGCAGCCCTTAGAACGGCGCGTCGCTAGCGGCAGACGGCTCGGCAGGCAGCGCAGCCGCAGGCGCGGGGGTGGTCGCTGATTCAGGCGACGCGACAGGTGTTGTGGCGAGCGTTTTGGCCGGTGTCGTGTCGGCTGTTGAGGCTTGGGGTGCCGCCTGCGACAAAGTCGATGCCGCTGCTTGGCGCACTGCGGCTTTGTCGCCCGCGCTGGCAAATTTGCTGTACTTGCCCAGCATGCCCACCAATTGGCCATAGACGCGTGGCGCGCCTGCGATGCATTCCTGCTGGTCCAGGTAGTCCGCTTCACCGGTGAAATTGCCCACCAAACCACCGGCTTCGGTCACCAGCAGTGAGCCAGCGGCCACGTCCCAAGGCTGCAAACCGCGCTCAAAAAAGCCATCGGTGTAGCCGGCAGCCACATAGGCCAGGTCCAGCGCGGCGGCGCCGGGGCGGCGAATGCCTGCGGTGCGCTGCATCACCTCGCCCACCATGGCCAGGTATTCCTGAAAATTGTCGCCGTCGCGAAAAGGAAAGCCGGTGGAAATCAGGCAGCCTTTGAGTTCGGTGCGCTTGGACACACGGATGCGCCGGTCGTTCAAAAACGCGCCCCGGCCTTTGGTGGCGGTAAACAAGTCGTTGCGCGTCGGGTCATAGACCACGGCTTGTTCGACTTTGCCTTTGACGGCCAAAGCAATGCTCACGCAATAAATTGGCAGGCCGTGGATGAAATTGGTGGTGCCGTCCAGCGGGTCGATGATCCAGACGAATTCGGAGTCTTGTGCGCCGTGCTCGCGGCCCGATTCTTCGGCCCAGATGGCGTGGCCGGGGTAGGCGGCTAGCAGGGTGTCAATGATCGCTTTTTCTGCGGCGTGGTCGACTTCGGTGACAAAGTCGTTGGCCTTCTTTTGGGAAACCCGGACCGATTCGATGTCCAGCGCGGCGCGGTTGATGATGTTGCCAGCGGCGCGAGCAGCCTTGACGGCCACATTGATCATGGGGTGCAGATTGAGCGACATAGATTGTGGGGTGAAGAACGGAGGATGGGGCGCGCTGGCGATGCGGCGGCGGCGTTCGCTGTGCGTGGACACGCACGGCGACAATAGAGCGATTTTACGCGCCCGGCCTGCGGCGGCACCTTGGACACCATGCACACCCGTTTCATCCTGATCCAGACCAGCCACGCTGGCAATGTGGGCGCCGCCGCGCGCGCCATGAAAACCATGGGCTTTGACGACCTGGTGCTGGTGGCGCCACGCTGGCCCAATGTGCTGCGCCGTGAAGAAACCATACAGCGCGCCAGCGGCGCCCTGGACGTGCTGGAAAAGTGCCGCATCGTCGACTCCCTGGACGAAGCGCTAGTCGGCGTGGACCACCTGTGCGCCACCGCCATGACGCCGCGCGACTTTGGCCCGCCCACGCGCTGGCCGCGCGAGCACTTTGCGCAGCTGATGGCCGCGCCCGCAGCGGCCACCGACGCTGCGCCTCCCCAACCCGCAGGCGTGGCCTTTTTGTTTGGCTCCGAGCGCTTTGGCATGCGCAATGAGGACGTGTACCGCTGCCACGCCTGCCTGAGCATTCCCAGCAACCCGCAGTTTGGCTCGCTCAACATCGGCGCTGCTTTGCAGGTGATCGCCTATGAATGGCGGTTGGCGCTCGGTGGCTTTGGCGCCCATGCCCAAACCCCCAGCGGCGCACTGGCTGACGCTGCCCAAGTGGCGGGCATGCTCACGCACTTGGAGCAGTCTTTGGTCGCCTTAGGTTTTCTGGACCCTGCCGCGCCCAAAAAACTCATGCCGCGCCTGAACCAACTCTTTAACCGCGCGTCCGTCACGCAGGAAGAAATCCACATCCTGCGCGGCATTGCCAAGGCGGTGCTGCAGCAGTCAGCCGCCGTGGGCGCGGACAAAACCATGCCTGCTGTGGACGGCGGCGCCAAGGGATAGACTCAGAAGCATGTTTTCCCGCATCCGCACCGACATTCAATGCATTCTTGACCGCGACCCGGCTGCGCGCAGCACCTGGGAGGTCATCACCTGCTACCCCGGCCTGCACGCCGTGGTCTTGCACCGTCCGGCCCATTGGTTCTGGACCCACGGCTTTCGGTGGCTGGGGCGCTTTACCTCGCACATTGCGCGCTTTCTGACCGGCATTGAAATCCACCCCGGCGCCAAAATTGGCAACCGCGTGTTTTTTGACCACGCTATGGGCACAGTGGTTGGAGAAACCGCCGAAATAGGCGATGGCTGCACCATTTACCAAGGCGTCACTTTGGGCGGCACCTCGCTCTACAAAGGCGCCAAGCGCCACCCCACCTTGGGCAAAGACGTGGTGGTCAGCGCCGGGGCCAAGGTACTGGGCGGTTTTGAGGTGGGCGATGGCGCCAAGATCGGCAGCAACGCGGTGGTCATCAAGCCCGTGCCCGCGGGCGCCACGGCGGTAGGCATTCCGGCGCGCATCATCCAAATCAAAGCGGGTGAGAGTGCGGACGTGGTTGCGCAGCAACCCAAGTTCAGCGCCTACGGCATCACCCAAGAAGACGACCCAGTCAGCCAAGCCCTGCGCGGCCTGATCGACAACGCCTCCAGCCAAGACCGCCAAATCGCTCTGCTGTGGCAGGCGCTGGAAAAGCTGTGCCAGCAGCAACAAGTGCAAATGCCCGGCGACGCTGCGCGCAGCGAATGCTTTGAGGCCGAACGGCTCAATCAGTTGGTGGGCAAGTAGCCAGCGGCTACCAGCCTTAGCATGCTGCTGAAATACCCCACGCAAAAGTGTGGCGCCTTGCTCGGGACATTTGATTTCCACGCAACCCTTTCATATCGTGAACTCCCGACGCTTTTCGAGGCTGATTTCATCGGTTTGAGCCTCGTTTTCCCGCATTTCCCGCGCCTCACACTG
>CANEVH010000032.1 GCA_947442105.1 Comamonadaceae bacterium | reverse complement strand
CAGCTTGCGCAGGGTGAACAGACTCTCGGTGAAGGTGTCGGATCCGCGCATGGTGGGCTCTGGATGGGTCAGTGATTCGGTATTTACCTAGAACGCTTCAGAGGCTGCCGACGTGGACAGGGCGGAAGGTATTTCAGCAGCCTGTTAAGGGGCAAGCGCTGAAAAAGCCTAGTTACTGTTTGCCGCACCAAAGGCATGCGGGTAGCACCGCCGACCAGAACAATTTCCGATAGCTCGCGGGGCGACAAACGTGCATCTGCTAGCGCACGCTCGATAGGGCGGCGTAGCCGCTTGATCAGCTCTTCACTGGCCAACTCAAATTCGGTGCGCCCAATCCGGTGGTAAAACTCTACATCGTTCCATGCAAAGCGTATATCTGCATACTCAGCATCGGTCAAATCACGTTTTGCCTGTTCTGCAACGCGCCAAAGTGACTTGGATGCCACGATTCGCTCGCGTTCGCGCTCGCTTATTTGTGTGCAGTTCTTGAGGAATAGGCTCTCTATGACCGACGCGAAGTCTTCCCCACCCAGTCGCGTATCGCCTGCGCTGGAGCGTACTTCGACGACGCCGTCAAAGTACTCCAATACCGACACATCAAATGTGCCACCACCCAAGTCAAATACCAAAAACGTGCTGTGATCCTTGCGCTCTTGCAATCCATAGGCCAGCCCTGCGGCAGTCGGTTCATTGAGCAAGCGCTCCACCTTGAGGCCAGCCAACTCCGCAGCGTGCTTGGTGGCGCGGCGTTGTACATCATTGAAGTAGGCCGGAACCGTAACCACGGCATCGGTGACTTCTGCGCCAAGAAAACACTCGGCATCTTGTTTGAGGGACTTCAGCACCATCGCAGACAGTTCTTCAGCGCGGAAGTCCCGGCTACCAAGTCGCGTCAACTTATCGGTGCCCATCCATCGTTTGAAAGCAACGGCTGTGTGTTGGGGGTGTGTGCTCAAGCGCTCGCGCGCTGCCAGCCCAACCAGCCAGTTGCCGCCTTCATCTAGGCTGACAGCACTGGGGGTTAACACATGCCCATGGGCGTTGTGGATCAATTCCGTTTTTCCGTCGCGAAAGACCGCAGCAAGGCTGTTGGTGGTTCCGAGGTCAATTCCTAAATACATACATAGTGACTCAGTATTTATAAAAAGGTTTTTGCGGACTGGGGCAATAAACGCCGTCTGTCAGCACAAGTTTGCAGGCGCGCGGCAGATAAGTTGACCGTGACGGATATCGCTACGCGCAAATGAGGTTGATTTTTTTTAAGCGGCGCAATCCTTCAAGTACAAGTTGATCAAGCTTTGGTGGGGATGCCGGTTTCTTCCGACAGCGACCTGAAGTAGCTGATCGACTCGGGATCAAGGCGGATGGTGACGGACTACTTGAGTTGCGCCGTGTAAGGATTTTTCCGGGCCGAGCTGAAATCGTATTCTTTGCGCATGGTGTACCTAGAGGTAAAACTTGGATTCGGACTTTGACGCCTTTCGAGCGGAAATGATTCGGATGACATGGTTCGGGCAACGATGACCGCTCACGCTCAAGCCAACAAATCCGCCAACGCCCGCGCCACCACCTTGGTCGCCCGGCGCAGGTCGTCGAGTGCAATGTTTTCGTCGGCGCGTTTGGCATTGCTCTCTGACACGGTGCGGGGGCCGCAGCCGTAGAGCACGGCGGGGATGCCGTGTTCGCAGAACAGGCGCGCGTCGGTATAGAGCGGCGTGCCAGAGGCCTCAATCGGCTCGCCAAACACAGCGCTGGCGTGCTGGCACAGGGCCTGCACCAGGGGCTGGTTGCCCGGCAGGGGTTTGAGCGCGTGGGCCAGCAGCAGGCGTTTGACTTCGATCGTGATGCCGGGTGATTGCGCCACCGCGTCGGCGATCACCTGGCGCAGGGTGGCTTCCACCTCGGCCGGGTTTTCTTCGGGGATCATGCGGCGATCGAGCTTGAGTACCACCTTGCCGGGCACCACGTTGGTATTGGTGCCGCCTTCGATCAGACCCACGTTCAGGTAGGGGTGGTTGATGCCTTTCACTTGGCTGCTGATTTGTTGGTACAGCGTGTTTTGGTGGTACAGGGCGTTGAGGATGCGGGTGGCGGCTTGCAGGGCGTCCACACCGGTTTCGGGCACTGCCGCGTGGCCCATCTTGCCGTGCACGGTCACTTCCATTTGCAGGCAGCCGTTGTGCCCGGTAATGACTTGGTAGCTAAAGGCCGCGCCAATCAGCAAATCGGGTTTGATCAGGCCCTGGCGCAAGAGCCAACCGGGGCCGAGTTCGCCGCCAAACTCTTCGTCGTAGGTGAAGTACAGCTCCACGCTGCCTTTGAGCGGCGCGCCCAGCGCCTCAATGGCGCGGGTGGCAAAGGTAAAGGTGGCGAAGTCGCATTTGCTCACGGCGGCAGCGCGACCGTACAGGCGACCGTCTTGCACCTCGCCGCCGTAGGGGTCGTGCGTCCAGCCTTCGCCGGGGGGCACCACGTCGCCGTGGGCGTTGAGGCCCACGGTGCGGCCCGCGCCGTAGTGGCGGCGCACCACCAGGTTGGTGATGCTTTGCAGGCCAGCGGCGTGCACCTCGGCCGCCGGGGGGGCGTGCTTTTCGGACTCAAAGCCAAAGGCGTGCAGCAGCTCGGCGGTGCGCTCGGCGTGCGGCGCGTTGTTGCCCGGTGGTGTGTCGGTGGGCACTTGCACGAGTTGCTGCAAAAAGCGCACTTCCT
This sequence comes from Comamonadaceae bacterium, assembly GCA_947442105.1. Classification (GTDB taxonomy): domain Bacteria; phylum Pseudomonadota; class Gammaproteobacteria; order Burkholderiales; family Burkholderiaceae_C; genus Allorhodoferax. The sequence goes on along the minus strand of CANEVH010000032.1, from coordinate 42,035 downwards.
CGTCAAAGTGGGCGTCAACCCATGCGTCAAGGGCGGCGTAATTGATTGACGCTTGTGTCATTTTTGTTCAGTATCGAGTTGGTCAAGCAGGTTGGCAAAGGCGCGTACGCAGAGTTCGGCGTCGTCGTTGGTGATGGATTCAAGCGGGTTGTGGCTGATACCGGCGTTGAGGCCGCGCACAAACAGCATGGCCTGGGGCATGATTTCGTGCAGCTTCATGGCGTCGTGCCCGGCGCCACTGGGCAGGTGGAACAGCGGCAGGCCCAGCGCCTGCACCGCGCGCTCCCAGCGCTGCTGCCAGGCGGCGTCACTTGGGGCGGCGGCGGCGCGCAGGGTTTCCTCCAGCCTGAAGTGCAAGCCCCGGCGCGCGCAGATGGCGGCCAGCTCGGCGCGGATGTCGTCGGCGCAGGCGTCGCGCACCGCGTCGGTGGTGGCGCGCACGTCCATGCTGAAGGTGCAGCGCCCCGGCACTACGTTCATGGAGCCGTTGGGCACCTGCAGCATGCCCATAGTGGCCACCACCTGGGGCGTACTGGCCGCACGTTTCTCCGCAAACAGCGCCAGCTCGGCCACGGCGGTGGCCGCGTCACGGCGCTGGTCCATGGGCGTGGTGCCGGCGTGGCTGGCCATGCCAATCACCTCACCCAAATAGCGCACGCTGCCGTTGATAGAAGTGACGATGCCCAGCGGCATGTCCAGCGCGTTGAGCACTGGGCCTTGCTCGATGTGCACTTCTACAAAACCCCGGTAGCGCGCCGGGTCGCGTTGGATGGACGCAATGTCAGCCACGTTCAGCCCGGCGTGCGCCATGGCCTGGCGCATGGAGATGCCGTCGGCGTCTTGCTGGTCCAGCCACGCCATATCAAACTGGCCGGTGAGCGCGCCCGAGCCTAAAAACACCGCTTTGTAGCGCTGGCCCTCCTCTTCCGAAAAGCCAACTACTTCGATGCCAAACGGCAGGCGCCGCCCGGCGCGGTGCAGCGCACGCACGCAGGCCATGGGCACCAAAATGCCCAGGCGCCCGTCGTATTTGCCGCCGTTGCGCACGGTGTCAAAGTGGCTGCCGGTCAGCAGGCGCGGCGCCGCGTGATCGTGGCCGTGGTGGACGCCCACCACATTGCCTACGGCGTCTTGCCTCACCTCGTCAAAGCCGCACTCGCCCATCCAGTCTTGCAAGTCGCGCGCTGCGGCGCGGTGCGCGTCGGTCAGGTAGGTGACGGTGAGTTCGCCGCGCTCGGCAAAACCAGAGTCGCTGTGCTGCGCCAGGCGCTCGGCCCAGTCCCACACCAGGTTGCCCGCCTCGGGCGTGTGGCCAAACTTGTCGTTAAGCCGGATTTCGGCAATGCGGTGGATGTTGCGCAGGCACTCGGCGCGCTCGAAGTCGGGGTGCTTGTCCAGGCGACGCGCCAGGGTGGCGATGATCTCGGCCCGGTCCAAGCCCACTCCGCGCGGCCCGCGCACCGCCAGGATGAAGGGAAAGCCAAAGCGCGCCTTGTAGGCGGCGTTGAGCTGCTGGAGGCGGGCAAATTCTTCGGGCGTGCAATCCGTCAGGCCCGCTTTGCCTTGTTCGTTGGTGGACTCGGCCGTCAGGGTTTGGCTGACCATGGCCTTGCCCGCCAGCTCGGGGTGGGCGCGAATCAGCGCCAGTTGGGCGTCTTGCCCAGCTTCGCGCACCACCTGCGCCAGCGCCAGTTTCAGGTGCACCAGGCTGGCAAACGGACGATGTGCTGCAGCGGCCCGGGCAATCCAGGGGGAGTGTTCGTAGGTGCCGTCCAGCAGGGCGACGCATTCGTCTGCGGTGGCGGCGTTGAGTTGGTCCAGCGTCAGCATAGGCGGCTCATTTCCAGACAAACGCGGTGGCGGCGTCAAAAGGATGCGCGGCCTTCCAGTGGCGGGCGATGTCCACACGGCGCGCCACCCACACCCGGTCGTGCGCCTGCACGTGGTCCAAAAAGCGTTGCAAAGCGCGCATGCGGCCAGGGCGCCCCAGCAGGCGGCAGTGCATGCCGATGCTCATCATGGACGGGCGTTCGGCGCCTTCGGCATAGTGCACGTCAAAGGCGTCGCGCAGGTACTCAAAGAATTCGTCGCCGTGCGAATAGCCCTGGGGCAGGGCAAAGCGCATGTCGTTGCAGTCCAAGGTGTAGGGCACGACCAAGTGGGGCGCGAGCGTGCCGTCGGTCTTTTGCACCTGCAGCCAGAACGGCAGGTCGTCGCCGTAGTAATCGCTGTCGTATTCCAGGCCGCCGTGGTCAGCGAGCAGGCGCCGGGTGTTGGGGCTGTCGCGCCCGGTGTACCAACCGGCAGGCAGCGCGCCCGTCAGGCTTTGAATCGCTTGCAGGCCGCGCGCCATGTGTTCGGCCTCGACTGAGGTGTCAATCGTCTGGTAATTGATCCAGCGCCAGCCGTGGCAGGCGATCTCGTGGCCGAGTTCGACAAAGGCTGCCGCCACCTCGGGGCAACGCTCCAGCGCCATGCCCACGCCAAACACGGTAAGCGGCAGGCCCCGGCGCTCAAACTCGCGCAATATGCGCCACACGCCCACGCGCGAGCCGTATTCGTAAATGCCTTCCATGGTGAGGTGCCGGTCGGGGAAGGACGGCGGGCTGAACATCTCGGACAAAAACTGCTCGCTGCCCGAGTCGCCGTGCAGCACCGAGTTTTCGCCGCCCTCTTCATAGTTCAGCACAAACTGCACCGCCACGCGGGCTTGTTGCGGCCACTGGGCGTGCGGTGGGGTGCGGCCATAGCCCAGCAGGTCGCGCGGGTAGAAAGAAGGAGATGCAGCGATGTGTTTCATGCAGTTGGTAACAAGTTGGTCGGGTGGGCGCAGCGCAGGCTGCGCGGGGTCAAGGTAGGGATATTGTTTCACGCCTGCGGCACTGACCACCATAACCCGCAGGCGCGAAGGTGCGTGGTCGCCGCGAGGGGCCGGTCAGCGGGTAGGTTAAGCCAGCACTACTATCATCCGCCCCTTGCTTGATAACCCCGAGCCCTTGCCCATGATCCGCCTGACCGAACTCAAACTGCCCCTGACCGCCCTGCCGGTCATTGCCCGGCGCGCCGCCGACGCCCCCAGCGAAACCGAGGCAGACCGCCACCCCGTTATCCACCCGCTGGACACGCTCACGCGCATGGTCGCCCAGGCTCTGGGCGTGACTGAGACCGATATTGCGCAACTGCAGGTGTTTAAACGCAGTTTTGACGCGCGCAAGGCCGACATCCTGGCGGTGTTTATCGTGGATGTGGCGCTGGACGCGGTGCTGGAGGCGCGCTTGCTCGCGCAGTTTGCGAGCCACCCGCACATTGGCGCCACGCCCGACATGGCCTACCACCCGGTGCGCCAGGCCCCGGCCAGCATGCCGCTGCGACCGGTGGTGGTGGGTTTTGGGCCGTGTGGCATGTTTGCTGCGCTGCTGCTGGCGCAAATGGGCTTCAAGCCCATCGTGCTCGAACGCGGCCCGGCGGTGCGCCAGCGCACCAAAGACACCTGGGACCTGTGGCGCAAACACACGCTGCACCCCGAAAGCAATGTGCAGTTTGGCGAAGGCGGTGCGGGCACTTTTTCCGACGGCAAGCTCTGGAGCCAGATCAAAGACCCACGGCACCTGGGGCGCAAGGTGATGCACGAGCTGGTGGAAGCGGGCGCGCCGTCCGAGATCTTGGTGGAGGCGCATCCGCACATTGGCACCTTCAAACTCGTCAAAGTGGTGGAAAACCTGCGCGCGCGCATCATCGCCCTGGGCGGCGAAGTGCGCTTTGGCCAGCGGGTGGTGGACATCCGCACCACTCCGGCCACCACCGCAGACGGGCAAGCCCAGCGCATTTGCGGCCTGCAAGTGCTGGACCTGGCCAGTGGCGCCCTGCAAGAACTCGCCGCCGACCACGTGGTCATGGCGCTGGGCCACAGCGCGCGCGATACCTTTGCCATGCTGTGGTCGCGCGGCGTGGCTATGCAGGCCAAGCCCTTCTCGGTGGGCTTTCGCATTGAGCACCAGCAGGGCGTGATAGACCGCGCCCGCTGGGGCCGCCACGCCGGGCACCCGCTCCTAGGCGCGGCGGACTACAAACTGGTGCATCACGCCGCCAACGGGCGCAGCGTCTACAGCTTTTGCATGTGCCCCGGCGGCACGGTGGTGGCCGCCACCTCCGAGCCCGAACGCGTGGTGACCAACGGAATGAGCCAGTATTCGCGCAATGAGCGCAACGCCAACGCAGGCATCGTGGTCGGCATCGACCCCGCCGACTACCCGCACGACGAGGCCAGCTTCGTGGCGGCCTTTGGCCCGGTGGACGGCGCACGCTACGCCGCCGAGGCCAGAACCCTGCTGGCCGGCGCGCCGCCCAGCGCCAGCCGCGCGCACCCCATGGCCGGCATTGCGTTTCAGCGCGCGCTCGAATCCGCCGCCTATGTGCAAGCCGGCGCCAACTACGACGCACCGGGGCAACTGGTGGGTGACTTTTTGGCCGCGCGCGCGTCCAGCGCTTTGGGCGTGGTGCAACCGTCCTACAAGCCGGGGGTGCACCTGGTGGACTTGGCGAGCAGCCTGCCCGCCTATGCGATTGCAGCCATCCGCGAAGCCATTCCGGTGTTTGGCCGCAAGATCAAAGGCTTTGACATGGCCGACGCGGTGCTCACCGGTGTGGAAACCCGCACATCCAGCCCGCTCAAAATGCCACGGGGCGAGGACCTGCAAAGCACCAACTTACGCGGCCTGTATCCGGCGGGCGAAGGCGCCAGCTACGCCGGAGGCATTTTGTCGGCGGGGGTGGATGGGATTAAGGTAGCGGAGGCGCTGGCTTGTGACTTGGTGCCTTGAGGACCTTGGGCTTTACGCTATTTGCAATCCTGCCTTGGCAGTCCGCTCAAATACGTGAGAGAGTTTGCGAGGTCGGGATTGGCACGTTGGACAAAATCAACGCGCCATTTTCCATTGGGTCAACATCGCTACGATTCGTGCGGGTCGGCTAAATGGCCGACTCCGCACAAACCCAAAGGTAGATCAAAACGCCGTAGAGGCCGACTAAAGTGACTGGAGATGCTCCTAGTCGTCGGCGTCTTGCAATCATACACTCGCTCTAATCCAATCGCATCAATCGCTTCGACGGTAGCCCGTGCCAACTCCTATGAATCAGTCCGCCACCACCCCAGCGAAGAAGCGCCTAGAAGACCTGTTCCGGTCGATGTACCACGATAAGCTGGAATTCAGCGATTTCAAGATGGGCGACATCAGGGAAAACTATTTAAAGTTCGAACACATTGAGCATGACAAGGTTCGCACAATCATCAAGCCGAACAAAAAATTCAAAACCTTCCACACGTTTTTGAACCTTTTCCTCTTCGAGCATCTCCCGATAAACGAGCGGGTCGTCTTCTCGTACAGGAAGGGGTTCAGCGCGTACGATGCGGTCTTCCCGCACAGAGCTGGAAGACACTTTTTCCAGTCTGACATTAGGGGGTTCTTTACGAGCATCGACCGTAATCTGATTCGGAAGACGATTGAATTCGGCAAGGACCGCGCTCCTATACTCGACATCGACGCATACATTGAGCGAATCCTAGACCTCGTATGCATAGAAGGCGCGCTACCTCCAGGGTTACCAGCCTCTCCGGTTATCTCCAACTCAGTGCTGTTATCGTTCGATGATGCGACTGAGGCACACTGTCGCTCGCTCGGTTGCACTTATACCCGGTATTCAGACGACCTAATTATTTCTGGGCCCGCACGCGAACCGCTTGAGGGATTGAGGGAGAAGCTCGCTTCGTCGCTTAAGTCCATGTATGGTCCACGATTCGAGTTGAATGCCAGCAAATCCAAGATATTTAAAACCGGTAACAAGATAAATATTCTTGGTCTAAACATTCTTCCTAATGAGAGGATATCCATCGACTCCAAAGTCAGGACTACGATCGAAGTACTACTCCATTTCTATCTAACAGACCGAAGAAAATTCTCCGAGCGGGCAGGATGTGACGCCGATAAAGCAAGTGAGCGGATTTCGGGCTATTTGAACTACGTTAACTCGATGGACAAAGCTTACCTAGACAAGCTTCGGCAAAAGTACGGGGCCACAACTGTCGACATGTTTCTGCATCGCGCTTTCAATTGAACTTAATGTTCCACATCTCCCTCCGAAACGTCCAACATATCGCGACACTGGAATTCTCGTTGGACTTGGCACGCCATGGAATATTGGCAATTGTCGGAAAGAACGGCGTGGGTAAGACAACGCTTGCTCGCGCAATACGAAACCTCATTCTGGCGGACACCTTCGCCACGACCGCTGGTGCCGACATTTTCAGATCAGATAGCCAGATCATCTACGAGATCGACGGCACTTCGCGCACATTCATTTTCGATCCAAAAATCGGCAGCCTGAATTGCAGGCAGGCAATTCCTTCGACTTGGCGTACGGATTTTGCAGTCGAACTCTCTATCCCAGCTGGTGATCGATTCAATTTCTTCAAATCGCTCAGCGAGTCAGATTTAGAAATTAGACGAGCTTTGGCCCTAGACGATTTCGCGACCCCCTCTGAACTCATCGCATTTCTGCAAGCAATTTATCCCGGCTCAGGTTTTGAAAACCTCGCAGAGGTTAAAGTCCGTAAGTCCTCTTATTATTGCGTCCGGCAACCGGACGGACGCTACATCCGAGAAGACTATCTAAGCTCTGGCGAGTACTTTCTCATTAACCTTTACAAACGAATCCGTCTTCAAAAGAAACTCATTTTTGTGGACGAAATTGATATTTCACTTGACGCGTCGGCCCAGGTCCGGCTGCTGGACGAACTCCGCAAGCTTTGCGAAACCTACCAATCTAACGTTGTTTTCACTACGCATTCGCTTGCAATGATTCGGATGTTGCGCCCTGGCGAGCTTCGTTACTTTTCAAAAACTCGCGGGAATGCATGCATTGAACCATCTACCTTCGGCTATGTAAACAGTATGCTGTACGGATTTCGCGGGTGGGATCGTTATATACTGACCGAAGATCAGGTTTTGAAGGAGTTCTTGGGGTACGTTATCACACGTTACTGTCCAGATGCCTTTCAGACTTTTTTGATTATCTGTGTTGGTGGAGGTGGCAATGTTAAGAATATGCTGACACAAAATGCCCAAGAGCAATTTCTGGCGCAACCCGATCATGTGATCGCCGTGCTAGATGGGGATCAGCAAAAGTATCGTAGTACGCGCCATGAACGCGCGTGCTACATCCCACTGGAAAGTGTAGAAAAAGCACTCTTTCCGGAATACGGCAAGCCGGATTTTCCACACCGCCTCGCCGACGACGGCGTGGTGACCGGTTGCGCCGCGAATGACCGTCCAAAGAAGTTGTTTAAAGAGCTTGAAAGGCAGGGACTCATGTCCCGAGCGCGGGTATATGAGTTCCTTTGCAATCGACATGATTTGGCCGTGCGCAAGTTCTCCCAAACATTAGTGGAGTTGCTTGGACTAGCTAGTAGCCGAAACGTCTCCCTTGATTAGGATACCGAGTTCGGTGTGAGAAACACAGTGCTTTCGAACCAAGTGGCGGCCGACGCGGTGCTTACCGGCGTGGAAACCCGCACCTCAAGCCCGCTCAAAATGCCACGGGGCGAGGACCTGCAAAGCACCAACTTACGCGGCCTGTACCCCGCAGGCGAAGGCGCCAGCTACGCCGGCGGCATTTTGTCGGCGGGGGTGGATGGGATTAAGGTGGCGGAGGCGCTGGCTTGTGACTTGGTGCCTTGAGGACCTTGGGCAGTTTCCAATCCGAGCTTGAAAGTCTGGATTACTGGTTTGGGGAATTTGCTTGCAAGCGTGCACAAGTGGACGAAATGGGAACTGGCGCTTCGGGCTAGGCAGGTATACGTTTCGTTGCGCCGGCTAAATTGACCACGCCAGCGGCGCAATATACACTTGCTATATACATTTTTCTGAGGGGATAGCGATGTCGATTGGCACTGTTTTCGTCAATAACCGTACCCAGGCGGTTCGCATCCCATTGGACATGCGCCTGCCCGAAGGCGTCCAAAAGGTAGACATACGTGCCAAAGGCAAGGAGCGCATCATTTCCCCACTGGGCCAAAGCTGGGACAGCTTCTTTCTTGGCGGGCCTGCTGTGAGCGAGGACTTCCTGCCCGAGCGCGCCGACCAGCACCAGCCGGAGCGGGAGGCGCTCTGATGCTGCGCTACCTGCTCGACACCAACATCGTTATTGATGTGTTGAAACGGCGCCCCGTCGAGGTGCTTTCCACCTTCAACGCCAACGCCAGCCGCATGGCGATGTCTTCCATTACCCTGGCCGAACTCTTGCATGGCGCGGAGAAGAGCAGCCGCGTGAGCGAGAACCTGTCCGCCATTGAGGACTTTTGCAGCCGCCTGGAAGTTCTCCCCTACGGCGCCAAGGCCGCGCAGCACTATGGCGCCATTCGCGCCGCCCTGGAAAAACTCGACCAGCCCATTGGTGTGAATGAGCTGCACATTGCAGCGCACGCGCGCAGCGAAGGCTTGGTGCTGGTCACCAATAACATGGCGGAATTCGTGCGTGTGCCTGCGCTCGAACTGGAGAACTGGGTTCACCCAGTCCCGTAATTCAGGGGGCGCCGGCGCATCCGTCACGCCACAGCGCGGTGACGCCTCACCCGCTTTCACCCATTCCGCACCGTCGTCATCCCTTAGATGTTTCGCGCAGTTGGCGCAGTAGGCGCAATTGCCGCTGTCGTGGCGCTATCAAAGATCAGCTGCAATTGGGGGCTTTGAAGCACGCTCGCAGGAGTCACGGTAGCCCGCTCCCAAGGAATGTTTCCGAAATACCAAACCTTCCAAAAACTCAGGTCCACGCCCGGCTGCTGCTGGAGCAAGTCTGCAAATGTCTGTACTCGGCAGGCGAAGGCGCCAGCCGGCGGCATTTTGTCGGCGGGGGTGGACGGGATTAAGGTGGCGGAGGCGTTGGCGTGTGACTTGGTGCCTTGAGGTCCTTGGGCTATTTTCAACCTGAGCTTGTAGTCCTCAGAACGGGTAGCCACCTATCTGGCGGTTGCCCAATTTGAGTACCTCGGGCCGTTTGTTTACATCCTGGTACCGAAGCATCTGGAGGAGCTGCTCTTCCTTGTCCGCGTCGAACCCGCAGGTGTGAACCCATTCTTTGGGGTTCTCGTAAGTTCCAAACAACATGTCCCACCAGGTGATGTCGCCATAGTTGTTTTTGTGGCGTCCGTGTTGATGGTGAATCCGGTGCATCTCGGGCCGCTGAAAGAAGAACCCTACCCAGCGCGGCGTCTTGACATTGGTGTGATAAAAAAACTCGCCGAGTGCTGTGCACAATGTGTAGACGGCCCCGGCTTCGGGCGACAGGCCCAAGAGGGTGTAAACCAGTAAGCTCCCGATCACCGAATTAACGACCATTTCACCCGGGTGCTTGTAGAAGGATGTGATGACCTCTAGGCGCTGCGGGCTGTGGTGGATCTGGTGAAAACCCAGCCACAAGAAGTCGTGCTCGTGACGCAAACGATGCCACCAATAGAAAACGAATGTGGCGATGAAGTAAGCGAGCAATCCGCCTGCCGCCGACGAAACGTGGTCGGAGAGATGAAACAGTGCAACCGAGGACAGCCAGCGCTCCCAGGTGAGGCCTGCCAAAAGGACGACGCAAAGCTGAACGCCGTTGACAAGCAGCACGCGCCAAGGCCAGCTTCGAACCTGTGGCAAAGACCATCCTGGAACCAGCCGTTCGAGGACGAAGCAGAATGCGAATACGACAAAGATGGTGGTAAGCATGGCGATATCTCCTTGCGAAAGCCTTAGTCAGATATGGGGCGCAGTGGGCGCAATGGCCGCTGTCGTGGCGCTGTCGAAAAGAATCTGCAATTGGGGGCTTTGAAGCACGCTCGCAGGACTCACAGTTGCTCTGTCCCAAGGAATGTTTCCGAAATACCAAACCTTCCAAAAACTCAGGTCCACCCCCGGCTGCTGTTGGAGCAAGTCTGCAAATGTCTGCACCTCACCAACCTGAACGCCCGTGGCCTCGGCCAGCACTTCGCGCACATAGCGAGAGCAAAACTGGCGCTTGGAATGCAGGTCAAAACCGGTGTCATAAAAAATGCCGTTGCGCCGCTTTGCGGCCAAGGCCACAGCTTGCTGTTGGTCGGGCGAAAGCTCTGTTTTAAGCCTAGCGACGGCATAGCGGCCGCTCTCGGATCGCGCTATGAACTTGGAGAGCCTTGTCGTACGGGAAAAAGGGAAGGTGCTTTCACCAATCAGCGGCTCTTTGCCCTCCATGCCCACCACAATTCCAACGTGGTTGGTCCAGGAGCTGGTCGCTGCGGCAACCTCGCGAAACGGCTTGGCAGCAACGCGAATAAAGACCACGTCACCCACCGCAAGGTCGGGCCGCAAAGCAGGAGCCGACACACGGGGTTCTTGGTCGCCTGCCGGGCCATCAGCCAAGTGACCGGCATGTGCCAGCGCACCCAAAGCGGTGAGGAAGACGAATAGCGCGGTGCGCGCCGGGCGATGGAAATGGCAATTGAAATGGCGATGGGAAGTCCGCATAAAGATGCTCCAGTAGTTGAAAGGAGCCGCAGTTTCATGCGCGTGGGTCTCGTGGAACACCTCAATCACATCCAGTTCAAGTTGCTTGAACTTTAGGTATCTTGGATTGATGCTTTCGTAGCGTTGGCAACAATCAGCTCTCGCACCCGCTTGCCCAGTACCGCGCGAATCAGAATGTTCGCATCGAGAACGATGGCTTTGTTGCTCATGCCACCACGGGCACCGGTTTCTTAGACGTGCTTGCGCGTTTGCGGGTGGTTTTGAATTCAGCGACCACGGCGTCCACATCAATGCGCTTGGCTGCAAGCAAGCGGTCCAAGGTCTTGCTCGCCTTCTTCAACGCGGCAGCGTCGCCTTCCACCTGTCCATGGGTCGGTATGAAGTACCCGATGGTGTGCCCATGGCGCGTCACGGCCACTGGCGTGCTTGACGCAATGAACTCGGCCATACCGGCACGGAATTCCCGAATGCCCACTTTGGTAGCTTCCATCAGTGTTCCTTTCAATCCAAACGCTGGTTGTGCATCAAAGTGTACACAAGTCCGCAGTTTGCAAGCGCCGAGAGTTGTTGTCGGCCCCCAATTTCAGCCCGCGCGCTTAAACAGTGCCAGCAGCGTACCCGCCACCACAAAAAGACCGCCAAACACCCGGTTCATGGCCCGGATGTGCGAGGCGTCGCGCAGCGCGTTGAGCACCCGTGAAGCCAGGGCGGTGTAGCCCGCCATCACCACCAGGTCGGTCAACGACAGCGTGGCGCCAATCACCAGGTACTGCCCCAGCAGCGGCTGATCGAGCACCAAAAACTGCGGCACCACCGCCAGCATGAACACCGTGCCCTTGGGGTTGACGGCGTTAATCATCCAGCCGCGCAGCACCATAGAGCGGCGCGTGGTTTGCGTGCCGTCGTCGCTGCGCGCGGCCAGGGGCGTGGCCGGGGCGCGCCACTGCGCAATGCCCAAGTACACCAAGTAAATCACCCCCGCCCACTTGACCACGCCAAACGCGGTGGCCGAGGTTGCCACCAAGGCACCCAAACCCGCGCCCACCAACAGCAACTGGGTCCAGATGCCCAAAATCAGCCCAAACACCGTGAAATAGCCCCTACGAAAGCCATAGTTCAGGCCGGCGCTCATGGACGCCACGGCACCTGGCCCCGGCGAAATGCTGATCGCCCAGCAGGCGGCAAAAAAGGTCAACCAGGCCGAAAAATCCACGCAGCGTTCCCCAAAAAACGAAGCGAGCGCCGCAGTGCTGCGGCGCTCGCTCAAACAAAAAAACTTAAATGAATTATGCGCTTTGCAATGCGGCAATGCGCTCCTCAATCGGCGGGTGGGTGCTAAACAGCTGGCCTATGCCACCGGCAATGCCAAAGGCCGCCACGCTCTTGGGCAACTCGCCGGTGTGCATCCCACCCAGGCGCGCCAGTGCGTTAACCATGGGCTGCTTGCGCCCCATCAACTGGGCCGCACCCGCGTCCGCCCGGAACTCGCGCTGCCGCGAAAACCAGGCCACTACCATTTGGGCGGCAAAGCCCAGCACGATGTCGAGCACGATGGTGGTCACTACATAGCCAATGCCGGGGCCGCTGTCGCGGTCGTCGCCCTTGCGCAAAAAGCTGTCCACCGCATAGCCAATGACGCGGCTCAAAAACACCACAAAGGTGTTCATCACGCCCTGAATCAGCGTCATGGTGACCATGTCGCCATTGGCCACGTGGGCGACTTCGTGGCCGATCACGGCCTCCACCTCGTCGCGCGTCATGCCTTGCAGCAGGCCGGTGGACACCGCCACCAGGGCTGAGTTTTTAAATGCGCCGGTGGCAAAGGCGTTGGCGTCACCCTCAAAAATGCCCACTTCGGGCATGCCGATCTGGGCCTTGTCGGCAAACTTGCGCACCGTCTCCACAATCCAGGCCTCGTCGGCGTTTTGCGGCTGCTCGATCACGCGCACGCCCGAACTCCACTTGGCCAAGGGCTTGCTGATGAGCAGCGAAATAAACGCGCCGCCAAAGCCCATGATGAGCGCGAAGCCCAGCAATGCGCCCAGGTTCAGGCCGTTGGCTGTGAGGTAGCGGTTCACGCCCAGCAAGCTGGCCACAATGCCCAACACCACCACCACCATGACGTTGGTAACAATCAATAAAAACATGCGTTTCATAAAAATCCTTTTCACAGAAAACAAGCCCGAAAACCGGTGCGGACGTTCTAGGCGCATGTTAGGGCCGGACGCGTCAAAAACAAGCAATTGGGCCGTTTTTGGGCCCAGAAACGCTGCGGCCTTTATGGATTGACGGCAGCCGGCAAGCGCGGCGCGCGAAACACCGACGGGTCATCGTAAAAAGCAGGCTGCGCGTTGCCTGCCCACCAGCCGGGCACGCCTAGCACCGGCAAGTGGGCAAAAGGCTTGGCGGCCAGTTTGTCAGCGCTCAGGTCCTGCGCCATCCAGGCGTCCAGGGCCGCCAGGCCCGGCGCGCCGGGGTGGGTGCGGTAGACGTGGGCGGTCATGCTTTTGCGCGGCTGCACCAGCTTCTCCAAGAGCGCGTGGCCAAACAGCACCAGTTGCGCCTGCGCCCACAGGGGGCGCAGCGTCAGGAACAAGCGCGTCCAGTCCTTGGCCACCAGCGCCTGCCACAGGGCGTCCGGCGCCTGCAAAAAGGCGGCGTTTTCATCAAACACGGTAATGCCGTCGCGCGCCGGGCCGCGCACGCCGTGCACGCCGCTGCGGGCAATTTGCTCGGCCTGCAGCGCATTGAGCCGGGTTTTGGTGTGCGGAAAGTGCAGCCAGCACAGGCCGTTGAAAAAATCGTGCAAGCCGTCGCGCGTGGGCACCTGGCGGCTGCGGTAGATGAAGGCCTCGTAGGCCTCGCCTGCGGGCAAAGCCAGCTGGGGCACAAAGTGCACCGGGGCGATGGGCGCGCCACCTTGATGGATGGCGTTGAGTGCGCTGGCGCAGCTTTGGCCCGCCAGCACCTGCGCCGCCACCGCCTGGCCTTGGGCCTGCCAGGGCGCCAGCCAGGGGGCGGTCCAGTCGATGGCGTTTAGCGCAGGCGCCACTGCAACGCTTCGCCGCCACCCAGGGGTTTGAGCACGGCCTCGCCAAACGGATAGCCCTCGGGCGGCGTCCAGCTTTCACGGCGCAGGGTGACGGTGCTGGTGTTGCGCGGCAAGGCGTAAAAGTCGGGGCCGAAAAAGCTGGCAAAGCCTTCTAGCCGGTCCAGCGCACCTGCGGCTTCAAAGGCTTGGGCGTACAGCTCCACCGCAGCGTGCGCGGTGTAACAACCGGCACAGCCGCTGGCGTGCTCTTTCAGGTGCGCGGCGTGGGGCGCGCTGTCGGTGCCCAAAAAGAACTGGGGCGAGCCGCTGGTCGCGGCCTCCACCAGCGCCAGCCGGTGGGTTTCGCGCTTTAACACCGGCAAGCAGTAGTAATGCGGGCGAACGCCACCTTTGAAAATGGCGTTGCGGTTGTACAGCAGGTGGTGCGCGGTGATGGTGGCCGCCGTGAGCGGCCCAGCGCTGCGCACGTACTGCGCGGCCTCGCGCGTGGTGATGTGCTCAAAAACGATTTTCAGGCCCGGAAAATCGCGGCGCAGCGGCATGAGCTGCTGGTCAATAAACACCGCCTCGCGGTCAAACAGGTCAATGTCGCTGTCTGTCACCTCGCCATGCACCAAGAGCGGCATGCCCGCGCGCTGCATGGCCTCCAAGGTGGGGTAGGTTTTGCGCAGGTCGGTCACGCCCGCGTCACTGTTGGTGGTGGCGCCCGCCGGATAGAGCTTGAGCGCCACCACACCAGCGGCCTGGGCGCGGGCGATTTCGTCCGGGGGCAAGTTGTCGGTCAGGTACAGCGTCATCAGCGGCTCAAAAGCCACGCCCGCAGGCACTGCGGCCAAAATGCGCGCGCGGTAGTCCTGGGCCTGCTGCGCGGTAGTCACTGGCGGCCTGAGGTTGGGCATGACCACCGCGCGGCCAAACTGCGCGGCCGTGTGCGGCACCACCGTCTGCAAGGCCAAGCCGTCGCGCAAGTGCACATGCCAATCGTCGGGGCGGGTGAGGGTCAGGGTAGCGGGGGTCGTGGTCGTGGGCATAAATACGGATGGAGGGCTTGGGCAAGCCTGATTGTCCCCGGTTCAGGGCGCGACAGTTTGGGGGTGACCGTTTGGCGAAACCAGACCAAATGGGGGAACCGGAATAGGCGCGGTTCAGCTTGGTGTTTGTGCGGTGGATTAAGTTACGAAACGCGGAGCCCGCATTGCTGGGGATATCCGTTGGAGTGACGGCCTTTCTCGTGTCGTTAAACTTGCCAATGTGAATAGCATTGCGACGCCACACCCTTATTTCAAAAATTTATCTACTAATTTGGTGTTTCCTGCAAAGCGCTGGCAATGTCCAGTGATTTTTCAGACTCATCAAAGTTAGACCGTAAAGCCCAACCATTTGGAACCCCTCTATGAAGCCTTTCATCGCGATCATCGGCGGCCGTGACTCTGGGAAGTCAACCATCATCCGCTGCGTTACTGGCGCCAAGTACGGACAGTTCAGAGGAACTATTCTTGACCAAGCGACGCTTCGAACAATTGAAGTGATTGGGAGTTCGCCTCAGGAAAAGTCAATGACGCTGACGGAACTGCAGAAGATATTAAAGACTGCGGCACGCAACGCTAGTTGCAATGGCGTCGTCTGTGCATTGCAACCGACCAAACCGACAGTTCGCTTGTCAATGGAAGATGTTCTACAAGAGGCTAGGAGCAATGGCCTCAAAGTTTATGCATACATCCTTGATCCTGAGTACTTTGGCAGAACTGGGCAAGCAGCAGCAATTGCCGCCAGAGTTCAAGCTATCGGAATGAAAACGCAGGTTCTCGATGGTCGGCGATTTGCACAACAAAATGCCGCAACTATCTGCTTGCAAACGAAAATTGCCAATTAGCGTTCTCTTATGTCAAGCCCAAGCGGGGGACCAAGCTTAGCCAGCACCGAGCGGCGTTAGGCCGTATTTGTAAAGCGAGCACGTACGGCGCGACTCCGCTAAAACACACCTAAAGTCTGCCGTTTAAACGCAATGCCCATGCCCACTATCCCGCAGCAATTGAAAACTGAGCTACGTACCGCCCGGCTGTTACTCCGCTGCCCGCGAGAGGGCGACGGGCCTCTGGTCCACGAGGCAGTCGTTGAAAGTTTGGACGCCTTGAGGGCGTGGCCTGCGTCCTTGCCGTGGGCGATGCAAGAACCGTCTGTGGCTGTATCCGAGTCGTTCTGCCGCAACAGCGCGGCGGGCTTTGCACAGGGCACCGCGCTGGTCTATCTCGCATTCGATGCCGAGGGCAAATGGGTCGCCAGCACCAGCCTTCACAGCATCAATTGGAACGTCCCAAAGTTCGAAGTGGGCTTTTGGTGCAGATCAAGCCTCACTGGCAAGGGGTATACGAAAGAGGCGCTTGCTGCACTCATGGGCTACGCGTTTGCGTCGCTGGGTGCGCAGCGCGTGGAGGCGTTTACAGACGAAGAAAACACCGGCAGCCGCGCAGTTTGCGCAAGCGTTGGAATGCGCCTTGAAGGCGTGCTCCAAAACGAACGCATCACCCCTGCGGGCAGCCTCAGAAATACCTGTGTTTATGCCGCAGTGAGCCGTGGAGCGAAGGCAAGGTAGCGAGATCGCTCCAAGTTAGAAAGCCGCTGGCCAAGTTACCGCGCATGCTAAGCAGAGCCGCTAGCCTGGCGCGGGCTTTGTGAAGATCAGCCAGCGGCTCAACACTTCGCCAAATAATCCCACAGCGTCTGCGCGCTGCTGGGCGCACCCACACCTTTGACGCGCTGAGGCGCAGTACCGTTACGCAGCAGTTCTCTGAGGTGGGGGCGCTCGCGGTAGGCGCGCACCTCCATGGTGATGTGCATACCGCTTAGCTCGGGTGGCAGTGCGCTTACCAGCTTGTGGGCTGACAGCTCGTTTTGCACTGCGCTTTGGGGCAAAAAGGCCACGCCGTGGCCCTCTAGCGCCATGGCTTTGAGGCCTTCGGCCATATCGGTTTCGTACACCCGGTCAAGGTGGATGGCGGTGGGGGCGTCTTTGAGGATGAGCTCCACCATGTGCCCCAGGTAAGCGCCGTCGGCATAGGCCAGATAGGGCAAGGGTTGGCCCGGCTTGCCAGGAAACTGGAACAAGGGGGCTCCGCGTTCGTTCGCTTTGGCGTAGGGCGCCAACATTTCTTGGCCCAGGCTGACCATGTCAAAACGCTCGGCGCCCAGCTGGTAGGGATGCGAGGGGTGGTGGTAAGCGATCAGCACATCGCAGCTGCCTTCAACCAGGCGAGTTACCGCGTCGTGCACATTGAGCGCAATCAGGCGGCTTTTGAGGGGGCCAAAGTGGTCACGCAAGGCCGACACCCAGGCCGGAAAGAAGGTGAACGCCAGGGTGTGCGGGACCGCAAACTCCACCACGTCCTGGCCCGGTGCCGTGTGGCCGCGCAGCATGGCGCGCGTGGTGTGCAGGGACTGCAGCACTTCGAGCGCCTGCTCGTAGAGTGTGGCGCCCGCAGCAGTCAGGCGCGTGGGGTAGGAACTGCGGTCCACCAAATCCACGCCGGCCCAGGCTTCTAGCGACTGGATGCGACGCGAAAACGCCGGTTGGGTGACGTGGCGCAACTGGGCGGAGCGGCTAAAGCTGCGGGTTTCTGCGAGCGATACAAAGTCTTCTAGCCATTTGGTTTCCATAGGGCCAAATTATGGCCGCCGCCGGGTACGCGGCAGCCCATAGATTACGCTTACGTGCAGGCGCCGCGCCGCTCGCAGCGCAGCGGAGAACCACCACCACGCCAGCGGGGCGCAGACATGCTGTTGCGGCGCATATATTGCGCCGCCATAGGGGCGGTGGCGGTGCGGGCTGTCGGCGTGCCAAGCGCTTTGCCGACCACTACAGGCGGGTCGCTCCAATTGCGCTGGAATTAGCTGATAGTGACCATGGAACAGACCCGATGCAAAGAGTGAACGCGGCGAAAAGACGGGCAGTTACGCGCCACGCACGCCACCACGTCCACACGCAGGGTAGCCCGGCGCCGCAATGGGCAATCTGCAAAAAATCAATATGTGGGCGCCTAGCCCGCTGGCTGCAAAAAGCCTGTAGCCTTGTTCGCCCGTTTGATGTGGCTCAGTTTTTAAGGCGGGCACGTGGCTTAGATTGCGAGGGCCTTAGCGCACATGCGAGTGTGGTGCGAGGGGCTTCGCTCACTTTCACCTTAACAGCGCTTGCTGCGCTGCGCGGCGGTGGCGGCCGAAATGCGGCGCAAGGTTTGGCCGCGTGGAAATCTGTTGTAAAGGACATGCCATGAACCGAACCTGGGTTTTGATAGCGGATAGCCACCGGGCACGCGTGTTTGAGCGCCAGGCCAGCCAGCAGGCACTGATTGAGCTGGCCGATTTCGTCTACCCCAGCACCCACTCCCTGGGCAACGGGCAAGACCAGCCCGTAGACGGCGACCGCAGCAAGGGCCACGGTCACACCGGCCATGCGGGCACGCAGTTTGAGCCGCAGACCGATTTGCCCACCAAAGAGCGGCGGGTGTTCTCGCAACTGCTGGCGGCGCACCTGAACGACGGCGTGGCCTCGCAGCAGTGCAACGCGCTGGTGCTGATAGCGCCCGGCCCCATGCTGGGCGAGTTGCGCCCGCGCTTAAGCCCAAGCGCGGGCAATGCACTGCGCCACACGGTGGTGAGCGATATGACACACTTTGAAGGCCGCGATCTTGAAGCCCGGGTGGACAAGGTGCTGCAATTTGTGCACTAGGGTGAGGGCCGCAACCGCAGCGGCTTGGGTGCAGAGCGCGCGCTTTAGTCGAAGCCGAGCAGATCGAAAATATCGCGGTCCTTCATGGGGATAGACGGCAGCGGATCCGTGCCCGCCAGTAGCGCTGCGGCCAGGCGCAGGTATTCGTCTTGAACTGCTTTGACAGCCGGCGTGGGCTCCAGCTCGAACAGGGTGCATTTTTGCAAGCGGCTCTTGCGGATTTCATCGAGCATGGGGAAATGCGCCATGGTTTTCAGGCCGGTCGCTTGGTTGAATTTGTCGACCTGGTCGGTGGCGTCGCTGCGGTTGACGATGACGCCGCCCAAGCGCACGTTGTAGTTTTTTGATTTGGCGCCAATGGCCTGCACGATGCGGTTCATGGCGAAGATGGAGTCAAAGTCATTGGCGGTGACGATGAGGGCGCGGTCCGCGTGCTGCAAGGGTGCGGCAAAACCGCCGCACACCACGTCGCCCAGCACGTCAAAGATAACCACGTCGGTATCTTCGAGCAGGTGGTGTTCTTTGAGGAGCTTGACGGTCTGGCCCACCACATAGCCGCCGCAACCGGTGCCCGCTGGCGGACCACCGGCCTCCACGCACATCACGCCGTTGTAGCCGGTGAACACAAAGTCTTCTAGGCGCAGCTCTTCGGCGTGAAAGTCTACCGTCTCCAAGGCGTCGATCACGGTAGGCACCAACTTTTTGGTGAGCGTGAAGGTGGAGTCGTGCTTGGGGTCGCAGCCGATTTGCAAGACCCGCTTGCCCAGCTTGCTAAACGCTACCGACAAATTGGAAGATGTGGTGCTTTTGCCAATGCCCCCCTTGCCGTAGATGGCAAACACCAGCGCGTTGCCGATTTTGACGGACGGGTCCATTTGCACCTGCACGCTGCCTGCGCCGTCTGGGGGGCGGGGGCCGCGCTTGATGTCAGAGACAGAAATGTTGGCGGTTTCGATCATGGCTTGGTTCCGTTAGGTTGGTCAGCGGCTGAAGTGCGCCTTGGCTTCGTACATGGTTTCCACGGTGATGCGGGCGATGCCGCGCTCCCGTGCGAAGGATTCGGTGTTGCGCCGGGCTTTGCCGCGCACGAAAAAAGGAATTTTCTTGAGTTCTTTTTCCGCCTCGGGCACCCAGATGCTTTCCGTTAACACGGCGGCACCTGCGGCCTCGGACGCCGCCTCGGGCACAGGCGTATCAAGCCCTTGCGGTGGGGGTGCAGCCGGGCGCTGGGCATGCCCGGAGCCCAAGTGCGAGGGCGCTGCGCCGTCATGGAACTCGAAGTCCTCCCGGAACATGCCCAGCAGGTGCTCTTCTAGCCCCATCATGAGGGGATGCACCCAGGTGTCAAACAATACGTTGGCGCCTTCAAAGCCCATTTGCGGCGCGTAGCGGGCCGGAAAGTCTTGCACATGCATGGGCGCCGAAATGACGGCGCAGGGCACGCCCAGGCGCTTGGCAATATGGCGCTCCATCTGGGTGCCCAGCAGCAATTCGGGGTTCAAGGCGCGGACTTGGTCTTCCACGTCCAGGTAGTCGTCGGTAATCAGGGCCTCAATGCCATAGCCTTTGGCGGCGTCGCGCACTTCGCGCGCAAACTCACGGCTGTAGGTGCCCAGGCCCACGACCTCAAAGCCCATTTCTTGGTGGGCCACGCGCGCAGCAGCGATGGCGTGGGTGGCGTCGCCAAACACAAACACCCGCTTGCCGGTGAGGTAGGTGGAGTCCACCGACTTGGCATACCACTTGGCGCGCGAGGCCTGCGCGTAGTCGCCGACCGAGGTGCCGCTCTCTTGCAAGCCGGCGAGTGCGCGCACCTCGGTGATGAAATCCAGGGTGGCATTCACGCCATAGGGAATGCACTGGGTAAAGGGCTGGCCGCATTGGCGTTGCAGCCACTGCGCGGTAGTGCGCGCGAGTTCGGGGTAGAGCACCACATTGAAATCTGCGTCGCCCAGGCGGCGCAGGTCGTCCACGCTGGCGTCCAGCGGCGCCACCACGTTGATGTCCACCCCCAGCTCGCGCACCAGCGCGGTGATTTCTTTGACATCGTCCCGGTGGCGAAACCCCAGCGCGGTGGGGCCGAGAATATTGCACAGCGGCCTGCGGCCCGGCATCGGCGCGCGGCTGTTGCCGCTGGGCACCAAGGCGCGCACCAAGTGGTAAAAAGTCTCGGAAGCGCCCCAGTTTTCCTTGCGCTGGTAGGCCGGCAGCTCCAGGGGTACGACTGGAATGGGCAGGTTGAGCGCCAGCGCCAGTCCACCAGGGTCGTCCTGTATCAGCTCTGCGGTGCAGGACGCGCCCACCAGCATGGCCTTGGGCTTGAACCGTTCATGGGCATCGCGCGCGGCTGTCTTGAACAGCTCGGCCGTGTCGCCGCCCAGGTCACGGGCCTGGAAGGTGGTGTAAGTCACCGGGGGGCGGCGCGGCAGGCGCTCAATCATGGTGAACAACAGGTCGGCGTAGGTGTCGCCTTGGGGGGCGTGCAGCACATAGTGCACATCGGTCATGGCCGTAGCCACCCGCATGGCGCCGATGTGGGGCGGGCCTTCGTAGGTCCACAGGGTGAGTTGCATGCGTTCGCCTCAGGCTGCGAGTTTCATACGCCGGCGCAGCGGGCGGCTGAAAAGCTCGGCCAGGTCTGCGGCCTGCTCATAGCCCTGGATGGGCGTGAACACCAGCTCAATTGCCCACTTGGTGGTCAGGCCCTGCGCCTCCAGCGGATTGGCCAGGCCCAGCCCGCACACCACGATATCAGGCGCGGCGGCGTGGCAGCGGTCCAGCTGGTTTTCCACATGCTGGCCCTCGGTGATCTGCGTGTTGGCGGGCAGCAATGCCAACTCTTCTGCCATCAGCTTGCGGTGCAAATAGGGCGTGCCGATTTCCGACAGGACCATGCCCAGCTCTCGGCTCAGGAACCGCGCCAAGGGAATTTCTAGCTGTGAGTCCGGGAAGAAAAAAATCTTTTTGCCCTCCAGGTGCACCTTCTGGCGCAACAGCGCCGCTTCGGCCCGCTCGCGCGGCGCCCGCGTCACCGCGTCAAACACGTCACCCGCAACGCCAAAAGCCTTAGCGGCCGCCTTGAGCCACAGCGTCGTGCCCTCGGCGCCCAGTGGAAATGAAGACGCCAGGCGCTGCGCGCCGCGCGCATCAAGCGACTGCGCGGTGTCGGCCAGAAAAGGCTGGGCCAGCAAATAGCGGGTGTCGGGGCCAACAGACGGCAGCATGGTGCTGTTGCGGGGCGGGAAAAAATCCACCTCGGTAATGCCCATGTCAGTGAGCAGCCGGCGCATCTGGTCTTCCACCACGTCGGCCAGCGTACCCACGATGAGCAGGCGGGGTGCGCCGGTGACAGGCGCGGCCGGAAGCACCGGCACCATGGCGTTCAGGCAGGCGTCTTCACCCTGGGTGAAGGTGGTTTCAATGCCGCTGCCCGAGTAGTTCAGCACCCGCACGCCGGGGTTGTGTTGCCGGGACAGACGCTGCGCCGCCCGCGACAAGTCCAGCTTGATCACTTCGGAGGGGCAGGAGCCCACCAAAAACAGGGTTCGAATGTCCGGGCGACGGCGCAGCAGCTTGTCCACTACCTTGTCGAGTTCGTCGTTGCAATCGGCCAGCCCTGCGAGGTCACGCTCGTCAATGATGGCGGTGCCAAAACGGGGTTCGGCAAAAATCATCACCCCGGCGGCGGACTGGATGAGATGGGCGCAGGTGCGAGAGCCAACCACCAGAAAAAAGGCGTCCTGAATTTTGCGGTGCAGCCAGATGATGCCGGTCAAGCCACAAAACACCTCGCGCTGGCCCTTTTCCGGGCGGACGGTGTAGGGCGCGTCACAGGCGGAAGCTTCGGCGTGGATGGGGATAACGGCGGTCACTGGACATCCTCTACGGAATCAGTGGGCGCATAGCGTGCCGGGTTTTGAGCATTATGGAGAGCCGACATACTCCTTACTTTACTGGAAATCAGCGGGTCCGCCCTAGGGTTTTACCCTGCCAAAGCTTGAACCAGACACTGCTTTGCGTGGCGCGCCACGAGGGACTTGGGCACCGCTTCGGCGGTGGTTTGCGCCAACGAAACAGGGGCCTGGCCCGTCTCGCAGTCGCGCAAGTCGGGCGATGCAATGCGGGAGCGGCGCTTATTCCCCACTTTGCTGCAGCGCCCACATGTGCGCGTAGCGGCCCTGGGCTTGCAGCAGTTCGGCGTGAGTGCCGCGCTCGATGATGCGCCCAGCGTCCATCACCAAAATCATGTGCGCGTCCACCACGGTGGAGAGCCGGTGGGCGATGACCAGCGTGGTTTTGTTGTGCGCCACGCGCGCCAGCTCGGCCTGGATGGCGCGCTCGTTGGCCGAGTCCAGCGCGCTGGTGGCCTCGTCAAAAATCAGGATGGGCGGGTTTTTGAGCAAGGTGCGGGCAATCGCCACGCGCTGCTTTTCGCCGCCCGAGAGCTTGAGCCCCCGCTCACCCACCATGGTGTCGTAGCCCGCAGGCGTACTGGCAATAAAGGCGTCAATGTGGGCGGCGCGCGCAGCAGCCTGCACCTCGGCCAGGCTGCTGCCAGGGCGACCGTAAGCAATGTTGTACTGCACCGTGTCGTTGAACAGCACGGTGTCTTGCGGCACGATGCCAATGGCGGCGCGCAGACTGGCTTGGGTGAGTGTGCGGATGTCTTGGCCCGCCACGGAAATGCCGCCCCCGCCGAAGCCGGGCCGCCCCAAGTCGGCGGCGGCCCCCTCGGGGGGCAGGGAGCCACGCGCAGCGGGCGACCGTGGGGGCGATGTGCCAACTTCATAGAAGCGGTACAAAAGGCGCGCCAGCGTCGATTTGCCCGAACCCGACGGCCCCACCACCGCCACGGTTTTGCCCGCCGGGATGTCAAAGCTGATGTCATGCAAGATGGGGCGCGCCGGGTCGTAGGCAAAGTTGACGCGATCGAAGCGCACGCTGGCGCTGGCCGCGCCCTGCGCCAGCACCAGCGCATGGGCATCGGGCGCGTCAGCAATTTCCTGCGCACGTTCGAGCAGGGTGAACATCTTTTCCAGGTCCACCAGGTTTTGCTTGAGCTCGCGGTAAATGGCTCCCAAAAAGTTCAGCGGGATGTAGATCTGAATCATGAAGGCGTTGACCATCACCAGGTCGCCCAGCGTCATGCGCCCCTCAGCTACGCCCAGGGTGGCGCGCCACAGCATGGCCACCAGGCCTGTAGCGATGATGAGCTGCTGGCCGGCGTTGAGAATGCTCAGGGTGCGTTGGCTTTTGAGTGCGGCCTGGCGGTAGCGCTCCAGGTTGTCGTCGTAGCGACGGGCCTCAAACTCTTCGTTGTTGAAGTATTTGACGGTCTCAAAATTGAGCAGCGAGTCGATGGCGCGGGTGTGGGCTTTGGAGTCCAGCTCGTTCATGCGCTTGCGAAACTGCGTGCGCCACTCGGTCATGCTGATGGTGAAGCCGATGTAGAGCACCAGCGCAATCAAAGTGATGCCCGCAAACCAAACGTCAAACTTGACCGCCAATAGGGTGAGCACCAGCCCCACCTCGATCAGCGTGGGCACGATGCTGTAGAGCGAATACGACACCAGCGAATGCACCGCGCGCGTGCCGCGCTCAATATCGCGCGTCATGCCACCGGTCTGGCGGTCCAGGTGAAAACGCAGGCTCATGGCGTGCAGGTGGCGAAACACGCCCAAAGAGATGCTGCGCGCCGCGCCCTCGGTGGCCTTAGAAAACACCAAGTCGCGCAGTTCGGCAAACAGCGAGGTGCTTAAACGCAGCGCCGCATAGGCCACCAGCAAAGCCACCGGCACCACCAGCACGGCAGACACGTCGCCGGGCTTGGGCGTCATGGTGTCGACCAGGTTTTTCAGCAGCAAAGGCACGCCCACATTGGCCACCTTGGCGCCCACCATGAACGAGAGTGCAACCAACACCCGCCATTTGTAGGCCCACAAATAGGGGAACAGGCGCTTTAAGGTGCCCCAGTCGCTGGCTTTGAGACCGCTGGGCGCAGGTACTACCGCGCCTGAGGCGAGGGGGGCGTGGCGGGGGGAGTCGGCTGAAGGGCCAAAAGAACGCATGGGGGACAATTCAAAACATCAAACTCCGATTGTGCCCATGTCCACCTCCGCAAGCCCTGACCTCGCACCCTCAACTGTTTCGCTGCCCACCGACCAGGATCTGGTGCTCAAGGTCATTCCCATGCCGGGGGATTGCAACGCCAACGGCGATATTTTTGGCGGCTGGGTGATGGCGCAGGTAGACCTGGCGGGCTCGGTCGTGCCCGCCCGCTATGCCCAGGGGCGCATGGCGACGGTGGCGGTGAATGAATTCATCTTCAAGCAGCCGGTGCGGGTGGGTGACATCTTGTCTTTCTTTTCCAAGGTGGTGCGCATTGGCCGCACGTCCATCACGGTCAAGGTGGAGGTGTTTGCCGAGCGCTTTCGCAGCCAGGGCTCTTACATCAAAGTCACCGAGGCCTTGGTGACCTATGTGGCCATTGATGACCAGGGCCGCCCACGGGAAATCCCTAGGCCCTAGGGTCTGCGCCCCTGCGCCAGACCCTGTCAATCCGAATAAATGTCGCTCCCTCGGTAACAACCCTATCAAGGATTTTCACCAGCGCCGCTATAAACGCACTGCATAAACAGAGGAGATGCAGTGCAGTTTTTTCAATTGCTGATCAGCGGCGTAGCACAGGGGTGCATTTACGGGCTGATCGCCATGGGCTTTGTGCTCATTTACAAAGCCACCGAGACGGTCAGCTTCGCCCAGGGTGAGTTGATGATGCTGGGCGCTTTTGCCGGACTGGTGGGCATGACGCTGCTGGGCCTGCCGTATTGGTTTGCGGTGCTGGGCGCGGTGGCGGCAATGGCGCTATTGGGCGCGCTCATTGAGTTCGCCGTGATCCGCCCCATCCTGGGCCAGCCCGCTTTTTCCATCGTCATGCTGACCATTGGCATTGGCTACATGGCGCGTGGGTTGATCACCATGATTCCAGGCATGGGCACTGACACGCTGGCGCTGCCTGTGCCCTACAAAGACGAAATTTGGCGCGTGGCCGGCCTGGTGCTCAACGTGGAACACATGGTGGTGATTGCGGCAACCGGCGTGCTCTGCCTTTTGTTGTTTGCGCTGTTTCGCTACAGCAAGTTGGGCATCGCCATGCAGGCGGCTTCGCAAAACCAGCTTGCGGCCTACTACATGGGCATTCCGGTCAAGCGGCTCAACGGCATCGCCTGGGCGCTGGCAGCCGCCGTGGCCTGCCTGGCGGGCTTGCTGCTGGCGCCTATTACCTTTGTGCACGCCAACATGGGATTTATTGGCCTCAAGGCCTTTCCGGCGGCGGTGGTGGGGGGCTTTGGCAGCCTGCCTGGCGCCATTGTGGGCGGCGTAGTGATTGGGCTGGTGGAGTCGTTTTCGGGTTTTTATTTACCCGACGGCTTTAAGGACACAGCCGCCTACATCGTGGTGCTGGTGATGTTGATGGTCAAGCCCAACGGCCTGTTTGGCGAAAAACTGCGCAAAAAGGTCTGACATGCGTTTCATCTTCAAAACCGACTACGCGCAGGACATTGGCCTGGCAAAGCACAGCGGCCACCTGTTTTGGTACAGCGCGCTGGTGCTTTTGTTGGTAGCCGCACCCTGGCTGTTTACCGAATACTGGTTGGCACAGCTCACCTTTGTGCTGATTTACAGCATTGCGGCGCTGGGCATCATGCTGCTGGCGGGCTTTACCGGCTTGTTTTCGCTGGGCCACGCTGCCTTTTTGGGGGTGGGCGCCTATACGCACGCGGTGCTGAGCAATATGGGCGTGCCCTTTCCCATCGCTTTGGCCGCAGCGGCGGCGCTGTCGGCGGCGGTCGGCGTCGTGGTGGGCTTGCCCGCGCTGCGCGTCAAAGGCATTTACCTGGGCATGGCGACCTTGGCCTTTGGCTTTATTGTGGAAGAGGTGCTAGCGCGCTGGGAATCAGTCACTGGCGGAAACGCGGGCATCCACATCAAAAAGCCCAATCTGTTTGGCTGGGTGCTGGATACCGAAATCCAGTTTTATTTTTTATGCTTGGTGATCACGGTGGTTGCCACCCTGGCCATTTTGAACTTGCTGCGATCCCCCACCGGGCGGGCGTTTGTGGCGATCCGCGACTCCGAGATTTCCGCGCAAAGCATGGGCATTCACCTGGCGCGCTACAAAACCCTGTCCTTTGCCATTTCTGCCGCGCTGGCCGGGGTGGCGGGTGCGCTGTATGTGCACAAGCTGCAATTCATCTCGCCCGACCAGTTCAACATCCTGCAGTCGATTGACCTCTTGTTGATGATTGTGATCGGCGGCCTGGGCTCGGTGCACGGGGCGTTTTTAGGCGCCATCTTTCTGATCACCATGCCGCAGCTCATTTCCATGGTCAAAGACTATCTGCCTACCGTCATCGGCCAGGCACCGGGTTTGCAAGGCGTTGTGTATGGATCGGTGCTCATTGCCTTTGTGCTGTTTGAGCCCATGGGCTTGTACGGTCGATGGCTCAAGATTCGCACCTACATCGAGATGTTTCCCTTCTACCGCAAGGGCATGTTCAAGCGGCAGAAGTCTTTCCAGAAATCGGACCGTCTGAAATGAGTGCCCCCCTTTTATCGGCAAAAAATTTAAGCGTGCGCTTTGGCGGCGTGCTAGCCGTCAACAACGTGAGCTTTGACGTCAAACCGGGCGAGGTGTTCACCCTGATCGGACCCAACGGCGCGGGAAAAACCACGGTGTTTAACCTGATCAGCCGCATTTACACCCCCACCACCGGCGAGATCGACTACCAAGGCCCCCATGGCAAAGTCAAGCTCACCGCGCAGGCGCCGCAAGACGTGGCGACGCTGGGCATTGCGCGCACTTTTCAAAACATTGAACTGTTTGAGCACGCCTCGGTGCTGCACAACCTTTTGATTGGCCGCCACACGCACCGCCAGACGGGCTTTTGGCAAGACTTGTTTTTCACCCAGGCGGTACGCGATGCCGAATTGCGCTCGCGCGAAAAGGCGGAGGAAGTGATCGACTTTCTCAGCCTGCAGCATTACCGCGACACCTTCGTGGCCGGCCTGCCCTACGGAGTGCGCAAGGTGGTGGAATTGGCGCGTGCCCTGTGCACCGAGCCCCGGCTGCTGCTGCTCGATGAGCCGTCTTCGGGCCTGAACGTGGAAGAAACCGACGACATGGCCTTCTGGATTCAGGACATTCAACACGAGCTAGGCATCAGCGTGCTGATGGTGGAGCACGACATGGGCCTGGTGTCCAAGGTGTCGGACCGGGTGCTGGCCATGAACCAGGGCGAAGTGCTGGCTACTGGCACGCCGCGCGAAGTGCAAAGCGACCCCGGCGTGATCGAAGCCTATTTGGGCACGGTGGACGATGTGTCGTCGCTGCGTCGATCTAACAGCGCCCGTATTGGCGTAACCACAAGTGCTACAACCGGCAGCAGTGGAGGTGCCGCATGAGCAGCTTGCCACCCGCCATCAGCGACCTGCCGGTGCTCAATCTCTTGAACGTAGAGAGCGCCTACGGACCGATCAAGGCCATACGCGGCGTGAGCCTGCAGGTGCGCCGGGGCGAGATTGCCGCAGTGCTGGGTTCCAACGGCGCGGGCAAGACCACGATTTTGAAGACCATCTCCGGCATCATCGACCCCCGCAAGGGCTCCATCGCCTTCAAGGGCCAGGACATCACCGCCAAAGACCCGTCCTTCATCGTGCAGCAAGGCCTCAGCCACGTGCCCGAGGGACGCGAGGTGTTTCCGCTGCTCAGCGTGCGCGACAACCTGCTCATGGGCGCCTACACCCGCAGCGACCGCGACGGCGTGGCGCGCGACATCGAAACTCTGTTTGGCTACTTTCCCATCCTCCAAGAGCGCAGCACCCAGGACGCCGGCTTGCTCTCGGGCGGCCAGCAGCAAATGCTGGCGATTTCGCGCGCGCTCATGGCCAACCCCGACCTGATGCTGCTCGATGAACCCAGCCTGGGCCTGAGCCCCAAGCTGACCAAAGAAATTTTTGAGATTGTGGTGCGCATCAACCGCGAGCGCGGCACCACGATTTTGCTGGTGGAGCAAAACGCCAATATGGCGCTTAACGCCTCGGACTACGGCTACGTGCTGGAAAACGGCCGCATCGTGATGGAAGACACCTGCGCCCATTTGCGCGAGAAGGACGACATCAAAGAGTTTTACCTCGGCCTCAAAGAAGCGGGTGTGCGCACCGAGCGGCGCTGGAAAAAGAAGAAAACCTGGAGATGACTGTGCCCACGCCCCTGCTCACCTGCCATACCCCTAAGGCGCGCCGCTGTGCGGCCATTCGCATGCAAGGCGCACTATGACGCAACTGTGGGACCTGAGCCATATCCAGGCGCAGCATGAGGTGGTGCTCTCGGGCGACACTATTCCGGCGCTGTTTTGGAACGCCGTGGCCCAGCGCGGCCCCAAGGTTTGGATGCGCCAAAAGCACCTGGGCCTGTGGCGCAGTTGGACCTGGGACCAAACCGCCCAAGCCGTGCAAGAGATTGCCGGTGGCCTGCTCAGCCTGGGCTTTGCCAAGGGCGAATGCGCCTCCATCCTCGCCAACACCGTGGTGGAGTGGGTGTGGGCCGACCTGGCGGTGCTGTCGGCCTGCGGCGTGTCCAACGGCATTTACCCCACGGATGCGAGCAGCCAGGTGCAGTACCTGTGCGAGGATTCGCGCACCACTGTGCTGTTTGTGGAAGACGACGAGCAGCTCGACAAGGCGCTGGAAGTGCGCGCCGCCCTGCCCTTGCTGCGCAAGATGGTGGTGTTTGACATGGAAGGCCTGCGCAAGGTCGACGACCCCGCCATCATCAGCCTGGACGCCTTGCGCGCCTTGGGCAGAAGTTATCTGGCGGCGCACCCGGACGCTTTGCAAGCGCGGCTGCAGCAATGCCAGCCCGAAGACCTGGCCATTTTGGTCTACACCTCGGGCACCACGGGCAAGCCCAAGGGCGCCATGCACCTGCACCAAGGGCTGGTCTACACCGTGCACGGCTACAACACCTTGGTCGCACAAGACGAAAACGACGAGCGCATGTGCTTTTTGCCCCTGTGCCACATTGCCGAGCGCATGGGCGGCGAGTACTTCGCCCTCTACACCGGCGCCAAGCTCAATTTCGTAGAAAACCCGGAAACCATTCCCGAGAACGTGCGCGAGATCGCGCCCACGGTGTTCACCGCAGTGCCCCGCGTGTGGGAAAAGTTTTACTCCGGTGTGATGATTTCGCTCAAAGAAGCAGGCGCCATCCAGCAAGCGGTGTACGCCTGGGGCATTGGCGTGGGTTCCCAGATTGCAGACTTGGTGCTGGCGGGCCAACCGGTGGGTGCGGGCTTGCGCATGCAGTTTCGCGTGGCGCAGTGGCTGGCGCTCAACAATGTGCGCAAGTTGATAGGCATCCACCGGGCACGCTGCTTGGTCACCGGCGCGGCGCCCATTTCGCCCGAACTGGTGCGCTGGTATTTGGCGCTGGGTGTGCCCATGCTCGAAGTCTGGGGCATGACCGAGACCTGCGGGGCGTCGACCGGTGTGCCGGCCACCGGCATGCGCCCGGGCTCTATTGGCCCGGCGGCGTCCTATAACGAAGTACGGCTGGACCCAGCGACCGGGGAAATTCTGGTGCGCGGCAAAAACGTGTTTGCCGGCTACCTGAATTTGCCGGAAAAGACCGCCGAGACCATTGGCCCCGACGGCTGGCTGCACACCGGCGACGTGGGTGTGCGAGACGCCGATGGCTATTTGCGCATTACCGACCGCATGAAGGACATCATCATCACCGCCGGGGGCAAAAACATCACGCCCAGCGAGCTGGAAAACGACCTCAAGTTCTCCCCCTACATCACCGATGCGGTGGTCATTGGCGACAAGCGCCCTTACCTGACCGTGATCATCATGATCGACCAGGAGAACGTGGAAAAATTCGCCCAAGACAAAGATGTGCCCTTTAGCAACTACGCCAGCCTGACCCGCGCGCCCGAAGTGCAGGCGCTCATCCAAGCCGAAATCGAGCGCGTGAACAAGAAGTTTGCCCGGGTGGAGCAAATCAAAAAGTTCTTCTTGCTCGACACCCAGCTCAGCGCCGAAGACGAGGAACTCACGCCCACCATGAAGCTCAAGCGCAAGCTGGTGGAAAAGAAGTACACACCGCAGATTGAAGACATGTACCGCGCATAAAGCGCTCTGTCGTTTTTTTCACAACCCACTTATTTTTTCTTTGAGAGCTTGTATGAAACTCCATTTTTCCAAACCCTCCGCCATCGCAAGCCTGGCCTTGGCCCTGCTGGCAACCAGTGGCTTGCAGGCGGCCGAACAGCAAGGCATTACCAAAACCGAGATCGTGGTGGGCACCATCCAAGACCTCTCCGGCCCGCTGGCCGGTTACGGCAAGCAAGCGCGCAACGGCATGCAATTGCGCATTGACGAGCTCAACGAACAAGGCGGCGTGCACGGGCGCAAGATCAAACTGCTGGTAGAAGACTCGGGCTACGACCCCAAAAAGGCGGTGTTGGCGGCGCAAAAGCTGGTCAACCAGGACAAGATTTTCATCATGGCCGGCCACCTGGGCACCGCCCAAAACAACGCGGCCATGCCCATCCAGTTTGAGAAAAAAGTCATCAACTTTATGCCGCTGACCGCAGCGCGCGAGATGTACGAGCCGCCCAATGATTTGAAGTACGCGCTGCTGAGTTCGTACTACGACCAAATGCGCCTGACCTTGCCCAAAATGGTGGCGGACAAAAACGCAAAAAAGGTCTGCATCATTTACCAAGACGATGAGTTTGGCCTGGAGGTGCTGCGCGGCAGCGAGGCCGGCCTCAAAAGCGTGAACATGGAACTGACCGAGAAAACCTCGTTCAAGCGCGGCGCCACCGATTTTTCCAGCCAAGTAGCCAAAATGAAGTCCGCTGGCTGCGAACTGGTGGTCTTGGGCACCATCATTCGTGAAACCATTGGCACCGTGGCCGAGGCCCGCAAAACCGGCTTTAACCCGGTGTTTTTCGCCTCGGTCGCCGCTTACACCGACCTGATCCATAAACTGGGTGGCAAGGCCATGGACGGCATTTACGCCACCATGGTGGTGCAAAACCCCTACACCGATGAAGCCTCGCAGCCCATCCGCTTTTGGGCCAACAAGTACAAAACCAAGTTCAGCGAAGACCCCACGGTGTTCTCTGCCTACGGCTACATCATGATCGACATCATGATTCAGGCCGCGCAAAAAGCAGGGCCGCAGTTGACGACCGAGAGCTTCGTCAAGGCCATGAACGGTCTGACCGTGCCCAGCGATATCTTTGGCACACCAAAACTCATTTACACCGCCACCAAGCGCCTGGGCAGCGAGTCTTCGCGCCTGTCGCAAATTCAGGACGGCAAGTGGAAGCCTGTGGCGGACGGCAAGTAAGCCACACACCAGATTGACATTTTTTCCCCAACCCAAGGAGATGAGCATGAAGTTGAACACGGTATTCGCAGCCACCGGGCTGCTTGCGCTAGCGCTTGCCAGTCCGCTGGCTTTGGCCCAACAACAAGGCGTCTCTAAAGACGAGATTTTGTTGGGCTCCATCCAAGACCTCTCAGGTCCCCTGGCAGGCTTTGGCAAACAGGCGCGCTCGGGCATGCAACTGGCCGTTTCCGAGATTAACGAGCAAGGTGGCGTCAACGGCCGCAAGCTTAAATTGCTGGTTGAAGACGACGGCTACGACCCGAAGAAGGCGGTGCTCGCTGCCCAAAAGCTGGTCAACCAAGACAAGATTTTCATCATGGTGGGCCACATTGGCACAGCGCAAAACCTGGCCGCCATGCCGGTGCAGTTCGAGAAGAACGTGATCAACTTCTTCCCCATCACGGCAGCGCGCGAAATGTACGAACCGCTGGACCGGCTGAAGTACTCCTTTGCAGCCACCTACTACGACCAGATCCGCGTCAGCTTGCCGGGCCTGGTCAAGGAAAAGGGCGCTAAAAAAGTCTGCACCTTGTACCAAGACGATGACTTTGGCCTGGAGGTGCTGCGCGGTGCCGAAGCCGGCCTGAAATCCATGAACATGGAGTTCACCGAAAAGACTTCCTACAAGCGCGGCGCCACAGATTTTTCCTCGCAAATTTCCAAGCTCCAGTCCAGCGGATGCGATCTGGTGGTGCTGGGAACCATCATCCGGGAGACGATTGGCGCCATCGGAACGGCACGCAAGCTAGGGTTTAACCCGGTGTTCTTGGGCAGCAGCGCCTCCTACACCGACCTGATCCACAAAATTGGCGGCAAGGCCATGGACGGTTTGTACGCCACCATGACGGTACAAAACCCCTACACCGACGAGGCCTCGCAGCCCATCCGCTTTTGGGCCAACAAGTACAAAACCATGTTCAACGAAGACCCGACGGTGTTTTCGGTATATGGCTACAACATCATCAACGCCTTTGCTTTGGCTGCAAGCAAGGCCGGCAAAAACCTCAGTACGGACACCTTTATCAAAGCCATGGACTCCACAACCATTGAGCCCGATATGTTTGGTAGCGCCAAAGCCACCTTCAGCGCCACCAAGCGTTTGGGCAGCGACGCCTCTCGCCTGTCGCAAATCCAGGATGGCAAATGGAAGGTGGTGTCTGGCTATGTGAGTGCCGCAGCGGTCAAGTAGTGCCTGCGGCGCCAGTGGCCTAGCATTGGCGTGGGTGTTGTCCAGACGGCATCCCTGAACCACTCCGTTGCCATACAAAGACTTGGGCAGTGGAGATTTAATAAAAAGTTCTGCGCTGGGTGCCCTTTTTCACTAACCTTCTTGAAGGTGCGCAGCACCCACAATCATGAGAGTTATTCACGTTAAAGAGACACCCAGCATCCAGAACGCATTTCAACCGTTGCTGCCTTTATAGCGTTTGCTCCTACCGGGAGGAATGTAGACGTACTTTGACTTTGAAGAGCGCTTAGACGCACCCCAGCGGCCACAGTCGCACGGCCCACCGCAGCCCGATACTGCGTCGCACGCGGAGCCTGCACAATTTAAACCGGAGTTGCCGCTGCATGGAAGGTCGCACGAAAGGTCAATAAATCCGGCTTGGTTTTTGCCACGGGGATTGACCGGCACTGCGCGTTGATACGCTACAGAACAGCGTTCGAGTCGCCGTTGAAGAACAGGCAATCCAGCAAATAGACCATAACGGCGGATGGCTCGGAAACCCAAAACTGAGCAACTGCGACAGCCTGTTTGATGGCGGTACGCGCAGCTAAAGCCCTTGCGAGGCGATAGATGCAGCTGGTACGCGCGAATCGCCCACAGCGCGAGCCTGTCCAGAAGGGCTTGCCGCATTTTTTGACCGGCTCGTTTCAGGCTAGCAAAGTCATTCCGGGATGCTTTGGTGCCTTGACATCAAACGTCAGGGGCATGCGGCACCCCGCGGCACTGGCCGATTGCTTGGAGGTATGGCTATTTGGTCTCTGGATGCCGGTGTGGCTGTAGACATGTCTGTTTCCTTTGAACCTGAACATAAAGCAAGGCGCTTGGACTGGCAACGCAACAACTTTTTCCCCGCCGGCCTCCTCTGATGCGCCCGTGCAGTTAGATGCGCCAAGTCGTGCGAACTTGCAGCCGAATGGTGGTGGCCGTTTTGGAAGTGGCAGGTTCAACTTACCGACTCCTGTCTTTCAAGAATCGCGGCAACTCCTCTCATTCGTCGCCTTACCCCCGCCGCAACCAATCCCCCAGCCGCTCCACCCCCTGCGTCAACCTTGCTAAGTCTTTGGACGCAAAGCACCAGCGCAGCCAGCCCGCTGCCTCGGGGGCAAAGGCGCTGCCAGGGGCCAGGCCCAGACCGGCCTCACTCACCAATCGTTTGGCGGTGGCCAAGGAGTCGCCGTGGCCAGGCAGCTGAAAGAAGGCGTACATGCCGCCCAAGGGCAGCGCCACCTGCACATCGGGTAGGGTGCGCAGCGCGGGGATCAGGGTGTCGCGGCAGGTTTTGAGGTGGGCGACCACGCGGGGCGTCACTTCATCCCGGCGCTGTAGCGCCACGATGCCTGCGCGCTGGGTGAACACGCTGGCGCAGGAGGTGTTGAACTCCACCAGCTTGCCCATGGCCGCCGTCATTTGCGGCGGCATGACCAGCCAGCCCAGGCGCCAGCCGGTCATGAGGTAGCTTTTGGAAAAGCTGTGCACCACCACCAGCCGGTCTTCGGGCTCGGCGATGTCCAAAAAGCTGGGCGCGCTGCCGTTGGCGCTGGGGGCGTAGTACAGGTTTTCGTACACCTCGTCGGCCAGTATCCAGGTGCCGGTGCGGCGGCAGTGCGCCAGGATGGCACTCTGCTCGTCGCGGCTCAGGGTCCAGCCGGTGGGGTTGTTGGGGGCGTTGAGGATCAGCAGCTGGGTGCCGGGGGTAATGCTCTCTAGCAGCCGGGGCAGGTCCAGCGTCCAGGCGCCCGCGTCAGCGCCGGAACTTTGTGGCGTGAGCGCCACGGTGCGCAACTGCGCACCCATGATCAGCGCCTGCGCCGTCAGGTTGGGCCACACTGGGGTGGCAGCCACCACCTCGTCGCCCGCGTCCACCAGCGCCTGCACCGCCAGCATCAGCGCATTCACCCCGCCAGTGGTCACTGCGATGCGCTCCATGCCGATGGTCGTGGCGCCGGGCCCGCTGGCATGCTGGGCGGTCATGGCGCTGGCAATGGCCTGGCGCAGCTCGGGCAGGCCCAGGTTGTGGGCGTAAAAGGTTTCGCCACGTTGTAGCGACTCTATGGCGGCTTGGCGGATGAAGTCGGGCGTGACCTCGTCGCTCTCGCCAAACCAAAATGCCAGCAGGTCGCTGCGCCCCAAGCTCGCGTTGGCCACTTCGCGGATCTGGGATTCTTCGAGATTCTGGATGGTTTGGCGCATGGGGCTTGGCGTTTGGGATTAGCTAAACAGCGCTTGGTACTGCGCGCGCAGCAGATTCTTTTGCACCTTGCCCATGGCGTTGCGCGGCAGCTCTGTTACCAGCACGCAGTGTTTGGGGATTTTGAAGTTGGCCAGTTGTGTTTTTAGCGCCGCCACAATGTCACTGGCCTGCGGCTGCGCGCCGGGCTTGGCAATCACCACGGCCACGCCCACCTCGCCAAAGTCCGGGTGCGGTACGCCCACCAGAGCGCTTTCCGCCACGCCGGGCAGCTCGTTGATATAGCCCTCAATCTCGGCAGGATAGACGTTGTAGCCGCCGCTGATGATCAGGTCTTTGCTGCGCCCTACGATGTGCACATAGCCGCGTTCGTCCACTTTGCCAACGTCGCCGGTCCTAAAAAATCCATCGGCGGTAAATTCTTCCGCCGTCTTCTCGGGCATGCGCCAGTAGCCGGAAAACACATTGGGACCGCGCACCTGAATACCGCCGATCTCGCCCACGGGCAGGGGCACATCGCCATCGCCCGCGACACGCAACTCCACTGCGGGCAAGGGAAAGCCCACGGTGGCGCCCCGGCGCTCGCTTTGCTGTGCAAAACGGGCGTCGGCCGCATACGGGTTGGAGGTGAGCATTACCGTCTCGCTCATGCCGTAGCGCTCCAGGATGGTGTGGCCGGTGCGCGCCGTCCATTCATTGAAGGTTTCCAGCAACAGCGGGGCCGAGCCGGCAACAAACAAACGCATATTGCGGGTGGACTCTAGCGTCAGTCCGGGCTCGGCCAACAGGCGCACATAAAGCGTTGGCACGCCCATAAAGACGGTCGCCTTGGGCAGATGCGCCAGCACAGCCTTGGGGTCGAACTTGGCCATCCAGACCATCTTGCTGCCGCTCAGCAGCGCGCCATGGATGGCCACAAACAGGCCGTGCACATGGAAGATGGGCAAGGCGTGGATCAGTACGTCGCCCGCTTTCCAGCCCCAATAGTCCTTGAGCACCTGCGCGTTACTGAGCAAGTTGCCGTGGCTGAGCATGGCGCCTTTGCTGCGCCCGGTGGTGCCGCTGGTGTAGACGATGGCCGCCAGGTCATCGGCCTGGCGCGGCGCCACGGTGTGCACGTCGCTGTGCATGGCGGCGCGCTCCAGCAGGCTGCCGGTGCGGTCATCATTGAGGGTGAACACATACTGCGTGCCCGCCTTGAACGCGATCTTGCTCACCCAGCCAAAGCTGCGGCTGGCGCACACCACCACGGCGGGCTCGGCGTTACCGATGAAGTATTCCACCTCGGCGCTTTGGTAGGCGGTGTTCAGCGGCAAATACACATAGCCCGCGCGCAGGGTGGCCAGGTACAAAACCATGGCTTCGACCGACTTTTCGGTGTACGCGGCAATGCGGCTGCCTGCGGGCACATCCAGCGACTGCAACACATTGGCCACCATGGCGGTGGCGCGGTCCAAGTCCCGCCAGGAGTAATGCAAGCCGCTGTCCGTCTCGACGGCAGTGGC
Organism: Comamonadaceae bacterium; assembly: GCA_947442105.1. Lineage (GTDB taxonomy): Bacteria > Pseudomonadota > Gammaproteobacteria > Burkholderiales > Burkholderiaceae_C > Allorhodoferax. The sequence goes on along the minus strand of CANEVH010000032.1, from coordinate 5,339 downwards.
GTCCAAATCAGCGGGAAAGGCCGCGCGCAGGGCGGCAAACAGGTTGTGTTGGGCCATGGTGGGGTGCAAAAAGCGCGTGGATCAGTCCAGCTTGGCGCCCGAGGCTTTGACGACCTTGGACCATTTGGCCAGCTCGCCTTTGATAAACCCGTCAAACTGCGCGCCCGCCAGGTTGGGAAAATCCGCACCTTGGTTGGCCCAGATGGCTTTTGCCTCGTCGGTTTGGCAGGCACGGCGAATCTCTTCGGTGGCGCGCGCTTGGGCTTCGGCTGGCGTGGCTTTGGGCGCCCAAATGCCATACCAGGTGCTCACGGTGTACTCGGGCAAACCCAGTTCGGTAGAGCATGGCACGTCGGGGAAAGCGGGGTTGCGCTTGGTGCCTGACACCATCAGCGCTTTGATGCGCCCGCCTTTGATGTGCGCAGCCGATGAGCCCAGCCCGTCAAACATCATGTCCACATTGCCCGCAATCAGGTCTTGCAGCGCGGGGCCCGCACCACGGTAGGGAATGTGGGTGATAAAGGTTTTGGTCTGCAGCTTGAACAGCTCGCCTGCCAGATGGTGCGAGGTGCCACCGCCGGCCGAGCCGTAGTTGAGCTTGCCGGGGTTTTTGCGCACGAACGCCAAAAATTCTGCAAAGTTGGCCACCGGCACTTTTTTGGGATTGACCACCAAAATTTGCGGCACGCTGGCCACCAGCAGCAGGGGCACAAAGTCGCGCTCCAGGTCGTAGTCCAGCTTGGGGTACATGCTGGGCGCAATCGTGTGGTGCACCGCGCCCATAAACAGGGTGTAGCCATCAGGCGCTGCCTTGGCTGCCACCCCGGCTCCCAAGGTGCCGCCCGCGCCGCCCTTGTTGTCAATGATGAGCTGCTTTTCCGTCAGGCGGGAAAACTGCGCCGACAGGGGGCGGGCAAATGCGTCCGTGCCGCCGCCTGCCGGAAAGGGCACCACCAGGGTCACCGGTTTGGCGGGCCAGGTCGATTGGGCCCAGGCGGGCAAGGCCAAGCCAGCAGCGCTGGCCAAGGCGGTTTGAAGCAAAGCCCGGCGGTCCAGGTGAGCCTGGGTGTGGGGTTGGGATTGGGGCATGGTTTAGGTCTCCTCTTTGATGATGAACAGCGGTGCGTCAGCGGGGCATACAAAGGCGTCCGGGTCTGCGCACCACACCATTGTCATTCAACCCAACAGCCGCGCAAAGCGAAGCATGAGAATTCAAGGACTTCGCCGTTTGCTCGGGGCCAAGACACGGAGTCAACGGGAGGTGGTGTGGAACACCGGAGCAAGTCCGCGTGGCGCTTGGCCGTAGGGTCAAGGCGCAAGCTTGACGGGCGACACCCCCAGCCGCTTAAAACCGCGGCAAATCCGGGTGCTTGATCTGCCCGCCACGCACCAGCATCTTGCCGTACTCGGCGCAGCGCTGTAGGGTGGGAATCACCTTGCCGGGGTTGAGCAAACCCTGGGGGTCAAACGCGCGTTTGACCGCAAACATTTGTTCGTTTTCTTCGGGCGAAAACTGCACGCACATGCTGTTGAGCTTTTCCACGCCCACGCCGTGTTCGCCCGTTACCGTGCCGCCCATGGCCACGCTGGTTTCCAAAATGTCGGCGCCAAACAGCTCGCAGCGGCGCAGCTGGTCGGGGTCGTTGGCGTCGAACAAAATCAGCGGGTGCAGATTGCCGTCCCCGGCGTGGAACACATTGGCGCAGCGCAGCTGGTACTTTTTTTCCATCTCGCTGATGGCCAGCAGGATGTCGGCCAGGCGCTTGCGCGGAATCGTGCTGTCCATGCACATGTAGTCGGGGCTGATGCGCCCGCTGGCCGGAAAGGCGTTTTTGCGCCCGCTCCAAAAGCGCAGGCGCTCGGCCTCGCTTTGGCTCACCGCAATGGCCGTGGCGCCGTTGCTGCGCAGCACGTCGCTCATGCGGGCAATTTCTTCTTCCACTTCCTCGGGCGTGCCGTCGCTCTCGCACAGCAAAATCGCCTCGGCGCTCAGGTCGTAGCCCGCGTGCACAAAGTCTTCCACGGCGGCGGTCATGGGCTTGTCCATCATTTCCAGCCCGGCTGGGATGATGCCTGCGGCAATCACGGCGGCCACTGCCTCACCCGCTTTGCGCACGTCGTCAAAGCTGGCCATGATGCAGCGCGCCAACTGGGGCTTGGGCACCAGTTTGACCAGCACCTCCAAGGTCACAGCCAACATGCCTTCGCTGCCCACCACCACGCTGAGCAAGTCGTAGCCCGGCGCGTCCAGCGCCTGCGCGCCAAAGCTAATGGGTTCGCCGGCAATGGTCAGACCGCGCACTTGCAACACGTTATGCAGGGTCAAGCCGTATTTCAGGCAATGCACGCCGCCCGAGTTCTCCGCCACGTTGCCACCAATGGTGCAAGCAATCTGGCTGCTCGGGTCCGGCGCGTAGTACAAGCCGTAGGGCGCAGCAGCCTCGCTGATGGCCAGGTTGCGCACGCCGCATTGCACACGCGCGGTACGGCTGTGCGCGTCAATCTGGATGATTTTGTTGAACTTGGCCAAAGACAGCGTCACGCCCAGCGCATGTGGCATGGCACCGCCCGACAAACCAGTGCCCGCACCGCGCGCCACCACCGGCACGCCCAGCGCATGGCAGCTCCGCAGCACCGCCTGCACCTGCGCCTCAGTCTCAGGCAGGGCCACCACCAGCGGGCGCAGGCGGTAAGCCGTCAAACCGTCGCACTCATAAGGCGTGGTGTCTTCGGTTTGGTACAGCAAAGCGTGTTGTGGCAAGTGCTTGGCCAGCGCTTGCACAACGCTGGCTTGCAGGCTGGCGCGGTGCAGCAATTCTTCGGTATTTGCGGTCAGAGGAGCGTTCATGCCGTGGACTGTACGGGAACCGGACGCCCCCACGCATGAAGAAACTTGCAGTAGGCCGTGAATTTACCCCCCTTATTGCACCCCACCGGGGGGTTTGCCACGCCCCCCCGACTCCCTCTCCTCCCACGCCGAGGCGGCGCCTGCGCCCAAACCCCGAAAGCCGTCGCGGCGACGGCGCCGTTCCTAGACCTCGCAGGCGTACCCACAGGCACCACGCCAGTAGAAGCCCAACCGAAGCGCAGAAACCAAATTCGGACTTTGCTCCCCCTCTCCTCCCCGCTGGGGAGGAGAGGGGGTTGGGGGGTGTGGCGGGGCAGAAACCGCTGCGCCCAAACCCCGAAAGCCGTCGCGGCGACGGCGCCGTTCCTAGACCTCGCAGGCATACCCACAGGCACCACGCCAATAGAAGCCTAGCCGAAGCGCAGAAACCAAATTCGGACCTCGGCCCCCCCTCGCCCGCTGGGCGAGGGGTTGGGGGAGAGTGGGCTAAGCCAACACTTTCTTAAGCCACTCGGCAAACGCCGCACATTCCCACCGGTCCATCATGCCGGTGCGCCAGCACAGGTAATGGGCATGCGGGCTGGGCACGTTGCCCATAAAGGTCTCGCTGCTGCCCAAGCGCACCAGGGAGCCGCTCTCCAGCCAGGGTGCGCCCAGCTTCAGGCGTACCAGCGCAACACCCATGCCGGCGGCGGCGCCGTCGCACATCAGGCCAATGTCGTTGAACTGCGAGCCGTCCACCGGCTCGGGCCAGTCCAGGTGGTGGGCGGCAAACCAGGTGCGCCAGGGCTCCAGGGGGCTGCGCAGCAAGGGCATGTGGTGCAGGTCTTGCGGCTCCACAAAAGGGCCGTGCTCGCGCACAAAAGCGGGCGAGGCCAGCGGCGTGACCACGTCCTTGGTCAGGCAGATGTGCTCCAGGTCGGCGTAGCGGCCGGCTCCAAAGCGCACCGTCAGGTCCGCGTCCTCGGCCACCACGTCCAGGAGCGGAATCGTCACCTGCATGGTCAGCTCAATTTCCGGGTAGGCCTCGGTGAATTCGCGCAGCCGGGGAATCACAATCGAGCGGGCAAAGGTCGGGGTCAACGCCAAGCGAAGCTTGCGTTTGCCGGGCGCGGCGCTAGAACTCGGAAACTTTTGCAAGGTGGCCAGACCTTCGCGCACATGGGCGAGGTATTCGCTGCCTTCGGTGGTGAGCGAAAAGTCCGCCCGGCCAAACAGCTTGGTGCCAATGATTTGCTCCAACTGGCGCACGCGGTGGCTCACGGCGCTGGGGGTGACGCACAGCTCTTCTGAGGCCTGGGTGACGCTGCGCAGGCGCGCGAGTGCCTCAAAAGTCAACAAACACTGGATGGGGGGAATGCGTGCGGTGCTCATAGGTGGTGACTATAGGCCACTGACTATAATTTTTGCTCGTCTCCACGCCCCTGAAACGCCAGTGGTGCGGGTCCTCATAAACCCCCTTGGAGCCGCCCAGTGTCTGATCGTTTTTCGGTACTGCCCCAGTACCTGCTGCCCAAAAAGGCGCTCACGGTGTTTGGTGGCTGGGTCGCCAGCCGCCGCTGGGGCACGCTGACCACGCGCTTGATTGCCTGGTTTGTCAAACGCTACCAGGTAAATATGGCCGAGGCGGCCAACCCCGATCTGGCCAGCTACGCCTGCTTTAACGACTTCTTCACCCGTGCCCTGGCGCCCGGCGCGCGCCCGCTGGCAGCCAGCACCTGGGTGTGTCCGGTGGACGGTGCCATCAGCCAGTTTGGCGCCATTGCGCAGGACCAAATCTTCCAGGCCAAGGGCCACGGTTACAGCACCACGGCGCTGGTGGGCGGCGACGCCGCGCTGGCGGCGCAGTTTCAAGATGGCAGCTTTGCCACGATTTACCTCAGCCCACGCGACTACCACCGCATCCACATGCCCTGCCATGGGCGCTTGCGGCGCATGATTTACGTGCCGGGTGATCTGTTTTCGGTCAACCCCACCACAGCGCGTGGCGTGCCGGGCCTGTTTGCGCGCAACGAGCGGGTGGTGTGCGTGTTTGACACCGACCACGGCCCCCTGGTGCTGACTTTGGTGGGTGCCACCATTGTGGGCAGCATGGCCACCGTATGGCACGGCGTGGTGAACCCGCCGCGCTTGCCGCAAATCACGGAATGGCATTACGACGAAGGCGCAGTCAGCCTGCGCCAGGGCGAAGAGATGGGCCGGTTTTTGCTTGGCTCAACCGTGGTGCTGCTGTGGCCGCGCGCTACGCTGGACTGGAACCCGGCTTGGCAGCCCGCAGCACCCGTGCGCCTGGGCGAGGCCATGAGGCAGCGCGCCGCCCTTTAGGCTTTTTGGCTTTTAGGGCGCTAGTGTCTAATTGCATTTATTGACGATAGTATTATGATACCCCTATGTTCAGTCATAGGAGAATGCGATGGCACGAGTTGCTGTGGCACTGTCGTGTACGGCGGATGTAATGGCCGAACTTGAACGCATGTCGCGCAGTCGCAGT
>CANEVH010000031.1 GCA_947442105.1 Comamonadaceae bacterium | reverse complement strand
GAAGGCGGGTGTGTAAGTGCGATGGGTGCGTCGCGTTTGGTGTGTTGAATTCTCTGAATCTTTGAGCATGATGTGCGCGATGTGTTGCGTGCACACGATCTTGCAAGACGTAGAGCGTCAATTCAAGAGGGGGATGGCCGGACGCTTACAGTTAAATCAATGGCGAGCGCTTTGCTCTCGACTCGCGACAGATTGAATAATGACAGAGCAATTTCGGTCACAAACTTCTCCCAAAGGTCATGGGAAAACAAAAAACCGCTGTAGCCAAGGCCAAAGCGGTTAGAAAAAGAGGATTGGGCGGGGGGTGCAAACGCCTGAAACTGACCAATGGTGCCCGAGACCGGAATCGAACCGGTACGCCCGTTATTCACGAAGCGGCGGATTTTAAGTCCGATGTGTCTACCTATTTCACCACTCGGGCGTCGCCGTATTGTCAGCCATGACCGCCCCCAATCGAGAGAGGCAGGCGCACGGCCATGAAACGATGGAGGCGCGGTCCGGAGTCGAACCGGACTAACCGGATTTGCAATCCGGGGCATAACCGCTTTGCTACCGCGCCCTAGCTTTCATGAATGCACAGTACCCCAATCATGAAAGTTCTTCCATGTTAAGGAACCACTCCGAAAGAGTAACTCTCAACAAAAAAGGGAAGCAACGCGCTTCCCTTTTGGAATGTGGAGCGGGAAAAGAGTCTCGAACTCTCGACCTCAACCTTGGCAAGGTTGCGCTCTACCAACTGAGCTATTCCCGCATTCAAGCCGTTAATTATAGCGAGATTTTCCCGCAGTCTCCACACTGTTTCGCCGCCGCGCTAATGAGTCGCGCGACGGGCACCACGCATCAATGTTTGACGGTGGCGTGCACGACGTCGGCTCCGCCTACCACGGTGGTGGGGACCACTGGGACGGAAACTTCTTCCGGCAAGGCCACCGGCTGCGATACCAGCGCGTAGTCCAGCACTTGGTCAATCCAGCGCACCGGAATGATTTCCAGGCCCTTTTTGACGTTGTCAGGAATTTCCTGCAGGTCTTTAGCGTTGGACTCGGGAATCAGAACGGTTTTGATACCGCCGCGCAGGGCAGCCAGCAGTTTTTCTTTCAACCCCCCAATTTCGGTGATCTCGCCGCGCAGCGTGATCTCGCCCGTCATAGCCACATCGCCACGCACTGCGATGCCGCTGAGCGCCGAAACCAAGGCGGTGGCCATCGCAGCGCCTGCACTTGGACCGTCTTTGGGCGTGGCGCCGTCCGGTACATGGATGTGAATGTCCCATTTCTCGAAAAACTCGTCCTTGATTCCGAGACGGCGAGCCCGGCTGCGGACCACGGTGCGCGCCGCTTCGACCGACTCTTTCATCACGTCGCCCAGTGAACCGGTGCGGGTAATGACGCCCTTGCCAGGTATCAGCGCCGCCTCTATGGTGAGCAAATCGCCGCCCACTTCGGTCCATGCCAACCCTACGACCTGACCGACTTGGTTTTGCTCTTCGGCGCGGCCGAAGCTGAACTTGCGTACGCCCAAGTAGTCGTTGAGGTTGTCGGCGTCCACTTTCACCTGGGGCGTCAGCTTTTTAAGCAACAAGCCCTTGACGACCTTGCGGCAAATCTTGGACAACTCGCGCTCCAGTGAGCGCACACCGGCTTCACGCGTGTAGTAGCGCACGATGTCCCGCACCGCTTCTTCCGTCACCAACAGTTCGGATTCCTTGACGCCGTTGTTTTTTAGCTGCTTGGGCAACAGGTAGGTCAGGGCGATATTGGTCTTCTCCTCCTCGGTGTAACCCGACAAGCGGATGACCTCCATGCGGTCCAGCAGCGCCGGCGGGATTTTCATGGAGTTGGAGGTGGCAACGAACATCACATCGCTGAGGTCGTAATCGACTTCGACGTAATGGTCAACAAACTTGTGGTTTTGCTCGGGGTCTAGGACTTCTAACAAAGCGCTGCTGGGGTCGCCACGGAAGTCCGTGCCCAATTTGTCAATCTCGTCGAGCAGAAAAAGCGGGTTGCGGGTGCCTACCTTGGTCAGGCTTTGCAGCACTTTGCCGGGCATGGCGCCAATGTAAGTTCGCCGGTGGCCGCGGATCTCCGCCTCATCGCGCATGCCGCCCAGCGCCATGCGCACATACTTGCGGCCGGTGGCTTTGGCAATCGACTGACCCAGCGAGGTTTTGCCCACACCCGGGGGGCCAACCAGGCACAAGATGGGCGCCTTGACTTTTTCCACCCGCTGCTGCACCGCAAGGTACTCCAGAATGCGGTCTTTAACCCTGTCCAGGCCGTAGTGGTCTTGGTTGAGCACGTTTTCGGCAAATCCGAGGTCGTGCTTGATCTTGGTCTTGGTGGTCCAGGGCAATCCGATCAGCACGTCAAGGTAGTTGCGCACCACCGTGGCCTCGGCCGACATGGGCGACATCAGCTTGAGTTTTTTGAGTTCGCCTTCCGCTTTTTTCAGGGCCTCTTTGGGCATTTTGGCGGCTTTGATCTTTTTCTCAATCTCTTCGATATCGGCGCCGTCTTCGCCATCGCCTAGCTCTTTTTGGATCGCCTTGACCTGCTCATTGAGGTAGAAGTCGCGCTGGTTCTTTTCCATCTGGCGCTTGACGCGGCCGCGGATTTTCTTGTCCACGTTGAGAATGTCGACCTCGCGTTCGATTTGCGCAAACAGGTTTTCAAGCCGCGCCTTGACGGCTGACAGGTCCAGCACCGCCTGCTTGTTCTCCAACTTCAGTGGTAAGTGGGCGGCGATGGTGTCTGCCAAGCGACCGGCATCGTCGATGCTGGCGATGGAGCTAAGAATTTCCGCCGGAATCTTTTTGTTCAATTTGACGTACTGGTCGAATTGCTGCATCACAGCGCGGCGCAAGGCCTCAACCTCGCTACCGCTGTCTTTCTCGGCTTGGCCCAACAAGGCGGCTTCGGCGGCTATGGGCGTGACGATGGCGGTGAAATGGCTTTCGACGTCGTCAATTTTGTCGACGCTTGCGCGTTGGTGGCCTTCGACCAGCACTTTGACCGTTCCGTCGGGCAACTTCAGCATCTGCAAGATAGTGGAGATACAGCCCATTTCGAACATATCGGTAACCAAAGGCTCGTCTTTGGCCGCCGTCTTTTGCGCCACCAGCATGATGCGGCGGTCGTTCTCCATCGCCGCCTCCAAGGCCTTGATGCTTTTCGGGCGACCAACAAAAAGCGGTATCACCATGTGAGGAAACACGACCACATCACGCAAAGGCAACATGGGCAGTTCGATGGGGTTGGGAGCCAGGGGGGTGTGACCGGACATATAAAACCTTAAGTGTTCGTTCGATATAGGCAGGTTTTAACAAATTTCAAGCGCGATAGGACGGAAATATCGCGTCAGGCCACTCCACATCATGCGCCGGACGTGCTCGCCGTCAACGCAGGATGGATCAGGCCTTTTTGGCAAGCTCGCGGTAGACCAGCAGCGGCGGATGGTTTTCTTCGATGGTGGACGCATCGACCACGACCTTGACGACGTCGGGGCTGTCGGGCAACTGGTACATGGTGTCAATCAGCGACTGTTCCAGGATAGAGCGCAGACCGCGGGCACCGGTTTTTCGCTCCAGGGCGCGTTTGGCGATGGCGCGCAGCGCGTCAGGCCTGATTTCGAGCTCGGCGCCTTCGAGCGCGATCAGCTTGGCGTATTGCTTGACCAGCGCATTCTTGGGCTCGGTAAGGATTTGCACCATGGCGTCTTCGGTGAGTTCGGCAAGGGTTGCGACCACTGGCATGCGACCCACCAGCTCTGGAATCAGGCCAAACTTGATCAAATCCTCCGGCTCGACATCTTTGAAAACTTCGGTGAGGCTGCGCTGCGCCTTGCTCATGACGGTGGCGCCAAACCCGATACCCGAGGACTGGGTGCGGTTTTCGATCACTTTTTCAAGCCCCGCAAACGCTCCACCACAGATAAACAAGATGTTCGTGGTGTCGATTTGCACAAAATCCTGGTTGGGGTGCTTGCGCCCGCCCTGGGGCGGCACGCTGGCCATAGTGCCTTCAATGAGCTTGAGCAGCGCCTGTTGTACGCCCTCGCCCGACACGTCGCGGGTGATGGACGGGTTGTCGGACTTGCGCGATATCTTGTCAATTTCGTCGATGTAGACAATGCCGCGCTGGGCGCGTTCCACCTCATAATTGCAGCTTTGCAGCAGCTTGAGCACGATGTTTTCGACGTCCTCGCCCACGTAACCGGCCTCAGTCAGCGTGGTGGCGTCGGCCATGACAAAGGGCACATCCAGCATGCGGGCCAAGGTTTGCGCCAGCAAGGTTTTACCGGAGCCGGTGGGGCCAATCAGCAAGATATTGCTTTTGGACAGTTCCACATCGTCTTTTTTGGCTTTTTCTTGGTGGCGCAAGCGCTTGTAGTGGTTGTACACCGCCACCGCCAACGTGCGTTTGGCAGGTTCCTGACCTATCACGTAATTGTCCAGATTGGCCTTGATTTCGGAGGGCGTGGGCAGATTGCCGCGGCCTTCGGACTCGCCAGTGATGGCCGGAACCTCGTCGCGGATGATTTCGTTGCACAGGTCTATGCACTCGTCGCAGACGAATACGGAAGGACCGGCGATGAGTTTTTTCACCTCATGCTGGCTCTTGCCGCAAAACGAGCAGTACAGATTTTTTTCGCTCGACGCGCCTTTTTTCTCGGCCATGGGACAAGTGCCTTTTCGGTAAGAAAGCCAATGATAACCAACTAAAAACGGTGTCCTTCGCATGGAAAGACACCGTTGGATTGTGCGGCTCTACGCCATCTTTTTAGGGCCGCTTGGCGATGACCTGGTCAATCAGTCCGTACTCTTTGGCTTCGTCGGCAGACAAGTAGTAATCGCGCTCGGTATCGCGTTCAATCTTGTCTAGCGGCTGACCGGTGCGGTCGGCCAAAATTTTGTTCAACTGCTCGCGGGTTTTTAAAATCTCGCGGGCGTGAATCTCGATCTCGGTGGCCTGGCCCTGGGTGCCGCCCAAAGGCTGGTGGATCATGACTTTGGAATTGGGCAACGAAAACCGCTTGCCTTTGGCGCCCGCGGTGAGCAAGAACGCCCCCATGCTGGCGGCCATGCCGATGCACAGCGTGGAGACGTCGGGTTTGATGAAGTTCATGGTGTCAAAAATCGCCATGCCAGCGCTCACAGAGCCACCGGGCGAGTTGATGTAGAAGGAAATGTCCTTGTCGGGGTTTTCGCTTTCTAGGAACAGCAGCTGGGCGACCACCAAGTTGGCCGTTTGGTCATTGACCGGACCCACCAAAAAAATCACACGCTCTTTGAGCAGGCGCGAGTAAATGTCGTAAGAGCGCTCGCCCCGGCCCGACTGTTCGATCACCATTGGCACCATGCCCAGGGCCTGCGTCTCAAGTGCGCCCGGCATTCCATATTTCACGTTCATAGAGTCTCCGAAAAATTAAGGACGCCAACATTCCAGCACGCCCACCCAAACCAACTGGGGGTCAATTCCCAAACCGCAAGCCCGAACAGGGCCTTGATTTCGCACTTGGCGTGGCTGCGGTGCCAACAGTCTGCCGTGGCTGCTGTTAATTTTGCCCCATCAGTTCGTCAAAGGAGATTGCCTTTTCCGAGACCTTCAATTGGGATAGCACAAAAGCGGTCACGTTGTTTTCAATCACCACGGATTCGACTTCGGCCATGCGGCGCTTGTCGCCGTAGTACCAGCGCACCACCTCGGCCGGCTTTTCGTAGCTGGAGGCCAGCTCTTCCACATGGGCCTTGATTTGATCCGGCGTGGCATGCAGCTGATGGGTGCGGACCAGTTCGGCCACCACCAGGCCTAAACGCACGCGGCGCTCAGCCTGGGCGGTGAACAGCTCGGGAGGGATAGGCGCCTTATCGGCATCTTTCACGCCACGCTGCTTAAGGTCCGCACGTGCGCCCTCAACCAAGCGCTCGACTTCAGATTGCACGCTGGACTTGGGCAAGTCCAGTTCGGCTTTGGCCACCAGAGCGTCCATCACCACTTGCTTGTTGCGACCCAGCAAACGGGTTTTGACTTCGCGCTGCAGGTTTTTGCGGATGTCGGTGCGCAAGCCGTCCACGGTGCCTTCCGCAATGCCCAGGGACACCGCCAATGCGTCGTCCACCTCTGGCAAGTGCGCGGCTTCGACCCTTTTCAGCGTAACCATGAAGTCAGCCGTTTTGCCTGCCACGTCCTTGCCGTGGTATTCGGCTGGAAAGGCCAACGGGAAGGTCTTGCTTTCGCCAAACTTCATTCCACGGGTGGCGTCTTCAAACTCTTTGAGCATCTGGCCATCGCCCAGAATGAACTGAAAGTCTTCGGCTTTGCCGCCTTCAAAAGGCTCACCGTCGATTTTTCCTTCAAAGTCTACGGTCACACGGTCGCTGTCTTGGGCCGCTGCGTCATGGGCGCGCAAGGAAAACGTGCGGCGTTGTTTGCGCAGGATGTCTATGGTTTTGTCGATGGCGGCGTCGGTGACCTCAGCGTTGACGGTCTCCACTTCGGCGCTGGCCAGGTCGCCAATCACCACGTCGGGAAAGACTTCAAAAATCGCGTCAAACGCCATTTGGCCTTCGGCCGCGCCCTCGGCCTCAGAAATCCGGGGTTGTCCGGCCACGCGCAACTTGGCTTCGTTGGCGGCGGTGGCGAACGCCTCGCCGACCTTGTCGTTCATCACTTCGTAGTGCACCGAATAACCGTAACGCTGGGTCACCACATTCATGGGCACCTTGCCGGGACGAAAACCATCCATCTTCACGGTGCGGGCCATTTTGCGCAGGCGCGCGTTGACCTCTGACTGGACCGCCTCCACGGGCAGATTCAGGGTGATTTTTCGTTCCAGTTTTTCCAGGGTTTCAACGATTACGCTCATACAAATGCTCCTAAGGGTCAAGGGACACGCCCGCCAATGACGGCTGTGCGTTGCCCAAAATGGGTAGGCAAATACCAATGGGTGGTGCGCGGGGCGGGACTCGAACCCGCACAGTATTGCTACCGTCAGGACCTAAACCTGGTGCGTCTACCAATTTCGCCACCCGCGCATAAAAAAACAGAGTCCGCCTTGAAAGCCACACCCGAGGGTGCAGCACATACAACGGACCTTTGAAATCAGTTAGCCAACTATTTTAGCCTGCGTTGCGGGGGCCTCGCGTCGCACGCGAAACCAGGCCGCGTACATGGCCGGCAGCGCCAACAAGGTCAGCGCCGTGGCCACAATCAGCCCGCCCATGATGGCTACCGCCATGGGCCCCCAGAACACCGAGCGGGACAGGGGAATCATCGCCAGCACGGCGGCGGCTGCGGTGAGCACAATGGGGCGCAGGCGGCGTACGGCGGATTCGACAATCGCGTCCCAGGCCGGCACGCCGTTGGCGCGGTCCTGCTCGATCTGGTCGATCAGAATCACCGAGTTGCGCTGGATCATGCCCATCAGCGCAATCACGCCCAAAAGCGCCACAAACCCAAAGGGCCTGCCCGACAGCAACAAGGCGCCAGCCACCCCGGCAATGCCTAGGGGGCCGGTCAAAAACACCAGCATCGCGCGGCTAAAGCTGTGGAGCTGGAGCATGAGCAAGGTAAAGGTAATGAACAGCATGATAGGAATACCGGCGGCAATCGAGCTGGACCCTTTGCTGCTTTCTTCTACCGCGCCCGCAACCTCAATGCGGTAGCCGCTGTCGCCCTGCACTTTCCATTGCGCCTCCAGGCGGCGCAAGTCGGGCAGCAATTGGGCGGTAACGGTGGCGCCTTGCAGGCCCTCCGCGATGTCACCCTGCACGGTGATGGCGTAGTCGCGCCCCTCGCGCCACAGTACACCGGGTTCCCATGCGAAAGTCGGCTGGGCGATTTGCGTGAGCGGAATCGCCTTGCCGCTGGCCGTGGGCAAATAGGCGTTGCCAATGTCGGAAATCGCGTTGCGCTCGTCTTGCGAGCCGCGCAATACGATGTCGACGAGCTTGTCCCCCTCGCGGAACTGGCCCACCGTGCTGCCAGTGAGCAACACCTTGGACGCCTGCGCGATAGATTGGCTGGTGACGCCCAAGGCCCGCGCCTTGGTTTGGTCGACTTCTAGGCGCAGCACTTTGACGGACTCGTTCCAGTTGTCGTTGGCACCTCGGATATTCGCATTGGCGCGCAGCAGGGCCTTGACTTCGTTGGCACGTTGGCGCAGCACATCGGGGTTTTGCCCCATTACGCGAAACATGACCGGGTAGGACACTGGCGGCCCGTTGGGCAAAATCTTGATGCGCGCGCGCACCTCGGGAAACTCTTGCGCCATCAACGCGGGCAGCTTGATGCGCAGCGACTCACGAACCTTGAGGTCCTTGGGCAAGATGATCAGCTGCGAGACGTTGCTTTGCTGAAAAATTGCATCGAGCGGCAAGTAAAAGCGCGGAACGCCCGAGCCAATCCAGGTGGTGACGCTTTCCACCCCGGCTTCCTGCATCATGCGCGCCTCAATGCGGGCCGTAGTTGCCTCGTTGGCCGCAAACGCCGTGCCCTCGGGGTACGAGACGTCCATCAAAATTTCAGGGCGGCTGGAGTCTGGGAAAAACTGCTGCTGCACCCGGCCCATGCCGAAAATACCGGCGCCAAAGGTGGCGAGCATGAGACCAATCGTAATCCAGCGGTGCAAAACACACCAGTTCACTGCACGCCGAAAGCCCCGGTAAAACGGCGTGTCGTAGAGCGCGTTTTCATCTTGGTCGGCGGCATGCGGCTTGGTTTTGAGGAACACGGTGCCCAGATAAGGCACAAAGTACACCGAAACCAGCCAGCTCAACAGCAGCGCCAGCACGGTCACGCCAAAAATAGCAAAGGTGTATTCACCGGTGACTGACTTGGCAATACCAATCGGCAAAAAGCCCACTGCGGTGATCAAAGTGCCGGTGAGCATGGGCATGGCCGTGATTTCGTAGGCAAAGGTGGCGGCGCGCACCTTGTCGTAGCCCTGCTCCATCTTGCGCACCATCATTTCCACGGCAATGATGGCGTCGTCCACCAGCAAGCCCAAAGAAATGATGAGCGAGCCCAGCGATATCTTGTGCAAGCCGATGCCAGCGTAGTACATGCCCAAAAAGGTGACCGCCAGCACCAAAGGAATCGTGATACCCACCACCAGGCCGGGGCGCACATCCACGTAATAGCGCTGGTACCAGCGCGCGGCGTCAGGCCGCTTGTGAAAACCCAGGGCGATAAAGCTCACCGCCAGCACGATGACGACAGCTTCTATCAGCGCCCGCACAAACTCATTGACCGAGCCTGCCACGGCCGCGGGCTGGTCTTGCACCGCTACCAAGCGCAGGCCCGCAGGCAGCGCTGCATTCACAGCGGCAGTCGACGCTTTGAGCGCCTTGCCCAAGGCGATGATGTCACCCCCTTTGGTCATGGAAATGCCCAGGCCAATCACCTGCTTGCCCTGGAAGTGCATCTTTACGCCAGCAGGGTCTACGACGCCCCGCGTGATCTCGGCGATATCACCCAAGCGCAGCTGGTTGCCCGAACTGGCACGAATCGGCATGGCGCGCAGCGCTTGCACCGCTTCGAATTGCCCGGCCACCCGCACCTGCACCACGTCCAAAGGCGTTTGAACCGTGCCTGCGCTCTCAACCGCGTTTTGCTGGCCCAACTGGGCGAGCACCTGGTTCATGTCCAGACCAAGCTGAGCCAGGCGCTTTTGCGACACTTCAATGTAAATTTTTTCGTCCTGCACGCCAAACAAGTCCACCTTGTTGACATCGGGCAGGCGCAGCAACTTTTGGCGCACCTCGTCTGCGGCGGCCTTGGCCTCCACGCCCGAAAAGCCGTCCGCCTCCAGCGCGTAAATCACGCCATAAACGTCGCCGAACTCATCGTTGAAAAACGGTCCTTGCACGCCAGAGGGAAGACTGCCGCGCACATCGCCGATCTTTTTTCGCACCACGTACCACAGGTTGGCGACTTCAGCCGGCTTGGTGGAGTCTTTGACCTGGAACAGAACCGTGGTTTCGCCAGGCTTGGAATAGCTTCGAATCTTGTCGGCGTAGGGCACATCTTGCAAAGCCCGCTCCAACTTGTCGGTCACTTGTTCGGCCATTTGCTGGGCAGTCGCACCGGGCCAAAACGCCCGCACCACCATGATCCGAAAGGTAAACGGCGGGTCTTCGTCCTGGCCCAGCTGAAAATACGAGGCCATGCCCAGCACCATGAGCACCAGCATGAGGTAACGGGTCAGGGCGCCATGCTCTATCGCCCAGCGCGAGAGGTTGAAACCAGGCTTGGGAGTATCTTGTTTCATGGGCGGCTCACTTCGCTGCCGGGGCGCTGGCCACCGCTGGAGGGGCAACCGCTGCGGGGACCGCTGGCTGGTAAATCGTGACCTTTTGACCCGGCGAGAGCACATGCACGCCGGCCACCACGACCTCCATGCCCGGCGCCAATCCGCTGGAGACGACCACCTCATTGCCGTCTGCCGTGGCAATGCCGATGGACTGCAGGCGCACCGTCATGCTGGCGCGCTCCACGACCCACACCGCAGCATTTTTGCCATCGTGCTGCAGGGCAGTGGTGGGCAGCTTGATCACACTGCTGCCCGAGCGATCCAGCGCCTGCGGCACGGCCGAAACCGTGGAGCCCAAAGGCAGTTTGTCGGAACTGGGGAGCGCCACCTTGACGGTAAAGGTGCGCGTCACCGGGTCTGCGATGGCACCGACTTCACGCACCTTGCCCTGGTAGACGGACTGGCTGGCCCAGGCCCGCACCTCCACGGCGGAGCCAACTTTGACCCTAGCGACCTTGTCTTCAGGCACCGAGAACACGATGTCGCGCGGCCCGTCTTGGGCAATGCGTACCACTGACGTACCTGCTGCCAAAACCTGACCGGGCTCCGCGTCGACCGCGGTAATGACGCCAGGGGCGTCTGCCACCAAGGTGGCATAGGACGCCTGGTTGCCTTGCGCCGAGACTTGGGCCTGGGCCTGGTCCAGCTGCGCCTGCGCTGCTTTGAGGTTGGCATCGCGCCGCTCAAGTTCGGCTGCACTGATGAAGTTTTGCTCGCGCAAGTCTTTGAACCGCTTGAAATCCGCAGCAGCGAGGTCTCGGTTGGCAACTGCCGCACTCAGCTGGGCACGCGCCGCGTCGTTCGATAAAAGCAAGTCCTGTGCATCCAACTGCGCCAGCACTTGACCGGCCTTGACCTGCTGGCCCACCTCCACCATGCGCCGCAGCAATTTGCCCGCCACGCGAAACCCGAGCCGCGACTCCACGCGGGGCCGCACTTCGGCGGCGTATTCGGAACCTGAACGTATGCCTTCGCTCCCGACTGCGAGCACCTTCACGGCGCGCACAGGTTCCTCTGAAGGTACGGTTTTTCCGCAGGCCGACAGGGCGGCGATGGCCATCACGAGAAGGCCACGAAAGAAGAGAATCTGAGTTTTCATAAACAATGGAACCAGCGGGCAAAAAATAAAAGATTTGGAAGCTATCTGGGCGGCGATTTTACTGACTATCCGGTTAGTAAAGCCTGCGCCGCCCCGTTTTCCATCAGTTTTTGGCTGAATGCGGGGCGCACTTGAACAAAAAGTACCGGCCCGCCCAAGTCACAATCACGTTATGCCATCGTCCCACGCGCCCGGCGCGCTCACTCCCACGCAGGCCGTTACGCACTACGAGAATTTTCCCGTGGCCTCATGGCTATGCCCTGCGCGGCTGCGCGCGCCGATTGCTGCCATTTACCACTTTGCCCGCACTGCCGACGATTTGGCTGACGAGGGCGACGCGAGCGCAAGCACGCGACTGGCCGATTTGCAGGCCTACCGCGCCGAGTTGGACGCCGCATGCGCTATGCAACCCTTGCCTGCGGGGCGCTGGCCCGAGGTGTTTGCCCCGCTGCGCCAGGCCATCAGGGCGCACGCTTTGCCGCCCGCGCTGCTGCACGCGCTGCTAGACGCCTTTGTGCAAGACATTGAAAAAACCCGCGATGGCACGGGCTACGCTGACGAAGCGGCGCTGCTGGACTACTGCACGCGATCTGCCAACCCGGTGGGCCGCCTGGTTTTGCACCTGTATGGCGTGGATGACGCGCAATCGCTGGCTTGGAGCGACGCGATTTGCAGCGCTTTGCAACTGATCAACTTTTGGCAAGACCCGAGCCGCGACCTGCCACGCGGGCGCTGCTACTTTCCCCAAGACTGGTGCGCGCGCTGGGAACTCACGCCGGCCGATTTGCACGACCCGGCGCAGGCGCACCGTGCCAAGGGGCTGATCGACCGCTGCGTCCACAGCGCTCAGAGCCGAATGGAATACGGCGCGCCCTTGGTGTTCCGCGTGCCAGGGCGGGCAGGTTGGGAGTTGCGCCTGGTGGTGCAGGGCGGCTTGCGCATTTTGGAAAAAGTGCAAAAACTCCGAAGCGATGTGCTCCACGTGCGCCCTGCCCTGCGCCGGTGGGAGGCGCCGCTGCTGCTCTGGCGTGCGCTGCGCATGAAACGGCCTGAGCGACAATAGCTGCATGACGCCGGCGCAGTACGTGGAACAAAAGGCTGCTGCCTCGGGCAGCAGTTTTTATTACGCTTTTTTGTTTTTGCCTGCGCCCCGGCGCGCCGCCATTACCGCGTTTTATGCCTTTTGCCGCGAGGTGGACGATGTGGTCGATGACGCGGTTGACTTGGGCGTGGCCGCGACCAAACTGGCGTGGTGGAGCCAGGAAGTGGCCCAGGCTTACGCGGGGCGGCCCAGCCACCCGGTCATGCAAGCGCTTATGCCGCTGACCCCGCAGTACGCCATTGGTCAGCACCACCTGCAAAGCGTGATCCAGGGCTGCCAGATGGACCTGGAGCAAACCCGCTACCTGGACTACGCCAACTTGCAACGCTATTGCCATCTGGTGGCCGGCGTGGTGGGTGAAGTGGCCGCTTCCATCTTCGGCCAAACCCAGCCACAGACCACGGCTTACGCCCATGCTCTGGGCCAGGCCCTGCAACTGACCAACATCATCCGCGACGTGGGCGAGGACGCGCAACGCGGGCGCATCTACCTGCCGGTGAGCGAACTACAGCGCTTTGACGTCAAAGCCCATGAAATACTCAAGCGCCTGCCCTCTGACCGCTTTTCCGCGCTGATGCAGTTCCAGGCGCAGCGCGCACACGCTTTGTACGACGAGGCACTGGCGCTATTGCCCGCAGCCGACCACCGCAGCCAAAAGCCGGGCCTGATGATGGCCAGCATTTACCGCGCATTGCTTCGCACCATAGAGGCACGGCAGTTTCCCGTGCTCACCGAGCGGGTGCGGCTGACGCCTTTGCGCAAGTTCTGGCTGGCCTGGAAAGTCCAAGCGCTGGGGCGCCTTTGAGCATGCAAAAGGTGTGCGTCGTTGGCGCCGGCTGGGCCGGTCTGGCCGCTGCAGTCCGTGCCACCGACGCCGGGCACAGTGTCACCGTGCTGGAGGCAAAGCGCACCCTGGGTGGAAGGGCGCGCACCCTGGCCCAGGACGTAACCCCTGTATTGCCCGACGGCACCCACACGCGGCTGGACAACGGCCAGCACATATTGATAGGCGCTTACCGCGAAACCCTGGACCTGATGCGTTTGGTCGGCCTGGATCCGGCGCGCTTGCTGCTGCGCCTGCCGCTGCGCCTGCAGTTTCCTGACGGCAGCGGTCTGGCCTTGGCCGATAGACCCGCTCCCTGGAATATGCTGGCCGCAGTCCTTGGCGCGCGCGGCTGGGGCTTGCGTGACAAGTGGTCGCTGCTGGGTGCATTGCGGCGCTGGCAAAAGGCCGGATTTCAATGCAGCCCAGCGGCCACGGTGGCTGAGCTGTGCGTTGGTATTCACCCGCAGGTGATGGACAGCTTCATTCACCCGCTGTGCGTAGCGGCCCTGAATACCCCTGCGCAACAAGCCAGCGGCCAGGTCTTTTTGACCGTGCTGCGGGATACGCTCAAGGCCGTGCCCGGCGCGCCGTGGGCCGCAGCCGGGCTGGAACCCGGCGCTGCTGCACGGCCATTGGCGGGTACCGACTTGCTGCTGCCGATGGTCGACTTGTCCACACTTTTTCCCGATGCCGCTGCCACCTGGATACAGGCCCACGGCGGCACGGTACGGCTGGGCGCGCGGGCGAGTGCGCCGCGCTGGACGGCGGGTGTGTGGCACGTGGGGGAAGAAGAATTTGACGCCGTCATTTGGGCCACCTCGGCACCGCACGCGGTACAAGCGCTAGAAGCCTATGCCGGTGAGGCGCCTAAAAACCTGGCACTGCACCTGCAGCGCTGGTTGCGTCCGGCCAAGGCACTCGCGTTTGAGGCCATCGCCACCGTCTACGCCCACTCAGAAGGCTTGGCTCTACCCGCGCCCATGCTGGCCCTGGCCAGCAGCCCGTTGGCCCCGGCCCAGTTTGTGTTTGACCGCGGCCAACTTGGCGGGCCGCCTGGCCTCATGGCCTTTGTGGCAAGCGCCTGCACAGGAACGCACGAGGCGATTGAGGCACAGGTGCTGGTACAGGCACAGAGCCAATTGGCACCGCTGCTGGGCGGCAAGCCGCTGCTGCCCGTGCAAACCGTGGTGGAAAAACGGGCCACCCTGGCCTGCACACCTGCGCTGCACCGCCCAACGCAGCGCATTGCGCCGGGCTTGCTGGCCTGCGGCGACTACCTCTACACGCCCTACCCGTCCACCATCGAAGGCGCGGTGCGCAGCGGCCTGATGGCCGCATTGGCGCTGGACGAGCCTGACGGTTTTTCCTGGAAGTCTTGAAGAGCGCTAACGAAAGGGCGGCGTCCGTAGGCGCAGAACACAGTCCAACGCAGGCCACACCCCTTGCTCCAGTGTTGAATTTCCGCCTCCCCATTGGCACACTAGCTTGCTGCCATCGGCAGAGGCGTCCGCGGCACTGCGCGCGATATGTCCATCATTAGCCAACGTGGTGGCCTTGTGGGAAGAATGACAAATGCGGCTTGCGCCGCTCTCAGAGGCAGCTTCGTTGGTAGGCTTAACGATGCGCTCGCGCCACGTGCGCTCGGAGTTGCGCCCTAGCGTCCGTGGATCTACATGGTGGAGTTAATTGCGCTGCATTCACTAAGTGCGTACGCGAGAGTGGGGCCATCCCTTTTCTTTCAGAGCCTGCGCGCGCTCGAAGCTTTTGTGCATGCGCATCACCTCTTGGGCGTAATCTTGCCGAGACACCTGTAGGCCACGCCCAGACACTAGTCGCGCCACTGCGTGGTTACCAGGCTTTACCCGCAGCATGTGCCCGACGCTGGAATGAAACAGACGATGGCGAGCCACCCAGGTGAACTCTTCGGTACCCCCTTGGGGTGCAACCCAGTTGAGTAGCCAGAGGTAAGGGCCGCTGCATTTGTCTTGCTGCGACAGGCTGTGCGGGTCAGCGATGTACTTTACTTCTGCTTCCTCGCTTAAGTGGCCCCATGACAGATAGCCCGCCGGGCGGCCTTGACGGATTAAAAGCACAAATTGCTTTAGCTGCACGCTATCCATCACCTCCTGTTCAAGCAGCGCCATATTCCAGGATCGGTGCAGCGCTGAACGCGTCCAAAGCCAGGCAACCAAACCCACGATCTCCCAATCGCTCCAAGGCAGTGGCGAGCCTTGAACAGGGACGTGAAACTCAAAGCCTCGGTGTTCGATTTGCATGACTACTCGTTCCGAAAAAAGTTACAGGGTGCTTGCCACATTGGCTCCCAAGGCAGGGCAAGCCGAGCACGTTGGTTCCGGAGATTCTCCCCCTGTCCAAATGTGCCAGGCGCAGAACGACGCGCGACCCACACCTTGACGAATGTCTAGCAAAGCTATTTTAAAAAATGAAATCAATTTAAGTTACATTTTCCAACTTTCAAACTAAGCCCAGCCAGCAGCCTCGGCCCCAAAGTACCAATACACGGTGTGGTCCACATCCCCCAAACCCATGTTTCGCCAAAAACGACGACCACACAACGCTTTGCTGGCCTTGGCGGTCACGGCATTGGGCGTCTCGCAGCTTTGGGCACAACAGATACCCGACCCCTCGCCTGAGCTCCAGCGCCAAGAGCAACAACGCCAGGAACTCAGGGAGCGCCTGGAGATACAGCCCTGGTCTCCAAGCACCGGCAAGCGACAAACACCCAGCTACCAAAAAATTCCTGAGGAACAACCCTGTGTGCGGGTCGAATCGGTGGTTTTGCAGGGCACGCTGGTCTTTCCAGCGCTGCACGAGGCACTTTTGGGCCTCAACGCGGACGACCCGCCACAAGGGCGCTGCCTGGGCGACCAAGGCATCACCTTGCTGATCCAGCGGGTGCAAGAAGCGCTCATTGAGGGCGGCTACATCACCAGCCAACCCTGGGTGCCAGAGCAAGACCTGAAGTCAGGCACGCTCACCATTCAAATTCGAGAAGGCCGCATTGCCGAAATCCGTTCGGCGCAAGCAGACGAAACCCTGCCCCGCCTTGCCTGGGCGTTTAGCCCCTCTGACATATTCAATCTGCGCGACATCGAGCAAAGCGCAGACAACCTGCGCAGGCTCCCCAGCCTGCAGCCCCGCATTCAAATTGAAGCCGGGCAAGCGCCTGGCACCAGTGATGTGCTGGTATCGCTTGGCGCCCAGCGGCCACTGCGCTTGGGCTTGTCCATGGACGACGCCGGCAGCAGAACCACCGGCAAAATCCAAGGCAACGCCACCCTGAGCTGGGACAACCCCCTGGGGCTGGCAGACATGGCCTACATCAGCGCCGGACAAGACCTAGGCGACAAAGACGACGGGCCACGCGCCAGTGCAAGCCAGATATTGCACTACAGCCTGCCCTGGGGCTATTGGCAGTTGGGCGCGACGCGCAGCGACAACAGCTACTACCAAACAGTGTTCGGCCCCTACCAGTCTTACCGTTACAGCGGCACGTCCAGACAAACTGAGCTTGCGGTCCAACGCGTGATGCACCGAGACAGCCAGAGCAAAACCACAGCATCGGTGCGCGGCTTTTTGCGCGAATCCAACAACTACATCGATGACCTTGAAGTGCTGGTACAGCGCCGCCGCACCGCAGGCTGGGAGGCAGGGCTACAACACCTGCACTATGTGGAGTGGGGCACGCTGAACGCGCAATTCAACTACCGCCGAGGAACAGGCGCCTTTGACGCCGAACCCGCGCCTGAAGAAGCCACCGGCCAAGGCACCGGGCACATGCGGCTTATGACCGGCGCATTGCAGTGGTCTATGCCGCTTGAACTGCAAAGCCAAGCCCTGCAATACAGCACCGAACTGCGCTGGCAATGGAGCCAAACCCGGCTCACGCCCCAAGACAAGTTTTGCATAGGCGGCAGGTCCACCGTGCGCGGCTATGACGGCCAACAAACCCTGTGCGGTGACCAAGGCAAGCTATGGCGGCAAGAGCTGGCATGGGCGCTGCCAGGCCACCCTGCGGTGCAACTTTATGCCGCACTGGACGCCGGCTACACCGGCACCCCCGACTTAAACGACGACGCCATGCTTGCAGGCGCCGCCATTGGGCTGCGCGGCAGCCCTGCGCTTTTGGACAAATACACCGTGCAGTTTGACCTCTTTGTGGGCAAGCCCACGGCAAGCCCCGCAGGCTTTGGCAAACCCGACGACTACGTCAGCGGCTTTAGCCTGCGCACTGAATTTTGATCGTCCCAGTTTCTAACCGCCCCCTTTGTTCACCAAACACACCACCAACTCTTAAAGGAGAAGATAGCCATGAACCGCCACTGCCACCGCATTGTTTTTAACGCCGCCCGATGCCAGCTCATGGCCGTGGCCGAAACCGCGCAGCGCTGCGGCAAAAGCGCAAGCGGCGAAAGCCCGTCTGCCGCAGCAGCAGCACACAGCCCCGCCCTGCTGCACCCGGTTCGGCAAACAGCGCTTGCCGCGCTGGTAGCACTAGGCGCCATGCTGGCAAGTGCGCCAGTGGCACTGGCTCAAATCATTGCCGACTCCACCGCCCCGGCCAACCAGCGGCCCACTGTGCTTAGCGACAGCGCAGGCCGCCCACTGGTCAACATCCAAACCCCCAGCGCTGCGGGCCTGAGCCGCAACACCTACCGCCAGTTTGACGTGCCCACCAGCGGCATTGTGCTCAACAACGCCGCCAGCAACCCCTGGCTTGCCAACGGCGTGCTGGCCAAAACTATTCTTAACGAAGTCAACTCCGCCAGCCCGAGCTACCTCAACGGTGCTATCACCGTCAATGGCGGGAGTGCCCAAGTGATTGTGGCCAACCCCAATGGCATACAAGTCAACGGCGGCAGCTTCTCCAACGCCAGCCGTGCCACACTGACCACCGGCACCGCCCAGGTGAGCAACGGCGCACTTACCGGCTTTAACGTGCGCGGCGGCACCGTCACCATCGGCGCGGGCGGCCTCAACAACAGCGCCACCCCCTACACCGACATCTTGAGCCAAGCCGTTAGCGTGGCCGGCAAGCTCCAGGCCCAAAACCTGGATATCACCACCGGTAAACAAACCGTGGCCTACGACACCGGTCTTATCAGCAACCAAGACACCGCTGCCGCTACCGGCGCTGCCACATACGCCATTGACACCGGCGCCTTGGGGGGGATGTACGCCAACAACATCTTCATACTCGCCACTGAAACTGGCCTAGGCGTGCGCAACCAAGGCACTTGGCAGGCCAGTGGCGGGCAGATTGTGGTGACGGCTGATGGCCTGCTGCGCAACCAAGGTGCAGTCAGCGCCAACGTCGCCAGTTTGGCCACGGTGAGCGGCGATATCGAAAACGTTGGCAACATCCAAGGCAGCCAAGCCGTCTTGCTGTCATCGGGCCGCGATGTGCGGCTATCGGGCGCGGGGCTTACGCAAAACGCGGGGAGTGCGGTGGTTATCAGCGCAAAGCGCTCGGCGATTTTGGAGCAAGGCTGCAGCTCCAGCGGATGCAACAGTGCAAAAGTAGTAAGCAACGCAAGCGGCGGCCAGGTAAGCGTAAGCGCGGGGCAAGATATTGTTATGGGTAACGACACAGCAATAAGTGCTAGCGGTAATGTTCAAGTTGCAGCGGATGGTCAATTTAGCTCAACCTACAGCACCAATATCCAATCTCTCAGCGGCGATGTCACGGTTCTGGCTGGTACTGGCCTAAGAGCGACGGCTACCAAATTCACCGGCAAAGTGGTGCATCTTGAAACAGGAAAAGCATTTAGTGACACTACGGCCAATATCGGAATTCAATATGCAGACATTACCGCAAGCGAGCGTGCCACAGTACTTGCAAGCGGTAACGTTGCAATGGGCCAAGCCTCGGTAAACAGCGGCGGCAAAGTTCAGATTGCAGGCTCTACGGGAACCAGTTTGCGTGAAATAACGTTAAAGGGCGCGGACATTGAAGTGACGGGGCAAAGCGTCAGTCTTTACGGCACAAAGGTTACCTCAGAAGCCAAAAATGGATTGAGTGGCGACGTCAATATTCACAGCAGCAATGGGGCACTTGTCTTAAGTCGGGCATATGCATACAGTGGTGACACTAATTTAAGCGCTGCGGGCAATTTGAACCTGACTGCATTGGGCGGTGATGCAAACTTTGCCGCAGTGCGGGCCACCGCTAACCACATTAGGGTCAATTCAACAGGTAACACCAATCTAGCATCCGTGTACGGGAGCTCTTTGACTGCCCGCAAAAGTTTGCTCCTGTCAACCGTAGGTACTGGCAAAACTCTGAGTCTTGGCAGCTCGGATTTGCAAGCGGGCACCGAGGATATAGGCTTGGTATCAGCCGGTGACTTGTCGCTCGGAACGGCTAGCGTTGTTGCCACCCAAGGCTCTGTCTCCGCCGTCAGTGCCGGGCAGATAATTGCTCTCGGGGGGTCATACTTGCGTGCCGGGCAAAACTTGAGCGTTGACGCTGGTGGTTTGCTCAAACTCGATGGATATGGCGGCGGCAGCGCCGCAGGTGCAGGTCGGGTAGATTGGGCTGGCCGAGACATCAGCCTACAGAGCGCATCAGTTGACATCTTAGGCGCCAAGCTCAGCGCCAGCCGCGACTTGGGTATTACCTCCACTGCAGGCGACATCAACTTTTACTCGCTTACCAACACCGTCGCTGAATCTGGCTACTCCAATACCTATGTGCAGGGCGCAGAACTGAGCGCAGCGCGCAACCTGCAAGTAATCTCGGCCGCAAACATCAACGGCCAGGGCCTCAAGGCCACTGCTGGCGCCGACTTGCTCATGCGCGCGGTCGGTGGCCTGCAACTAACCGGCACCGCCAATCGCCTGACAAGCAGCGACGGCTTTTGGACCAATCAACAGCGCCTGGTCAACCCCAGCGAGCTAAGCGCAGGCGGCGCCATGGCACTCTCGGCGGGCACGGACTTGTTGATGGACGCCGTCAACGCCCGCGCTGGCGGCACCTTGGCCATTACAGCGCTGGGCAAGGTGCGGCTTGACGCCTCGCAAAACTGGCGTGAATCACGGGCCACCAGCGTGGACAGCGGCAAGTGGAGCACCACCGTCACCCACCACCTGCGCGAGAGCTTTACCACTGCGCCCACGCAGCTCACGGGTGCCGGCGTGAGCGTGAGCGCAGGCAATGACTTGAGCACCTACGGCACGCGCATCAGCTCCAGCGGGCGCGTCGACCTGCAAGCTGGCGGCGCGGCCAACTACTACGCGGTCTATGACCAAAGCACCAGCCGGGACGACAGCTCCAAAAGCGACAGCTTCTTTGGCATCCAATATTCAAGCTCCAGCAGCTCCAGCAGCCGGGTAGAGACCGCACCCCTCGTCACCCGCGTACAAACCGAATCCCAACTGGTAAGCAGCTCTGGCGGCGACACCTTGCTGCAAGGCACGCAAGTGCGCGCCGCTGGCGGCTACGCTTTCAAAGCCGGTGTAGGCGACAAAGCCAAAGCCGACGCCCGCATCATCCTAGAAGGCGTCAAGACCACGGTGCAAGAGAGCCGCACCTCCACCAGCGACGCGGTGGTCTGGCAAAGCATGTCGGGCTCGGGCAGCACCACCGAGACCCTGGCCCTGCCCACTTTCGCCGGGGGTGGCACCTTCTCCGCCCCTGGGGGCCTGTCTGTGCAGATTCCTGATGGCGACTTTAAGACCCAAATCGCCACCTTAAGCGCGCAGCCCGGCATGGGCTACCTGAACGACCTCACCGCCCGAACGGATGTGAACTGGCAGCCCGTCAAACTGGCGCACGATCAGTGGAGCTACAGCCAGTCGGGCTTGACGCCTGCGGGGGCGGCGCTCATTGGCCTTGCCGTTGCACTGGCCTCGGGAGGCGCAGGGGCCAGCATGTTGGGTACGACGACCACCACCGCGACGACGGTAGCAGGGGTGACTACTACAACAGCAGTTACCACTCTAGGTACAACCACCCTGGCCGTAAACGGCGTGGCCACTGTAGCGGGCGCCATGGCCAACGCCGCCTTCACCAGCCTTGCCGCGCAGGCCAGCATCACGCTGATCAACAACAAGGGAGACGTTGGCAAGACATTGAAAGAGATGGGAAACAGTCAAACGGTAAAAAGCATGATCATTGCCGCAGGCGTGGCCGGTGTAACCACCTACACAGCGGACTGGGGCCGCACGCTGACGCCCAATGGGAACACTATCGTGTCTGACTGGGCCAAGCGCAGCCAGGCCTATGCGCTTAACACTGCCGCCAAAGGAATACTGACGGGAACCAACTCCAGCAGCGATTGGTGGACTGTTGCTGCCTTGGGTTTGAGTGGCGAGGCTTATCAATACTGGGTGGGGCGCGGAGCGGATGTTAGGCCTGGGGTGGACCGGGACAATCCGAAATTCGATTCCGTCGAGGAGGGTGGTTTGTTTCGTGTCCCCCAAGTTACGGTGAACGATGTACTGCGAGAGGGGAAAAATATAGGCTTTAACGCTAACGACTGCGCGTCAGTATTATCCGTATGTCACGGTACTACAATTAGCAACGGCCTCAACACATTACCTGGTTTCAATGCATTTGCTACTTTGCATGACACGTGGATGAACAAGTTTCAACAATTGGGTTCTGATAGTGCAGCTATGAATTTTGGCACGATGCCGCCTGCGATATTCATCACTTATGGCAGCTTACTAGACCAATATCGTTATATCAATTCACGGAGAAAGTAAGTATGGATAAAGTTTCAAAAATAAATGTTACTTGCGCCATCCTGATGTCTTTATTTGGTTTGAATGGGTGTGCATTTCCTAACGTTGCCGAGGATTTAGATCGGATGATTTCTACATCGTTTACTAACCTGCCAAGACCGGATAAAAAATATGTCACAGTTAAGGATCAAAGTGGAAATATGATAACAATTATTGATCCTATTTACTATTCTATCAGCGGAAATATTTATAAGCGCGTTGGAAATTATGAGGAGCCACTTTATTATAAAAAAGAAAATGAAGACATAAATATTAGATATTATATTAAATGGATTCCGTCCGGGCTCTGCAGTTACTCTCTACTGGTTAGTCCCGAGGACGTAATTCTCTCATGGCGAAACGAAGGTCCAAAACATGTTTCGCAGTGCAAATATAGTTAAGCGTTTAATTGGGGGTGTTATTGAGGCAAGCCCTCCTTTGCCTACCCGCCCTGTAGCCAGACTTCCGCTGGGGTGAATGGCTTGCCAATGGTAAAAGCTGGAACCTTGCAACCAACCTCGGCAGTATGCCGCCTGCATTGGTAGTGAATTACGGCAGCTTATTGGACCAGTACCGCTATATCAACAGCAGAAGGAAATAACGCAATGAAGAAACTCCTTATTTTATTTATCAGCGCTGCATTTTTGTTGTTGGGCGCTTGCGGCATTATCCCCGGCACGGGGATGTATGCATCCGAAGTCGTCGATCGCTTTATCGACACTCGATTTACCAATCCGCGTGACCCTGAGCGAAATGAGATTGGGGGCTTCTATTCTATGGTTGCGCAGGGCAAGACGTGGCTGTATCGCTCAGAGCGGGAAGGGTCAGGAACCCGTCAATACATCTTCTATTACAACGATCGTTGTAAATACTCGCTCTACGTCGATGAAAACGACATCATCCGATCGTGGCGCGATGAGGGAGGTCGAAATCACATGAGGGATTGCTTATTGCGTTGAGAGCGTTTTTGATGCGGGTAAAGAAATTCCGGTGTAGGCGACAAAGCCAAAGCCGACGCCCGCATCATCCTAGAAGGCGTCAAGACCACGGTGCAAGAGAGCCGTACCTCCAAGAGCGACGCGGTAGTCTGGCAAAGCATGTCGGGCTCGGGCAGCACCACCGAGACCCTGGCACTGCCCACTTTCGCCGGGGGTGGCACCTTCTCCGCCCCTGGGGGCCTTTCTGTGCAGATTCCTGATGGCGACTTCAAGACCCAAATCGCCACCTTAAGCGCGCAGCCCGGCATGGGCTATTTGAACGACCTCACCGCCCGAACCGATGTGAACTGGCAGCCCGTCAAACTGGCGCACGATCAGTGGAGCTACAGCCAAGAGGGGCTCACACCTGCGGGGGCGGCGCTGCTGGGCGTGGCCGTGGCCTGGGCCACTGGTGGCATGGGCGCGAGCATGCTGGGCACCACCGGCACGGCCACCAGCGCCATGGCCAACGCCGCCTTCACCAGCCTGGCCGCGCAGGCCAGCATCACGCTCATCAACAACAAGGGCGACATTGGCAAGACGCTCAAAGACATGAGCAGCAGCAGCACCGTCAAGGCCACGGTGGCGGCGGTGCTGACCGCCGGGGTGATCGACAAGCTGGGCTCCACCAGCACCATGGAGGCGCTGCGCAATAGCGGTGGGTTTTCTGACAAGCTGACCTTTAACCTGATCAACGCCACCGGGCGGGCGCTGACGAACACGGCGATCAACGGCGGCAACTTGGAGGACACGCTCAAAGCGGCGCTGGTGAGTGGGCTGGTGGATACGGCGCATGGTGAAGCCGCCAGCGTCATCAAGGGCCTGGAGTCCCAATACCTGGCCCACAAACTCGCGCACGCTCTGGCGGGCTGCGTGGCAGGTGCAGCGGCGGGTGGGGCTTGCAAGGATGGGGCGATTGGGGCGGCTGTGGGGGAGATGGTGGCGCAGATGTTTGATGGGCAGACGCCCGGCGCAGGCGCAAGCAAAGAGCAAGTCGTTGCACACAATCAGAAGGTATTGGCTTACAGCAAGCTGGTTGCAGGAGCCGTTAGCGCCTATGCAGGAGGCAATGCACAAACCGCCATCACCACCGCCGAGGTGGCAGTCCAGAACAACTACCTGAGCAAACCGCAGCTGACTGCGCTTCAGAACGAGCTGAATGCGTGCAAACAGAACAATTGCACCGAGGCGCAGACCAACGCGGTTCTAGACAAGTACGTCAAGCTGTCGGCAAGTAATGACGCCGCACTGGCAGCCTGCACCACGACGGCATGTGTGGATCAGCACCGCAATGCTTTGTTGGAGGCATCGGCGCTCAGTCAGGAAGTGAAATGGCAAGTAAGCAACCTGCAGGCCAGTTCGCAATTAGTCGGCGAATTGGTGGGACGTGAGAGCATCAACAAGGCCAGCACAGTGCAGTACCAGTATGCACGTGCAGCGCACATTGAAGAAGCCCGCAAACAGCTAGATCAGTACGTCCAGTCGCAGTGCCAAGGACTGAGCTCGACCGCTTGCACCACCAAGCTGCAAAGCAGCCAAGCCAAGGCAAACGCAATTACGGAGATCTTTGTGGGCTTTACACCTGCGGGCATCTCCGTTGACATCAAAGATCTGCTGGAGGCGTCTACCATGCAGGAGCGCTCATTGGCAGTTCTTGGCGTTGTGCTACCGGGGCTCGGCGATGGAATCAAAGCGCTGGCTAGGGCGAATAATGCATTGCCTATTGCAGAAAAGACAATAGCCGAAAATGGTCTAAAAATTGAGTCCAATACAAAACATACTCTTGGGCAGCAAGGTAGCAGACCCGATGCGGGCATTGAACCTAGAAACTCTCTGGATCTGTTTAACAAGTCAATTCCAGATCCAACAAAGCCTTCCGTTCGTTGGACTGTGGATAAAAGCGGTGGTATTCACAGATTCTCGGGCAAAGGTGGCGATGGGACTTTTCATTGGAGCGGTAGCACGGTGGATGCAAAGAACCCAATGGATCTTGATCCAAAGTTGATTCCTAAGGTCATCATAGAGTTGGCCAAAATTACTAGAAAGGGTTAATATGTTGTTCGGAAATCCCCATGAATTTGCAATTTGGGCTGACCCTGTATGGGAGTGGTCGCAAGCATCAACTGTGGAAGGCCTGTACGTGATGTGCATAGA
Source organism: Comamonadaceae bacterium (assembly GCA_947442105.1). Classification (GTDB taxonomy): domain Bacteria; phylum Pseudomonadota; class Gammaproteobacteria; order Burkholderiales; family Burkholderiaceae_C; genus Allorhodoferax. Next base: position 21,594 of record CANEVH010000031.1, on the reverse strand, counting down.
TGGAATCTTCCTACTAAAGCGCTCCACGTTATCAGCCATGGCGGTAACTGTATCGGGCGAGAGCGATTTTTGGGCGCACCATCTGAACAGTATTGAAAATGGGCAGCAAACTCCTACTGCGGGTAGAAACAAAGATTTGCTACTTTTTTCTGCGCTCATAAGTCGAGGCGGCCTTGATTACTTACCGCAGTCTATCGAAACCCAAAAAACTCAGTTACTTGATGAACTGAGCAGGTATGGGTTACCAAGTTTTGATTCGTCTGAGGGTATCGATTTGACGCCTATGGAAACTGGGGATTACGGTTGGTTCGTTTATCTTTTTTTTGATGAGAAGTCGAACGAAGATGTGATTGTTTATGCCAACTTTGAAGATCCGCATTACGAAGCTCGAGAACTCCGATTGCCATCTGGGCGGGTCAAAGAGATTCTGGCGCAATTGGTTACTGAGACCAAGGTCTTGGATCAAAGGCGTGCCCATAGCCCACCGGGATTGGGCGAATAGAGGTCCGCGGAACTACTCGTCATATTCTGGTCTGAGCATCATCGCGCAGCTTCCGGCAGGCAAGTTCAAGACCCAAATCCAAACCCTGAGCCATCAGCCGTGCACGGGTTGCCTGAACGAACTGGCTGCGCGCAAAGACGTCAACTGGCAGCCGGTCAGCCTATGGGCAGTGGAACAAGCGCCGAGGTTGCCCGCCACCCCAAAAATGCCCAGCGCTTCAGACCGCCAGCACCAAGCCCAGCGCCCCACACAACTGCGCCATGTCGCTAGCCACCACATGCGGCGTTTGCGCATGGCTCCAGACCTTGGCATCGCGGTTAATCCAGGCGGCTTGCATGCCGGCGTCCAGCGCGCCCAGCACGTCCAGGTGTGCGTCGTCCCCTACATGCAGCACCTCGTCGGGCGCGCAGTGCACCGAGCGCGCGGCGGCATGAAAAATATCGATATGGGGCTTGGCCACGCCTGCGGCTTGCGCGCTGACGCTGCCCACAAAATAGGCGCCCAGGCCGACACGGTGCACGTCGGCGTTGCCATTGGACACCGCCACCACGGGAAACCGGGCCGCGAGGGCCACCAATGCGGCGAGTGAGTCTGGGTACAAATCCACCCGCTGGCGTTCGGCAAAAAACACCTCGAACGCCGGGTCGGCCAGCGCCGGGTCATCGCCCGCCTGGGTGAGCGCGCGGTGCAAGTACGCGCGGCGCAAGGCGCTGAAGTCGTGGGCCACCTCTGGGTGTGTTGCGTTCACCGCTTTGCGCAACTGGCTGCGCGTGGCGCTGTCGCTGAGCAAGGTGAAGGTGGACGGCGCGTGCTGGGCCAGCCAGTCGGCCAAGGCCTGCTCGGCGCGGACGATGGTGGGCTCCACCGGCCACAGGGTGTCGTCCAGGTCCAGGGTAATGGCTTTGATTTTGGAAACGTCGAGCATAGGTCAGCGAGAATAGCGCATGCCCTTTGCCAAAGAACCACCATTCACCCATGGCCAAACGCCGCGCACTGCGGTGCTGTACTGCAACTTGGGCACGCCCGACGCCCCCACCGCGCCGGCCGTGCGTCGCTACCTGGCCGAGTTTTTGAGCGACCAGCGCGTGGTCGAGATCCCGCGCCTGCTTTGGTTGCTGATCTTGCACGGCATCATCTTGCGCTTTCGCCCAGCCAAGTCCGCGGCCAAATACGCCAGCATCTGGACGCCCGAGGGCTCGCCACTGAAGATTGGCACCGAAAAGCAGGCCAAACTGCTACAAGGCTGGCTGGGCGAACAAGGCGAACAAGGCGAAAAAGTGCTGGTGCGCTGGGCCATGCGCTACGGCAGCACGTCGATCCCCTCGCAGCTGGACGCGCTCAAGGCCGAAGGCGTAACCCGCGTGCTGGTGCTGCCTGCCTACCCGCAGTATTCCGCCACCACCACGGCCAGCCTGTTTGACGCGGTCTACACCTGGGCCAGTCAAACCCGCAGCATCCCCGAGCTGCGCTTTGTCAACCACTACCACGACCATCCGGCCTATATCCAGGCGCTGGCGGCCAGCGTGCGCAAGCACTGGCTGGGCCAAAGCCGCCCGGACGTGCTGGTGATGAGCTTTCACGGCGTGCCCGAGCGCACCCTGGCGCTGGGCGACCAGTACCACTGCGAGTGCTTCAAGACCGCGCGCCTGTTGGCCGAGGCGCTGGGCCTGTCCAAGGACCAGTACAAAGTCACCTTCCAAAGCCGACTGGGGCGCGCCAAGTGGCTAGAACCCTATACCGAACCCACGCTGATTGCCATGGCCCAGTCGGGCGTGAAGCGGGTGGACGTGATTTGCCCCGGCTTTACCAGCGACTGCCTGGAAACGCTGGAAGAGATCAACATGGAAGCGCGCGAAGCCTTTTTGCACGCTGGGGGCAAGGAATTTAGCTACATCCCCTGCCTGAACGACGACCCGGCGGGCATCACCGCATTGGGCGCCGTGACGCAGCAGCACATGGGCGGTTGGAACACCCAAGAACTGGCGGATCCGCGCATGCTGGCGGCGTCACGCTCGGTCGCGCTGGCCTTGGGCGCCAAGCAGTAATCCACTGGCGCCAGCTGCAAAACCTCGCCTGATGGCCATCGTCTTAGCCCCCATGGAGGGCCTGCTGGACTTTGTGCTGCGTGACATCCTGACCCGGGTGGGCGGCATTGACCGCTGTGTGTCCGAGTTCATTCGCGTCACCAACACCTTGCTGCCCGAGCGCGCTTTTGTGCGCGTGGTGCCTGAGCTGCTGACCGGTGGCCGCACCCTGGCCGGCGTGCCGGTGCGGCCCCAGTTATTGGGGTCAGACCCCGCATGCTTGGCCGACAACGCGGCGTGCGTGGCCGGTTTGGGGGCCGATGGGGTGGACCTGAATTTTGGCTGCCCGGCCAAGGTGGTCAACCGCCACGGCGGCGGCGCCGCCCTGTTGGAAGACCCGGAGCTGCTGTACCAAATCGTGTCCGCCGTGCGCAGCGCCGTGCCCGCGCACCAGGTGGTGTCGGCCAAGATGCGCCTGGGCTTTCACGATGACCGGCGGGCCGAAGAATGCGCGCTGGCCTTAGAGGCTGGGGGCGCGGGTGAAATCGTGGTCCACGCCCGCACGCGGGCCGACGCCTACCGCCCACCCGCCTATTGGGGCCGCATCGCCGACATTGCCGCCGTGGTGCGCACGCCGCTGGTGGCCAATGGCGAAATCTGGAACGTGCACGACGCGCTGGCCTGCCGCGCCGAGTCGGGCTGCCACACCCTGATGCTGGGGCGCGGCATCGTCAGCTTTCCGGGCCTGGCGCACGCCATTGCCCACGCAGGCGGCGCGCCCGCGCAAGGCGTCGAATGGCACAGCCTGCAGCCCCACATCGCGGCCTTCTGGCAACTGGTGCGCGCCACCCTGGAGCGGCGCCAGCAGGCGGGGCGGCTCAAGCAATGGTTGAACTTTTTGCGCCGCCACTATCCAGAGGCGCAAGTGGCGTATGACTCGCTCAAGGCGGTGAATGACGTGGCTGTGATTGATGCATGGGTGGCGGGGCTGGATGGTGGGTCGGTCGATATAACTGTATAAAATTACAGTTAATTTCTTTCAACGCAACTTTCATTCCCCGACAAAATACCCCCATGGCACTTCAATCTATCGAAATTTGCGCAGGTGCCGGTGGGCAAGCCCTGGGGCTGGAGCAAGCCGGTTTTGAGCACGCAAGCCTGGTCGAAATAGAAGCACCTGCCTGCCAAACGCTGCGCATGAACCGACCCCACTGGAACGTGGTCGAAGGCGATGTGCGCCACTACAGCGCCGACCGTTGGAAAGGCGTGGCCTTGTTTGCCGGCGGCGTGCCCTGCCCTCCGTTTTCCAAAGCCGGCAAACAACTCGGCCACGACGACGAGCGCGACCTGTTTCCGCAAGCCGTGCGCCTGGTCGACGAATGCAGGCCGCAGGCCGTGATGCTGGAGAACGTGCGCGGTTTGCTAGACCCGATGTTTGCCGACTACCGCGCCAAGATCGTGGCCGACTTGGCCCAACTGGGCTATGTGGGCGCCTGGAAGCTGCTGCATGCCAGCGACTTTGGCGTACCCCAATTGCGCCCACGGGTTATTTTTGTGGCGCTGCGAAAAGGGACCGAGGATTACTTCCATTGGCCCACGCCGCACACCCTTGCCGCACCTACGGTGGGCGAGGCGCTGGCAGATCTGATGGAGTCCAACCACTGGGCCGGGGCCGAGGCCTGGCGCGCACAAGCCCAAGACATTGCGCCCACCTTGGTCGGTGGCAGCAAAAAACACGGTGGCCCTGATCTGGGGCCAACACGCGCGAAAAAGGCTTGGGCGGCGTTAGGCGTGGACGGCATGGGCATTGCCAACGACGCACCGGCCGCCGAGTTTGTCGGCATGCCGCGCCTGACCGTACGCATGGCCGCGCGCATTCAGGGCTTTCCTGACCACTGGCACATCAGCGGTAAAAAGACCGCCGCCTATCGCCAGATTGGCAACGCCTTCCCGCCGCCCGTGGCGCGGGCGGTGGGTGCGGAGATTTTTGCGGCGCTGAACGCCGCTGCCAAACCCAAGTTAAAAAGGGCCTAAAAAGCAAGGAAAGGGAAATATGAAACGTCCGGCACAAAAGACCGGTGGGGCACGCGCAAAGCTGCGTGCCCACTTTTTGGCCAACATAGGCCGCGTGATGGACTCGAATGAACTGCGCGAGGTGGCCGACAACCAGTCGGAATGGGCGCGTCGGGTGCGCGAACTGCGCACCGAGCAGGGCTACCAAATCCTCACGCACAACGACCGCAGCGACCTCAAGCCAGGCCAGTACCTGCTGGAAAGCGCCAAGCCGCAACCGGCATTTGCCCGCGCGATTTCCAAAGAAACACGTGCTTATGTGCTGGACCGCAACGGCTTTACTTGCCAAATGTGCGGTGCAGTGGCGGGCGAGCCGCACCCCTACGATCCGACCCGAAAAACCCGGCTGCACCTGGGTCACGTGATCGACAAAAGCATGGGGGGAGCGGACGATGCGTCCAACTTGCGCGCGATTTGCTCGGTCTGCAACGAGGGCGCATCCAACGCCACCCTGCCGCGCCCCGATTTACAAAAGCTGCTGATCCAGGTGCGGCGGGCCACCGCCATGGACCAGCGCGAGGTACTGCGCTGGTTGTTAAAGAAGTTCCCCAACGCGGACGACAAAGGCGGCACTCAAGCCCCCACCACATCCTCGTAGTAATAAAACGCATCGCAACACCCGGCCCAATAGCGATTAGTGGATTTGCGCGCGCCTATGCCAATCACGCGGCGACCAGAAGCTTTGAGCTTTTGCGCCAGCGGCATGAAGTCGCTGTCGCCGCCGATGATGACGAACTGGGCGATGTGCGCAAAGCGCGCGCTGTCTTCCTGGGCGTCCAGACACAGGCGGATGTCGGCGCCGTTTTTGGCGGATGCGCCGGGAGGGAAGAGTTGCACCAGGTCGATGGCCGCGCCCAGCAGGGCTTCGCGGTAGCGGCCGAAATACTGCCAATTGCAATAGGCACGGTGGATGGCAATCGGCCCCAGTGTGGCGGCAAAGTCAACCAGTTTTTGCACCTGAACCAGCGGCTCTTGCGCTTTGAAGCGGCCGTCGGGCGTGTTGTAGGCGCCGTCGCCCTGGCGGTCTTCCACCAGGCGGGCGTGCAGGTTTTCGAAGTCCCAGTACACGGCGACTGGGGCGGCAACGGGCGCGGCTACAGCTGCGATAACCGTGGCGGCACCAGCTTGGTTTTGCAGGTCCATCAGGGGGCGGATACGCAAATCTGAGTTTGCTCACCCAGGCCTGCGATGCCCAGGCGCATCTGGTCTCCGGCCTTGAGGTACCAAGGGCTGGGCTTTTGCCCCATGCCCACACCTGCCGGGGTACCGGTGCTGATCAGGTCGCCGGGGTGCAGGGTCATGAACTGGCTGATGTAGCTAATGAGCTTGGGAATGCCAAAAATCAGGTTGCTGGTGCTGCCGTTTTGCACCCTGCGGCCATTGACTTCGAGCCACAGGCCCAGGGCGTGCACATCGCCCAGCTGGTCGGGCGTGACCAGCCAGGGGCCTATGGGCGAGAAGGTGTCGCAGCCCTTGCCCTTGTCCCACTGGCCGCCGCGCTCCAACTGGAATTCGCGCTCGGACAGGTCGTTGACCAGCACAAAACCAGCCACATGCGCCATGGCGTCGGCCTCGGAAACATTGCTGGCCTTGCTGCCGATGACCACGCCGAGTTCCACCTCCCAATCAGTCTTGACCGAGCCGCGCGGAATCGTCACCGGGTCGTTGGGGCCAGTGATGGAGCTGGTGGCTTTGAGAAACAGCACCGGCTCTTTGGGCGGCTCCATGCCGCTCTCTTTGGCGTGGTCGGCGTAGTTCAGGCCCACACAGACGATTTTTCCGATGCCGGCCACCGGGCAGCCCAGGCGCGGCGTGCCGTCCACCGGCGGCAGCGCGTCCACGTCCAGAGCGTGCAGCGCGGCCAGGGTGCGGGGCGACAAATGGGCGGCGTCCAGGTCGGCAAACAGCATGGACAGGTCGCGCACGCGGCCGTCGGTGCCGAGCGCGCCCGCTTTTTCGTGGCCTGCGGGGCCGTAGCGGAGAAGTTTCATACGGAGAATCCTAAAGAAGAGGGGGCAGCCCGCGCCTTGTGCGCCTGCCGCCCCGGCTGTTGTGCGAGTTTTGTCTCGTTCGTATGCGTTTCGCGGGCTGTTCTAGCGCTGCGGGCTGCCTTGGCGCTTGCCCACTAGCCGCGCTTCTTGAGCAAACGGGGCAGCACCAGCACCGTCAGCACCACGCCCAGCAGCGCCAGCGACATGGGGCGCTCCAAAAACACAGTCCACTTGCCCTCGCCAATCGACAGCGCGTTGCGCAACTGCGCCTCGGCAAGCGGCCCCAAAATCATGCCCACCACCACCGGTGCGGTGGGAAAGTCAAAGCGCCGCATTACCAGCCCAAGCACGCCAATGGCATACAGCAAGACCAGGTCAAACGCGCTTTGGCGCATGCCGTAGGCGCCCACGGTGGCAAAAATCAGAATGCCCGCGTAGAGCTGGGGCTTGGGCACTTTGAGCAGCTTGACCCACAGGCCCACCAGCGGCAGATTGAGCACCAGCAGCATGACGTTGCCAATGTAGAGCGAGGCAATCAGCGCCCACACCAGCGCGGCAGAGTTCGTGAAGAGCTGTGGGCCCGGCTGGATGCCGTAATTTTGAAACGCGCCCAGCAAGATCGCGGTGGTGTTGCTTACCGGTATACCCAGCGTGAGCAGTGGAATCAGCGCGGTGGTGACGGTGGCGTTGTTGGCCGCCTCAGGCCCGGCCACGCCTTCGATGGCACCCTTTTTTCCAAACTCGGCTTGGTGCTCGCCCTTGGCCAGTTTTTTCTCGACCGCGTAGCTCAAAAACGTGGGTATCTCGGTGCCGCCAGCCGGAATGCAGCCAAAAGGCGCACCAATGGCAGTGCCGCGCAACCACGCGGGGATGGAGCGACGCCAGTCAGCGCCCGTCATGCTGACCCGGCTGAGCTTGTTTTGCGACTCGCTGGTGGCGCCTTCAAACAAGACCGCGTGCAAAGCCTCGGCCACGGCAAACAGGCCCACGGCCACCAGCACAATCTCCACGCCATCGAGCAGCTCGGGCACGCCGCCGGTGTAGCGCGCCTGCCCGGTGATTTGGTCCATGCCGATCAGGCCAATGGCCAGGCCCACAAACAGCGAAGCCAAACCGCGCACCGTGCTTTGCCCCAGCACCGCACTTACGGTGGTGAGCGCCAGCAGCATCAGGCAAAAATATTCGGGTGGCCCTAGGCGCACCGCGTATTCGGCCACCACCGGGGCAAACAGGGTGACCATGAGCGTGGCTATCGTGCCCGCCACAAACGAGCCAATGGCGGCCGTGGCGAGTGCCGCGCCCGCACGCCCGCTCTTGGCCATTTTGTTGCCCTCCATGGCGGTGACCATGCTGGCGGTCTCGCCCGGCGTGTTGAGCAAAATGGACGTGGTGGAGCCACCGTACATGGCGCCGTAGTAAATGCCGGCAAAAAAGATCATGGACGCGGTGGCATTGACCTGCGACGTGATGGGCAGCAGCATGGCCACCGCAGTCGCTGGCCCAATGCCGGGCAGCACGCCCACGGCGGTACCCAGGGCGCAGCCGACAAAGGCCCACAAGAGATTGATGGGCGTGCCTGCGGTGGCAAAGCCCTGCATGAGTTGGTTCAGGATGTCCATCACAGCCAGCCGCTTTGGGTGAGTCCGGGCAAGCTAATGGCCAAGAACTTGGTAAACATCCAGTACACCGGGGCGGCGATCAGCAAGCCAATGGCCCCGTCTACCCACCAGCTACGCAGCCCTTGGCGCGCGCCCGACTGCGCTTGGCGCAAACCGTGCGCGGCGCAGGCAAAGCACAGAGCGCAACTGAAGACAAAGCCAATGCGGGTGATCAGCGCCGCATTGAGCAACAAGCCGCCGGACATCCAGACAAAGCCGCTCCAGCAGGGGGCGCTAACCGGCGGCGCATCGGGGGCCAGCGAATCTGGCATATCGCGAAAGCCGCCAGTGAATGCCTCTAACGCCAAAAACACGGCCACCACCGCCAGGCCACCAGCCACCAGCCAGGGCAAAAAATTCGGCCCAACGCCAGCGTAGCCCGCCTCAGACGAAATGTCAGCGGCGCCCCAGGCCAGGCAGGCTGCAAGCGCCAGCACGCCCAGGGCGACGGCGCTTTGCCGCGTTTTATCGGACAGCGCTGGCATCAAACCATGCCAGACAAGTGCATGATGCCGCGCAAGTTGGCAAATTCGTCGTCCACAAAGTCGTCAAAGGCTTTGCCGGTCAGCAGCGCGGGCGTCCAGGCGTTGCGCGCCAGCGCGTCCAGCCAGGACTTGGACTTAGTGGCCTTGACCACCATGTCGGTCAGCGCCGCGCGCTGCTCGGGCGTGATGCCTGGCGCACCGTAGACCGCGCGCCAGTTGCCCAGCACCACGTCATAGCCGGACTCTTTGAGCGTGGGTACGTCAATGCCGGGCAGGCGCTTGGGCGAGGTGACGCCAATAGCGCGCATCTTGTCCGCTTTGATGTATTCGGCAAACTCGCTGTAGCCGCTGCCGCCCACCGACACATTGCCGCCCAACACCGCCGCCGTGGCCTCGCCGCCGCCGCGAAACGCCACGTAATTGACCTTGCGGGGGTCCACGCCCACTTTGGTGGCCAGCATGGAGGCGCAAATGTGCTCGGTCGATCCGCGCGAGCCGCCGCCCCATTTGACGCTGGCGGGGTCTTTCTTCATCTGCTCGACCACGTCTTTCATGTTTTTGAGGGGCGAATCGGCGGGCACTACGAACACGTTGTATTCGCTGGTCAGGCGGGCAATCGGGGTGATTTTGTCCATGCCCACTTGGGGCTTGCCGGTGATGATGCCGCCCACCATCACGGCGCCGGTCATGATGAGGGCATTGGGGTCGCCCTTGGACGCGTTAACAAACTGCGCCAGGCCAATCACCCCAGCCGCGCCGCCCTTGTTTTCATACTGCACCGTGTCGGCCACTTTGGCGTCCAGCAGGGCCTTGCCGACCTCGCGGCCCGTGCCGTCCCAGCCGCCGCCGGGGTTGGCGGGAATCATCATTTTGATATTGGCGCCCGCATGGGCGGTCAAGGGCAAGCTGCCCGCAGCGGCCAAGGCGGCCAGGGACTTCAGGAACTGGTCACGACGCATACAAATCTCCAAGTTGGGTGGTGGTACCCCCCTATGATGCACGACCGAAATGTTCGTTTGGACTACAAAACGCAAGGGTAAACCCGCAAATCACACCCCCCTGAGGACACCTGATGGACAGCATCCGCATCGACAAATGGCTTTGGGCCGCGCGCTTTTTCAAAACCCGCTCGCTGGCCACCGACGAGGTGGGCAAAGGCCGGGTGCAAATCGCCGGGCACGACGTCAAACCCTCGCGCGAAGTGCGCGTAGGCGACACCGTGGTGCTGTGGCAGGCCGCCGTCAAGCGCACCGTGGTCGTCTTGGGCATTAGCGGCACGCGCGGATCGGCACCGGTGGCGCAAACGCTGTATGAAGAAACCGCGCAAAGCGTGGCAGACCGTGCCCAGGCCGCTGAGCAACGCCGCCTGCACGCCGAACCGGCCTTGGCCATTGCGCACGGTCGGCCCACCAAGCGCGACCGGCGCGACCTGCAAAAAGGCCTGAACGCGCGCTGGAGCGCATCCATTGACGACTAGGGTGACTCCCCCCAAGCCGCCCCGGCACGCAATACGGCGATAATCGCCCACCCGCCGTCTGCGGCAGAAATTCCCCCCGAATTTCCCCCTGTATTTGCGAAAGTTGTTCCATGTCTGCCTCCACCCCCACCCTTGAACCTGTGGCCGTCTCGCCTGTTGAAGACATCGTGGCTGACATGCGCGCGGGCAAGATCGTCATCTTGGTAGACGAAGAAGACCGCGAAAACGAGGGCGACCTGGTGCTTGCCGCCGACCATGTCACAGACCAGGCCATCAACTTCATGGCCCGCTTTGGCCGCGGCCTGATTTGCCTCACCCTCACCCGCGCGCGCTGCGAGCTGCTGCAGTTGCCGCCCATGACGGCGCGCAATGGCGACAAAAAAGGCACGGCGTTTACCGTTTCCATCGAAGCCGCCGAAGGCGTGACGACTGGAATTTCCGCCGCCGACCGCGCGCGCACCGTGCAAGCCGCCGTGGCGCCGGGCGCGGTCGCCAGTGACTTGGTGCAGCCCGGCCACATCTTCCCCTTGCAGGCAGTCGACGGTGGCGTGCTGATGCGCGCGGGCCATACCGAGGCCGGTTGCGACCTAGCCGCCATGGCGGGCTGCAGCCCGGCTGCCGTGATCTGCGAGATCATGAAAGACGACGGCACCATGGCGCGCCTGCCTGATTTGCAGCTGTTTGCCGCCGAACACGGGCTCAAAATTGGCACCATTGCCGACCTGATTGCGCACCGCAGCCGGGTGGAGTCGCTGGTGCAGCGCAAGGGCAGCCGCCCCTTCCTGACCGCATTTGGCGAATTCACCGCCCACGCCTTCCAAGACACCACCGGCCACGGCGTGCACCTGGCGCTGGTTAAAGGCCAATGGGCCGCAGACGAGGTGGTCTCTGCCCGCGTGCATGAGCCGCTGTCGGTGCTGGACGCGCTAGAAGCAGGCCGCACCCTGCATTCCTGGAGCCTGGACGCGGCGCTCGCGCACGTGGCGGCGCAGGGGCGCGGCGTGGTGGTGTTGCTCAACTGCGGCGAAAGCGGCGAACAACTGCTGGCCCAGTTTGACGGCACGGCCCGCCCGGCGCATGCGCCAGAGCGGGGCCGCATGGACCTGCGCACCTACGGCGTGGGCGCGCAAATACTGCGCCTGTGTGGCGTGCACAAAATGCAGCTCATGGGCAGCCCCCGGCGCATGCCCAGCCTGACGGGCTATGGCCTGGAAACCGTGGGCTACCTCAGCCCCAGCCTCAGCGCCTAACCCGCTGCCGCTTATTCACCTACTCCCCAACCCGAAGGACACCGCATGTTTGGCGCAGACAAAGGCAAAGTTGCAGACACCGACAGCCGCATGGACGGCAAGCAGCTACGCATCGGCATCGTGCAGGCGCGTTTTAACGCGGACGTGACCGACGCCCTGGCCACAGCCTGCAAGCAAGAACTGCTGGCCCTGGGCGTGGCCGAGCGCGACATCCACCTGTTTAGCGTGCCCGGCGCACTAGAAGTGCCCACCGCCTTGCAAGCGCTGGCGGAAAAAGGCAGCTATGACGCGCTGGTGGCGCTGGGCTGCATCATTCGCGGCGAAACCTACCACTTTGAACTGGTGGCCAACGAGTCTGGCGCGGGTGTCACCCGCGTGGGCCTGGACTACCAAATTCCGATTGCCAACGCGATTTTGACGGTCGAAGACATGGCCCAGGCCGTGGCCCGCCAGGTGGACAAAGGCCGCGACGCCGCCCGCGTGGCGGTGGAAATGGCCAACTTTCTGGACAACCTGTAATGACCGACACCCCCGCCGCCAGCACCGCCAAACGCCCTCCCCGCCAGGCCCGCGTGGGCCTGACCAGCACGGGTGCACGCAAAGCGGGCAGCAAAAACAACCGCAGCCGCGCCCGCGAATTTGCGCTCCAGGGTCTGTACCAGCATCTGGTGGGCAAAAACCCGGCTGCCGACATTGACAGCTTCACCCGAGACCTGGCCGGTTTTAACAAAGCCGACGCCGCCCACTTTGACGCCTTGCTGCACGGCTGCATAGACCACGCCGATGCGCTGGACGCCCTGGTCCTGACCCGCATGGACCGGCCCATGGGCGAGATTTCGCCGGTGGAGCACGCCGTCATGTGGATTGGCGTCTACGAGATGCAGCACTGCCCCGACGTGCCCTGGCGCGTGGTGCTCAATGAATGCATTGAGCTGGCCAAAGAATTTGGCGGCACCGACGGACACAAATACGTGAACGCCGTGCTCAATGGCTTAGCGCCCGAACTGCGCGGGCCCGAAGTGCAGGCCGACCGCGCGCGCAACCCCGCCGCCTGAGCGGCGCAACAGGCCATGAAGATCTCGCGCCGCGCCGAGAACATCGCGCCGTTTTATGTGATGGAAGTGGCCAAGGCCGCGTCTGCGCTGGGCGCCAGCGTGGCGCACACCGAAGCGCCCATGGTGTTTTTGAACATTGGCGAGCCCGATTTCACCGCCCCGCCGCTGGTGCAAGAGGCTGCGCTGCGCGCCATCAGCCAAGGCCACAGCCAGTACACCCAGGCCACCGGCCTGCCCGCGCTGCGCGCGTCGATCAGCGCCTGGTACGCCAGCCGCTTTGGCGTGGACGTGCCCGCAAGCCGCATTGTGGTCACCGCCGGTGCCTCTGCTGCGCTGCAACTGGCCTGCCTGGCGCTGATCGACGCGGGTGACGAAGTGCTCATGCCCGACCCCAGCTACCCCTGCAATCGGCACTTTGTCAGCGCTGCGGACGGGCGCGCGGTGTTGATTCCCACCACGGCGCTGCAGCGTTTTCAACTCAGCGCCGAACAGGTGCAGGCCGCTTGGGGGCCCAAAACGCGCGGCGTGCTGCTGGCGTCGCCCTCCAACCCGACTGGCAGCTCGATTGACCCCGACGAGCTGCGCCGCATCCACGCCGTGGTGCAGGCGCGTGGCGGCGTGACGCTGGTGGACGAAATCTACCTGCCCCTGAGCTACGACGCCCACTATGGCCAAACCGCGCTAGCCATCGACGACGCTGTCATCAGCATCAACAGCTTTAGCAAATACTTCAATATGACCGGCTGGCGCCTGGGCTGGATGGTGGTGCCAGAAGCCCTGGTGCCGGTGATAGAGCGCTTGGCGCAAAACCTGTTTATCTGCCCCAGCACCTTGGCCCAGCACGCGGCGCTGGCGTGTTTTGAGCCCGAGAGCATTGCGCTGTATGAAGCGCGGCGCGCCGAATTCAAGGCCCGGCGCGACTACTTTGTGCCCGCGCTGCAAAGCCTGGGCCTGCACGTGCCTGTGGTGCCGGACGGTGCGTTTTACGCCTGGGCGGATTGTTCGGCGGCGTGTGCCCAACTGGGCATCAAAGACAGCTGGGACTTTTCGTTTGCGGTGATGGAACAGGCGCATGTGGCTATCACCCCCGGACGTGACTTCGGAACGGACCAGACGGCACAATTCGTGCGCTTTAGCACCGCCAGTTCCATGGAGCAACTGCAAACCGCCGTGGCGCGTTTGCGCCACCTGCTGGCCTGAAGCGCCCACTTTTTTGAGATCACCCCAAGGCTTTCACCATGAACCAAGACCTCAATATTTTGCAACTCGTGCTGCACGCCAGCGTGGTCGTCCAGATCGTCATGGCGCTGCTGATGCTGGTGTCGCTGGCCAGTTGGTCAGCTATTTTTCGCAAGCTATTTGCCATCCACCGCGTCAAGGCGCACAACGAGGTGTTCGAGAAAGAGTTCTGGTCCGGCGCCAGCCTCAATGAGCTGTATACCGCCGCTGCGGCCAAGGCCAAGACATCTGGCCCGATGGAGCGCATTTTTGCCAGCGGCATGCGCGAATTTCAAAAACTGCGCGAGCGCCGTGTCAGCGACGTGGGCACACTCATGGACGGCGCCCGCCGGGCCATGCGGGCGAGCTTTCAGCGCGAGATGGACGAGGTAGAAAGCCAGCTGTCCTTTCTGGCCTCGGTCGGCTCGGTGTCGCCCTATGTGGGCTTGTTTGGCACGGTGTGGGGCATCATGCACGCCTTCACCGGCCTGGCGTCTTTGCAGCAAGTCACGCTGGCCACGGTGGCCCCCGGCATTGCCGAGGCGCTGGTGGCCACCGCCATTGGCCTGTTTGCGGCTATTCCGGCGGTGGTTGCTTACAACCGCTTTGCCCGCGACATTGACCGCATCGCCATCCAGCACGAAACCTTTATTGAAGAGTTTTCCAACATCTTGCAGCGCAATGTGAGCGCCCAGGCCAGCCCGGCGGCGCCGCGCTAATTCGTGCCTATTGCAAGCAGAAACCACCGAAGGAGCCTTCCATGCCCGCAGTGAGTTCCCGTGGCCGCGGCCGGCGCACCATCAGCGAGCCCAATATGGTGCCGTTTATTGACGTGATGCTGGTGCTGCTGATCATCTTTATGGTCACTGCGCCGCTGATCACCCCCAGCGTGATCGACCTGCCCAGCGTGGGCAGTGCGTCCAAACAGCCGGATGTAGTGGTGCAGGTGGTGGTGGGCAAAAACGACCAGCTTGAACTCAAAACCGCCGAACAATCCACGCCCGTGACCCTGGCCACGCTGGCGGGCGCAGTGCGCAAGGCGCAAACCCAGGGCGACGGCAAACCCGCTGCCAACACCGCCGTGGTGATCAGCGCCGACAAAACCGTGCAGTACGAGCGCGTGGTCAAGGTGATGGACACGCTGCAACGCGCTGGCATTGCGCGCATTGGCCTGTCGTTACAACTGGCAGATTGACCCGCGCCATGGCCTTGGCCCCCGCCCGCGCGGCCTTCATGCCGCCCCCCACACCCGGCCTAGGGCGCGCGACGGCGCTGGCACTGCTGGCCCATGCTGCGCTGGTGGCGGCCCTGTCCTTTGCGGTGCAATGGCGACACATTGCGCCCGAACCGGTGAGTTTCAGCGCCGAACTGTGGGCCAATCTACCGACAGAGGCCGCGCCCCCGGCGCCCGAAACACTGCCGCCCGAGACGCCGCCCATGGAGCCCGTGGCCGAACCCCCACCAGCACCCGCGCCCCCCCAAGCCGTGCCCGAGCCGCCCAAACTGGCCGACATTGCGCTGGAGAAGAAAAAGGCACAACAAGAAGCCAAGAAGAAGCAGGACCTGGAAAAAGACCTAGCGCAACTGGAAAAAGACAAGGCCGAAAAGCTGCGGGCAGAGAAAGAGAAATCCGCCAAGCTAAAGGAAGAAAAACTCAAGGATGAAAAACGCCTGAAAGCGGAAAAAGCCGCCCAGGCCGCGCGCAAAAAAGAGCTAGCGCAAGCCAAGCAGGACGAAGCGCAGAGCGCCCAACGGGTCAAAGAGCAAACCGAACGCGCCTTGCGCTTGGCGGCAGCCGCTGGCAATGGCGACCCCCATGCCAGCGGCACCGCTGCACAAAGCGCGGGGCCGTCGGCCAGCTATGGCGCAAAAATCGTGGCCGCTGTTCGGCCCAACATCACTTTGCTCAACGATGTGGCGGGCAATCCGTCGGTGGAATACGACGTCTATACGGACCCCAGTGGCAACGTGCTCAGCGTCAAGCTGCGCAAAACAAGCGGCAACCCCTACTGGGATGAAACGGCCAAAAGCGCCATAGAGAAAACCGCCAAGCTGCCGCGAGATGAAAACGGCCGCGTTCCCTCCCCCATGACGATTGCGCTAGAGCCCAAAGCGCGGTAAACCTCGCAAGCCCTTAACGCAAGCTCACACTCCCGCCATCTTTGGGGCGGACGGAGCCCAGTCGGGCAGCAAAACGCGCCTGGATTGCCGATGGAAAGGGGGTGAACCCCGAGTCTTTGAGAAAACGGTCTCCGCTGAGTTGCGTCCAATACAAAAACTGCACCACGGCTTGCGCAGATGCCGCAGTTTTAGGCTCGGCGTCTATCAAGATGAATGTAGTCAGGGTGATGGGCCAGGCGTCGGGGGAAGGCAGGTTCATCAGGCTGGTGGCTTCATTGCCGGTCTTGTACATGCCAGAGGCCAAGACGGCGGCACGCAAAGAGGCCTCAGAGGCTTTCACATACGCGGTGTCGGTGCCGTTGCGCAGGCTGACGCTGCTAAGGCGCTGCTGCACTACCCTGTCAAAGGACGCGTAGGTGATGGACCCCGGCGTCTGCTGGAGCAGCTTGACCACGCCGTCATTGCCGTCGCCCTTTTCAAGGGCCGAGCCTTGTGCGGGCCAGTTGGGAAGTGAAGAGGCGCCCACAGCGTCGTTGAATGCAGCGGAGCGCAGGGCTAAGTAGCGAGAAAAGCCTTCGCTAGAGCCCGATTTGTCCGAGCGCACCACCCTAACGATAGGGGTCTTGGGCAAGGCTAGGCCGGGGTTGAGCGCCGTTATCGCCTTGTCGTTCCAATAGAGCACCTTCCCCAAGAAAATGTCGGCCAGCACCTCGCCATTGAGCTTGAGTGCATTGGCGCCCACTCCTTTGATGTTGACCACTGGCACCATGCCGCCTACCAAGGTGGGCAGTTGCAGCAAGCGGTGTTTGGTCAGGTCTGCCTCTGACATGGCGACATCAGAGCCGCCAAAGTCCACTTCGCGGGCAATGATTTTTTTGTGCCCATCGCCCGAACCGGTGGGGCTGTACACCACGCTTTTGCCCGTCGCAGCCTCGTAGCCTTGGCCCCAGGCTTGGTACACATTGGACGGAAAGGTCGCACCCGCCCCCCGAACCTGCGCATGGGACACGCCGCCCACCAGCAACCCAGCCATCAACACCGCATGTAGTAAACGCATATGAAAATTCCTTTAAAAAACTAAAGGCATTCGATCACACCAGCGTTAATGTTTTTTGAATGCTTAAGCAAGCGGGTTTTCACTAGCCCGAGCGCGTCAGCGCTTGGTGCGACGGTGAAACACCAGCGCTTGGGCCTGGCCGGTCTGCGTGCCGCTGCCAGTGCCTGGGGCAGCCGCAGGTGCTTTGTCACACCCTGAGCAGCCGCAGCCCGCGCTGGCACGGCTTGCCGCCAGCACGCGCTGGCGCACAAAGCTGGGCAGCGGCAGGCGCAGCAGCGCCCTTGCGGCGGGCGCACGCAGCGCCTGGGGCATGAGCGACCACGCGGCGTAGGCAAAGCTCAGTGCCACCAGCAGGACCACGACAGGCAATTGAGAGTTCATAGCAACATACTCCAGCTCAGGCGCCCAGCCAAAGCGTCAGGCGGTAGGTGATAAGGGACGCGGCGTAGGCCAGGCCAAACAAATAGCCCGCCATCAGCAGGGGATAGCGCCAGGAATTGGTCTCGCGCCGCACCACGGCCAGCGTGCTCAGGCACTGCGGCGCAAACACAAACCACGCCAAGAGCGAATAGGCCGTGGCCAGCGACCAGCCTTGGGCGATCACTGGCGACAGGGCATCGGCCACGCCGCTGTCTGCGGCTGAGAGCGAATACACCGTGCCCAAAGCGCCCACCGCCACCTCGCGCGCGGCCATGCCAGGCACCAGGGCGATAGAGATTTGCCAGTTAAAGCCAATGGGCGCAAACACATATTGCAAGGCGTGGCCCAGCATGCCAGCCGCGCTGTACTGGATGGCCGGGCCTTGCGACAGGTCCCAGCCCGCAGGCGGCGACGGGTAAGTGGACAAAAACCACAGCACCACCATGAGCGCAAAAATAATGCCGCCCACCCGGCGCAAAAAGATGCGCGCCCGCTCCCACAGGCCTTGCGCCAGGTTGCGCAGGCTGGGCGCGCGGTAGGGCGGCAGCTCCAGCATCAGCGGCTGGTAGGCCGACTTCATCCACACCCGCTTGAACACCCAGGCCACCGCCATGGCCGACACCACACCGGCCACGTAGAGCCCGAACAAGGTCAGGCCGCGCAAACTCAGGCCCGCCACGCTGCGCTCGGGCACAAAGGCGCCTATCAAGAGCGCATACACCGGCAGGCGCGCCGAGCACGTCATCAGCGGCGCCACCATCCACGATCAAGTCACCGCGCACGGCATAGCGCAGGGTGTAGGGAAACTGCCGTAGTACACAGCGCCGAATGTCTCCCACCTCCAACGGGTACATCAAAGGCATGTGGGCCAGGCGCTGCGAGTCGGTGCGCACCTCTGCCGTCAACGCGCGACCCAACTCCGGGCGAATGTCTCGGTACCAGGCGCGAGCCTCTTCAAACTCGATTTTGGCCAGCGCTGCAAATCGAACTTGCATTAGTCCTGCCCCAGCACCTCGTCTGCGGAATAGGTCTGGCTGCGCCCCGCATCCACACTGGCAAGGCGCCGAACGGCTTCTTCACCCCAAATGCGATCTATCTCCGGGTCAGGCTTGTCCAGGCTTTGCATCAACTGGTCCAAGATCTCAAACCGTGCCGCCGCGGGCAAACGCAGTGCTTCTTGGATGATTTGGTCAATGTGCATGGGGACTGCCTAAATGGGATAGGTGATGGCCCGAATTTACATCGCTGTGGCCCAAAGGTGCAGGCGGCTTCGGTCAATCTTTAAGTGCTAAACGAGCCGTGAGCCGTATTTCGGGTCTATTCACCGCACATAACGCGGCGAATAGACCCGATAATCACCGCATGCGCCACCATCACCCCGCACGAACCTGCCGCTACATCTGGCAATTGCCAGATTGGCCGCGCTTTACTTTTGATGCTACAGCCCTGGCCGCGCCTTTGGCCCAAGTGCACCGCGCGCAGGGCATGCTGGCCGGGCGCATGGGCGAGCTTGGAATGGCGCAGCGCGACCAGGCCAACTTGCAGGTGCTCACGCAAGAAGTCATCACCACCAGCGCGATTGAGGGCGAGCGGCTGGATTTGGATGCGGTGCGTTCGTCCGTGGCCCGCAAGCTGGGGCTGGACATAGGCGCGAACCTGGAAGAATTTGCAGCGAGCGACCGCCATGTGGACGGCGTGGTGGACGTGGTGCTAGACGCCACCCGCAACTTTGACCAGGCCCTGACGCCAGAGCGCCTGTTTGGCTGGCATGCGGCCTTGTTCCCCACGGGTTACAGCGGTCGCATGCGCATCACCGTGGCGGCCTGGCGCCTTGACGCCAGCGGACCCATGCAAGTGGTGTCCGGCCCAGTCGGGCGAGAAAAAGTGCACTTTCAGGCACCACCTGCGGCCACTTTGCCAGCGCTAACCGGGGCCTTTTTTGACTGGTTTGAAGCCGCCCCGGTGGGCGACACCCTGATCAAAGCCGGGCTCGCGCACCTGTGGCTGGTAACGCTGCACCCGTTTGACGACGGCAACGGACGATTAAGCCGCGCCGTGGGCGACATGGCGCTGGCCCGCGCCGAGGGAAACAGCCAACGCTTCTACAGCTTTAGCGCCCAGATACAGCGCGAGCGCAAAGACTATTACGACCAACTGGAGGCCACCCAAAAAGGCCCGCTAGACGTCACCCCCTGGCTTAGCTGGTTTTTAGGCTGTCTGCTTCGTGCTGTGCAGGGCGCAGACGCCACCCTGGTGGGTGTTGGACAAAGCCCAGTTCTGGCAGCGCTGGGCGGGCACGCCCATGAATACACGGCAAACGCTGGTGCTGAACCGTGTGCTGGACGGCATGGAGGGCAAGCTGACCAACGCCAAATGGGCAGCCATTGGCAAATGCTCTGCGGACACTGCGCTGCGCGACATCAACGACCTGCTGGCGCGCGGCGTGCTGCGCAGACTGGAGGGTGGGGGAAGGAGTGCGGGGTATACGCTGGAAACTAGGTCTGGCCCCTGGTATCAAGTGCGCGGCATCGCCGCGCCGAAAGAAGACATGGACATCATTCACGCAAGGCTAAAAATTGCCGAGGCGTTTGTAAAGGAGTTGCGGAAATGAAAACACGAATGGTGGATGGCATTGAAGTGCAGCGCGGTTCGGGCAACGTGTTCGCCGACCTGGGGCTGCCTGACGCCGACAAACTGAAGATCAAAACAGGCTTGGTGATCGAAATCCGCAAAGCCATGCGCGCCCTTGCCCTGACCCAGCAAGACGCCGCCAAGCGTATGGGCATCACCCAGCCCAAGGTGTCCGACATGGTGCGTGGCGACTTCACCAATCTGTCGGAACGCAAGCTGATGGACTGCCTGACCCGGCTGGGTTATGACATTGAAATCAAAGTACGCCCGGCGCAGGCGGAAATTGGGCAGTTGGTGTTTGCGGCGGCGTAATTGCACTGCACCCCAGCGCATGGGAGAAATCTTGGACGCCAATGACATCCTGACCCACAGCCCCTTGATCGGGCGACCGGCGAGCGCCGACAACCGGGAATTGGTCATTGGTCGCGCCGCACGTCGCTATGTGGCACTGTAGTGCTATGTGGGGGCCATGGACAAGGTGTTTGTGCTACCGGTGCGGGCGTCGTTGTCTTTTTCAAAATGCGCGCGCTGCACAAGCCCAGCTACGACTTCAACGACGATCTGGTCCCGCTGGGCGACACCAACTGGGTTAATCTGGCGCGCCAGTGGCTGGCGGCACCGCAAGGGCGCGCACGCTGAAGCTCAGCCCTTGGGCGCTGGCTGCCCGGTAAGCTCCCCCCATCCCTCTCCCCAACATGAGAGTAGACTTTTGCAAACTAAATATTTGCGTGGAGAAATCAGCATGACCCCAGCAATTTTGTCCCCTCTCGTGTCCGAATTTGAAACCGAAGAGCAGGAAATCAGCTACACAGCGTGGCTCAAGGCCAAGGTGCAGGCCAGCCTTGACGACCCACGCCCCAGTATTCCTCACGACAAAGTCATGGCTGAAGCCCGCGCGTTGCTGGCGGCCAAAAAGGAAGCGCGTGCTGCTGATTGAGTGGACGGCAGCCGCCAAACTCGATCTGCTTGAAATACTGGACTACATCGCACAGCGAAACGAGAAAGCCGCTGATCGGCTTTTTGAGCGCATTGAGCAGGATTTGGAACACGCGGCAGAGCACCCGTATCTTTTCAAATCAAGCCAACGTGTCGCGGGCTTGCGAGAGCTTGTGACTCACCCCAACTACATCATCTGTTACCAGGTCACAGCTACTTCCATTAAGGTGGTCAACGTAGTGCATGCGCGGCGCGAGTTTCCTTGAACCCCGTTTCGCAGTGCCGCGCCAGACCATTTTTCAACTCGTCGCGTTCCCGCGCGACTGCATTCACGGCCTCGGTGATCACCAGCTTTTGTGCAAGCTCGTTGGCGTCTAGTTTGGCCTTCAGCCATTGGATTTCTGGGTCTTTGGTTGCGGCGGCATTTTGCAGCCCGCTGGCAAGCTTTGCCTCCCCATCTCTGTAGCAGCCAGCTTGTCGCGCTTGGCCAGCTTTACATCGCAATGTGGTGCGAAGCCGATAAAGTTTCAATTCACGCCCGGCATTAATGCGAGTCATCCCCTGCGCCCCATCCGCCAGATGGTCAACGCCGCGCTGGTGAAGATGGATGTGCTTTTCTCTGCAATGTACGAGGCCGACATCAAGGGCGGACGCCCCAGCATCGCGCCCGAGAAACTCCTGCGCGCCATGCTGCTG
>CANEVH010000030.1 GCA_947442105.1 Comamonadaceae bacterium | reverse complement strand
GCCACTGCGACTGCGCGACATGCGTTCAAGTTCGGCCATTACATCCGCCGTACACGACAGTGCCACAGCAACTCGTGCCATCGCATTCTCCTATGACTGAACATAGGGGTATCATAATACTATCGTCAATAAATGCAATTAGACACTACCACCACGGCAACGGCACGCAGGCCATTTTTTACGAGCGCCCCGACGTGTTCTTTGCCAGCCTGCACGGCGACCCGCGCACCGAATACCCCTTCTTTTTGGGCCACGCCGACGAGACCGGCGCAGGCGCCGGCCTGGGCGCCAACCTCAACCTGCCCCTGCCGCGCGGCACCGACTTTGCCCGCTGGTCGCAAGCATTAGACGTGGCGTTGGCGGCGATAAAGCGCTTTGGCGCACAGGCGCTGGTGGTGTCTTTGGGCGTAGACACTTTTGCGGGCGACCCGATATCTGGCTTTGCCCTGCAAAGCGACGACTACCTGCGCATGGGTGAACGCCTTGCCGCCGTGGGCTTGCCTACGGCGTTGGTGTTTGAAGGCGGCTACGCGGTGGACGCGGTGGGGGTGAATGTGGTGAATGTGCTGCAGGCGTTTGCATAATGACTGCTATTTAGGCAAAGGAAAAACCATGCTCAAACTCCACTACCACCCCAGCGACGCCAGCTTGATGCCCCACATCCTGCTCGAAGAACTGGGCGTTCCCTTCGCGCTGCAACTGGTGGACCGCGCCAATAACGCGCAGAAATCTGCCGCCTACCTCCAGCTCAACCCCAACGGGCTCATTCCTGTGCTAGAAGACGGCGCGCTGGTGGTGTATGAAACGCCAGCCATCCTGCTGCACCTGGCCGATACGCACCCGCAAGCCCGCCTGGTGCCCGCCCTGGGCACGCCAGCACGCGCGCACTGCTACTTGTGGATGGTCTGGCTGTCCAACACCTTGCAGGCCAACCTGGTGCAATACTTTTACCCCGAGCGCTATGTGGACGCCGCAGGCGTGCCCGACTTTCGTGCACGCACCGAGGCGCGCATTGCACCCCTGCTGGATCAAATGGAGGCGCAACTGCAAAGCAGCGCTGGACCGTGGCTGCTGGGCGCGGACTACAGCGCGGCCGATTGCATGGCATTTGTGCTGTGCTGCTGGACGCGCAACTTTGCACGCCCGGCCAGCAGCCTGCCTGCGCTGGGCGCCTACCTGGCGCGCATGCGCCAGAGGCCTGCGGTGCAGCGCGCGGTGGCTACCGAAAAGTTGCCAGAGACTTTTTTTACAGCAACTCTCAGGGACGCTTAGCGGTTCGCTGAAGATTGTTGAACGCCATTGGCGTCGAACGCGTATCCACTATGTTTTTGTATCTACAATAACCCGTGAAAATCACCTTCGATCCCCGCAAGCGCGACGCGGCCCTGGCCGAGCGTGGGCTGAACTTTCAAGACGCCATTTTGGTTTTCGCAGGTGTCACGCTGGAAGTAGAAGACATGCGCAGGGACTATGGCGAAACGCGCATGCTCTGCTTCGGTAGTTAGAAGGTCGAATAGTGCTTGTCGGGTATGTACCGCGTGGCGCGGATCGCCATGTTTTCAGCATGAGAAAAGCCAATGACCGCGAACAGAGGCGCATCGCGCCGCTCCTTGACGTCTGACCTAGCCCGGGTGGATGCGCATACCGTAGCACCCGAGGAATACGAAGATTTGCCCGAACTCACCGACGAGATGCTGGTGCCGGCAAGCGTCAACAAAGGCGGCAGACCCGTGTCAGCCAACCCCCGTCAGTTGATTTCTTTGCGATTGCCCGCCGATGTGATCGCGCTATGGAAGGCTACCGGGCCAGGGTGGCAGACGCGCATGGCGGAGCGCTTGAGCAAAGTGGGGTAGGTCGCGACCTCAAGAACTTCTTACTCAAATATCCCTCTTGCGCCGCGCCCGCACCAGCGCAGCCGTGGCCAGCCCCGACACCATCACCAACACCAGCGGAAACCCTACCCCTGGCGAGGCGTCAATCAGCGCGCCTGATATAGACGACGCCACCAGCGCCCCCAGCGTGTAGGCCAGCACCAGCACCGCCGTGCTGTTGACCAGGGTGATGCCAGCCTCGCGGCTGCTAATGTCGGTCATGGTGAGGGTGTACAAATTGCCGCCCGCTGCGCCCCACAGCGCGGCCACTGGCCAGACCAGCCAGGGGGCCTTGTGCACGCCCAAGGTGGCGATGGATGCAGTCAGCAGCAGGGCGACGAGCACCAGCATCAGCGTGCGCCGCCCTTGCGCCGGGTTTTTCAGGCGGTCAATCAGCAAGCCGCCGGGTAGCGCCAGCGCCATGCCGCCCAGTCCGCTGACCGATACCAGCAAGGTGGCCGCGCCCGTGGGCAGGCCCAAGTGAAGGCCGTAGAGCGGCAAGATGGACGACAAACCCAGCTCAAAAAAACCACCCACAAAGCCTGCCAGCATGATGACCGGGTGCGCTGCTACGGCGCGGCCCAGGCCGGCCAGGCCGACTTGGGCTGAATCTGCGTCCTGCTCCGGCGGGGTGCGCGGCACCAGTGCAGTCCACGCCAGCCCCACCACCAAAAAGCCGATCACCACCCACAGCGCGTACGGGCTGCCGTCGCCCAGCCAGGCCAAAAGCGCCGGGCCAATGACAAAGGTCAGGCCAATCAGGGCGGAATAGGCGCCGATGTAGCGACCGCGTTGGTGGGGTGGGGTGAACTCGGCAATAAAGGCTTCGGCCAACACCCAGCGCAGCCCTCCGGCCACGCTGGCGAGCAACTCCAGCGCAAACCAGATTTCCAGGCGAGTGGTCAGCAAAAAGCCGAAGGCCGTAAGCAGCGGCACGATGGACGCCAGCCACAACGCCCGCCTGCGCCCCATGCGGCGCGTGAGCTGCGATGCATAAGGCGTGATGATGAAAATGCCCAGCCACGAGGTGGCGGCAAACAGCCCGGCCACGGTGTTGGACACCTCGGCGCGCCGCAGCAGCAACAGCAGCAGCGGCGAAAGCATAAACACGCCCGTGAGCTGAAACAGCGTGGAGCCAAAAATCGCCAGCAAACCCTGGCGCGGCGCGGTGCGCACCGGCTGCACCGGGTTCAACCCGCGCTACCCAGCGCCAGGCCCGCGTGCTCGCGTAGCGGGTGGAAGTGGATTTTGGGAAAGCGCTCTTGCGCCAGGCGCACGTCGTAGGGGCTGGTGCACAAATAGGCCAGGGTGTTGGCCGCGTCGCGCGCCATGCGCTGGGGGTAGGCGTTGACAAAGTCTTGCAGCTCTTTGGGCGTGTCGGCCGTCACCCAGCGCGCGCCGGTGTATTGGCAGCCCTCTAAGCGAATGTCGGCGTCGTACTCGCCCTTCAAGCGGTGCTGCACCACTTCAAATTGCAGTTGGCCCACGGCGCCGAGCAGCATATTGCCGCCCATCTCGGGCTTGAACACCTGAATGGCGCCTTCTTCGCCCAGCTGCGCCAAGCCTTGTTGCAGTTGCTTGGTGCGCAGCGGGTTGCGCAGCACCACGGTCATGAACAGCTCGGGCGCGAAAAAGGGCAGGCCGGTGTACTGCAGGTTGATGCTGCCGTCGGTAATCGTGTCGCCCAACTGCACGCCGCCGTGCGTGGTAAAGCCCACGATGTCGCCGGCATAGGCTTCTTCCACCGCTTCGCGGCGCTGGCTCATGAAGGTGACCACGCTGGTGGGGCGCAGCTCTTTGGCGGTGCGCATGACCTTGAGCTTCATGCCCGGCGTGTACTTGCCCGAAGCCATGCGCACAAAGGCAATGCGGTCGCGGTGGTTGGCGTCCATATTGGCCTGCACTTTGAACACCACGCCGCTGAACGCCGCGTCCTCGGGCTGCATGACTTTCACCACCGGCGCCTTGTTGACCAGCAAGGTGCTGGTGCGGCTCTGCGGTGCCGGGGCCAGGTCCACCAGGGCGTCGAGCACTTCCATCACACCAAAGTTGTTCACGCCCGAGCCAAAAAACACCGGGGTTTGCTTGCCGGCCAAAAAGGCGGCGTGGTCCCAGGCGGGGGATGCGCCGGTGGCCAGCTCCATGCTTTCTACCGCGCTGGTCCACTCATGGCCAAAGCGCTGTTGCAGCGCCTCGGGGTGCGACAGGGCAATGGCGTCAAAGTCTTGCGGCAGGCGCTCGCTGCCGCTCTCAAACACCGTCATGGCCTGGGTGCGCAGATTGATGATGCCGCCAAACAGCTTGCCCTGGCCCACCGGCCAGGTCATGGGCACGCAGGGCATGCCGAGTTCGCGCTCGATTTCGTCCAAGATGTCCAGCGGCTCGCGCACCTCGCGGTCCATTTTGTTGACGAAGGTGATGATGGGCGTGTTGCGCTGGCGGCACACCTCAATCAGGCGGCGCGTCTGGGCTTCTACGCCGTTGGCCGCGTCAATCACCATCAGCGCCGCGTCTACGGCGGTGAGCACGCGGTAAGTGTCTTCCGAGAAGTCTTTGTGCCCCGGCGTGTCCAGCAGGTTGATGACGTGGTCGCGGTAGACCATTTGCATCACGCTAGACGCCACCGAAATGCCGCGCTGCTTCTCAATCTCCATCCAGTCGCTGGTGGCGTGGCGGCTGGCCTTGCGCGCCTTCACCGACCCGGCAATCTGAATCGCGCCCGAGAACAGCAAGAGCTTCTCGGTGAGCGTGGTCTTGCCCGCGTCCGGGTGGGAAATGATGGCGAATGTGCGGCGGCGGCGGGTTTCGGAGGCGAAGGACACAGCAGGGGGTTCCAGGTTCAGTCTTGCAGATGGTGCGGAATGTCCGAGGCTTGGTGCAGCACGCGAACGATGTTGATATGCGGGTCTCGATGTTGCAGATGGGCGAAATAAAACACCGCGTAGGGGAATTTGTGAATGGTCCAAAAGCGCAAGGGCGGTTGGGCGTCAGATACCGAATGCCGCGTGGAGCCCGTAGCCGGATGGCGCTCAATATGGGCCAAGGCATCGCCCACAGCGTCACGAAAACGCTCCGCAAGCTGCAAGTTGGCGACATCAAAATAGTAGTCAAAGGCTTGCTCCAGGTCGTCAGCGGCCTGGGCGAAAAGCACCAAGCGCGTCACGTGGACTGCGGCAGTGTTGCGCCGCGTGCGGCCTCAATGCGCGCCGTCCAGCCCGTGCGCAACTCGTTCCAGTTGCGCGCGTCGGGCCCCGAATCCAACCCGTCTTGTATCAGCGCCTTGAAACGCTCTTGCGCCGCGCGTTCTTCATCGCGGCGCACCAAGTCACGCACATATTCGCTGGCAGAACTGTAGCCACGGGACTTGATTCGACCGTCCACAAAGGCCTTGAGGTCTTCGGTCAGAGAGATGTTCATGGTCACGGTGCGCATGCCCCGGAGTTTAGCGGCTTGGCAAAGCTTGCCAATGGTTTGTAAATGGCCTGTCAATGGCCCGAGCTGCAAGTCAAACTGCCCAGTGCCCCGTCCGCTATATTGCAGTTTCGGCAAGCAAGTTTGATTTTTTGGGGGAATACTTTGGAAAAGTCTTGGAAGGAAGCCATTAAGCGCGTTTTGAAAGAGTCGGACGTGCCCTTGCACTACACCGAGATTTCAGACCATATTTTGTCGCGCGGCTATTACGCGACCGATGGTGCAACGCCTGCCGCCACCGTGAACGCGCAGCTTTCGTCCTCGGTCAAACACGATGGCGAAAAGTCCCCGTTTATCCGCGTCGGTAAAGGAATATTTTCATTGCGTGGAGTGGCGGCGGCAGTTGCAACACCACACGAGCCAAAAGCAGAAACGCCACGGGTTGAAGCTGAAGAGGAGTCGTCCGACTCCATCATTCATTCTTTTGGCATGTACTGGCAGCGAGACCTTGTGGTGTGGCGCAACGACTTAAAAATGTTCGGCAAGCAGCAATCACTTTCCAAACCCGTGAATTTTGCGAAGCAAAAAGGAATCTACATCCTGTACGACCACCATACCGTCGTCTACGTTGGGCGCGCCATTGACCGGCCGTTAGGGAAGCGGCTTTATGAGCACACCGTGGACCGGCTTGGCAGCAGGTGGAACCGTTTCTCTTGGTTTGGCCTTCTTGACGTAACTCAAGAGGGAAACCTTCGAGAGTTACCTTTCAATTCTTCGCTCGCAGCACTGGTAGCGACGCTGGAAGCGCTACTTATTGAGTCACTCGAGCCGCCACAAAACAGAAAGCGTGGAGACGACTTTTCTGCCATCGAGTACATCCAGGACATTGATCCCGAGCTGAAGGAGAGGGAAATTCAAAATACGTTGCGGTCGATTGAGCAAAAAATGCGAGGTGGAGCGTGACGCCATTAACCGATACTTAAACCAGGATGGCGACCCGATCACAGTGCGATCTTATGAGTATCAAACATGCCCACCCACCAACTCGCCCAACTCAACATCGCCACCATGAAAGAGCCTTTGGATTCCCCTTCCATGGCCGACTTTGTGAACAACCTGGAGCGCATCAATGCGCTGGCCGACAAGGCGGAGGGCTTTGTCTGGCGCCTGCAAACGCAAGACGGCGACGCCACTGCCGTGCAGCCGCTGGGCGACAAAACTCTGGTGAATCTGTCCGTGTGGCGCGATGTGGCCACCTTGAAAGACTATGTGTACAAGACCGCGCACGCAGACATCATGCGCAGGCGCAAAGAGTGGTTTGACCGAATGGAAGACTCCCACCTGGTGCTGTGGTGGGTGCCGGTGGGGCACCGGCCCAGCGTAGAAGAAGCCATCGCCCGCTTGGACTTGCTGCGGGCCTCAGGCCCCAGCGCACAGGCGTTTGGTTTTAGCCAAAGCTTTCCGCCGCCGCAGGCAAGCGGTGGCCATTAAGCGGAAACCCCCAGCATGCCCATCGAACCCAAACCCAAAGGCCCCGCGTCTTACTTTCCGTCCATCGAAAAAACGTATGGCAAGCCCATTGCGCACTGGCTTGCGGTTCTTGAGGACGCTGGGCCGCGCAAGCACATGGACTATGTGGCGCACCTCAAATCGGCGCATCAGCTTGGGCATGGCCACGCCAACGCCTTGGTTGCCTATTTTCTGGCGCAAAAGTAGGCCGCCGCCGCTCCTCTTCCCGGCCGTGTTTCGTCATCTCTCATCCGTCTGACGGTCGGTCACGCCGGGATCGGAACGGACCCATGGTGGCCTTCAATGCCGCACAATGGGCAGTGGGTGCTGTGTGCGGGCGCCCGAGTTGGACGCCCAAACACCGTTATTTTTTCTTGCTGCGCCTTGGGTTTTCTGCCCAGGCTTCCGTGGTCTCGTCCCAGTGGTGGGTGCGCACGAAGCGCAAGGTATCTTCTTTCACTTCGCGGCGCGTCTTGGTGCTGGGCTTGGAGGCGTCGGCCTTGATGGGGGTCCAGGTTTCGGTGGCATTGTCGTAGCGGTTGTTGCGCAAGAACTCATCACGTTGCGCCTTGATCTCGGCGCGTGACTTGACGCCCGCAGGCGCCTCCACGCCCGACTTGAGAACCCAGTTTTCCGTGCCCGTGTCGTAGCGGTGGGTTTTCAGAAACTCGTCGCGGTCCATTTTGGCCTGGGCGCGCGTCAGGGTGGATTCGGGATTGGCCGGCGTGGTTTGCGCCGGGGCTAAGCCCGTGGTCGCGAGCGCCGCAGCGGCAAGGGCGGACAACAAATAGCCTCGCTTGGTGATATGGCGCCCTGGGGCGGTGCTTGTGGCGATGTTCATGGGGTTCCTCCGTGATAAAACAGGACTTGAGTATTTGTGCGGCGCAGCAAGGCTTCTGTGCGCCAGACCACCGGCAAGTCGCATGGGCGCCTGTGAAGACGGCGACGAAGGCTTCCAATGCGCCAGGTCATTTTTTTCACCCGCCAGCCCTGCGGCGACTTGGCACGCCGCTATTCACCTTCCCACTAAACCACCATGCGCATCCTTATCCCCGACAACAAAAAACTGGTCTCTGAAATGCTGCTGTCCATCCGCTGGGGCGACATGGACGCCATGGGCCATGTGAACAACACGGTCTACTTTCGCTACCTGGAAACCGCGCGCATCGATTGGATGCGCTCCATCGGCTGCAACCCCGACCCCGGTGGCCAGGGGCCGGTGATCCTGAATGCGTTTTGCAACTTCTACAAGCAGCTGGAATACCCCGGCGATGTGCGGGTGAAGATTTATGTCAGCGACCCGGCGCGCACCACCTTTGAGAGCTGGGGCACCATGGAGCGCGCTGACCAGCCCGGCGTCATCAGCGCCGCCGGTGGCGCCACCGTGGTGTGGGTGGACTTTCCGAGCCAAAAGGCCATGGATTTGCCGCAGTGGATGCGCGACATCGTGGCCTGAAGGCGGCGTAGTTGTGCTTGTGCAGTGATGCTTGGGCGCGGGTGGCACCCACTTGCGCTGAGACGTTGGCGTTGCCTTGCAACTTCGTAAAGACTGCTTCGGGGCGCTGCCTATGTCGGTTTCCAAGCTTTCGCAGGCCGCCAGCACGCTTTGGCCGGTGACCGCTCTTGCTTGGCCCACTGGAGTCTGACGACCCACACATCAGGCGTAGGAGAGTAGGCAAGAGTAGGCAAGAGCCCATAGCACCGTGTCGCAAGCCGGGGGGGTGCAGGCGAGCGGTATCGGTGGTTATACTAACCACCATGGACAGCAAGACGCTCGTTAAGATGCTTGAGAAGGATGGCTGGACTGAGCGTGCTTGCAAGGGCAGTCACCACATTTACGTTCACCCAAGCAAGCCAGGCCACATTAGTGTGCCTCACCCCAAAAAAGATTTAGGCACTGGTTTGGTGCAAAAGCTGCTCAAGCTTGCAGGGCTAAAGTAAAGGAACTCGCTATGAAATTCATTGTTGCGATAGAACCCGGATCTGAGAAAACCAGTTTTGGTGTGGTGGTGCCGGATTTGCCCGGATGCTTTAGTGCAGGCGACACGCTGGACGATGCGATTGAAAATGCGCGCGAAGCCATAGACCTTCACTGCTCGACACTGATTGAAGACGGCTTGGATTTACCCCTTGCAAACACCATCGCCCAGCATCAGACAGACCCCGAATTTGCGGGCTGGATTTGGGCCGTGGTTGAGGTACCAGTGGAGAAGTATTTAGGCCCTGCGGAGAAAATCAATATCACCCTGCCTAGCGTACTTTTGGGGCGAATTGACGCCTATACCCGCGCGCACGGCGCTACCAGAAGCGGATTTTTGGCCGACGCCGCACGCCGAGCAATGAACCCTTAACTTTCATGAAGGTGCGTAGCGCCCCCGATCATGAAAGTTCTTCCACGTTAACCAGCGGCTTCAATCTGCATGTTTGGCCTTTAACGATACAGCTTGCAATCAAATCGCAGCGCGGGAATGGGATCGCTGGGCACTTGTGACCACGCGGACACAGACCTCTGTGAATAGGTTTACCATACTGTTTTTATAAACAGTAAAAACCACCGGAGCCCTTTTAGCCATTGGGCAAGAGTCGGCTTTCCTGTCGGTCTCGCATGGAACCCCTTCCCTTATCACTTGGCGCTGCGCGCGCGCCGCCACCGCCCTCGCCGCACTACGCCGAGCTGCATTGCCTCTCGGCGTTTAGCTTTCAGCACGGTGCGTCCCTGCCCGAAGAGCTGGTGCAACGCGCCCACGCCCTGTGCTACCGCGCGCTGGCGCTGACCGACGAGTGTTCTGTAGCAGGCATGGTGCGCGCGCACTTGGAGGCCAAGCGCTTGGGGCTGCAACTGCTGCCGGGCGCCGAATTTGCCGTGGCACCGCCCGTGCTCGGGCTGAGCGGGGCGCCGGATGTTCTGTTTCGCTTCGT
Source organism: Comamonadaceae bacterium (assembly GCA_947442105.1). GTDB lineage: Bacteria > Pseudomonadota > Gammaproteobacteria > Burkholderiales > Burkholderiaceae_C > Allorhodoferax. The sequence goes on along the minus strand of CANEVH010000030.1, from coordinate 37,607 downwards.
GGCCTTGGCGCATGACCTGCAAGGCTGGGGCAATTTGTGCGATTTCATCACCAGCGCCCGCCGTGCTGCGCCCAAGGGCGAATATGCGCTGCGCTGGCAGCCGCAAACGCAAGAGCAAGTGGGGGCGGACACGGGCGGTTTTGCCGCTTGGCCCCCGCTGGACGACAACGAAATCGTGCTGCTGCTGCCCCCCACTTTGCCCATTGAGCAGGCCTGCGCCATCGCCGCATCCGCCAAGGCGCGCTACGGCGTCGCAGTCTGGCTGGGTTTGTCGCGCAGCCTGGGCGCGCAAGACGCCTTGCACACGCTGCGCTTGCAGCAAATTGCGCAGTTCACCGGCCTGCCGCTGGTGGCCACCGGCGGGGTCCGCATGCACCTGCGCTCGCGCAAACCTTTGCACGATGTGCTGACCGCCGTGCGCCTGGGCCTGCCGGTAGCGCAGTGCGGGCGCGGCCTGCAGCCCAGCGCCGAGCGGCATTTGCGCAGCCGCGCGCGTTTGGGTGCTTTGTTTGATGCGGCGCCTTTGGCCCACACGTTGACGGTTGCCAGCCGCTGCAATTTTTCGCTGGACAGCTTGCGCTACCACTACCCGCTTGAGGCCGTGCTGCCCGGCCACACCCCCGCGCAAACCCTGCGCCAGTACACGCAAGAGGGCGCCCTGCTGCGCTACCCCGGTGGCGTGCCCGAGAGCGTGCGTGTGCAGGTGGAGCACGAGCTGGCGCTGATTGCCGAGCTGAAATACGAGATGTATTTTTTGACGGTGCACGACATCGTGCGCTTTGCGCGCAGCCAGGGCATTTTGTGCCAGGGGCGCGGCTCGGCGGCCAATTCGGCGGTGTGCTATTGCCTGGGCGTGACCGAGGTGGACCCCTCGCGCACCAGCGTGTTGTTTGAACGCTTTATCAGCCGCGAGCGCGACGAGCCGCCCGATATTGACGTGGACTTTGAGCACCAGCGCCGCGAAGAAGTCATCCAGTACATCTATGCCAAGTACGGGCGCGAGCGCGCCGCGATTACGGCAGTAGTCACCAGCTACCGCCCGCGCAGCGCCTTGCGCGATGTGGGCCGCGCGCTCGACATTCCTGAGGCCCTGATTACCGCTATGTCCAAGGAACACCCTGGCATGTACAGCCGCTCTGTGTTGGGCGAGCGGCTGGAGGCGGCGATTGAAAGAGTGCTTGAAGCCACAGCTTCTACGGGTGCGGAAAGCCTGGGCGGCAGAGCGCCCAGCGCAGGTCAAGGAGGAGCCCGCAAGGCGGGCGGGGGACGCGGAACTGAGCGCTCTGCCGCCCAGGCTTTGGCCGAAGGAAACGTAGCAGCGCACCCTGCCGTTCCGGCGCCCGACGCGCAAAGCAACTTCACCATCCCATCGCCGCGCCGCCTACAGCAGTGGCTGGATCTGGCCACCCAATTGCAGGGCTTTCCGCGCCACTTAAGCCAGCACGTGGGCGGTTTTGTGCTTACCCAAGGGCCGCTCACGCGCATCGTGCCGGTGGAAAACGCCGCCATGCCCGAGCGCAGCATCGTCCAGTGGGACAAGGACGACCTAGACGCCGTGGGCCTGCTCAAAGTGGACGTTCTGGCCCTGGGCATGCTCAGCGCCATCCACCGCTGCCTGGACCTGGTAGGCCAGTGGCGCGGCAAGCCGCTGCGCATGCAAGACATTCCGGCCGAAGACCCGGCCACCTACGACATGATTTGCCAGGCCGACACCGTGGGCGTGTTCCAGATTGAGAGCCGGGCGCAAATGAGCATGCTGCCGCGCTTGAAACCGCGCTGTTATTACGACCTGGTGGTGCAAGTGGCCATCGTGCGCCCCGGCCCCATCCAGGGCGGCATGGTGCACACGTATTTGCAGGCGCGCGCCAACCCCGGCGCGGTGCAATACGCCAGCCCGGCGCTCGAAGAAGTGCTCAAACGCACCCTGGGCGTTCCGATTTTTCAGGAACAGGTGATGCAAATCGCCATGGCGGCGGCCCATTTCAGCGGTGGCGAGGCCGACAGCCTGCGCCGCTCCATGGCCGCCTGGAAGCGCAAGGGCGGCGTCCACCATTTTTACGACCGCCTTGTGGGCGCCATGGTGGCCAACGGCTACACGCAAGAATTTTCCGACCGCCTGTTCAAGCAGCTCGAAGGCTTTGGCGAATACGGCTTCCCCGAGAGCCACGCCGCCAGCTTTGCCCTCTTGGTCTACGTGAGCTGCTGGCTCAAACGCCACGAACCAGCCTGCTTTCTGGCCGCCATGCTCAACAGCCAACCCCTGGGCTTTTACGCCCCCAGCCAACTCGTCCAAGACGCCCGCCGCCACGGCGTAGAAGTGCGCCCAGTAGACGTCAGCCACAGCGACTGGGATTGCACGCTGGAGAAATGGGGGTCAGATTCCAATTTCCCGCAGCACACGGCAGCAGAGCAATTGGGGTCAGATCCCGATTCAGGACAGCAACCTGATCGGAGCGCGCGGTGCATAACGAAATCGGGCTCTGACCCCAATTGCGCCCACGCGCAAACCCCTTCACTCGCCCACGTTCAAGTCACTTCCCCCCCAGAGCGCAACGGGCAGCAACCCAATGGGGGTCAGAGCCCGATTTCGTACGGCACCACCCGCGCCGAAAACATCACTGTCCTGAATCGGGATCCGACCCCCCTTGGGCCGCCGCCCGTTGCTTGCTGCGCCGACGAAGGTGCTGGCGTGCCAAGCGCGCAAGTCAAAGCAGAGCAAATGGCAGCAGAGCAATTGGGGTCAGATCCCGATTCAGGACAGCAGGCTGATCGGAGCGTGCGGTGCTTAACGAAATCGGGCTCTGACCCCAATTGCGGCCACGCGCAAGCCACTTCACTCGCCCACGTTCAAGTCACTTCCCCCCCAGAGCGCAACGGGCGGCGGCCCAAGGGGGGTCAGAGCCCGATTTCGTACGGCACCCCTTTCGCCGACCAAATCCCTGTCCTGAATCGGGATCCGACCCCCCTTGGGCCGCCGCCCGTTGCTACCTGCGCCAACGAAGGTGCTGGCGCGCCAACGCGGTACGAGCCAAACGCGCAAGTCAAAGCAGAGCAAATGGCAGCAGAGCATTTGGGGTCAGATCCCGATTCAGGACAGCAACCTGATCGGAGCGCGCGGTCGCCAACGAAATCGGGCTCTGACCCCAATTGCGCCCACGCGCAAACAAGCTCATGCGCCCACGCGCAAACCCCTTCGCCCCCAGAGCGCAACGTGCGTCAACCCAATGGGGGTCAGAGCCCGATGTCGTTCGGCGCTACTTCCGCCGACCAAATCCCCGTCCTGAATCGGGATCCGACCCCCCTTGGGCCGCCGCCCGTTGCTTGCTGCGACAAGGGCAGTCTTGGCGCGCGATCGGGAGAAGAGCCAAGCGAGTACATGGCAGCAGAGCAATTGGGGTCAGATCCCGATTCAGGACAGCAGCCTGATCGGAGCGCGTGGCCTCCAACGAAATCGGGCTCTGACCCCAATTGCGCCCACGCGCAAACAAGCCCGGGCGCCCACCCGCAATTCACTTCACCCCCAGAGCGCAACGGGCGGCAACCCAATGGGGGTCAGAGCCCGATTTCGTTCGACACCCCTTTCGCCGACCACAACCCTGTCCTGAATCGGGATCTGACCCCCCTTGGGCCGCCGCCCGTTGCTACCTGCGCCGACGAAGGTGCTGGCGTGCCAAGCGCGCAAGTCAAAGTAGAGCAAATGGCAGCAGAGCAATTGGGGTCAGATCCCGATTCAGGACGGCAGCCTGATCGGAGCGTGCGGTCTCCAACGAAATCGGGCTCTGACCCCAATTGCGGCCACGCGCAAACAAGCCCGCGAGCCCACGTTCAATTCACTTCACCCCCAGAGCGCAACGGGCAGCAACCCAATGGGGGTCAGAGCCCGATTTCGTTCGACACCCCTTTCGCCGACCAAATCCCCGTCCTGAATCGGGATCCGACCCCCCTTGGGCTGCCGCCCGTTGCTTGCTGCGACAAGGGCAGTCTTGGCACGCCAACGCCAAACCAGTCAAACCAACCAAACCCCGCCATTCGCCTGGGCCTGCGCATGGTGAGCGGATTGCGCGAGGACGTGGCGCAGCGCATTGCGCAGGAGCGGGCGCGTGCGCCGTTTGCCAGCACGCAAGACCTGGCGCACCGCTGCGGCTTGGACGCGGATGATCTGAAGGCTTTGGCCAGCGCCGACGCGCTGCGCTCCTTAAGCGGCCACCGCCGCCAGCAGGTGTGGGACGCCTCCGCCCTGCACGCCACGCCAGCGTTGTTTCGCGGCGTGCCGGTGGCGGAAGAAGCGCTGGCGCTGCCTGCGGCCTGGGAGGGCGAAGAGGTGGTGTTTGACTACGCCGCCACGGGCCTGAGCTTGCGCCAGCACCCGGTGGCTTTTTTGCGCCCTCAACTGGCCGCACAAAAGCTGCTCAGCGCCGCGCAGATGCGCGACTTTCCGCACGGTCGTCTGGCGCGCGCCTGCGGCATCGTCACCATGCGCCAGCAGCCGCACACCGCCAAGGGCGTGATGTTTGTGACGCTGGAGGACGAGACCGGCAGCGTCAACGTCATCGTCTGGAAGGCGGTGAAAGAGGCCTTTCGCCCCGCCCTATACCGCGCGCGCCTACTGGCGGTCTATGGCGTGTGGCAGCGCGATGAGGAAAGTGGTGGCCAGGTGCGCCACCTGATTGCCAAACGGCTGGTGGACCTGACGCACTTGCTGGGTGACTTGGCGCCGGGGAGCCGGGACTTTCATTGAGCTGCACCCGCAGCGCCAAAACGCGCAGACGATGTCGCGATACTCAGGGATTTGGGAAGTTGCCAACGGCGATTTCTGCGTGGCCCAACTGGAAAGTGCTTTGTGAAAACCCGATTCAAACTTGCTTTTGCCTTGCTTTTTGTCCTTTTTGCCGCCGGCGCCTTGGCCGTGCCCTGGTACAGCTCGCGCGCGCTAGATGCCCAGATCAAGGCCTGGGCTGCCCAGCCGGGGCAGGGGGTGTGGCAGCTGCACAAGGTGGCGCACCGGGCGGGGCTTTTTGCGTCCAGCGGGTCGGCTGAACTGCAGTTTCGCCCGCGCTGCACTTCGGGGTCTGAGCAGGCGCCGGTGGTGCTGGCCTTGGCGTACCGCGTCAGCCACGTGCCCGCGCGCAGCGGCTGGGGCCAATTTACCTGGACGCTGTCCCCCAGTGCTGCGACCTCGGCGTCTTTCAATGCGATTGCCGGGCTGTCGGCCAGCGGCGTGATTGGCTATGACGGCGCCGTCAGCAGCGATATGGTGCTGCCCGCACTGGCCTGGGGCGCTGATCTGCAAGAAATCCGTATGGCTGCCTCCAAAGCCCAGTTGCGGCTGGACGGCAAGGCGGCGACGCTGCATTGGAACGTTGACGATCTGGAACTCAAGGCCAAAGATGCCGCACTGAACCTGCACGGTGCCCGGCTCAGCCTGGCGCTGGATGATCTGGAAAGGGCTACAGGCAGTGTGGCGCTGGAGGTGGACGATGCCCGCACTGGCACGGTGACCTTGCAAGGGCTGCAGCTGCGCAACGAACTGCACGAAGTATCCAAGCGGTTGAACTACCAACACAGCGCGACGGTGCAAAGCCTGCAATGGATGGGGCGCACGCTGAGTGATGTGGCCTTGCAGGCTAAGGTCACCGGCCTGCACGCAAAAAGCGTTCAGACCCTGGCATCGCTTTTTGGCGAGACCTGCGGCTTCGCCGATGCCAACGCGCAGCAAACGGCGCTGGCCCGCCAGGCGGTCAAAACGCTGCTGACGACCGGCTTTTCTGTGGGCATCCCCAGTTTGAAAGCGCGCGATGCCGACTCCAGTGTTAGTGCCCACTTGCTGCTGGAACTGCTGCCCGCCGCCCAGGGCGAGGTGGCGTTGGCGCAGCAGCTCCAGTCCTCGGGGGAGATCGTCGTCAAGGGCGGCATGCTCACGCCAGAGCAAGCGCAACTGGCTACGCAAAGCGGCTATGTGCAAGAGGTGCCGGGTGGTTTGAAGATGGACTACCGCTACGCCGCAGGCGCGCTCACCGTGGGCGGCCAGCCCCGTGATGCAAGCATGGTGCCGGTGGTGCTGGCCCGCGTTGATAGCATGGTCAACGCGGCGTTGATGCCAAGTGGTGACTCCGAGCGGTGACTCCAAGCCGTGGCGCGGAGTCGCCGCAAACCTTGCGCTGATTCCATCCGGCAATCAATCTGGCAAGCCTGCGCAAGCAAGGCAGTTGTCGCAGTGGTGGGCGCGGGCTTGGTGGGCTTGTCGTCTGCCTGGCTGTGGTGCGCGACGGGCATGGGGTCAGCGTACACGACCCGGCGGCACAGAGCGCCATTAGCACGTGCCGTGTCCCTGTCGCAGCCTGGTCTCGTGCCCGGCGGCTTGGGCCGAACGCGACATTCCCCTCTGCGCCACGGTGGTAGGCTTGTTCTGCTTTTATAACTTTGCACCTGTAAGGAGGTTTGCTATGGTGAAGTTTTTCAAAACCGGGCGTCGCCAATCGCTGCGTGTGACGGCTGCGCTCCTGGCTTGCTTGGCCGTTGGCGGTGTCACGGCTCAAACCGGTCCGGTGAAAGTGTTGGTGGGCTTTCCGCCCGGCGGCGGCACCGACGCCATAGCGCGCATCCTGGCTGACAAGCTCAAAGACCAGCTGGGCGTGCCAGTGGTGGTGGAAAACCGTGCGGGTGCCGGTGGCCTGATTGCCGCGCAAGCCTTAAAGGCAGCAGCCCCAGACGGCAACACCGTGTTTCTGTCGCACGACCACACCATCTCCATCCTGCCCTTGGTCATGAAAAACCCCGGCTTTGAGCCCGCGCGCGACTTTGTGGCTGTGGCCGGGTTTGCCACCTTTGTGAACGCGCTGGCCGTGTCAGGCGGCACGCCGGCCAAGTCGATGAACGAGTACGTGGCTTGGGTGCGCAGTCAAGGCGCGGGCAAGGGCACGGTCGGCATTCCGGCACCGGCCTCGGTGCCTGAGTTTTTGGTCAAGGTGATTGGCCAGAAATACGCGCTGGATTTGCAGGGTGCTCCGTACCGCGGCAGCGCGCCCATGATGGCCGACATGCTGGGCAACCAGATTGGCGCGGGCGTGGCCTCGGTGCCCGACTTTATCGAGAACCACAAGGCGGGCAAGGTGCGCATCGTTGCCGTACTCGGTGGCGCTCGCCAGACGGTGCTGCCGGACGTGCCCACCTTTGCTGAACTGGGTTTGAGTGGTTTTGAGGACGTGCCCTACTACGGCTTTTTTGCCCCGGCGGGCACACCCAAGGCGGCAATAGACAAGTTTTCAGAAGCACTGGCCAAGGTGCTGGTTTTGCCCGAAGTGCGCGAACCGCTCACCGCTATGGGCCTGAGCGTGGGCATGATGAGCGCGCAACAACTCGCCAGCCGCGAGCACGCCTATGCGCAAACCTGGGCCAAGATCATCAAGGCCAGCGGCTTCCAGGCGCAGTAGCAACGGGGGCGGTGGTTTGCGCGCCACCGCACACGCCCAAAACCGCTCCACCTCAAATTTTTCCTTGAAATTCAAACGTCACACGTTAGAATTTCAAGGATGATTGACCGTCAAGCCCTGTCCAAACTCACTATTCGCTTGCAAGAAGCGCCGGCGGTGGTGCTGCTAGGGCCACGCCAAGTGGGTAAAACGACTCTGGCGCTCACGCTGGCCGCCACCTGGCCTGCGGGCGCTACCTACTTGGACTTGGAGCGGCCCGCCGACCGTTTGCGCTTGCAAGACAGCGATGCCTTTTTGCGCTCCCAGGGGGCAAAGCTTGTCATCCTGGACGAAATCCACCGCATGCCCGGCCTGTTTGAGGTGTTGCGCGGCATCATCGACGAGCGCCGCCGCGCGGGGCAAGGCTTTGGGCACTTCCTGCTGCTGGGCTCTGCGTCGCTCGACTTGATGCAGCAAAGCAGCGAAACGCTGGCCGGCCGCGTCGCCTATTTGGAGATCGGCCCTGTCCACGCGCTGGAGTGGCAGGCCGCCGATCTGGACACGCTGTGGCTGCGCGGAGGCTTTCCGGACAGCCTGCTGGCCGCCAGCGATGCGGCCAGCCTGCGCTGGCGGGAAGACTTTGTGCGCAGTTATTTGCAGCGCGACGTTCCCATGTTTGCCCCACGCCTGCCCGCAGAAACAGTGGGACGCCTGTGGACCATGCTGGCCCACCAGCAGGGCGCGGTGCTGCAACAAAGCCGCCTGGCCAGCAGCCTGGGCGTGAGCAGCCCCGCGCTTGAGCGCTACATCGACCTGCTGGTGGACCTGCAACTCGTGCGTCGTTTGCGCCCATGGAGCGGTAACGTGGGCAAGCGCCTGGTCAAAGCCCCCAAGGTCTATGTGCGGGACAGCGGGCTGGTGCATGCCTTGCTCAATCTGGGCAGTTTGCATGATCTGGCCGGCCACCCGGTGTGCGGGCTCAGTTACGAGGGCTTTTGCATTGACAATCTGATGGCTGCCGCCAGCCCAAGCTGCACCCCCTACGCCTACCGAACCCACGCGGGCGCCGAGATCGACCTGCTGATTGAACGTGCAGGCCAGCCCTGGATGGCCATCGAAGTCAAGCGATCCACGGCGCCCACGCTAAGCAAGGGTTTTGACATCGCCTGCGCCGACCTGGGCGTCGGGCAACGCTACGTGGTCTACCCAGGCAACGATAGTTTTCCGATGCGCTACGGCGCGCAGGCCATTGGACTGGTGGGCTTGATGGAAGTGCTGGCCGCTGCTTGATTTCCGTACCCTGGCCCGCTGCGCGTGCTCGGCAAGGCGTTTAGCGCCGCAGCACCGCCGCTGGTGCAGAGGGTCAAAAAATGGAAGGACAGCGAGCCCTTCGCCATCCACGATGAGGTTTGCCTTGGCGCCAGTGCAAGGCCTGCGCCCAAAGTTTCGTGTGCTGATGTGCCCGTGCTTGACCTAGGTCTAAGCGCGCGCGCAGCATCGGCCTAGCATGAAGCTCTTGTGACCAAGGAGCCGCTGCAATGCATCCCGACTTAAAAACCGACTACCGCGAGGACCTGCTGGCGCAGCGCGCCGACTTGCTGGCCCAGATTGCGCAGCAGCGCGGCGGCGTGCGCAGCCGGGTTGATGTGGCCGAAGAGCATTTCGCCCACAGCGAGGACTCGCCCGCCCAGTTGTCCAGCGACCGCGACCTCGAATTTGCCCTGAATGAGCGCGAAACCGCCGAACTCGACGTCATTGCCCAGGCCCTGGCCCGCTTGGACGCAGGCAGTTTTGGCGCCTGCACGGACTGCGGCACCCCCATCGCCGCCGAGCGCCTGCGCGCCACACCGCAAGCGGCGCGCTGCATGGCCTGCCAGGAAAAAGCTGAACACCCCAGCCACTCACTTCACTCTTCACATTGACCTTAAGAAAGCCCCCCATGAGCACTTTTCACGCCGTTGTCTGGATAGACCACCAAGAAGCCCACGTACTGATGTTTGACCGCGAACATATGCAGGCCCAGCGCATCCACTCGCGCAGCCACCACACGCACCAAGGCAAGCCCACGGACAGCGCAGCCCTGTTCGCTGACGTGGCCGTGGCGCTGGCCGGGGTACATGAGGTCTTGCTGACCGGCCCCGGCATGGCGCGGGACCAGTTTGCAGCCTGGTGCCACAGCCACAGCAAAGTAGTGGCCGCCGCCATTGCCGACAGCATTCTCAGCGACCACCCCAGCGACGCGCAGGTGGTGGCATTGGCGCGCAAATCCTTCCACAAGTCCGACCAAATGGGCTTGGACCCCGCGCTGGTTTAGTGTGAAAGCACTTTCATGATGGAGGGCGCTGCGCGCCTTCAGACAAGTGAAGGCCGTCGAACGGCCTTCAGGCGGATGTTTTCTTTTCCTGCCAGGCCCGCAGCTCGCCCACAAATCCCTTGCGAAACGCCACCACGCAGACGACAAAGATGCCGCCAATGATGACGTTGATCCACGAGCCCACCTGGTCGGCCAGGAAGTTTTGCAGGCCGATGATGGTGAAAGCGCCCACCACCGGCCCTGCAAAAGTGCCCATGCCGCCCAAAAGCGTCATCAGCACCACTTCGCCCGAGAGCGACCAGTGCGCATCCGACAGCGTGGCAAAGCCCAGCACCAGGCATTTCATGGCGCCGGCCAAGCCCGCCAGCGCAGTGGACATGACAAAAGCCAGCAGCTTGTAGCGGTCCACGTCGTAGCCCAGGGAAATGGCGCGCGGCTCGTTTTCGCGAATCGCCTTGAGCACCTGGCCGTAGGGCGAGTGCACGATGCGGATGATGGCTACAAACACCGCCACAAACACCGCCAACACGACGTAATACAACACCCGGTCGTCGGCCAGTGACAAGACGCCAAACAGCTTGCCGCGCGGCACGCCTTGCAAACCGTCTTCGCCGCCGGTAAAGGGCGCTTGCAAAAACACAAAATAAATCATCTGCGCCATGGCCAGCGTCACCATCGCAAAGTAGATGCCTTGGCGACGAATGGCGATGAGCCCCACCACCAGGCCGCTCGCCCCTGCTATGACCGTGCCGGCCAGCACGCCCAGCTCGGGCGACCAGCCCTCGCTGCGTACCAGCCAGCCGGTGGCATAGGCCGCCGCGCCCAGGTAGGCCGCGTGGCCAAAAGACAGCAAGCCGGTGTAACCCAGCAGCAAATTAAAGGCGCAGGCAAAGATGGCGTAGCACAGCGCCTTCATCATGAACACCGGGTACAGCCCAATAAAGGGCGCAGCCAGCAGCACAGCCAGGCCAATCCACAGCGCAATGTGGCTGCGTCGGGTGAGTGGGGTTGCCGCGGTCATTACTTTTCCTTGCCAAACAGGCCAGCTGGCCGAACCATCAGCACTAGCGCCATGATCACAAACACCACAATGCTTGACGCCTCGGCGTAAAACACCTTGGTCAGGCCCTCAATCAAGCCCAGCGCCAGGCCGGTCAGGATGGAGCCCAAAATCGAGCCCATGCCGCCAATCACCACCACCGCAAACACCACAATGATCAGGTTGCTGCCCATGAGCGGCGTGATCTGGATGATGGGCGCCGCCAGCACACCGGCCATGGCCGCCAAGCCCGCACCCGCGCCATAGGTCAGCATCACCATCACCGGCACATTGATGCCAAAGGCCTGCACCAGCGCCGGGTTTTCGGTGCCCGCGCGCAAGTAGCTGCCCAGGCGGGTGCGCTCAATCACAAACCAGGTTCCCAAACATACGGCCAGCGAGGCAAACACCACAAAAGCGCGGTAATTGGGCAGCACCATAAAGCCCAGGTTGGTCGCACCACGCAGCAACTCCGGCACCGGGTAAGACTGGCCGGAGACGCCAAACTGGTCGCGAAACACGCCCTCGGCAATCAGCGCCAGGCCAAAGGTGAGCAGCAGGCCGTAAATCGGATCGATCTTGTACAGGTGTTTGAGCAGGGTGCGCTCGATCACCACGCCCAAAGATCCGACCACCAGCGGCGCAATCACCAGCGCCCACCAGTAGCCTATGCCAAAGGTGTCCAGCAGCACAAAAGCCACATACGCGCCCACCATGTAGAGCGCGCCATGGGCGAAGTTGACAATGCCCAACAAGCCAAAAATCACCGCCAAGCCGAGGCTGAGCATGGCGTAAAAAGAGCCATTGACCAGCCCCAGCAAGAGCTGGCCCAGAAATGCCTGAATGGGAATGCCAAAAACGTCCATGGGTTCAAGTCCGACTTATCTGCTTACTTCCACAAGGCGCACTTGGATTCGGCCTTGGTGGTGAACGCGTCTTCGCCCTTGGTGGTGGAGACGAGGTTGTAGTAGTCCCAAGGGGTGTTGGATTCGGCCTGGGTTTTTACCTGCATCAAGAACATGTCGTGCACCATGCGGCCGTCGGGGCGCACATAGCCGCCTTTGGCGTACATGTCGTTGATTTTGAGTTTGCGCACTTGTTCCATCACCTTGTCGCCGTCGTCGGTTCCTGCGGCCTTGACCGCACCCAGGTAAAACTGCGTCACCGAGTAGTCGGCCGCTTGCACCGAAGAGGGCATGCGCTTGAACTTCTCAAAGAAGCGCTTGCTCCAGGCGCGCGACTCGGGCGACTGGTTCCAGTACCAGCTGTCGGTCAGGTACATGCCTTGGGTGGCGGGCAGGCCCAGCGCGTGCACGTCGTTGATGAACATCAGCAGGCCCGCCAGCTTCATGGTCTTGGTCACGCCAAATTCGTTGGCGGCTTTGATGGCGTTAATGGTGTCACCACCGGCATTGGCCAAGCCCAAAATTTGCGCTTTGCTGGACTGCGCTTGCAGCATGAAGGACGAAAAATCGCTGGCCGACAAGGGGTGGCGCACCGAGCCCACCACGGTGCCGCCTGCGGCCTTGACCACGGTGCTGGCGTCGTTTTGCAGCGCGGTGCCAAAGGCGTAGTCCGCCGTCAAAAAGTACCAGCTCTTGCCGCCGGCTTTGACCACTGCCGGGCCGGTGCCTTTGGCCAGAGCCACGGTGTCATAGGCGTAGTGCGTGGTGTACGGTGTGCATTGCTCGTTGGTCAGCACCGAGCTGCCCGCGCCTACGGCAAAAAACGGCTTTTTCTTCTCCAGCGCCACTTTGGCCATGGCCAGGTTGGCGCCCGAATTGGTGCCGCCAATCAGCATGTCTAGGCCTTGCTGGTCAAACCACTCGCGCGCTTTGGCAGCGGCTACGTCGGCCTTGTTTTGGTGGTCAGCCACCACCAGTTCAATCTTTTTGCCATTCACTGCGCTGCCCAGGTCGGCAATCGCCATGCGGATGGCTTCGGCACCAGCCGGGCCGTCAATGTCGGCATACAGGCCGGACAGGTCGGTGATAAAGCCGATGCGAATCACGTCACCCGAGATTTGGGCGTGGGCGGCACCTGCGCCCAGCAAGTTGGCAGTGGTCAGCGCGCACGCGGCGGCAATGGTTTTGAGTTTCATATCGGTCTCCAGTGGATAAAAAAAAGCACTACAAAAAAAGGAAGCAGGGGATAAAGGAAAAACGGCGTTCAGACGCCCAGGTATTCGTGCAGCCGGTCCATGCGCGAAGGCAGTTCGGCCTGGGTGAACTCTTGGATCACGGTGCCGTGCTCCATCACCAAAAAGCGGTCGGCCAGGGGCGCGGCAAACACAAAGTTTTGCTCCACCATGACGATGGTGTAGCCCTGCTTGCGCAGCGCCACCACCATTTCTGCGAGCTTTTGCACGATCACCGGGGCCAGGCCCTCGCTGATTTCGTCCAAAAACAGGAGCCGCGCGCCAGTGCGCAAAATGCGCGCCACGGCCAGCATTTGCTGCTCGCCGCCTGAGAGGCGCGTGCCCTGGCTATGGGCGCGCGACTCTAGGTTGGGGAACATCTCGTAAATCTGCGCCACCGACATGCCGCCCTTGGCCAAGGTGGGCGGAAGCAACAGGTTTTCTTCCGCCGAAAGTGACGAAAAAATGCCGCGCTCCTCGGGGCAGTAGCCAATGCCTAAGCGCGCGATCTGGTGCGTGGGCATGCCAATGGTCTCGCGGCCCAGAAGCTTGATGGAGCCCTTGCGGCTGCCGATGAGGCCCATGATGGCGCGCAGCGTGCTGGTGCGCCCGGCGCCGTTGCGCCCAAGCAGGGTGACGACTTCGCCCTCTTGCACCGAAAAATCCACGCCGTGCAGCACATGCGATTCGCCGTACCAGCCGTGCAAGCCCTTGACCTCAAGAACAGGTGCGCCAGCCATCAGTGCGCTCCCTTCAACGTGGTGTTGGCGCTGCCCATATAGGCTTCCACCACCGCCGGGTTTCTGGACACCTCGGCATACGGCCCCTCAGCCAGCACCGCGCCGCGTTGCAGCACGGTAATGGTGTCTGCAATGCTCGACACCACGCTCATATTGTGTTCCACCATCAGCACCGTGCGGTTAGCGGCTACTTTTTTGATCAATTGGCGGATGCGGTCCACGTCCTCCAAGCCCATGCCCTGTGTGGGCTCGTCTAGCAGCATCAGCTTGGGGTCCATGGCCAGGGTGGTGGCAATTTCCAGCGCGCGCTTGCGGCCATAGCTCAGTTCCACAGCGGGAATGGGGGCGTAGGGCTCCAAGTCCACCTCGCGCAGCAGTTCCAGCGCGCGGGGGTGCAAACCGTCGAGCACGCGCTCCGAGCGCCAGAACTGGAACGATGTCTTCATGAGCCGCTGCTGCAGCGCGATGCACACGTTTTCTAGCACCGTAAGGTGGGGAAACACCGAAGAAATCTGAAACGAGCGGATCACCCCCTGGCGGGCAATGCGCACGGGCGAGAGCGCGGTGATGTCGCTGCCCTCGAACAAGATTTGCCCCGCGCTGGGCGTCAAAAATTTGGTCAGCAGGTTAAAGCAGGTGGTTTTGCCTGCGCCGTTGGGGCCGATCAGCGCGTGGATGGTGCCCGTTCGCACCTGCAGATTCACATGGTCGACGGCAACAAAGCCTTTGAACTCTTTGACCAGTTGGCGGGTTTCCAGGATGAATTCTTGGCTCATTCTTCAATATGGGGCAGTGGCCACCTTGGCCGGACCGTCCGGAAAAGTGCGCTATGTCAGCCCGCTATTAAACCCGCAATTGATGCAGCTTGGTAACTCTGTTTTCCCAGGGGTGCATTGGGGCCGTCGGTGACCTAGGTCGTGCTGTGCGCAAGCGCGCTGCCTAGCATGGTCTTCAACCCCCATAGGAGCAGAACCTGTGACCCAGCCTGACCCCACCCAAGACCACCGCCAGCGCCTGCTTGCCCAGCGCGCCGCAGTGCTGGCCCCCCTGTCCGCCCAGCGCGCCGAACGCAAGCGTGCCGACTTAGCACATACAGCCGATGCGCATGTTGATCGTCCCGAGGATGCACCGGCCCCAGTGGCCGGTGATGGCGACGGGGAATCTGCACTTACCGAGCGCGAAACCGCCGCGCTGGGTGATATTGCTGCCGCGCTGGAGCGCCTGGACCTGGGCACCTACGGCCAGTGCACCGACTGTGGGGGCGCCTTATCCAGCGTGCGCCTGCAAGCCTTGCCCGAAGCCGCGCGCTGCATCGCCTGCCAAGAGCGCGCAGAGCAACTGCCACCGTTCGTGCGCGCGTGATGCTGCGCCCGCACCCGCGGCCAAGCCCTCGGCCCAGATAATGCGTGGCAAAGTGTGCTGGGGTGTGTGCTGCAAAGTGTGCCCCGCAGTGTGCTTGATGGTGCGCTTAAAAGTGCGCTTTCAAGTAGGTGCTTGTTTTATCGTCTGGAGTGTGTGATGCCCGATAGTCCGGTAGTAGTGCGCCACCATGGCGCGGTGACCGTGGTCTACCTCAACCGTGAGCACGCCCGCAACGCAGTCGATCGCCAGACCGCACAAGCCCTGGCCGACGCTTTTCGCGCCTTTGACGCCGACCCCGCGGCCCATGTGGCGGTGCTGCATGGCGAACACGGCACTTTTTGCGCGGGCGCGGACCTCAAAGCCCTGCACGACCCCGCGCGGCGCAACCGCCTAGAGCCCGAGGGCGACGCGCCCATGGGTCCCACGCGCATGCTGCTGTCCAAGCCGGTGGTGGCAGCCATCAGCGGCCACGCTGTGGCCGGTGGGCTTGAGTTGGCGCTGTGGTGCGACCTGCGGGTGGTGGAGCGCTCGGCGGTGCTGGGTGTGTTTTGCCGCCGCTTTGGCGTGTCGCTGATCGACGGCGGTACGGTGCGCCTGCCGCGCCTGATTGGCCTGTCCCGCGCCCTGGACCTGATACTCACCGGGCGCGCCGTCGGCGCCGATGAAGCCTTGGCCATGGGCCTGGCCAACCGCGTGGTGGACGACGGGCAGGGCCTGCTTGCCGCGCTGGAATGGGCCCAGCAACTCGCCGCCCTGCCGCAAAACTGTCTACGCCACGACCGCCTGAGCGCCTACGAGCAAGGCGGCCTGGGCCTGGAGGCGGCGTTGACCAACGAATTCACCCACGGCCAAGCCACGCTGGCCAGCGGTGAATTCAGCGCCGGGGCCAAGCTGTTTGCCCTGGGCGCGGGCCGGGGTGGGGCGGCGGTTTAAGTGCGCGGTTGATGGCCTTCGGCCAGCCGCCAAAGTTTGCCCATCGCCGCCTCCGCACACGGGTCCAAGGCAAAAGCAGGGTGACTGAATTGCAAAGAAAATGCATATAGAAGTAACAAAATAGTATTTTTAGTTTTAACACGACGGCTCCAGAATCCCCTCCATCGCGCTGTTGCATGGTTTTTCTCTGGAGTTGTCCGGTGGCCCTTTCCCGTCCCGCATTCTTTTTTTTGTCCCGGTTTGGCCTTCGGGCGGGCCGCTTGGCGCTGGCAGCCGCCGTGCTGTCGTGCGCATGCGCTGGTGCAGCGGCGCAGCAAGCGGTCAGCTTGCTCAATGTGTCCTACGACCCCACGCGCGAACTGTATGTGGAGTTCAACGCCGCATTTGCCAAACACTGGAAGGCCAAGACCGGCCAGGACGTGAGCTTCAAGCAAAGCCACGGCGGCTCGGGCAAGCAGGCGCGCTCCATCATCGACGGGCTGGACGCCGATGTGGCCACGCTGGCGCTGGCCGGTGACACCAACGCGGTGGTCAAAAACGGTGGCTGGATTGCCCCGGACTGGCAAAAGCGCTTGCCACACAACGCATCGCCCTACACCTCCACCATCGTGCTGGTGGTGCGCGAGGGCAACCCCAAGAACATCAAAGACTGGGACGACCTGGTGCGCCCCGATGTGAAAGTGATCACCCCGAACCCGAAAACCTCGGGCGGCGCGCGCTGGAACTACTTAGCGGCCTGGGAATTCGCCAAGCGCAAATATGGCAGCGAGGCCAAAGCCAAAGACTTTGTGGCCAAGCTGTTCGCCAACGTGCCGATTTTGGACACCGGCGCGCGTGGATCGACCATCAGCTTTGCACAGCGCGGCCAGGGCGACGTGCTGATTGCCTGGGAAAACGAGGCTTATTTGTTAGAAAAAGAGTTTGGCGCCAAGTTTGACGTGGTCGCGCCCTCCTTGAGCATCTTGGCCGAGCCCGCAGTGGCCGTGGTGGACAAAAACGTAGACAAAAAAGGCACGCGCGCCCTGGCCACCGCCTACCTGGAGTACCTGTACACCGAAGAGGGCCAGGACATCATTGGCAAAAACTTCTACCGCCCCGCCGTGTCGGCCAAAGCACAGGCCAAGTACGCCAAGCAGTTTGCCAAGATCAGGCTATTCACCATTGACGAGGCCTTTGGCGGCTGGGAGCAAGCCGACAAGGCGCATTTCGCCGACGGCGCAAGCTTCGACCAGATTTACACCAGAAAGTAATTTACCCTCGCACCCCTGCCACCGCCGCCCTGTGCGGCGCCTTTATTTCCCCTCATCACTCTTTTGAAAGCCACCCATGTCGTTCAAGAAAACCGCTACCCGCCTCCTCGTACTTTTGGCCCTGGGCGCCAGCCAGTGGGCCAGCGCCCAAACCACCTTGCTCAACGCCTCGTACGACGTGGCCCGCGAGTTTTACAAAGACATCAATGTCGCCTTTATTGCCAACTACAAAAAGACCACGGGCAAAGACATCAAGATTGACCAGGCCCACGGCGGCTCCAGCGCGCAAGCCCGCGCCGTGAACGACGGCCTGGACGCCGACGTGGTGACCATGAACACCACCACCGACATCGACTTTCTGGCCAGCACCGGCGTGGTGGCCAAGGACTGGACCAAGAAGTTCCCGCAAAACGCCGCGCCCACCAGCTCCACCATGCTGTTTTTGGTGCGCAACAACAACCCCAAGGGCATCAAAGACTGGGACGACCTGGTCAAGCCCGGCGTGCAGGTGATTGTGGTCAACCCCAAAACCGGCGGCAACGGCCGCATGGCCTATTTGGCCGCCTGGGGCCAGGTGCGCAAAAAAGGCGGCACCGACGCGCAAGCGGCTGAATTTGTAGCCAAGCTCTACAAAAACGTGCCGGTGCTGGCCAAGGGCGGGCGCGACGCCACCACCATCTTTTTGCAGCGCAATATTGGCGACGTGCTGATTACCTTTGAGTCCGAAGTGGTGTCGGTGGACAAAGAGTTTGGCGCGGGCAAGGTAGACGCGATTCACCCCAGCAGTTCCATCGTGGCTGAAAACCCGGTGGCCGTGGTGGAACGCACAGTAGCCAAAAAAGGCACGGCCGAGCAGGCCAAGGCCTACCTGAACTTTTTGTACTCGGACGAAGGCCAAGAAATCGCCGCCCAACACGCCATCCGCCCGAGCAACCCCGCCATCCTGAAAAAATACGCCAGCACCTTCAAGCCCATCAACCTGTTCCGCGCAGAGGACTATTTCGGCTCCTTCGCAGAGGCGCAAAAAGTGCACTTCAACGACGGCGGGCAGTTCGACAAGCTGTACACGGTCAAATAGCGTTGCGGGTTTCCTGCCCCGTCATGCGTTGCTGTATCCATGGGTCGCTGCGACCATGCTGCTGCCAGGTTTGCCGTGCACGGTCCAAGGACAGGGCGGGGTCCGCCATTTCTTGCATGCGCTCATAGCCCACTTTGGCCAACCACAATTTAATGGGCTCGGCTTTGGGGCTGGGCACTGATTGGACGATGCGCAGCAAGCTTTCGGCAGTCGCCACATCGGTCAGCCGCTGCTTTCCATCCGCAGCGGGCATTTTCAACTGGTGACAGTTTGTCACCAGTTGGCTGCCTTCTTTGTCCAGGCGCAGCTTTAGCTGGTTCCAGTACTTTCGCGCGGTTAGGTCATTCGCTTGTTGGGTGAGGACTTGCACCACGTCAATCACCGAAAACCACCAGGTTTCGGTGCCTTCGTCGTACACGCGGCGGATGGCTTGACCATCAAAATCCGTTGGCAATATCTTCATCGCGGGCTCCTGGCATGGGCGTGGATGGGGCTGGCTTGTGGCTTGGAATGATACTGTTATTTCATACAGTTTTTGCAATTCCGGTAGCCGTATACGGCCCCAACTTATCATCCCACCATGGCCCACGACACACCAAACCGCTCTACCACTGCCCTGCTGCAAAACCTAGAGCACCTCAACGCACAGCAACTGCGCCGCCTGCTGGCTGAACACCTGACGCGCCAGAAGCTGGGCCTGTATTGGGAGAGCAATGCCATAGAGCGCGACGCGGCGCTGAACGCCAACGTCGTGCTGCCGCGCGTGGTGCCGCAGCTAGGCCACGCGCCTGCAGGCTGCTTGCACCACCGCAACCTGGTAATTGAGGGCGACAACTTCGATAGCCTGCGCCTGCTGCGTGCCACGCACGGTGGCAAAGTGCGGGTGATCTACATCGACCCGCCCTACAACACCGGTAACAAAGACTGGGTCTACAACGACAAATTTGTAGGCGCCAATGACCGCTGGCGCCACAGCCAGTGGCTGGAGTTCTTGTACCAGCGCCTCACGCTGGCGCGTGAACTTTTGACCAGCGACGGCGTGATTTTGGTGTCCATCAACGACGAGAACCGCTCCCGGTTGGAGCTGCTGATGGACGAAGTGTTTCCGGGAAGGCGGATCGGAAGCTTTGTGTGGCGCAGTCGATCGGGAGGGAACGACACAAAAGGTGCGTTTCATTCGACCAATCACGAGCACATTCTTATCTACGGCAACCCAGGTTTCCGTTTTTCGGGAGATGAAAAGTCTTACTCAATGTACAAATATGAAGAAGGTAACCGACTGTTTCGACTGAGTGATTTAACCAAGGCACACGACTTTCGAGAACGTGCCAACACCTATTACCCAATATTTGATACGAAGACCCAAATCTATTACCCATGCAACCCGCAGCGCGTGTGGGCGTACGCCAGTCAATATCGGGTCAAGGAAGGTCAAAAAATTCGTGGAGACACCATGGAAGACATGGTTGCAAAAAACATGGTGTGGTTTCCGCCCGAGCAGCGTGTTGAAGTTTTTGAAAGCGAGGCGGCACTGCGCGATGCAATTGCCCGTAGGGATGTACCCATGAGTGGCAGCACACCGCTGTTGTTTGACGATATGCCAGATCTGTTGTTTTGGGTTGGCAAGAAAATTGGCTTTGGTCGGCCTGCTTTCAAGCGCTTTAAAGAGGGTTTGAAAAACGAGAACCAACCGATTTCCTCTTGGCTGACGCCCAAGCAAGAAGCAGAAACCGCCGAGGAAGACTCGAATATGCCGATTGTTGGCACCACAGAGGAAGGCTCCAAAGAGTTGAAAGAAGTGATGGGTGACAAAGCGTTCCCTTACCCCAAGCCACCATCAGTCATCAAGGCTTTGCTCGCACAGGCGACACAGCCCAACGATATCGTGCTCGACTTCTTCGCAGGCAGCGGCACCACCGGCCAAGCCGTGCTCGAACTCAACGCCGAAGATGGTGGCAAGCGCCGCTTTGTCTTGTGTTCCAGCACCGAAGCCACCGCCAAAGAGCCCGACAAAAACCTGTGCCGCGATGTGTGCGCCGAGCGCATACGCCGCGTCATCACCGGCTACGGCGGTAAGCCGGGCTACAGCCTGGCGCAAGGTGGCGAGTTTGCTTACTTGCAACTTGACACCCTAGAAGCCGCCGACTTGGCCTTTGACACCACACCCGCTCATGCGGCCACCTTGCTGGGCTTGCAGCACGCGGGGGCGGTGCCGGTGCAAGCGGCGCAGGCCGAGTTACAAACCATTGCCAAGGGGTCTGACTGGCTGATGCTGCTGTGCCCCAGTGTGACGCCGCAGGTGTTGGACGCTTTGTGCGCCCTGCCTGCCGCGCAGCAGGTGGCGCGGCTGGTCGTCTACGCGCCGCGCCCCAAGGCCTTGGCTGCGCTGCTGGCCGAGCGCGGCATCGAGGCGGTGACCTATTCGCTGGCCGATGCGCTGCTGCAATCGCAGGCCGGGCGCAAGGGGCGCAGCCCAGAGCCGGTGGAAACCAGCGGCGCAGTGACTGACAGCAGTGTGGCAGCGGGTGGTTTGACCGAAGGCGGTGTGGCATGAGCAGCGCGCCAACGCCGTCGACCACGCAGCTGGCCCAGGTCGGGCTGGCGCTGGCAGCGCCTGCGCAGGGCATACAGCCCGAAGCGTTTCAGCAGCGGCTGATTGAGGGTTTAACAAGCAGCCTGCTGCGCCGGCCTTCGCCGCCGTGCTTGCTGCGCGCGCCCACCGGCTCGGGCAAGACCTATGTCATCAGCCAGGTGCTGGAGCAGGTCAGTGCGCAGCGCGAGGTGGTGTGGTTTTGGTTTGTGCCTTTTGTCACCTTGGTGGCGCAGACGCTAGACGCCTTATTGAGCAATGCGCCGGGCTTGTCGCCCACGCTGTTTTCCAGTGGCCGCAACCAGGACATTCAGGGTGGCACGGTGTTGATCTCTACCGCGCAGGGCGTGGCCCGCGCGCAGTGGCGTGCCAAGGGCTATGACGCCGATGGTGACGACGATGTGCGCACCCTGGCCGCGCTGGTGGCGCGCGCCAAGGCGCGCGGCCTGCAAGTGGGCCTGGTGGTGGACGAGGCCCATATTGGCGTGGACAAAAGCACCGAATTTGGCAAGTTCGCCCATTGGCTGAAGGCCGACTATTTGTTGATGGCCACGGCCACGCCCAAGGACGACCGGCTAAACGAATTTTTGGCCCATGCCGGTTACAGCGCGCAAGTGGGCTTTGCCGTCAGCCGGGACGAAGTGGTGGCCGCGCGCCTGAACAAAAAATACATCGAGGCCGTGGTCTACAGCTTGGGTGACGCCATGCAGCAGCTCACCGATCTGCGCCGCACTGTGCTGCAGCAGGCCTGGGCGCGCAATGTGCAAATCAGCGGTGCCTTGGCGGCGGCGGGCGTGCCCACCACGCCGCTGCTGTTGGTGCAGGTAGCCAATGGCGACAAGACGGTGGAAGAGGCCGAACAAGACCTAGTGCGCCTGTGCCGCGTGCCACCCGGCGCCATAGGCAAGCATTCCGCTGACGAACCCGACCCAGTGCTCATGGCGCAGATTGCCAACGACACTACCAATCAGGTGCTGATCTTCAAGCAGTCGGCGGGCACCGGTTTTGATGCGCCGCGCGCTTTTGTGCTGGCCAGCACCAAGCCGGTGAACGACGCCGACTTTGCCATGCAGTTCATTGGCCGCGTAATGCGTGTAACCCAGCCGGTGCGCCGCCGCTTTGCTAAGCCCTTGGACATACCGGCCGAACTCAACACCGCCTATGTGTACCTGGGCCACGCCCATGCGCAAGCGGGCTTTGAGGCGGCGGTGAAGGCCACAGCCGCTGTGAAAAGCCAGCTCGAGGGGCAAACCGAGCGCCTGCTTGTGCGGCAAACCCTGTCGGGCGCCATGGTGTTTACCAACCGCCCGACCGAGCAAGAGCCCCTGGCTTACGACTTTGCCCTGCCTGCGGGCGCAGACGCCAGCAATGCGCCTGCCGTGATGATGCCGGAGGCGCTGGCCACTCCACTTAGCGTTGCATTTGCCACGGGCACCGATGACTTGTGGGACGGGGATATGTTTGGCGACCGTCCGGTGAAGTTAGACGCGGTCAAGCAGACCGCCGTGCAGAAGCGCGCTGCCAAACCCGGGGCGCCGCAAACGGCGGAGGCGGTGCTAGACCAACTGGCTGAGCACAAACTACAGGCCTTTGCGCTCAAGGGGCCACTGCCGCAATTGGGACGCTGCCTCAAGACGGAAGAAAAGCCGGAGCTCAATGACCTGTCAGACATCTCCCGCGCCGTGGCCGCGCGCTTGGTGATTTCACCGGGCTTGCAGGCGGTGGCCATCAAGGCGGCGCTCAACCGCATTGTGCAAAAGGAGTTGCACAAAGAGCTGACTACCGGCGCTGAGCACGTTGAAGAAATCCAGGTAGTGACCGACCGCAGTGCCCTGGCGCGCGAAGCGCTGGCCGCGCTGCGCGAGCTGCCTCAGGCCGAAGAAGAAGATTACAAAATCATGGTGCAGGTGCTTGCTGGCCGACTGCGCCCGGCGCTCGATGAGGCACTGGACACCGTGCCCGCCGATTTGCAGCCAACCGACGCCGAACAGGTGCGACTGGCGCGCGACGCTGCACATTGGGTAATACGCGCCAGCGCCCAAGACCTGCGCGAAGATATGTTTGGCGAGATCGCCCACCAGGCCCGCACCGTGGACGCCAAGCCCTTGCCCCATGTGATGGTGTTTCCGCAAGAGATTACGCTGGAGACCTCCCGTAAGAATATCTATGGCGTGCTGCCGCCATCCGCCGAGGATGCCCAGCGCATTGAAAGCGTGCTGTTTACCGAGGATCGCGCGTGGTGGACGGACCAAAGCTTTGCGCTGGCCGATGGTTCGGCCTTTGGCGTGGGGCGGTACGACGGCGCTGTCAAACTCAACCACCTGGAACGCAGCTTTGCCCGCGCCTTGGATCAAGCCGACTTTGTGCTGTGGTGGCATCGCAACCCGGACAAGAAGGCCTACTCGGTGCGCGTGGTGCGCAGCGAGCACGACTACTATTTCTACCCCGACTTTGTGGTTTGTCTGCGCCATGCCCCCGGCGAAACGCCCTTGCAGCGCTTGCTGGAAACCAAAGAGAGCACCAAAGACGCGGCACGCAAGGCCCGGCACTTTCCGGCGGGCTATGGCAAGGTGCTGTTCCTGACGCCAGACGGTAAGCGCCTGCGCTGGGTTCAAGACGATGGCAGCCTGGGCGAAGCGGTGGACTTGAGCGACATGGAGCAGGTACTGGACCGTTTCGCAGCCACCCGCCCGGTAGCGAGTTTTTGACGCGTGTGCCGTTGTCGTCCATCTGAAGTCCAACAAGCCGCACCCAGCGGCTAGGCCGCTTCCCTCTCTCGGCCTTGGCATAAGCAAACATCCATAAAGTCGTTTGCCCTTGGGGCGAAAGTGCGCAAAATCGCCGCTCCATCGCGTTATTGCCGCTTTTTGTTTTTTCCGCTTTAAAGCGATCTTGTTTTTCTTCCCCACTCCATGCCCACATTGACCGCCCCCCGGCGACCCACTCGGCGCGTCTTGCCCGGCTTCAAGGTCACGCTGGGGTTCACGCTGTTTTACCTCAGCGTCATCGTGCTCATTCCGCTCTCGGCCCTGGTGTTCAAAACCTTCACTTTGACCTGGGATCAGTTTGTGGCCGCCGTGAGCAGCCCGCGCGTGGTGGCGTCGTACCAGCTGACTTTTGGCGCCTCGTTTCTGGCGGCGCTGGTGAATGCGGTGTTTGGTTTGCTGGTGGCCTGGGTGCTGGTGCGCTACAGCTTTCCGGGCAAAAAAATTGTCGACGCGCTGGTGGACCTGCCTTTTGCCCTGCCCACGGCGGTGGCCGGTATTTCGCTGACTGCGCTGCTGGCCAGCAACGGCTGGGTGGGCAGCCTGCTGGAGCCCTATGGCATCAACCTGGCGTTTAACCGCAACGGCGTGGTGATTGCGCTCATCTTTATCGGCCTGCCCTTTGTGGTGCGCACGGTGCAGCCGGTGCTCGAGGACGCCGAAAAAGAACTCGAAGAGGCGGCCGCCAGCCTGGGCGCCACGCGCTGGCAGACCTTTCGCTACGTCATCTTTCCAGCCATTGGCCCGGCGCTGCTCACCGGCTTTGCCATGGCCTTTGCGCGTGCCATTGGCGAATACGGCTCGGTCATTTTTATTGCAGGGAACATGCCCATGGTGTCCGAGATTACGCCGCTCATCATCATCGGCAAGCTGGAGCAATACGACTACGCCGGTGCCACCGCCGTGGCGGTGGTGATGCTGGGCTTTTCGTTTGCCATGCTGCTGGTGATTAACGCTTTGCAAGCCTGGCAGCGCAAGCGCGCGGGGGCCTGAACATGAGCACGAACAACGCCCGCACCCTGCGCCGCGCCCAAGCCGGTACCACGGAGCCCGCCTGGGTGAAGTGGACGCTGATTGGCGTGGTTCTGGTCTTTGTGTTTTTGTTTCTGGTGCTGCCGCTGGCCGCCGTGTTTACCGAGGCGCTGCGCAAGGGCGCGGGTGCGTTTTTGGAGGCCCTTCAAGAGCCCGACGCTTGGAGCGCAATCCGCCTCACGCTGCTGACGGCTGCCATCGCCGTGCCACTGAACCTGGTGTTTGGTGTGGCCGCAGCCTGGGCCATTGCCAAGTACGAGTTCAAAGGCAAGGCCTTTTTGACCACGCTGGTGGACTTGCCGTTTTCCGTCTCACCCGTGGTGGCAGGCCTGGTTTATGTGCTGATGTTTGGCGCGCACGGCTGGTTTGGCCCCTGGCTGCAGGCGCACGACGTGAAGATCATCTTTGCCGTGCCGGGGATTGTGCTGGCCACGATTTTTGTGACCTTCCCTTTCATTGCCCGCGAGCTGATTCCGCTGATGCAAGCGCAGGGTAGCGAGGAAGAGCAAGCCGCCCTGGTGCTGGGTGCCACCGGCTGGCAGACCTTTTGGCACGTGACGCTGCCCAACATCAAGTGGGGCCTGATTTACGGCGTGATTTTGTGCAACGCCCGCGCCATGGGCGAGTTTGGCGCAGTGTCGGTGGTGTCGGGCCATATTCGCGGCCAGACCAACACCATGCCGCTGCATGTGGAGATTTTGTACAACGAGTACCAGTCGGTGGCCGCTTTTGCGGTGGCCTCGCTGCTGGCGCTTTTGGCGCTGGTCACGCTGGTAATCAAGTCTTTTGTGGAGTGGCAGTTTGAGCGCCAAGAAAAAGCCGCTGCCCACCTGCCGCCCGAGCGCCCCACGGCCTAATTTTTTTCGAGAACTTCCATGAGCATTGCAATCCGCGAAGTCAGCAAAGACTTTGGCACCTTCAAAGCCCTGCGCAACGTCAACCTGGACATCGAATCCGGCGAATTGGTCGCTCTCTTAGGCCCCTCGGGCTGCGGCAAAACCACGTTGTTGCGCATCATCGCCGGGTTGGAGACTGCCGACCATGGCAACATTTTTTTCAGCGGCGAAGACACCACGGATGTGAACGTGCGCGAGCGCAAGGTGGGCTTTGTGTTTCAGCACTACGCGCTGTTTCGCCATATGACGGTGTTTGACAACGTGGCCTTTGGCCTGCGCATGAAGCCGCGTGCCACGCGGCCCGCCGAGTCGGTGATTAAGGAAAAAGTGCATGCGCTCTTGAACCTGGTGCAGCTCGATTGGCTTGCCGACCGCTACCCAGCGCAGCTCTCGGGCGGCCAGCGCCAGCGCATCGCCCTGGCCCGCGCGCTGGCGGTAGAGCCCAAGGTGCTGCTGCTCGACGAGCCCTTTGGCGCGCTGGACGCCAAGGTGCGCAAAGAGCTGCGCCGCTGGCTGCGCCGCCTGCATGACGACCTGCACGTGACCAGCATCTTCGTCACCCACGACCAGGAAGAAGCCCTGGAAGTGGCCGACCGCGTGGTGCTGATGAACAGCGGCAAGGTGGAGCAAGTGGGTACGCCGCAAGACGTGTGGGACCATCCCGCAAGCCCCTTTGTCTATGGCTTTTTGGGTGACGTCAACCTGTTCCATGGCCGCGCGCATGAGGGCGAAATGCGCGTGGGCGAAAGCCCGACCGGCCTGCGCCTGTCCAGCCCCGAGCACAGCGCAGTGCAAGATTCGATTGCCTATGCCTATGTGCGCCCGCACGACCTGGAGGTGCGCCGCTACCAAGCCAGCGATGCCCACCTGGCCCGTGGCTACGCGCCCCAAAGCGGCATCGCCGCCAAGCTGCTGCGCGCCATTGTGGTCGGGCCGACAGCCCGGCTGGAACTAGCCCCGCTCGAAGGCGCGGCCAGCGGCAGCGCCGACATTGTGGAGGCGCACATTTCCGCCCAGCAGTTCCGCGAGATGGACTTGAAAGAAGGCGAGACCCTGGTGCTCACGCCACGCAAGGCGCGGGTGTTTGTGGCCTAGCTTTCATGACGGCGCGCAGCGCGCCCTATGCCGAGGCATGGGTGTGCTAGTCGCCCAAGGTAATTCGGGGTTCTCGCTTTCTCAGCACGCATAGGCCATTAGAGTTTTGACCGATAGGCCCCTGATGGCCAGCCCAATTACCCCATGGTTGGAGACCTCAGACGCCTTCACTTGCGTTGATCGGGAACGGGTGTTCAAGGCCGAGGCCTTTGGCATTTGGGGGCAAAGCGCGGTTTGACGGTTTGTTTAGGCGTACATCGGTGGCGTCGCTCTTAGTGCGATTGCGGCATACCTATTCTTACCAATGTGGTTGCTAAGTTGTTACACAAGCCTCAAGCAAGGCGTAATAATGCATACGCTCTTAAAAGGCATCTCCCCATTCACCAACGCATTTATTGAAAGGATGTGGCCAGCCGTCAAAAGATTGTTACGGAGCAACGCGCGAAGTGATGTGACACGGGTTAAGTCAAAGTTAGCCCAATAGTTCGCCAAAAGTCCAGCTAGATCGCAAAAAATAGCGGACTTTCACACTACAACGCCATTTCTTCTTGCCATCCGGGGGCAGCCATGAAACACAGCATGAGCAACCCATCTAGCGGCACTTTTGTCATCAACCCAAACGGCTTTTTCGTATTCGACGAAAACGGCGCACTCGTCACACAACATCCAACTGCTTTTGATACGCCGCCCAGCGGCTACAACAACAACGCCAGCTCAGGGCCGTCTTTCGGCTGCGCGGTGGATCACCTCAACGGTTACATCTACTACAACCGGTACAGCACGATTTACCAAATCAGCCTGGATGGCCGCCTGGTTCACTCGTTCCAATCGGCTTGCTTTGCAAGTCTGGCTATTGATGCTCAAACCGGCAATGTGTGGGGGGTTAATGCAGCCGGTATAACGGTTTACGCGCCCGATGGTGCGGTGCTGAAGACCCTGACGTCCATTCCAGGAAGCCAGATCGACTATGACGACTCAAGCAATGCTTTTTGGGTGGTCAATGCCACTGTCATCAGCAAAATTTCCCCCGCGGGCAGGGTCATCTGCGACGTTACCGTGCCCGCCTTACAGATCAACTGGGGCGCCTGCGCCGTGTCACCGGCGGCCACCTACATCCAAAGCATGGCGATTGACCCGGTGGGCGAAAGGCTGTGGGTGCTGACGGGTACGATGTTGGCCAACTACAACAACCTTGTAACCGGCGCTTGTATCCGGATTTACGATTTGCAGGGCATGCCGATCAACGCTTTTTTGTACCCGGTGGAGGGACAAACCAGTGTCAGCAGCGACCTTGTCTTGCAGGCTGATTCGATGCTGAGTCCTCAATCGACGCTTGGCAATGCTGCCGCGCAGTATTTGGTGTTGTCGCCGCAATCGGGCATGGCGGTTGTGTGTAGCCGCCTTTCCAACGTGACGGTTGACGCTGTCGTGCACGTCTCTGTGTTGGCCTTTAACCACCGTGGCGACTTTGCCGCGACACCTGTATCGGCTGCGGCGATGAAGAGTACGTATTACTGCCCGCCGCTGTGTGCGTTTGATGGCATTGGAAATTTGTGGAGCTTCTGCTCTTACTTTGGACCGAACGGGCAGTATCTGGCCAACCTCTACAAGTCCGACCGCGCGTTCAAGAACACCATCAGCAATACGACGACCGCCAATGCCGCAGGTGGTACGGAGATCTCCTACCCCAGCATCAGTGGCAACCTGATCCCATTTGGCAACTTCACCAGCAACGCTGCACTAGAGACAGCCCAGGAGACCACGCCCTTTATAGAGGTGAGGGCAAAACTGATTCAAAACTTTCAAGCCGACCAGAGCGCGGCTGGCGCTATCGCCGAGTCCACTGTCTACCGGGTTGAGATTCTCACCACACAAAACGACCTGCCTCGCGTCAGCCGCCTTAGGCTGTGGTCGGCCAGCGACCTGCGCGTCCAGTGCCGTGGCGCGCAAGTACAGCTCAGCCCCTTGGGCGACCCGAACCAAAAACCTGTCCAAGAGCTGGTCACTGACGCCCATGGGCGGCTGACGCTCGACATTGCCGCAACCGATATTGAAGTTGGTTCCATCTACGTACAAGCCGATTTCATGACGGGTAGCACAGAAAGCATCGTCGTCAACCCGGCCCAGCAGGTTCACGCCAAGCTTGCCAAAGTAACGGCGGCGGACTTGCAGCAAGCCAACGCCCAAGGCAGCACTTTGCTGCCCTCGAACACTTACAGCCCAGAGCAGGCAGAGGCCATAGCAAGCGCCATTCGCACAGTGATGTCGGTGGCCTCCAAGTCGTTCAACTATGCGCCGCAAGATGGGGCCGGCTTGCAAGCATTTTTGGCCGGTCAGGACGTGGCGGAGATATCGCCCGGTATCCTGTACCGTCAATCTCAGGACAACAACCCTTACGTGCCCGCTAGCGTGCGGGCAAGCGCCTACAACGCGGTCAGTGACCGGCTCAACGTGTCTTATCTGTCCAGCACAGGTCTGCAAGCGGCCAATCTGCTGGTTCCGGAGCTCAAAGACGAGGAGGCAGCACACTGGAGCTTATCGTTCTCAGCCGCAAGCATGCGCTTTACCCCCATGAGTCTCGAAGGCGCGCAGCGAGCACAGCAGGAGCTGCGCCGCGCAGCGGGCAAGGCAGACATCTTTACGCCCGATTTTTCTTTTGGTGACCTCTGGGACACGTTTGTTGAAACGGGTAAATCGGTGGCCCAGATCGTTGTCTCCACTCTCACAACTGTCGGCACTGAGGTCATTGCCGACGTCAAGCAGATCGCACAAAAAATTGTCGTCACCCTGTCCGACATCGCCAACCAAGTGCAAGAGTTCGTGTTTCGCACTGTCGACCAGGCGGCCCAGTTTGTTAAAGGTATCTTTAAGCAAGTGGGCATTGCATTGGACAAAGTTCTGGACTTCCTGAAATCAATATTTGGCTGGGACGACATCGTGAACACGAAGAAAGTGGTCAAGCACCAAATCAACCAGCTTCCCGCCGTGCTTGACCATGTCATCAGCATCGGACAACTCCATCTCACCACCGAGTTGACCAAAGCCAAAATCGAGATTGCTAACACTTTCAAGTCATGCAGGCAGCAACTGGCCGACATGAAGCTGCAGTCCACCCTGAACGAGGGCACGGCGGGCGCAGATGCCTTGAATAACATCGAATCGCAGTGGTTCATCAATGGGTTGCAAGACAATGCCCAGGACATCTCCAGCCCGCAAGGCGGCTCATTGACCAACACCATCA
Organism: Comamonadaceae bacterium; assembly: GCA_947442105.1. Classification (GTDB taxonomy): domain Bacteria; phylum Pseudomonadota; class Gammaproteobacteria; order Burkholderiales; family Burkholderiaceae_C; genus Allorhodoferax. The sequence goes on along the minus strand of CANEVH010000030.1, from coordinate 7,726 downwards.
GCGTCACGCTCGATACGGTTCGCAGTCAAATCAAAACGCTGATCGACAAGCTGGGCAGCGAGCCCGGTTTTCTGATGGCGCAGCAGTGCTTTGAGCGCATGGCCAAAGACCCGACGCAAATCCCCAAGCTGGCACTGAGCGCCTTGATCAGCATCGTCGAAGGGGTGGCCGAGGCCATGATTGATCTGACGATTGCCTTGATCAACATCATTGCCACCGTTCTCAAGGGCATCATGGATGCTATCTTCAACTTGCTGAACATGACAATCGACATTCCCTTGCTGTCGAGTCTGTACAAGCGCTTTGTAGATCCGGCTGGCATGTCTATGCTGGATCTGGTGTCTTTCGTTTTGGCGGGCGCGGCCACTGCGATTTGCAAAGCAGTGACCGGAAAACCCCCATTTACCAACAGCGAGGTTGCTGCCTTGACCGGACGTCAATATCCCAGCGCATACATCGGCACGGGATTCACCGCCAACGAGGCACCGACCGCTAACCCCTTGGGCAGTGGCCCGGCCAAGCTAGAAGACTTGCCCGGGTACACCGCGTTTAACAAAGTGCGCAGCATTTTTCTTGTGGTGGGCTATGTTGCCAGCATGGTCCTTACTAGCATCTCCGATGGCGTGGCGCTCAGCACGTCAAGCGCGGTGGCACCGACGCCCGCGGTTGGCACACCCGCCCCTACGCTTTCGGAGCAGATTGTCAAAGGCACTGATGGCTTGGTGCTGGCCATTAGTCTGGGTATCGCCGGGTTGCAATGGGACACCTGGGCGTTGGGCGAATATCGACTGAACTTGATCGACGAGAAAAGTCCGTCAGTTCAACCTTCGGACACGGACGTGGTAGTTTACAAAGCAGCCTCCATAATGATGGGCGCTACGGCGGGCCTTTCCTGCATGATTGACTTCATGTTCATTGCTCTTGAAAAGCGTCTGGCCAAGCAAGACGTGCTTGGCGCAAGCTTTCAGTCTGTACTGGGTGTTTTCAATCTCGGATCGTCTATTGCTATTGCCGTGGTCGAGTCCAAATACAAGGTCACGGGTTGGCCAGAAAACACGGTCATCAATATTTCAGATAGCCTAGGCGGCGTGCTGTCTTTTGTCGGACCGGCACTGCAAACAAACCCGCAAACCAAAGCCGTAGCGCCTGTTGCTGCAGTAGGCATTGATGTGCTGTTTGGCTCTATCAGCATAGTAGCTTTGGGTATAAAGGCCAGCAACACATGGAACCCAAGCGATGACTGAACAACCCTTGATCAAACTGCCTGACTCGGCCATTGTGCAGGTCAGCCATGCGCAGTGCGTCGGCCCTTGTGATGCGCAAGACCGCATTGATCTGTCGATTCATTTACGCGCCGAGACCGATCTTGCGGGGCGTGAGCAAGTGCTTCGATTTTTGACCCGCGCTGGGCTCAACATCACGGCGGTGGTTGCCGACCAGCAGATCATTCGCGCCGAGGCTTGTGTGCAGGACATTAACGTCGCCTTTGACACCGAAGTCTGCAACTTCACCACCAAAGGCCAGAGCTTTCGCGCCTACGTGGGTGATCTGTCCATCCCCGAGGCTATGGGGCCGCTCATTCTGGGGGTTTTCGGCATAGAGAACATCAAGCTCTTTAGGCCACACCTCAGAGTGGCGGCTAACGACCTGACCGCGCAAGAGTCCCCGACTTCGCGCGGCTACACACCGCCCCAAGTTGGGGCCCTGTACAACTTCCCGCCCCAGTTAACAGGGGCCGGGCAGCGGATTGCCTTGATTGAACTCGGCGGCGGCTATGACGTCCATGTGATTGAGGACTACTTTTCAAACACATTGCACACAAAAACCCCTTTTCTACAGGACCATTGCGTAGGCGCTGCCGTCAACTGCCTGGCCCCAGGCCAGGCGGTTGCGCCCGATTGGGCCGCTATCAACGAGGTTTACCTCGACATTGAGGTCTGCGCCTCTTTGGCCCCTGAGGCGCAATGCCATGTCTATTTTTGTCCCGGCACGCCCAATGGCTTCATTAGCGGATTGAGCCAGGCCATTAGCGACGATAACGATGTGATTTCGATCAGCTGGGGAGTCATGGAGTCCGCCGTGTCGATCGGATTCATTTCTGCCATGAACAAATTGCTGGCTTTGGCTGCCAGCAAGGGCATCAGCGTGTGTGTCAGCGCGGGGGACAACGGTGCCAGCGGCTATAGCCAAGAGGACTTTATCAACTCGTTTGAAAACGGTTTGGCCAATCCCGAGTACCCTGCCACGTCGCCGTCGGTGCTGGCGTGCGGCGGTACCCATATTCAAACCACCGCGGGGCAGGCCATCAGCCGCGAGATCGTGTGGAACGACTGGAGCGCTGGCGGGGGCGCAACGGGTGGAGGTGTCAGTGGCAGCAGCGCCAACCCCGTGCCCACATACCAATCACGCAACGGCATTAACCTGCCGTCGGCCAACCCGAACCAGAGCTACTCCGGCAGAGTCATTCCCGATGTGGCGGCCAACGCCGACCCGAGCAGCGGCTACATCGTCCAAACCCAGCCGCACAGCACCACGGTGGTGGGCGGCACCAGCGCGGTGGCGCCCCTTTGGGCGGCCTTGCTTGCCCTGATCAACCAGCATTTTGGCAAACGCATGGGAATGATTCACCCTGCCTTGTATGCGCATCTGGGGCTTACTCCAGCGTTTAACCAGGTCACGCAGGGCAATAACATCAACGCCTCCGGCTCGCCGGGGTATGTGGCCGCCCCTGGCTTCAATGCCTGCACGGGCTGGGGCAGCCCGAACGCTGGGCAATTGATCCAAAATTTAACCGACTGGCTTGCAAAACAAGCTGAAGCTCAAACTGCGGTTGCCGCGCCCACATTGGTCGCGCATTCCCAATCCAGACAGGGCAGTTGACCGCTTACAGACACCTCGACCCTTACGAGCTTTTTTTCCTCTGGCACGAAGACCTATCGAAAACATGCCGTATTGGTTGCAAGCCATTCATCCTGTTTTCTTCAGTTACCTTGAAACTACAGCCACTGTCGGGGTGTGTGGAACAAATGCGAGGATTTTTTCGCAGATATAGCGCGCCAAGGCATGCCAGCGCTGCGTATCCTTCAACTGCGGCGGGCGCGATGAAGCGTCTTGACTCGGGGCGTTTGGTGAAAATAGGTTGAACGGCTATTTGCCGCCTTGCCGCCAAGAGGTGCTATCGGGCCGGTCGGGCATGAACAGCGTGCTGGTGGCCGCTGGGGTTTGCGCCAGCAATTGCCCACGCCGGTAGACGCGCAGCCGGGTGGCGCGCAGGCGCAGCGCTTCCACCTGGCTGCTGGCTTGCAGCAGCACAAAGTCGGCATGGCAACCGGGCTGCAGGCCGTAGCCTTGCAGGCCCATCACCCGCGCCGGGTTTACCGTGACGGCGTCAAAACACTGGCGCATGGCGGCCTGGCTGGTCATTTGCGCTACGTGCAGGCCCATGTGGGCCACCTCCAACATGTCGCCGCTGCCCAGGGAGTACCAGGGGTCCATGGCGCAGTCTTGGCCAAACGCCACGTTCACGCCCGCGGCCAGCAGCTCGGGTACCCGCGTCATGCCCCGGCGCTTGGGGTAGCTGTCGTGCCGGCCTTGCAGGGTGATGTTGATCAGCGGGTTGGACACCACGTGCAGGCCTGCCTCGGCCAGGAGCGGGATGAGTTTGCTCACGTAGTAGTTGTCCATGCTGTGCATGGAAGTGAGGTGCGAGCCGGTGACGCGCCCTTGCAGGCCCAAGCGCTGGGTTTCAAAGGCCAGGGTTTCTACGTGGCGCGAGAGCGGGTCGTCCGATTCGTCGCAGTGCATGTCCACACGCAGGCCGCGCGCGGCGGCCAGTTCGCACAAGAGCTTGACGCTCAAAGCGCCGTCGGCCATGGTCCGCTCAAAGTGCGGAATGCCGCCCACCACGTCCACGCCCCGGTCGAGCGCGCGCTTGAGCGTTTCCATGTGCTCTTGCGGCCCGGTTGTGCCGCGCAGCACGCCGTCTTGCGGAAAGGCCACCAGTTGCATATCAATGTACGGTGCCACCCGGCGCTTGACTTCTAGCAGCGCGTCCACCGCCAGCAGGCGCGGGTCGCACACGTCCACATGGGTGCGAATCGCCAGCAGGCCCTTGGCCACTGCCCAGTCGCAATAGGCCATGGCGCGCGCCACCAGCGCCTCGTGCGTGAGCAAGGGTTTGAGTTCGCCCCAGAGCGCTATGCCTTCGAGCAGCGTGCCCGAGGCGTTAACGCGCGGCAGGCCGTAGCTCAGCGTGGCGTCCATATGAAAGTGCGCGTCCACAAAGGGCGGGCTGAGCAGCTGGCCCTGCGCGTCCAGCGCCTCGTGCGCGGGGGCTTGCAAACCGGCGCTCACCTCGGTGATGCAGCCGTTTTGCACCGCCACCGACATATTGCTGCGCCCGTCGGGCAGGGTGGCGTTGTGGATCAGGAGGTCAAGCATTCAGCGGGTCTCAAGGTGCTTCAGGTGCCAGCGCGCTCCAGCATAGCGTGCAGCAGCACATTGCAGCCTGCGGCAATGTGCTCGGGCTTGGCGTCTTCCATCTCGTTGTGGCTGATTCCGTCGGCGCCCACCACCGCCACGCGGCGCCCGGTGGCAGGTGCGCGGCTAAACAAGGGCGCGCCGGGGTGGGCCATCAGGTGGTCGGTGGCGTAGCGCTGCAACAGGCCAATTTCGACCGGCTTGTCCTCGTGCGTGTTGCGCACGCAGGCCTGTTCGCACAGCACCTCGGTGGGGCACACCCAGGCGCACATGCCGCCCAAGGGGTTGGATTCCAAAATCGTGCGCGCCGCGCCGCGAGGGTTGTCGTCGGCGATGCGGCGGATAAAGCTGGGCACATCAATGCCGGTGGGGCAGGCGGTTTGGCAGGGCGCGTCAAAGCAGTAGTAGCAGCGGTCGGACTCAATCTTGGCTTGCGCCAGACTGAGCGGCGGGTGCGCGTCGCAAAAGTTGCGGGCGTATTGCGCCGGGGGCAGGCGACTGGCGTGGACTCTGGGCGTCAGAGCGTCTACTGGCATGGTGTGGTTTCCAATCGCGTGGGTGGCATCAACATGGCCCGTTGATCCGGCAGTTGCCGCATGCACAGTAGGGACCAACTTTCAAGGTTTATTTCATCCAGTAATATTTTTTTACCAATTGGTAAAAACCCTAGACGAATAGCCAGCAATACCCGTACCAGAAAAATGAAAAATCCGGCTGCGACTCCCATCGTCCAAGCCAAGCTTGCCAAACCCGGTGCCGCCCAGCCCCAAGCGGCAGACGCGACGGCAGTTGCACCCAAAGCGGTCAAAGTCAGCCCGGCCCGCAAGCTGCTGGAGGCCGATATTCTGGCCGCCGCCAAACGCCTGTTTGCGCAGCGCGGCTTTGGCGGTGTGTCCTTAGACCACGTAGCGCGCGAGGTAGGCGCGTCCAAGCAAAACTTGCTGTATTACTTTCCCAGCAAAGAAGAGCTGTACCGCCGTGTGCTGCACGGCGTGCTAGACGTGTGGCTGTCCTACATGGACGCTCTGGGCCAGCACCCCGACGACCCCGAGCAGGCGCTGCGCGAATACATTGGCGGCAAACTGCGCTTCTCGCGCGAGCACCCGGACGATTCGCGCGTCTACGCCAACGAAGTGGTGTCTGGCGTCCCCATTTTTTCAGCCGAGATTGCCGCGCGGGTGATACCGGCGGTGCAAGCCGACGTGGCCATCCTGAACCGCTGGGCCGAACGCGGCCTGTGCCGCGCAGTAGACGGCCGCCATTTGATGGTCTTGCTCTGGGCGTCCACCCAGGTCTACGCAGACTGGGCCAGCCAGATCAGCCTGGTGCTGGGCAAACCGGCGCTAGAAGAGGCCGACTTTGCTGCGGCTGAGGTGCTGATTGTGGATATGGTGCTCAGGACGGTGTTGCTGGGGGAGGGGAAGGGGTAAGAGAACGCGGAAAACGCTATTGACGAAAACATTTATGTCAATACAATAAATGGCATGCGTATCGACTTCGACCCCGCCAAAGACGCCGCCAACCAAGCCAAGCACGGCTTATCGCTGGCGCTGGCCGCTGATCTGGAATGGGGCAGCGCGATGGTCTGGACGGATGGCCGCAAAGAATACGGAGAGACGCGCCAAAGCGCATTGGCGCTCATTGGGCAGCGGCTGTACTTTGTTGCCTTTGTCGACCGCGGCGACGCCCGCCGCGCCATCAGCTTGCGCAAAGCCAATATTCGAGAGGTAACCCACTATGCAAAAAATGATTAAAACCCGATCTGGCCGCGAAATCATCTTTCCCACCGCCGAGGAAGACGCGGCCATCAACGCCGCCGCGCTGAGCGACCCAGACGCCCAACCCCTGAGCGACGCCGAACTGGCGCACCTTCGCCCCGCGCGTGGCCGCCCCCCTGTGGCCGTTAAGCGCCCCATGCTTTCTATGCGGGTGGACCCTGATGTTTTGGCCCACCTGCGCGCCAGTGGCAAGGGGTGGCAAACCAAGGTCAACGCTTTGTTGCGGCAGGCAGTTGAGCGGGGGGAAATGTAAGGTGACGTTGTGTGTCCGTTACGAGCAACCAGTTGGAGTGGTCAGTCGCCATCGTCGCTACTCCCCGCGCTGATACCAGGTGTTTCCCTTTTCACCGGATCGTTCTCTTCCTCTTCCTCCTCCTCTTGCTCATCGCTCAAGGTGCTAACGCCGGTAAATGCGCCCAACACTAGCGCGAGAAAGAAGTGGCCGATCAAGGCGATCAACAATGTAAATCCCAGGACCACCGCGATCGACTGCGTTGCCGCCCATTCATGGAAGTTTGGCCCGCTTCCAAGAAGGCCGGCCACGGCACCCACCACAGCGCCACCGAAGAGGCCGTAGCGCCGGTATTGATGAGCGGTGTCTCCGCGTGCCTGAGTGCTGGGCTGGCTCATTGAGCGCTTTAATGAATGAAAGGGACTTCCCCGTCCCAAGCCAGCCGCGCTCCGCCAGGGTGGCGGTTTACGGCGCAGCAGTGCCAAGAAGGAGAGGTAAATCTGTTCATCTGTCACTTGATAAGGTAATGGGGACTAACGTAGCCGTTGGAATTGACCTCGCCAAGAACGTCTTCGCTGTGCATGGCGTCGATGAAACAGGCAAACCTGCCCTGGTGCGCCCAGAAGTCCCACGTGCCAAGCTGCTCGAACTCATAGCCCACTTGCCACCCTGCCTGATCGGTATGGAAGCCTGCTCCGATGCCCACCACTGGGCCAGGGAGTTTGCCAAGTTCGGCCACACCGCGCGGTTTATGGCACCTGTCGGAATTGGGCATCGTGCTGCCACTCAAAGCCGCCACCGTACGCCGCCAAGTGCATAAACACCTCTAAGACTTGCCCGGATGGTGCAACACCGTGGTAGGCGATGACGCGAGGGGACCGGTTTGATCCGAACCATGTACCCAAACGCGCCGTGGCTGGCCAAGAGGTCGCTGCAGCATGAAACACATCAACAGTTTTTGACAGGCGTGCGCGCAAGAATGTGCTGACAGGTCAGACCGGCGGCAGGTGAACTCGATAATCCTTTTGTGCTGGCATTGCGCCAGGCACACGACCTGTGAATAGAGCCCTGCCGAGCGGTTCATATCTTGGGCCGAGGCCAAGCCTCAACAAGCCCGTCACTAGAAATGCAGTCTGTCTGATTCAGTCGCCACAGCACGCAAACGCCCACATCTCGTTCAGAGCCGATGCACGGTCAACTCGATAACCCTTCTGCGACAGCACTATCTCGCCGAGCG
>CANEVH010000029.1 GCA_947442105.1 Comamonadaceae bacterium | reverse complement strand
GCACCCTTGAGCTTGCCTTTGCCGTCGAGCCTGACCCAGTTCTCTAGGGTCTGCTTGGGGATGCCCAGCACCTTGGCCGTGACCGCAGCCACCTGGCCACCCCTGACCAACCTGACCGCTTCCATCTTGAATTCCAGCGTGTAACGCGCTCGTTTCGTGTCGCTCATCTCTTCTCTCCTAAAACTGATTTTGAACCATCAGCTAAGGAGTGCGTTTTTCGGGGGCAAGGTCAGTGCGCACAAGCTGGCAAGGCTGGTGTATTTCATGTTGACCAGAGGGCAAGCCTTTGTTGAGGCTGGTCAGGACGAATATGAAGAGCGCTACCGCCAACGGGTGGTGCAAAATCTCACCCGGCGGGCTCAGCAATTGGGCTTTCAACTTACAACACGGGAACCCTCTTGCGCATGAAGTTCAACTTTCGATTTCTCGGGACTGCTGAGGAAGTTTCTTAAGAGTGGGAGGGACGTTTCCTGACAATGTCCAATTCGCCAAAGCCGTCGCAACTTATCGACAAACTAGTCCGCTCTTGTCAGATCGAACATAAACCTGTACACAAGCCGAAGAGAGCCTAAATGACCATTTGTGCCGTGATAGTTTCGTATCACCCGTCCAACGAGCTGCTTGATAACGTTGCGGCTTTGCGCGACCAAGTGGATGAAATTATGATTGTGGACAATGGCTCTGATTTAGCGACCAAGGCACTACTTGATCAGCTGCGCAATGATCCTAAAGTAAGTATCACCTATCTGCCCGAAAATTTGGGCATTGCTGCGGCATTAAATGTTGGCGTAAAGTACGCGCAATCTGCGGGGCATGAATGGCTGGCAACCTTTGATCAAGATAGCCAAGCCTCGCCGAAGATGATTGCGATCATGTTGCAGGCTTATGCGAAGCATCCCCAAAAAGAACAAGTTGCTAGTTTGTCTCCAAGTTACCTCAACCCTAATACAGGGCAAATCTTTGCCAGTATACCAAGACATTCCCAAGATGACCTCTTTCCATACTTGGAGGTGTTAGTTGTAATTACATCTGGGAATCTTATTAAATTATCCACTTTTGATTCTATTGGCTACTTTAACGAATCTCTTTTCATTGATCAAGTTGATACCGAATTTAGTCTGCGCTGTGCTTGTCACGGGTACAAAACACTTGAAGTGAAAGGCGCCACTCTTCTGCACTGCATTGGATCCCCAGAGCAAATTAAAATATTATGGCTAACAAAGAATATTACAAACCACAGTAGCTTGAGACGGTATTATCTTGCAAGAAATAGTATTTACTTATATAAACGATTTATATTCATCCAACCAACTTGGGTCTTAGTCAATATATACAGTTTATTTAAAGTAATCGCGATGGTGTTTTTTGAAGAGAATAGTTTCCGTAAATTTTCTGCCATTTGCCGAGGCATGATTGCTGGACTTTCAAACAAAATGGGAAAGTTTGAGGGTTCAATCTAAATTGTCAGAAAACATGCACGACACTTGCCCATCAAAAATCGTCGACAGCCAACCTATCATGATTCTCAATCCGGCTGCCCGCCTTCCCAGCGCGCAACGTGTTGTGGTTGTGATGGCAACTTATAACGGCGCGAGATTTATTGAGGCACAGATTCGGAGCATTCAGGCACAAAGTTATGCCCACTGGGTGTTGTACATCCGCGACGATGGCTCACGTGATGAAACTGTACAAAAAATTCTGCACCTTGCGGCGCATGATCAACGAATACAGTTGGTGCAAAATGGTTTAGGTAATCAAGGAGTGGTTGGAAATTTCTCGATGCTGTTGGAGTTTGCAGCGCAACGCGAAGCAGATTATGTCTTTCTTGCCGATCAAGACGATGTCTGGTATCCAGACAAACTGGCCATCATGTTGGCCAACATGCAAGACTTAGAGCAAAACTATCTCGCTACAACCCCTTTGCTAGTGCATTGTGACCTAGCCATTGTCGATAGCGCATTACAACCTGTTGCAAACTCCTTTGTCATCTATTCAGGGCTTTATCCAGCGACGGCTCATTTAGGGGTGTTGCTTTCCCAAAATCAGATTACAGGCTGTGCCTCCTTGATTAACCGTGCCTTGTTGAAATTAGCTTGCCCTTTGCCCAAAAGTTTGCGGATGCACGATTGGTGGTTAGCATTACTAGCCGCAGCGGCCGGGAAAATTGCCTATATTCCCCAGCCTTTGGTGCAATATCGACAACATGCTGGAAGTGTAGTCGGTGCAGTTTCCCTAATGCGGCGATTTGTCAACTTCATAAAGGATTGGCATCACTATTTAGAGGTTGTCAGGCGTAGTTTGCTTCAAGCAGAAATGCTAGAAGCTCGTCTCCTCACACGCGGAATTCAATTGCCTGACCTGGTCAAACGTCAACTACACACCTTCACACACATTCTTAACAGATCCCCTTTGAACCGAGCGCGTCAATTACGTAAGCAACAAATTGGAATGCACCTTGCTATCCCCAGATGGGTATTTATAGTGTTGATTACGATTATAAAAAAAACCTGAGCCCGTTGCCTCAAAAACCCTAATCAGTACCTTGTCTAAATTTCCCAATAGTCTGGCATTATTTCGTGATATCACGGCTCAATATTGCCCCCAACGCAAAGGGCGCGCCGCATGCGAGTTGAGGTCGTAAGGCTGGGTGATAATAAAGTCTGTCATGTTCCGTCTCACCCTCCAGCTTGGCCTCAATCTTGGCAATGGTTTTGCCAGGTGATAATTAAGTCGGTTATGTTTCGGCTCACCCTCTGGGTGCCCAGTACATGATTACTAAGTCGGTGATTTCTATAGGGAAGCAGTATATTTTGGCTGTCAAGTCACGGATGCAGGATTTGAACAACGTGATGGAACATATTGACGAACTCCAAACCGCGCTCGATGTGTGCAATCGAATCACCTCTGCACAGGGGGGCCTGGTCATCGCAGTGCCTGGTAAGCGTGGCTTTGATTTAGACCTCGACCACAAGCGGTTTTACGCACAGTCAGACTTGCGCCAATTGGACGCGCGTTGGCAACTCCAAAGCGTGTTCGCCGCCCCATTCGGGGTAACCATTGAAGTACTTTCAAACGCTGTTAGACAGTATTGTCTGGTGGCCATCTACCGAAAAATCGGTTGAACTTGCGGCACAACCATGTCGGTTTCTTCTCCTCAATTATCCGTCTCCATCGTGAGCCATTTGCAAGCTGCAATGGTGAAGGAGTTATTGGGAGACCTGGCCCGGTTTTGTCATGCCTACCCACTGGAAGTCATCCTCACACTGAATATGCCAGAGCCGCTGGATTTTGAGTTGGCAGGATTTCGCTTTCCAGTCGTACTGCAACACAACGCAACACCCCAAGGTTTTGGGGCCAATCACAACCAGGCCTTTGGTTTAGCGAGCGGCGATTTTTTTTGCGTCTTAAACCCGGATATTCGGTTTTCCGCGAACCCGTTCCCTGCACTGATGGCATGTCTGGCCGATCACTCTGTTGGTGTGGCCGCCCCCTTGGTGTTGAACGCAGACGGTGCGATCGAAGACAGTGCTCGGCGATTTCCGACGCCGTTAAAAATAGTCTGCAAAGCGCTTGGTGTTTGCAGAGGTATCGATTACCCCATTTCAAACTGCGAGATCTTGCCTGACTGGGTGGGTGGCATGTGTTTGCTGTTTCGTCGTGCGGTGTACCAGCAGTTGGGTGGTTTTGATCAACGCTACTTTCTTTATTACGAAGACGTGAACCTGTGCGCTCGGCTTGGATTGAGTGGCTTGAAGGTCGTGTTGAGTCCTAAGGCACGGGTGGTGCATCACGCACAGCGCACGAGCAGGCGAAAGTTCAAATACCTTGCTTGGCACGTGCAGAGCATGCTGCGGTTCTTCCTCTCACCGGTTTTTTGGCAGGTGATGTGGCGCAAGGCCCGCAAGGCGCTGACATGAGGGTATTGGTCACAGGCGCCAATGGCTTTGTGGGCAAAGAACTGGGTGCGCAGTTGCTTCTTCGGGGGGATTCGGTCCACGCTGCGGTTCGGTCGCTAGGCGCCAGCACTTCCGCCGACAGGTCGTTTGCAGTCGGGCCCGTTGGCGGCACCACAGATTGGTCCGCTGCGCTGCAGCGGGTGGGCGTGGTGGTGCACTTGGCCGCGCGGGTGCACGTCATGCATGAAGCCGAGTGTGAATCGGCATCGTTGTATCGCGAGGTCAATACGATTGGTTCCCTGAAGTTGGTACGGGATGCAGCGCGTGCAGGCGTTCAACGATTTGTCTTCATCAGCACCGTAAAGGTCCATGGTGAAGTCTCGGCGGCTGGCAAACCATTTAGAGAGACAGATGCGCCTGCGCCCGGCGATGCCTATTCCCACAGCAAATACGAAGCCGAAGAGGCCTTAAAGAAGTTTTCGGAGGAGCAGGACATGCAAATCGTAATCATCCGTCCGCCCTTGGTCTACGGCCCCGGAGTCAAAGCCAATTTCGCCGCGCTCATGCGTGCAGTGCAGCGCGGCATACCCTTGCCACTGGGCGCTGTGCACAATTTGCGCAGCCTGGTTGGGCTGGATAACCTAGTGGATTTCATAATTACGTGTGTTCACCACCCCGCTGCGGCCAACCAGACTTTTTTGGTGAGCGACGGTGTCGATATATCTACCCCCGATCTGGTCCGCGCAATGGCGCGGGCCACCGGTCGTCCGGCGCGTCTCGTTCACATGCCCGTGGGTGCGTTGGTATCGCTCGCCTCCCTATTGGGCAAGCGCGCAGCGGTTGATCGCTTGTGCAGCAGCCTGCAGCTTGATATTTCCAAGGCACGTGACGTATTGCAATGGATGCCGCCTGTTAGTTTGGACGAAGGCCTTCGCCGAGCGTTTAATGGAACAAAAGTATGTTGAAACGTGCTTTTGACCTTGTGTTGGCGATGGTCGCTGGCGCCGTCCTTTTGTTCCCCTTGGTGGTGGTGGCGCTTGCCGTCCGCTTGACTTCCAAAGGCCCCGTCTTGTATTGGTCCGACCGTGTAGGCCGCAACAACCGAATTTTCAAAATGCCCAAATTCCGCAGTATGCGCTTGGGCACGCCGCCGATGGCTACGCATTTGCTCCCGAACGCCGAGGCCGCCCTGACACCTATTGGTTCTTTTTTGCGCAAAAGCAGTTTGGACGAAATGCCACAGTTGTGGAGCATTCTTAAGGGGGATATGAGTTTTGTGGGTCCCCGGCCTGCCTTGTTCAATCAAGATGATCTGATTGCGCTGCGAACAGAAGCAGGTGTAGATAAGCTTTTGCCGGGCCTGACCGGTTGGGCGCAGGTGAATGGTCGCGATAGTGTGTCCATTGCAGAGAAGGTCCAATTGGACACACAGTATCTGCACCAAAAATCATTGGTGTTTGATTTGTACATCATTTGGCTCACATTCTTGCGGGTGATTCAGCGCGAGGATGTGTCGCATTAGGAAGAATCTGAATTACAATATTTTTGCTTTTCCTTTTCAACTTTTTCACCGGAGAATTCAATGAGCAATCTGATAGAGATCCAGTCCCAAATTGAGAAACTGCAAAAACAAGCCAATGAAATCAAGGCAAAAGACTTCAGCGCTACGGTGAAAGATATCTTGGGCAAGATGCAGGCTTTTGGTATCACGGTGAAAGACCTGCAGTCGCCCAAGGCGGCCAAATCGGCAAAAGGTGCGAAATCGGGTCGCGTGGCCAAGGGGGCTGCGGTGAAAGCGGCAAGAGCAGTGCGTAAACCCAGTGCGCCAGTAGCCCCCAAGTTTCGGGGCCCCAATGGAGAAACATGGTCTGGCCGTGGCCTGATGCCCAAGTGGCTCACGTCTTTGGTGGCCCAAGGACAGAGCAAAGATTCCTTCGCGGTCAAGCCTGAATAAAGCTTTTTCGCATCCAGCCTTCACGGATTCGAGCCGCCTTTGCGCGCAATAGTGCGCCAGGCGGTCTTTTGTTTTTGCGGTCTGGTAAATCGCTCTGTTGGCCGCGCTATGCCCATTTTGGGTGTTCGTCTTGGATCAGTTTTTCATTTCCCTTGGGCCCCTTTTGAGATGCATTTAGCAGTATTGACATGGTCGCGCAGCCGCAAGCGTTTGGTGGTGATTGCCGTGGATGTGGTTTTGTCTCTGCTTGCGACATGGCTTGCCTTCTCCTTGCGTTTGGATACCTTCAACATACCCACGCCCGCGCAAGCAAGGGTTTATGCACTGATTCCCTTTTTAGCGATTCCGGTATTCATCCGTTTTGGTTTGTACCGCGCCATTTTTCGGTACACAGGCCAAGCGGCCATGGTGGCCACCGCGCAGGCCATTGCGGTATTTGGGGCCGTGCTGAGCGCACTATTGTTTTTCGTTCAGTGGCCAATGGTTCCGCGCAGCGTTGGCATATTGCAGCCTTTGATTTTTCTCATCCTAGTAGGGGCAAGTCGCGCAATGGCCCGGTTTTGGTTGGCCGGCCTGAGCCCAGCGCTCGGTGCAACTCCCCGCCGACTGCTTATTTTTGGCGCCGGTACTGCGGGTGTACAGACGGCAGTAGCCATGTCAGTGTCCCGGCAGTTTCAATTAATGGGTTTTGTGGACGATGATCCGGCCAAAGTAGGACGCAGCATCAATGGAGTCACCGTGAGTGACGCCGCACAGCTGCACGAGCGGGTGCTGAAAGACAAGATTACCGACATTTTGCTGGCCATGCCCAGCGCGTCGCGCCAGCGCCGCTACGCCATTATCCAGTCGCTCAAGGCCCTGCCAGTGCACGTGCGCACCTTGCCCAGCATGGCCGATCTGGCGACGGGGCGGGTAACGGTACAGGACTTTCGCGAGCTCGATATTGAAGATTTGCTGGGACGCGCGCCGGTTGCTCCGCATCAGGATTTGTTGGCGCGCGACCTGTGCGGCAAAGTGGTGCTGGTGACTGGCGCTGGCGGCAGCATAGGGTCTGAGCTGTCGCGCAGCATTGTGGAGCAGCGTCCGCGTCAATTGCTGCTGCTAGACCACAACGAATATGGTCTGTACCTGATTCACCAAGAGCTTGAAGCGCTGTGCACTGCCCAAAGTTTGGGCGTCGAACTCGTGGCGGTACTGGGCAGTGTGGCGCATGTGGAGCGTATGCGCGCCGTGTGCCAGCGTTACACGCCCGACACCGTGTACCACGCGGCGGCCTACAAGCATGTGCCTTTGGTTGAAAGCAATGCAGGTGAGGGCATATTGAACAACGTCTTTGGCACCTGGAACATGGCGCAAGCCGCGCTCGCCAGTGGTGCCGCGCGTTTTGTATTGGTGAGCACCGACAAGGCGGTGCGCCCGACCAACGTCATGGGCGCGAGCAAGCGCATGGCGGAATTGGTGCTGCAAGCTGTTGCGGCCCAGCCGTCGGGCACTTGCTTTTCCATGGTGCGTTTTGGCAATGTGTTGGGGTCCAGTGGCAGCGTGGTGCCCTTGTTTCGCCAGCAGTTGGCCAAGGGCGGGCCGCTCACTGTCACCCACCCAGATGTCACGCGCTATTTCATGACCATCCCGGAGGCAGCCCAGTTGGTATTGCAGGCCGGCGCGATGGGGCAGGGCGGTGATGTGTTCGTGCTGGACATGGGCGAGCCGGTCAAAATCATCGATCTGGCGCAGCGCATGGTTCAGTTGTCGGGTCTGTCAGTGCGCGACACGTCTTGCCCCGATGGCGATATCGCGATTGCCATTACCGGCCTGCGGCCCGGCGAAAAACTCTACGAAGAGCTGTTGATTGGCGACCACCCCGAGCCTACGGCGCATCCGCGCATTCTGCGGGCACAAGAGGCTTTTATCCCCTGGGCGACTTTGGAGCCGCAATTGCAGGCGCTGCGCAGCGCGGCGCAAGCCAATGACGAATACGCGATTCGTGCGGTGTTGGCCCAGTGCGTGCAGGGTTTTCCGGCGCCCGGCCCGGTGTGAATAATCGGGCAGATTGACCCCTATTTTTTGAATTGGCCCACTGCGCACCATGACCACCCTAAGCCCCCACGACAAGGCCGATATCCTGGCCCAGGCCCTGCCCTACATCCGCAAGTTCCATGGCAAAACCATGGTCATCAAGTACGGCGGCAACGCCATGACCGACCCGGCCCTGCAAGCTGCTTTCGCCCAAGACGTGGTGCTGCTCAAGCTGGTGGGCATCAACCCGGTGGTGGTGCACGGCGGCGGCCCGCAGATTGAGAACGCGCTCAAGCGCCTGGGTAAAACCGGCGAATTCATCCAAGGCATGCGCGTGACAGACGCCGAGACCATGGAAGTGGTCGAATGGGTTCTGGGCGGCGAAGTGCAGCAAGACATCGTGGGCCTGATCAACCAGGCCGGCGGCAAAGCCGTGGGCCTGACCGGGCGCGATGGCGCCATGATCCGGGCGCAAAAGCTCAAAATGCTGGACAACACCGACCCCCGCATCGAACTCGACGTGGGCCAGGTCGGCGACATCGTCAGCATAGACCCCAGCGTGGTCAAGGCCTTGCAGGATGACGCATTCATCCCCGTCATCAGCCCCATAGGCTTTGGCGAAAACAACGAGAGCTACAACATCAACGCCGACGTAGTCGCCGCCAAACTGGCCACCGTGTTGAACGCCGAAAAACTGCTGATGCTGACCAATATCAGCGGCGTGCTCAACAAGGCTGGCGAACTGCTTACCGAACTCAGCGCGCGCCAGATCGACGCCTTGTTTGCCGACGGCACGATCTCGGGCGGCATGCTGCCCAAGATCAGCGGCGCGCTGGACGCGGCCAAGAGCGGCGTCAAGGCGGTGCACATCGTCGACGGGCGGGTGCCCCATGTGCTGCTGCTGGAAATTCTGACCGACCAGGCTTTTGGCACCATGATCCGTTCCTCCTAGGTACCAAGCCCAGCGCGATTGGGGGCGCAAGGTCGCAGGGGCGCCACATTGCGCCTGGGTACACCAACAAATGGTGCAAAATAGCACGACCGTACTATTTTGATGCTCCTGCCTTAATGTCCCAGCCTGTTTTTTCCGATTCCGCGCTCCCGCTTGCCGAGGCAGACCGCCCCGGCGGGCGTTCCCTGCTCAAGGGCCAGCAAACCAAGCAAGCCATCGTGCAGGCTGCCGTGAGCCTGAGCACGCAAGTGGGCTTGGAGGGATTGAGCATTGGCAGCCTGGCCGAGCTCATGCACATGAGCAAGTCCGGCGTATTTGCCCACTTCGGCTCACGCGAAGAGCTGCAAATCTCCGTCATCCGCGAGTATTTCGCTACCTTTGAGCAAGAAGTTTTTTACCCGGCCCTGCAGGCGCCCAAAGGTCTGCCCCGGGTGCGCGCCCTGTTTGACAACTGGATGAAGCGCGTAGCCGTCGAGATTCAGTCAGGCTGTATCTTTATCAGTGGTGCGGTGGAGTTTGATGACCGCCCAGGCCCGGTGCGCGAAGCGTTGGCCAGCTCGGTACACACCTGGCTGCAAGCGCTGTACCGCGCGGTGGTGCTGGCCAAGGACTGTGGTCACCTGAGCGCCGATGCGGACGAGCAACAAGTCGCCTTTGAGATACACGCCCTGATTTTGGCCCTGCACTACGAAGCCCGCTTCCTGAAAAACCCAGGTTCGCTGGCGCGCGCCAATCGGGGTTTTGACGACATCTTGGCCCGCTACGGCGTGCCCGATGCTGCGATTTTTCCCGCCTAGTTTTCCTCTTTGTTTTCCTTTTAAGGAGTTCTTTTCATGCCCAGCTATACCCCGCCTTTGCGCGATATGCAGTTTGTGATGCACGAGTTGTTGCACATCGTGGACGACCTGCAGCAGATTCCCAAGCACGCCGACATCGACGTGGACACCATCAACGCGGTGCTCGAAGAAGGTGGTAAGTTCGCCAGTGAGGTGCTGTTCCCCCTCAACATCAGCGGCGACACCGAGGGTTGCGTGCTGGACCCCAAGACGCACAGCGTCACCACCCCCAAGGGCTTTAAGCAGGCCTACGCCCAGTATGTGGAAGGCGGTTGGGCGGCGTTGGGTTGCGACCCGGCCTATGGTGGCCAGGGCTTGCCGCTCATCGTCAACCAGATGTTTTACGAGATGCTCAACAGCGCCAACCAGGCCTGGACCATGTACCCTGGCCTCACGCACGGTGCCTACGCCTCGCTGGCCGCCCACGGCACCGACGAACAAAAAGCCACCTACTTGCACAAAATGACCAGCGGCCAGTGGACCGGCACCATGTGCCTGACCGAGCCCCATTGCGGCACCGACCTGGGCCTCATGCGCACCAAGGCCGAATTGCAGGCGGACGGCAGCTATCGGATCACCGGCAACAAAATCTTCATCAGCGCCGGTGAACACGATATGAGCGAAAACATCGTCCATCTGGTGCTGGCGCGTCTGAGCGACGCACCCCCCGGCATCAAGGGCGTGAGCCTGTTTGTCGTGCCTAAGTTCCTGGTCAAGGCCGATGGCAGCCTGGGAGAACGCAACGGCATTTACTGCGGTGGCATTGAGCACAAGATGGGCATCAAGGCCAACGCCACTTGCCAAATGGTGCTGGACGGCGCCGTGGGCAGCATGGTGGGCGCGCCTAACAAGGGCATGAACGGCATGTTCGTGATGATGAACGCCGCCCGCCTGGGCGTGGGCAACCAGTCCCTGGGTCTGACCGAGGTGGCCTATCAAAACGCGCTGGCTTACGCCAAAGACCGTATTCAAATGCGCTCGCTCTCGGGCGTCAAAGCCAAGGACAAGGCGGCTGACCCCATCATCGTGCACCCCGACGTGCGCAAGATGCTGCTCACCGCACGCGCTTATGCCGAAGGCGGCCGCGCCCTGCAGGCCTATGGCGCCATGCTGCTCGAACAAGAGCACAGCCACCCCGACGAACAGGTGCGCAAAGACGCCGGTGAAATGCTGGCCATGCTCACGCCCATCGTCAAGGCCTTCATCACCGACAACGGCTGGACGGCCACTTCGGGCTGCCTGCAAGTGTTTGGCGGGCACGGCTTCATTAAGGAATGGGGCATGGAGCAATTTGTGCGAGACGCCCGCATCAATATGATTTACGAGGGCACCAACACCATCCAGTCGCTGGACCTGCTGGGCCGCAAAATCCTGGGGAACCAGGGCGCCACGCTGCGCAAGTTTGGCAAGCTCATTGGCAAGCTCGCCAAAGAAGAAGCCGACAACGCCAGCATGAAAGAATTTATCAGCCCCGTGGCAGCGCTGGGTGAGCAAATGACCCAGTTCACCATGGAAATCGGAATGAAAGGCATGCAAAACCCCGACGAGGTGGGTGCTGCTGCGGTGGACTACCTGCGCGTAGCTGGCCACATGGTGTTTGGCTATTTCTGGGCCCGCATGGCGCAGGTGGCGCTGCGCGAAATTGCGGCCGGTAATGCCGACCCCTTCTACCAAGCCAAGCTGCAAACCGCGCGCTTTTACTTTGCCAAGTTGTTCCCCGAGACTGCGACGCTGATGCAAACCGCGCGCGCTGGCAGCGCACCTCTGATGGACACCGACGCGGTGTTTGCCTGATCCGCCGTCGTAACCCCTGCCTGTCACTACTGTTCATTTCTAAGGAGGCCGTATGAAGAAAATCGTACTTTTGACCGCATTTACTACGCTTGGCGCTCTGGCCCAGGCCCAGATGACGCCCGTGGGCGTTTGGCACAGCATTGATGACGCCACCAACAAACCCAAGGCCGTGATTCGCATCAGCACCAATGCCAGCGGCGCCCTGTCTGGGGTGGTGGAAAAAGCACTCAACCCCGACCCCAAGGCAGAGCCCAATTGCGTCAAGTGCAGCGACGATCGCAAAGACAAGCCCAAGGTGGGCATGGAGATCATCCGGGGTGGCAAAAAAGCCGATGGCAAAGACGTGTGGGAAGAGGGCAAGATTCTTGACCCCGACAACGGCACCGAGTACCGCCTGCGCCTCACACCCATTGATGGTGGCAAAAAGCTCGAAATGCGTGCCTATGTCGGCACGCCGATGCTGGGCCGCACGCAAACCTGGATTCGCGTCGAATGAGCGTGCACGTGTTTGACGCGGCCTTGCAGCTACAGCCGCAGGGCGAGGGCGTTTACCAGGGCGCTACCAGCCCGGCTTGGGCCAATATGGTCGGCCCCTTCGGCGGCATTACGGCAGCCACGGTGGTGCAAGCCATTGTGGGCCACGCGCAGTGCCTGGGCGAGCCGGTGTTGCTCACGGTGAACTACGTGTCCGCCATTGCCGACGGCGCCTACACCCTGCACTTGCGCATTGCGCGCACCAACCGGTCCACCCAGCACTGGGTGTTTGAAATCCAGCAGGCCGATTCGGATGGGCAAATGCAATGCGTTCTGACCGGCACTGCCATGACCGCAGCGCGGCGCGACACCTGGGGCGCCAACGACCTGCCCATGCCGCAGGTGCCTGCGCCCCATACCCTGCCCGATGCGCTGATTCCCAAGTCGGTAGTGTGGCTGACCCGTTACGACATGCGCGGCGTTGCCGGTGGCTTGCCGCAGGTGTGGGACCGGTCTGAGAGCGCTTTGCCGCTGCACGAGGCCAGCCTGAGCCAGCTGTGGGTGCGCGACCGCGCGGGGCGGGCCTTGGACTTTGCCGCGCTGGCCGCCTCGGCCGACATCTTTTTTCCCCGCGTATGGGTGCGCCGCGCGCACTGGACGCCGGCGGGCACCGTGTCTATGACGGTGTACTTTCATGCGGACAGCGCCCAGCTTGCAGAAGTGGGCAGCGGCTACGTGCTGGCCCAGGCGCGCGGTCAGGTGTTTCGCAAAGGCTTTTTTGACCAAAGCGGCTGCCTGTGGAGCGAGGCCGGTGTGCCGCTGGCCACCACGCACCAGTTGGTGTATTTCAAAGAATAGTTCTTCCCGTCCCTGGCCACCTACAACGAGACCCGCACCATGCAAGACGTATTGATAGACAGCGCCGATGGCGTGATGACCCTCACCCTGAACCGCATCGAGAAGAAAAACTCTTTCACCCAGGCCATGTACGGCGCCTGCGCCGACGCCTTGTTGCACGCTGCGGATGACGCCAGCGTGCATGTGGTGGTTATTCAAGGCCACGCCACGATTTTTAGCGCGGGCAATGACATTGGCGACTTTTTGACCCGGGGCGGCGCCAGCAGCGAGGAGTCCCAGGTGTTTCGCTTTTTGCGTGGCATTGCGGCGTTTCCCAAGCCCCTGGTCGCTGCCGTCTGCGGCCCGGCGGTGGGCGTGGGTACCACCATGCTGTTCCACTGCGACCTGGTCTACGCGGGCGATAACGCGGCGTTTTCCATGCCCTTTGTGAACCTGGGCCTGTGCGCCGAAGCGGCGTCCAGCCTGCTCGCGCCGCGCCTGATGGGCTACCACCGCGCTGCCGAGGCCTTGCTGCTGGGCGAGCCCTTCACCGCCGAGACGGCGATGGAAATGGGCCTGGTCAACCGCATCGTGCCGCCCAGCGAAGCCAATAGTTTGGCCCACGCCCAGGCGCGCAAGCTGGCGGCCAAGCCCTTGCCCTCGCTGATCGAGACCAAGCGCCTGATGAAAAAGGGCCAAATGGCCGAGGTGCTGGCGCAAATGGGCGAAGAGGGCGAGAGCTTTGGCCGCCTGCTACACGCGCCCCACGCCAAGGAAGCCTTTTCGGCCTTCCTGGAAAAGCGCAAACCCGACTTCGCCAAGCTCTGATTGATTTTTAGCAAGCAAGCGCTTGCTAAAAATAGCGGCCTTTGGTAAGGTGCGGCCATGTCCGCGCCCGCAGCCGCTCTGCCTGAAACCCTGACCACGCCCACCGCACCGGTGCGGCCACGGGGTCGCCCGCGCAAGACCTTGCTGGAGCGCGACGACGGCAACCGCCGCGCCGCCTTGTTGGCCACCGCTGCCGCCCTGTTTCGCAGCCAGGGTTTTGCCGCCACCACCACCCGCGACATTGCGGCCGCTACCGGCATGCAAAGCGGCTCGCCCTTCTACCACTTCAAAAGCAAAGACGCCTTGCTGTTTGCCGTCATGCAAGAGGGCATGCGCGCAGCCCTGGCGCGCCAGCAGGCCACTTTGCAAGCGTTGCAGCTACAGCCGCCGCTTGCGCAATTGCGCGGCCTGGTGCAAACCCATTTCGCGGTGCTGCTCGGGCCTGACAGCGACTTTATTCCGGTCATGTTGTACGAGTCGCGGTCCCTGAACCCGGCGCAGCGCAACGAGTTGGCCGCCCTGCAAAGCCAGTACGAGGCGCTGTGGGTGCCGGTGCTCACCGCTTTGCACGCCAGCGGCGCCCTGCGCGCGCCCGTGGGCTTGGCACGTTTGCTGATTTTGGGCGCGCTCAACTGGTCGGTACAGTGGTTTGACCCGCACAAGGCAGCCAGTCTGGACGACCTGAGCGAGGCGGCGCTGGCGCTGTTTGTCGGCCCTGGTACGGCAGATTCTTGGCCTTCCTTTTAGTTTCAAAGGGTTTTATGTCTTACGCCTCTGTTTTCGCGCCCGGCTTGTTTGCGGGCAAGGTCATCGTCGTCACCGGCGGCGGCTCGGGCATTGGCCGTTGTGTGGCCCATGAGCTGGCCGCTTTGGGCGCACAGGTGGCGCTGCTGGGGCGCAAGATCGAGAAGCTGGAGCGCGTAGCGGCTGAGATCGCCCAAGACGGCGCGGCCCACCCGGCCAGTGTGCACGTGTGCGACATTCGCCAAGAAGACGCCGTGCGCAGCACCGTGGCTGCCATCGTGGCGCAGCACGGCGCCATAGACGGCTTGGTCAACAACGCCGGGGGCCAGTACATGACGCCCTTGGAGGCCATCAGCGCCAAGGGCTGGGAGGCGGTGGTCAACACCAACCTGACCGGCGGCTTTTTGATGGCGCGCGAGTGCTACACCCAGTCCATGGCCCAACACGGCGGCGCCATGGTCAACATCGTGGCCGATATGTGGGGCTCGATGCCCGGCATGGGCCACAGCGGTGCGGCGCGAGCGGGCATGGTCAGCCTGACGGAAACGGCAGCCGCCGAATGGGCGGGTGCCGGGGTGCGCGTCAACGCCGTGGCGCCGGGCTACATCGCCTCCAGCGGCATGGACCATTACCCGCCAGAGGCCGGCCCCATGCTGCGCGCCATGGCCAAAACCGTGCCGCTCGGGCGCTTTGGCACCGAGGCCGAGACGGCGGCGGGTATTGTGTTTTTGCTCAGCCCGGCTGCGGCCTTTATCAGCGGCAGCACGCTGCGCATCGACGGTGCGCGCCCGCAGGTGCGCATGGGCTGGCCCATGACGGTGGCCAGCGCCAAGGTGCAGACGCGCGCCGCTATTTCACCCTTTGACGGCTTTCACCGGGCCACCACGCCACAGGTGTTTGCCAAAGCATCCCCAGAGTCCCAATAAATCAGACCAACCCCAGGAGACAAGCCATGCAGTGGACCCACGAACACCAGGAAGTGCAAAAAACCCTCAAGCGCTTTATTGACGCCGAAATCAACCCGCACGTGGACGAGTGGGAGGCGGCGGAAATCTTCCCCGCCCACGAGGTGTTCAAAAAATTGGGCAATCTGGGCCTCCTGGGCCTGACCAAGCCCGAGGCCCATGGCGGCGCTGGCCTGGACTACAGCTACAGCCTGGCCATGGCCGAGGCCTTGGGCCACATCCACTGCGGTGCCATCCCCATGGCCATTGGTGTGCAAACCGATATGTGCACCCCAGCGCTGGCGCGCTTTGGCAGCGAGGAACTGCAGCGTGAGTTTTTGGCCCCGGCCATTGCCGGCGACATGGTGGGCTGCATTGGCGTGAGTGAACCCGGCGCGGGCAGCGACGTGGCCGGCGTCAAGTCGGTGGCGCGCAAGGACGGCGACGATTACGTCATCAGCGGCCAGAAAATGTGGATCACCAACAGCCTGCAGGCCGACTGGATGTGCATGCTGGTCAACACCGGCGAAGGGCCGGCGCACAAAAACAAAAGCCTGGTGATGGTGCCGCTGCGCGAAAACGGCAAGCTGCGCCCGGGCATCGAGGTGGCCAAGAAGATTCGCAAAATCGGCATGAACGCCAGCGACACCGGCTTGCTTTACTTTGACGAAGTGCGTGTGCCCCAGCGCAACCGCATAGGCGCCGAGGGCCACGGCTTTATCTACCAAATGCAGCAGTTCCAGGAAGAGCGCCTGTGGGCGGCGGCCAGTTGCCTGCAGTCCTTGAGCAACTGCATTGGCTGGACCATGGAATGGGCGCAAGAGCGCAAGCTCTTTGGCGCTACCTTGGCCGACCAGCAATGGGTGCAATTCAAACTGGCGGAGATGAAAACCGACCTGGAAGCCCTGCGCGCGCTCACCTACCGCGCCTGCGAGCTGTACGTGGGCGGCCAAGACGTGCTGGAACTTGCCTCCATGGGCAAGCTGATGGCGGGGCGGCTCAACCGCACCATTCCCGACGGCTGCCTGCAGTTTTGGGGCGGCATGGGCTACACCTGGGAAAACAAGGTCTCGCGCATGTTCCGTGATGGCCGCCTGGGCTCGATTGGCGGTGGCGCCGACGAAGTCATGCTCGGCATCATCGCCAAGACCATGGGCGTGGCCAAGCGGCCACAACGCTGAACGCTGGCCCTATGCAAACCACCGCCAGCCTTGAAGAAATCACGCACTTGCAGGACAGCGTGCGGCGCTTTGTGCGCCAAGAGGTCGCACCCCATTTGGCCGATTGGGAGGTGGCGCAGATGTTCCCGCGCAGCCTGTACACCCGCGCTGCCGAACTGGGCTGGCTGGGTTTGGGCTACCCCGAGCACCTGGGTGGCACACCGGCGAGCGCCGCGCTGCGCAACGCCCTGACCGAAACCCTGGCGCGCGAGAGCGGCAGCGGCGGCTTGATGGCCAGCTTGTTCAGCCACAACATTGGCTTGCCGCCCGTCTTGCGCTGGGGCTCGGACGCCTTGCAAGCCGAGGTCATTCCCGGCGTCTTGCGCGGTGAAAAAATTGCCGCACTGGCCATCACCGAGCCCGGCGGCGGCAGCGACGTGGCGGCCTTGCGCACCACTGCCCGCCTGGACGGGGGCGACTACGTGGTGGATGGCGAAAAAGTCTTCATCACCTCCGGCCTGCGCGCCGACTGGCTGACTGTGGCGGTGCGCACCGACCCGGCCAACAAGGGGCGCGGCGGCATTTCCATGCTGGTGGTGCCGGGCGATTCATCCGGCCTGTCGCGCAGCCCTTTGCACAAAATGGGCTGGCATTGCTCAGACACCGCGCATTTGCGCTTTGACGGCGTGCGCGTGCCCGCGCGCTTTCTGGTGGGGCAAGAGGGCGCGGGCTTCAAGATGATCATGGGCAACTTCAATGGCGAGCGCCTGGCCATGTCAGTGATGGCGCTGGGTTTTGCCGAGCGCTGCTACACCGAAGCCCTGGACTGGGCGTGCACCCGCAAAACCTTTGGCAGCGCCTTGGTCGAGCACCAGGTGATTCGCCACAAGCTGATGGACATGAAGATGCGCATCGAATCCACCCGCGCCTGGGTGGCCGCGCTCACCGCGCGCCTGGACGCAGGCGACGAGGGGGCAGAGTGGGTGGCGCAAGTGTGTTTGCTGAAAAACCACGCCACCCAGACCATGCAGTTTTGCGCCGACCAGGGCGTGCAAATTTTGGGCGCCATGGGCTTTATGCGCGGCACCGCCTGCGAGCGCGTTTACCGCGAAGTCAAAGTCATGATGATTGGCGGCGGGGCCGAAGAAATCATGAAGGAGTTGGCTTCGCGTCAACTCGGGCTGTGACAATTGGCCCATGAACAAAAAATCAAGCGCATCGGCAGGCTCCGCACCTGCACCCGTTTCCGCAAAAGCCGCTTCCCCGGCGCCCGTAGGATTTGAAGAAGAATTTGTCACCGGCCTCAAAGCCATTTTTGAAGAACGCATCGTATTCAATCAGCTTTTGGGCTTGAAGATCACATCGCTTGAGCCATCCCGTGTGGTCGCGCGCATCGACATGCGACCGGAACTGGTCGGACACTTCGCCTTCAACCGGGTGCACGGAGGCGTCATCAGCGCAGGCTTGGACGCCATGGGCGGGCTGGCGGTGATGGCCGCCATTGGCGCGCGCCACATGGACGAGACGCCGCTGCAGCGCCTGCATCGGTTTGGCAAGCTGGGCACCATCGATTTGCGCATCGACTATTTGCGCCCCGGCATCAGCCCGTACTTCGAACTGCATGCCCACGTGCTGCGCCTGGGCTCACGCGTGGCCAATACGCGCATGGAGTTTTTGGGCGCCGACGGCACGCTGTTTTCTACTGGCGCGGCGGCTTACATCGTGTCCTGACCAGAAAACGCCGCCGTTCAGGCATAAAAAAAGGCCCGAGGGGGCCTTTTTTTGGAGAAGAAAGTCGCTTTACAGCGGCACTTTTTTCAGCATTTCGATGCCGATCTTGCCAGCGGCAATTTCGCGCAGTGCGGTCACGCCGGGCTTGTTTTTGCTATCGATCTTGGGCGTGTGGCCTTGGCTGAGCATGCGCGCGCGGTAGGTGGCGGCGAGCACCAGTTGGAAGCGGTTGGGGATCTGCTCAAGGCAGTCTTCGACGGTGATGCGGGCCATGGGATTCTCCGAAATTAGGTGGGGATGTTGAGCGCCTGGAAGGTTGCGGCCCTGGCGCGCGCTTGCGCCGCAAATTTGAGCCGCTGGGAGTGAACAATCGCTTTCAGATCAAAAAGCGCCCGGTCAAACAACTCGTTGAGTATAACGAAGTCGAATTTTCCGGCCTGCGCCACCTCCACAGCGGCGTTCTTCATGCGCAAATCGATGGTCTCGGGCGCGTCCTCGCCCCGGCGCTCCAGGC
This sequence comes from Comamonadaceae bacterium, assembly GCA_947442105.1. Lineage (GTDB taxonomy): Bacteria > Pseudomonadota > Gammaproteobacteria > Burkholderiales > Burkholderiaceae_C > Allorhodoferax. The sequence goes on along the minus strand of CANEVH010000029.1, from coordinate 29,564 downwards.
GCGCGCGCAATTCGTCCCAGCTGGGAGGCAAGATAAAGATGCATACCGCGTTGGAAAAAGTCTGTTTGATTTGGATCGCGCCCTGGAAATCAATCTCCAAAATCACGTCAGCGCCCAACGCCATGCGGTCTTCAATGGCTTTTTTGGAGGTGCCGTAGCGGTGGTTGTGAACGTGAGCCCACTCCACAAAAGCGTCAGCGGCGACCATTGCATCAAATTCGGGCTCAGAGACAAAAAAGTACTCGCGCCCGTGCTTTTCTTGGCCGCGTGGTGCGCGCGTGGTGTGAGAAACCGAGGGTTGTACGTGGGAGTCAAGTTCTAGCAAGGCATTCACCAAGCTCGACTTGCCCGCGCCGCTAGGCGCTGCGACCACAAAAAGGTTTCCGGGGTAATCCATAGTGCAAGTGCGAATGGCTAAGGTCGGCTCATTCTATGTTTTGCACTTGCTCGCGCATTTGCTCTATCAGCACCTTCATGTCCACCGAGATATGCGTCAGCGCCAGGGCGGCTGATTTAGAGCCCATGGTGTTGGCTTCGCGGTGCAGCTCTTGGATCAAGAAGTCTAGGCGCTTGCCGATTTCGCCGCCTTTGGTGATCAGGCGCTCCAGCTCATCCAAGTGCGAGTTCAGGCGGGTAATTTCTTCGGCCACGTCAATGCGAATGGCAAACGCCGTGGCCTCGGTCAGCGCCCGGTCTTGGGCGCTCTCGGGCAGCGTTGCACCAGCACCCAGCGCCATGGCCTCGGCCCAGCGTTCCATAAATCGCTGGCGCTGCTGGGCCACCAGTTGCGGCACCAGCGGCACCGCTTGGGCTGCCAAAAGGCGCAGTTGCTTGATGTGCTCCAGCAGCATGGTGGCCAGGCGCTCGCCTTCGCGCGCACGGGCCGCCAGCAGGGCAGTTAGTGCGGTTTGCGCCAGGGGCAGCAGGTCTTCGCTCCAGTCGCGCACGCTGGACTGCTCGTCGGCCGCCAGCCGCAGCACCTCGGCCACGCTAAGACCCGGGGCTTGCGGAAGCCAGACTTTGACGTTGTCTTGCAGGGCGTTGAGGCGCTGCAGCAGCTTGGGCGAGGGCTCGCCAATGCTGCTGGCGCCGTGCACCTCGACCGAAGCGCGCACTTCGACCTTGCCGCGCTTGAGCCGCGCAACCAGTAATTCGCGCAGCGCAGGCTCCCATTGGCGCAGGTCCTCAGGCAGGCGAAAGCTCAAATCCAGAAAACGGCTGTTGACGGAGCGAATTTCCAGACCCAGTTGGGCGGTGCTGGTTTGCTTAGTTTCTACGGCGCCTGAGGAGTGGCTGTTGCTGTGTTGTGCACTGGCGAAGCCAGTCATACTGTAAACTGACATCATTCATTCCTTGAATAGAGGGGCTGCACTGAGAATAACCGGCTTCAGTGGCCCGCACTCCACCCAACGATTTTCAGGTTTCGAATCTCTTGCACCATGGCATGACCCAGGGACCAACGACACCAGCTCCCGCCCCCCTTCTTGCTGGCAAGTTGGTGGGTGGCTACCGCATTGTTAACAAGATTGCGGCCGGTGGATTTGGCATCGTCTACCGCGCGGTCAGCCCCAGTGGACAAGAGGTAGCCATCAAAGAATACCTGCCCGCAGCCCTGGCCAGCCGCGCTCACGGTGACGCTCCGGTGATCGTGGCGCGGGACAAGCGGGCCCTGTACCGCATGGGCTTACGCAGCTTTTTTGAAGAGGGGCGGGCGCTGGCGCAGATTGTTCATCCCAGCGTGGTCAATGTGCTGAACTTTTTCCTTGAAAACGACACGGTCTATTTGGTAATGAACTATTTGCAAGGTGCATCCTTGCAGCAGTTCATTGTGACGTCGGCATCGCTCAACCATGCCAAGGTGTTTCGGGAAAGCACGATTCGCTCGCTTTTCGATGAGATATTGCGCGGTCTGCGCGTGGTGCATCAGCACAAAATGCTCCATTTGGATATCAAACCAGGCAATATCTTTGTTACTGACAGCGATCGCGCGGTCTTGATTGACTTTGGTGCAGCCCGCGATGTGTTGCACCAGGGGGGAAAGTTTTTGCAGCCCATGTTTACGCCTGGCTTCTCGGCGCCAGAAATGTACAGCCGTGGCAAGGCGATCGGTCCTTGGACGGACATTTATGCGATTGGAGCGTGCATGTTCTCTTGCATGAAGGGCTGCCCGCCCCCGGATGCGGGGAAACAGGGTTGGCGTGCCCATTTGGATAGCAGTTTGTCCGAGCTGCGAGGTAAGTACTCACAACCCCTGATCGACCTCGTGCTGTCATGCATGCAACTGGATCCGCAGGCACGGCCGCATTCGGTGCTGTCGGTGCAAAAAATCCTGACGCAGGCGCCGCAATCCAGGGCGCATGCGGATGTTTCGGGGGCTTACCAGGCAACCCAATTTTTCCCGGGTGCCTTGCGTTCGGTAGAGAAGCGTTTGCGCTGATAGGCGTTACCCCGATGATGTTTTCCGTCTTTCAAGTTAGCCGCATCGGTGGCCGCAAGAAGAATGAAGATCGCATGGGTTACTTCTATACCCCGGGTTCTGCTATTTTTCTGGTGGCAGACGGGCTGGGGGGCCACCCCAAGGGCGAAGTTGCCGCCCAAATCTGCCTCCAAGTGGTCACTGCCATGTTTCAAAAAATGGCGGTCCCCAAGTTACCCGATGTGGCGCAATTCCTGCAACTGGCCCTGCTAGAGGCCCACACACAATTGCTCAATTACGCGCAAGCGCATGAAATGAAAGAGACCCCCAGCAGCACCTTGGTGGTCACTGTCTTGCAGGACGGCCAATGCTACACAGCGCACTGCGGTGACTCGCGACGGTATTTCGTGCGCGATGGCGCGGTGTTGAGCCGCACGATTGACCACTCCGTGGCCGAGTGGAACAGTCCAGCCGGAATGAAGATTCCCAGCGCGCCCGTCAGTCGCCATGTTCTTTACAGTTGCTTGGGCGCACCCCGACAACCAGTGATTGAGGTCAGCCCACCGATTAGCATGCAGGTGGGCGACCGCTTGCTACTGTGTTCCGACGGCCTTTGGAGCGGAGTGGAGGACGACGACATCGTCTACGGTCTGACGCAGCATGCGGTTGCCGAAGCGGCCTATGAACTGGCGGAACTGGCGGTGCAGCATGGTGGCCCGCATTGCGACAACGTGACGCTGATCGCTGTGGCCTGGGAGAAGGCCGATAATCCGACGCTGAGCTAAGCGGCGACGCCGCTGACGCGTCTGACGCGCCGTCTCTCTTTCCCCATCAAACTTTTTGCCCTAACTTTCATGACGGCGCGCAGTAGCACCATCCATGAAAGTTCTTTCACGTGAAGGCTTTCCATGACCGTATTTGTCCGCAGCGCCGCGCGCGCTGCCAACGCCCTGCGCCCGGTGCGCATTACCCGTGGCTACACCCGCCATGCTGAAGGCTCGGTGCTGATTGAGTTTGGTGGCACCAAGGTGCTGTGCACCGCCTCGGTCGAAGAGCGCGTACCGCCGCACAAGCGCGGCAGCGGCGAGGGTTGGGTCACTGCCGAATACGGCATGCTGCCGCGCGCCACCCACACCCGCAGCGACCGCGAGGCCGCACGCGGCAAGCAAAGCGGGCGCACGCAAGAAATCCAGCGCCTGATTGGCCGCTCGCTGCGCGCGGTGTTTGACCTCAAACGCCTGGGCGAGCGCACTATTTCGCTGGACTGCGACGTGATCCAGGCCGACGGCGGCACCCGCACTGCCGCCATCACTGGCGCCTTTGTGGCTGCACAAGACGCGGTCAACTGGCTGCTGGCCCACGGCAAGATTGCCGATTCGCCCATCGTGGCGGCGGTGGCGGCGATCTCAGTGGGTATTGTTGAAGGTACGCCGCTGCTGGATCTGGAATACACCGAAGACTCGGCCTGCGACACCGACATGAACGTCGTCATGACCGGCGCGGGCCACTTTGTGGAGGTGCAGGGCACGGCCGAAGGCGCGGCCTTTTCGCGTGCCGAGATGGACCAGTTGCTCAACCTGGCCGACGCTGGCATTGCCGAGCTGATGCACTTGCAGCAGCAGGCGCTGGCCCAGCCGCTGCCCGGGCACTAAGGAACCCGCCACGGACTATGAAGATCGTTCTGGCCTCCAACAACGCGGGCAAGCTGGCCGAATTGCAAGCCATGTTTGCGCCCCTGGGCTGCGCGCTGGTGCGCCAAAGCGAGCTGGGCGTGCCCGAGGCGCCCGAGCCCTACCGCACTTTTGTGGAAAACGCCCTGGCCAAGGCGCGCAACGCCGCCAGCCACACCGGCTTGCCCGCGCTGGCTGACGATGCTGGCCTGTGCGTGGACGCCTTTGGCGGCCTGCCAGGCGTGGACACGGCCTACTACGCCACCCAGTTTGGCTACCCCAAGGGCGACGACAACAACGTGCTGGCGCTGCTAGAACAAATGCAAGGCATAGACGCACGCGGTGCGGCGCTGGTCAGCACCCTGGTGGCCGTGCGCTCGCCCGAAGATCCAGAGCCGCTGATCGCCGTGGGCCGCGTGGCGGGCTTGATAGCCCGCGCGCCGGTGGGCGATAAGGGCTTTGGCTTCGACCCGGTAATGTGGATTCCCGAATTTGGCCAAACCTTTGCCCAGTTGCCGGTGGAGGTGAAGAACGCACACAGCCACCGGGGCCGCGCCGCCCAGGCCATGGTGGCGCTGATGCGCGAGCGCTGGCAGGCAGTGCTGGCCCGGCCATGATTCCCATCCAAAGCGGTGCGGGCTTGCAGGTAGGTGCTGCCGTACAGCACGCCATCCAACACGACATTCAGCACTACATGCGCCCCGGCACGCTGCAACTCTCAGCCCTGCCGCCCCTGTCGCTTTACGTGCATTTGCCCTGGTGCATCAAAAAATGCCCGTATTGCGACTTCAATTCGCACGAACAACCCGCAGGGCCCCTGCCCGAGCGCCGCTACATCGACGCAGTCATCGCCGACCTAGAAGCCGCCCTGCCGCTGATCTGGGGCCGGGGCATCCACAGCATTTTTATCGGCGGGGGCACGCCCAGCCTGTTTTCGCCCGAGGCCATAGACCGGCTGATAAGCGACATCCGCGCCCGCCTGCGACTGGAGGCGAACTGCGAAATCACCCTAGAAGCCAACCCCGGCACCTTTGAGAAAGACCGCTTTACCGCCTTTGCCCAGGCAGGCGTCACGCGCCTGTCGATTGGCGTGCAAAGCTTTAACCACGCGCACCTTTTGGCGCTGGGCCGGGTGCACGACCGCGCGCAGGCCCTTGCCGCTGTGCAAGAAGCAGCGCGCGCGTTTGCCACCTTCAACCTGGACATCATGTACGCGCTGCCCGGCCAGACGCTGGAGCAGGTGGGGCAAGACATCAAACTAGCGCTCGGCTTTGCGCCGCCGCATATCTCGATTTACCACCTGACCATCGAGCCCAACACCTACTTCGCCAAGTTCCCGCCGGTGGTGCCCGAGGACGACACCGCCTACGCCATGCTCGACCACATCACCGAGCTGACCGAGGCCGCTGGCTTGCAGCGCTACGAGGTGTCGGCCTATGCCAAAGACGGCCACCGCTGCGCGCACAACCTGAACTACTGGCAGTTTGGCGACTATTTGGGCATAGGCGCTGGGGCGCACAGCAAGCTCAGCTTTGCCCACCGCGTGGTGCGCCAGGTGCGCCTGCGCGAGCCGCGCCTGTTCCAAGAGCGCGCCTTGGCGGGCAACGCGCTGGCCCAGAGCGAGGAGGTGGCCCGCGCCGACTTGCCGTTTGAATACATGCTCAACGCCCTGCGCCTGCGCCACGGCTTTGGCCTGCGCGAATTTACCGAGCGCACCGGTCTGCCCGTGACTGCCATCGCCGCCGCGCTGGACGCCGCCGAACGCAAAGGCCTGATCGAGCGCGACCTGCAGCGCGTGCGACCCACGGTGCGGGGCTTCGACTTTTTGAGTGATTTGCAGGAATTGTTTTTGGCAGACCGCTAAATCGCGGGGTGAGCTAGGGGCTAACCCGCTTTCCAGGCGCGGTGTCTACAGCTACATTCTTGGTGCCCAAAACGTGGAGTTGAGCCCTATGAATGCAACACAAGTTCAAAACATCCTGGTGCTGTGCCTGATTGTGGGTTTCGGCGTCATGGAATATGCCAGCCGCCGCTACCAGACCACGGTGCGCAATTCGGCGACCGGCGAGGACACCAAGCTCGAACTGATGATGTTCTTGAGCCTCTTGGCCATCACCCAGCCCCTGGCTATATTGAGCACCGCCAAATTGGGCGCCTGGCTCGCCCCCGGCATGAAAGGCGCTTTGGCCGATTTGCCCTGGTGGGCCATGGTCGGCATCTTGCTGGTTGCCGACGACATGACGCAGTACTGGTGGCACCGTGCCTCGCACTCGCCACTGCTGTGGCCCCTGCACCGCGCCCACCACTCGGCGCAGTACATGAGCATCCGCGTCACCTTCCGCAATAACTTCTTTTATTACCTGATGATGCCGGGGCTGTGGTTTGCCGGGGTGCTTTTGTACCTGGGCGTAGGCGGCATGGTGTATGCGCTGTATGTCGTCGTCAAGCTGGCCGTAATCTTGGGTGCGCATTGCGCTTGGCGTTGGGACGAGCCGCTGTACCGCATTCCCGCGCTGCGCCCGCTCATGTGGGTGGTGGAGCGCACCATTTCCACCCCGGCCACCCACGCGGCGCACCATGCCATTACCAATGCCGACGGTGTGGGCCACTACACGGGCAACTTTGGCAATCTGCTGTTTTTGTGGGACGTGATTTTTGGCTCGGCGCACATCACGCGCCAGTACCCGGCGGCGGTAGGGCTGCGCGACGACCAGCTGTTTGGGCAAGAGCGCTGGTACCGCCAGATGTTCTATCCCCTGTTCCAGTCCGACCGCGAATGCAGCGCGCTCAAATTTGGCGGCACCATTTATGACGAGGCGCAAACCACGGCGAAGGCCGCGCCCTGAAAGGCTTGCACTACGCGTTTTGGAGACACCGTGAAAAAACCGATGGCTTTGTCCTTGCTAATGTTGCTCGCGGCCTGTGGCCTCATCACCGAGCGCGGCGTGTACGAAGGCATACGCACGCAGCAACACATAGACAGCGCAGGCAAGCATGCGCCGCCGCCCGCACCACCCTACGACCAGTACAAAAACGAGCGCGACAAGCTAAAACCACCGACCTGAGTGGGGCTCCCCTTCAGCACCCACCTGCGCCGCCAGCAGCAGCACGCCCATGCTGACGATCTGAACTCCATCACCGCTGCAACTACAATCCCGCGCTGGTGTGGGGCGTTAGCTCAGTTGGTTAGAGCAGAGGACTCATAATCCTTTGGTCGAGTGTTCAAGTCACTCACGCCCTACCATTTCTACACCGTAAGCCACTTTGCACACTGGTGCAAAGTGGCTTTGTTTTATGCGCGACGCCGTAGCCGAGGTTTGAATTCGCTTTGTTACCGGCGCTTTGCTTACAGTGTTGTCGCCAGCCCGCCGTTAACGAAAGTTAGGATAGTTTTTATCCTTCCAACTCTGCTGCCACCGCCCATGACCGACAACCCCGCCCGGGGCATCTTCTACCTGTGCTTGGGTGTGTTGGTGTTCTCTTTGCAAGACGCTATCGTCAAACAAGTCAGCGGTGCTTATCCGCTCACCCAGGTGGTGTTTGTCCGCTCCTGCATAGCACTGCCGATTTTGTGGGCGCTGGTGCAGCGCACGCAGGGCTGGCGGGCTATTTTTGCCTCGCCGCTTGCGCCGCTCGTGCTGCGCGCGTCCATCATGCTGGGGGCGTACACGGCCTATTACATGGCCTTTCCGGCGCTGCCGCTGGCCGACGCGGTGGCGCTGTATTTCACCGTGCCGCTGTTTGTGACCGCGCTGGCCGGGCCGTTTTTGGGCGAGCGCTCAGGCTGGCGGGTGTGGGCGGCGGTGCTGCTGGGCTTTGTCGGGGTGATGGTCATGTTGCAACCGGGTAGCGGTCTGTTTGAGCCGGCTGCGCTGTTGTCGCTTTTGTCTGCTGCGCTGTATGGCGCGGCCATGCTGATGGCGCGCAAGTTTGGCACCAGCCTGTCGGCGCAGGTGATGGCGTTTTTTCAGAACGCCGTTTTCTTGCTTGGTTCGGGCTTGGCGGCGCTGCTGCTCCATGGGTTGGACCTGGGTCCGTTCACCCACCCTAGCGTGTCGTTTCTGGTGCGGCCCTGGGTAGCACTGGCGCTCCATGACGGCTTGTTGATGGCCGTGTGCGGCGTGGTGTCGGCGGCGGGCACGGTGCTGCTGACCAACGCCTACCGGGTAGCGCGTGCCAGCACCGTTACGCCGTTCGAATACACCGGCATTTTGTGGGCGCCGCTCTGGGGCTTTTTGTTCTTTAGCGAGGTGCCGCGTGCCACCACGGTGGCCGGGGCGGCGGTGATTGTGGTGGCCGGCTTGCTGGCCTTGCGCGCGTCCCGGCAATAAAAAAGGCCTGGCGCCATGCAGGGCCAGGCCTCGCGACGACCGGCGATGTGCGCCGGGCGGCAGGGAAGTCGAGGTTTACACCACGCTTTGCAGCTTCATAGCCACGCTCATGTCACCGGCCACCTTGAGCTTGCCGCTCATGAAGCCGCTCACGGCATTGAGTTCGCCGTCCATCATCGCTTGCAAGTTTTCCAGGCTGACGGACACCGTGCAATCGGTCTCACGGTCGGTGTTGGACACGCTGTTGGGCGTGGATGCGCCATCCAGCACGATCACGCCGTCGCTGCCGCAATCGAACTTGAGGGTGGCGTCCAGGCCGCTGTCGTCGCCCATTTTGGCGCGGATGGACTGGGTAATGGATTCGAGGCTCATTGGGGTTTCCTTAAATTGGCCGGTGAAGGGGCTTTCATTGTAATTTGGGCTTGCGCGCCTCCATACAGTACTGTCTTCTTGGTGGCGTTTTGCTGCCTGCCAAGCGCTGATAAAGCTGTGCTAGACTACGCAGCTTCGCGGCTGTAGCTCAGTTGGATAGAGTACTTGGCTACGAACCAAGGGGTCGTGGGTTCAATTCCTGCCAGCCGCACCAAAACGACAAGCCCTAGAACAGAAATGTTCTAGGGCTTTTTCGTGTACAGCCTTCCCTGTTGCGCCTGTAGGTACTTAAAAGCCAATCCCTTGCTGATCCGCCGTGCCGCCAACCACAATCACCCTTTCAGGTGATTTTTGCCACTTAAAGCTGCGGTGCCTTCGCATGTTTGCTGTCGAATCCTTAAACTGAGATACTGATCGGTTAGCATTGGGTCATGAAATTTAGAATCGTCTCACTATTGATATTGCTGATAAAAACTAGTTTCTTAAGCTTTTTATTAATATCGGTAAATTCCTCGCAGGCACAGACCTCGCCGCAGCAGTCAAGTTCATTGCAAGACGTTGGCATGTTGCCCAAGCAGCCGAGTGACTCGCTTTTTGTGGCTCCAGAACCTATGCGCCCCGTCTACCGTACGGTGGCGCAAGACACCGAAACCCCTAGCCGCACGCTGAGCCAGACTCGCAGTCCCATCAAGCCCGAGGCGCCCAGTCAGTTTCAGTTGTTTGTGCAAGAAGCCACCGGCAAGCTGCTGCCCCACTTTGGCGCATCTTTGTTTGAATCACCCCAAAGCTATGTGCCCGACGCTGGCCTAGCCGCCCCAGCCAGTTACATCTTGGGGCCGGGCGACGAGATCCGCTTGCAAGTCTGGGGCTCGGTAGATGTCAATCTGGCGCTGGTGATTGACCGCAACGGCCAAGTGCAAATTCCCAAGGCAGGCGTGGTCTCGCTGGCCGGCGTTACGCTGGCGGAGCTTGTGCCCACGCTCAAGGCGCAGCTGGCCAAGGTCATTACCAACTTCAACCTCAACGCCAGCCTGGGCCGTCTGCGCAGCGTCCAGGTCTATGTGGTGGGGCAGGCGCGCCAGCCCGGCACCTATGCGGTGTCTAGCCTGAGCACCCTGGTGAATGCCTTGTTTGCCAGCGGCGGTCCCAGCGCCAACGGCAGCATGCGCGCCATCGAGCTGCGCCGAGACGGCAAATTGCTCACGCAAATTGACCTGTACGACTTTATTACCAAGGGCGACAAAAGCCGCGACGTGGCGCTATTGCCGGGCGACGTCATCTTTATTCCCCAAGCTGGCCCGCGCGTAGCGGTTTTGGGTGCGTTTGACCAAGTCGCGATTTTTGAAACCAAGGTACCGGGCCAGACGGTGGGCGAGGTACTGGCCTACGGCGGCGGCGTGGCGCCCATCGCTACGGTGCGCAAGGCGCTGCTAGAGCGGGTAAACCCGGCCGTTAAGTCGTCACGGGAGGTGCTGGACCTGGCGCTTGACGCCAACGGCCTGACGCAAAAGCTCCAAGGCGGCGACATCCTTACCCTGCTGCCTGTGAGTCCCGCGTTTGCCAACGCCGTCACCTTGCAAGGCGTGGTGGCCGAGCCGGTGCGCCACCGCTGGTTTGCCGGCATGCGCGTTTTAGACCTGATACCCAATACCGATGCCTTGGTCACCCCTGATTACTACAAGCGCAAAAACCTGCTTACCCAGGGCGACCAGTCCAGCCTGGGCGCCAAAGCCCCCGGCACTGCCGAACAGGCTGGCGCCAAAATCGCCGAGCGCTTTCGGCGCATGGCCGACCAGATCAACTGGGACTACGCGGTGGTAGAGCGCCTCAACCCTGAGCGCCTCACCACCGAGCTTCTGCCGTTTAACCTGGGCCGCGCGGTGTTGCAGCGCGACGCCAGCCAAAACCTGGTGCTGCAGCCCGGCGACGTGGTCACCATATTGGGCCGCAACGAACTGGCCTTGCCCCAAGAGCGCCAAACCCGCCTGGTGCGCGTGGAAGGCGAAGTGTCTGCCCCCGGCATCTACCAGGCGCAGCCCGGAGAAACCATGGGCCAGCTGCTGCGCCGCATTGGGGGCCTCACGCCCCAGGCCTATGTGTTTGGCACCGAGTTCAGCCGCGAATCCATTCGCAAGCGCCAGCAAGACAACTTGGATGTGCTGGTGCGCCGCCTGGAGGCACAAGCCCAGTCCAACGCGCAGAACTTAACCGCCAACGCAGCCACCAAAGCCGACTCCGCCGCCCAGTCCCAAATGCTGCTTGCGCAGCAGCAGGCCCAGCTCAAGTCGCAAATCGAGCGCCTGCGCTCCCTGAAAAGCACCGGTCGTATGTCGCTTGAGCTTGACACTCGCGCCCAGGCCCTGGCCGACTTGCCTGACCTGCCGCTTGAAGATGGCGACCACATCAGCGTGCCCTCGGTGCCCAGCTATGTGGCGGCCTTTGGCGCGGTCAACAACGAAAACGTGTTTTTGTACAAGCCCGGCAAAACCGTGGCCGACATCGCCAAGTCTGCCGGCCTGACCGAAGAGGCCGACCCGGACCAGCTCTTTCTGGTGCGCGCCGACGGCAGTGTGCTTAGCCGCGCAGACCACACCAGCCTGTTTGGCCGCGCCTTCTCGTCCATTGCCGTTATGCCCGGCGACACACTGGTGGTACCCGCCAAGTGGGACCGCGAAACGGGCTACAACGCTACTGTGCGTGGCTTGAAAGACTGGACGCAAATCCTGGCCAACCTGGGCCTGGGCCTGGCTGCCATCAAAACAATCAACAACTAAGCCGCGATGACTGATTCAGACGCCATCGTTTCGCCTGACGAAGCCGAAGTCAGCCTGCTTGACCTGCTGCAAATCGTGGCTGACAACCTGCGCCTGCTGGTGGGCGGCTCGCTGTTGGCCGGCCTAACGGCGCTGGGCGTGAGCTTTGCCATACCGCCCACGTTTACCGCTAGTACCTCGTTTATGCCGCCGCAGCAGCAGGCCAGTGGTGCCGCCAGTTTGTTGTCGTCTTTGGGCGCCTTGGGCGGCCTGGCGGGCGCGGCCAGCGGGCTCAAAAACCCGTCTGACCAGTACGTGGCGCTTTTAAAGAGCCGCAGCGTGCAAGACGCGCTGATTGACCGCTTTGACCTGATGAAGCGCTACGACGAAAAATACCGCCAGCACGCCACCAAAGAGCTGGAGCAGCGCGCCCGCGTCCAAGCCGGCAAAGACGGCCTGATCACCATAAACGCCGACGACGAAGACCCCCAGTTTGCTGCCACCCTGGCCAACGCCCATGTGGAAGAACTGGGCAAACTGCTCAGCCGCCTGGCAGTGACCGAGGCCCAGCAGCGCCGCCTGTTTTTCGAGAAGCAACTCTCCGCCACCAAAGATAAGCTGGTCAAGGCCGAGCAGACCCTGCGCTCCAGCGGCGTGAGCGCCAGTGTGCTCAAGTCCAGCCCGGTGACTGCGGTTGAAGGCCTGGCCAAGCTCAAAGCCGCCATTGCCGCCCAAGAGATCAAGCTCGCCAGCATGCGCGGCTACTTGGCCGAGTCGGCCTTTGAGTTCAAGCAAGCGCAAACCGAGCTGGCCGCCATGCGCAGCCAAATGGCGCGGCTGGAGTCTGCCGACCCGCCTTCGAGTGCGAGCGGTCAGGCCGATAGTGACTACATCAGCAAGTACCGCGATTTCAAGTACTTTGAGACCCTGTTTGAGTTGTTTTCCAAACAGTATGAAATTGCCCGCGTGGACGAGAGCCGCGAGGGGGCTGTCATTCAGGTGGTTGACATGGCGGTGGCGCCAGAGCTTAAAAGCAAGCCGAAAAAGGGGAAGATCGCCATTATTGCCACCTTGGCTGCAGCATTTGCTTTGCTTATGTTTGTGTTTGTACGAAATGCCCTGCAGGGCGCTGCGCGCGACCCAATTGCCGCTGATAAGCTGGCTAAGCTTGGCACTTCATGGCGCAAGGCAGTGGGTAGCAACCGCTCGTAGCGGGCCAAACAGCCATGGGTACTTTACTTCTGAGCGTAAGCAACTTGGCGAAACCAGCACTGGTTGCCGGTGCATCTGCGCTTTGTCTGGCCATGCTCTTGGTGCTTACCCGACGATGGCACGGGCGGTTCAGCATGGACACGCATGGGGGTATTCAAAAGTTCCATACCGATCCGACGCCGCGTATTGGTGGCGTGGCCGTGTTTGGGGGGCTGATCTGCGCCTATGCGGTAGCCCCCATTAGCTTGCAGTCCTTGCTGGGGCCGATGCTGTTGGCAGGTATTCCGGCGTTTGCATTTGGCCTGCTTGAAGACATTACTAAAAATGTAAGTGTCGGCACGCGGCTGCTGGCTACTATGTTCTGTGGCGTGGTCGGCTGGGCCATCACTGGTTTTTCTTTAACACGGGTGAACGTGCCTGGACTCGACTGGATGCTTGGCTACACCATTGTGTCTTTAGGCTTTACCGCCTTCGCAGTGGGTGGGGTCGCCAACGCCATCAACATCATCGATGGGTTTAACGGCCTGGCTTCGGGTACCGCCATCGTCATCTTGTGTGGCTTCGCTGCCCTGAGCTGGTCTGTGGGAGATGTCACATTCGCCTACCTTTGCCTTGTGTTGGCTGGCGCTACATGCGGCTTTTTCTTGCTCAACTGGCCGTTTGGCAAGTTGTTTTTGGGCGACGGTGGCGCGTACTTTTTGGGCTTTGCCTTGGCTTGGACTGCGGTACTGTTCTTGGCGCGTCACCCTCAGGTTTCTGCTTGGCAAGTTCTGTTGGTCTGCGCTTACCCGATCTTAGAGGTGTGCTTTAGTGTGTTGCGGCGACGCAGGCGGGGTCTTAGCCCTGGCGCTCCAGACCGATTGCATTTACACAGTTTGGTAAAACAACGTTTGGTACGCCAACGTTTCTCTCAGCGTAGCAACCTGTGGCGCAATTCGGCAACCGGCATACTGATGTGCTGCGTTTCTGCGGTTCCGGTGGTCGTTGCTCTTGCTTTGCCGGCTGACAACTTTCCCATGGCAATCGGGCTCTTCTTGTGTGCAGGCGCCTACTGGCTGGTTTACGCACGCTTGAGTCAGTTTCACTGGTGTTTAGGTGCTGCGGCTCCCAAGTGTCCCGTGCCCACACCATGAGTTATTCAGGTCAACGCAATGCTTATGAATATCGGCAGCGCAGGTGCTTGTTGTCTATTGGTGGTCTCTCTGCTCACGAATTGCTGGGCGGCTTCAGATGCAGTACAAGGCTGATTGTAATTACTCCAAGAAGTCGGGCAACAAGTCTACGAATTCAATCCGGATCATGAGTAACGACCCAAAAAATTATGTGACTGGTAACCATGGCATGTTCGGCTCGACCATCGTCTGCCAACTGCTACAGAGGAACATCAGTCCTGCGTCAACTGTCCTGAAATGCCATGCCGCGCTGCACCTCACCAATCAAACCGCTTGTCAAGCGTTCTTAAAAGCGGAACCCCCCCCCGAGGTCTATGCGGTCGCAGTCAAATTGGGCGGCATCAACCCTAAAAATACCTATCGAGCCGACTTCACCTACCAAGACCTGTGGATGAGGTGGGCTAACTTGGCAACGAAGCCATCGTGCGTATCGACCCCCGCCACCTCCGCCTCATCGCAGTCGAAGCACTGCTACGGGACACTTCCAAATCAAAAACCAAACCGGGTTGGACACCTGATATCACCGCACAGGAAATGTGCGCCGAGATGGTTGCATACGACTTGCAACAAGCCAAACACAACGCCTTGCTAAAACAGCACGGCTACAACGTGATCGTTAGTGTCGAGTAACACATGAAAATAGCAATTGCCGGTACTGGCTACGTAAGCCTCACTAATGCCATGCTCTTGGCCCAGCACCACGAGGTAGTCGCCATCGACATCGTACCTGGGAAAGTAGCGACGTTCAATGCCAAGCGTAGCCCCATAGAAGATGCCGAGATAGTAGATTTCTTGCTGCAGAAGCCGCTCAATTTCAAAGCCACCCTCGACAAGCGTGAGGCATTCATAGGGACTGATAATGTAATCACAGCGACACCTACTGATTACGAGCTCCCCACCAACTGCTTCAACACCATTTCGATAGAGTCGGTTTTTAATGGCGTACTGACCATCAGGTCATCCGCAGTGCTGGTCATCAAAAGCACTGTCCCTGTGGGGTATGCCCCCAAGCTCAATCAACCCAGCATCATCTTCAGCCCCAAATTATTGCGCGAAGGCCGGGCACGGTACGACAAACTGCACCCATCCAGAATCGTCGTCGAAGAACAGTCAGAACGTGCCACTATGTTGGCCGCGTTGCTTCAAGAAAGTGCGGTCAAATAAGACATCGACGTGCTTTTTACCGACAGTAATTAAGCCGAAACAATCATGCTCTGTACCAACACCTACTTCGCCATGCGCGTGGAGTTCCTTAACGAGCTAGACACCTATGCCGCTGCACAATGACCAAAAAATCAAACAAATCATTCAAGGCGTGTGCCTGGATCCGCGCATTGGCAACCGCTAAACCAAACCATACTTCGCCTATGGCGGCTACTGCCTGATTAAACACACAAAACGACTGCTCTCCAACTATAACGACATACCACAAAAAATCATGCAAGCCATTGCGGAAAGTAACACCATGCGTAAAGATTTCAACGTCGCAGAAATTCTCAAGCGCAACCAAAAAGTCTTTGGTATTCACCGTCTCGTCATGAAAGCTGGATGTGATGATTTCTGCGGTAGGAGCATCCACCGCATTAGGAAAAGTATCAAGGCCAAAGGCATCGAAGTTATAGTCTTCAAGCCTAAGCATAAAGAAGACAATTTCTTCAACACCCGTGTGATCATCAACCTGGCGCAGTTCAAGGCAGAGGCCGATGTCATTTTTGCTGACCGAATGACTGAGGACATAAGCGCCGTGGGCAATAACGTCTACACCCGAGACCTGTTTGGCAGCGACTGACCCATCCAAAAAGCACACACCATGCGCAATTACTACCCCCGCAAACGCATCCTAGTCACCGGCGGTGCCGGCTTTCTGGGTAGCCACCTTATCGACCGCCTGCTTGCGCGCGGCGACGAAGTGGTTTGTGCCGACAACCTCTTCACTGGCAGCAAACGCAACATTGAACACGTTCTGGACAACCCCCGATTTGAATTCATCAGGCACGACGTCACCTTTCCGTTGTATCTTGAAGTCGACCAGATTTATAACTTGGCCTGCCCCGCCAGCCCCATTCACTACCAGCACGACCCGGTTCAAACAACCAAAACGAGCGTGCACGGCGCCATCAATATGCTGGGGCTGGCAAAACGTTTACGTGCACGAATCCTGCAGGCCAGTACTAGTGAGGTATATGGTGATCCTTCCGTCCACCCACAAACAGAAAGCTACTGGGGCAATGTGAACCCCATCGGTATCCGTAGCTGCTACGATGAAGGGAAGCGTTGTGCGGAAACTCTCTTTTTTGACTACCACCGCCAACACAAGCTCGACATTCGCGTAGTTCGCATCTTCAACACCTACGGGCCACGAATGCACCCTAACGACGGACGCGTGGTCAGCAACTTCATCGTTCAAGCCCTCAAAGGAGAAGACATCACCCTTTACGGCGACGGTCAACAAACCCGAAGTTTTTGCTATGTGGATGACCTGATAGAAGGCTTCATCCGCTTCATGGATATGCCCGCAGGCGAAAATGGAGCGCCTGGCTACCCAGGCCCAATTAACATTGGCAATCCGGGCGAATTCACAATCCGCCAGCTTGCAGAAAAGGTCATTGCTCTCACGGGCTCCGGTTCAAAAATGGTATTTCACCCATTGCCATTTGACGATCCAATGCAGCGCCAACCAGATATTACTCTCGCGCGGCAGTACCTTAATGATTGGCAGCCTCAGATTCAACTTGTTGAAGGTCTTCAAAAGACCATTTCTTATTTTGATGATTTGCTCATCAAATCCTAAGCTACTGGCACAAACAGCCTAAGACAATTTAATGATTCAACCCTACTCGATTTTGGTAAATAGCTCCGACGGTTATGAAGACTGTTGGGATCCATTTTTCTATCTATTAAATAAATACTGGCCAGAATGCTCAGCCAAAATATATCTAAACACTGAGCATAAGAGTTGGGGAACTGGCAGTGTCAACAATTTAGTTTGCACTCGTGTGGAGCAAGAGAAAGGCCGGCGTCTGAGCTGGAGCGAATGCCTTCTTGCGGCCTTGGAGCAGATAGAAACCCCATTGGTTCTTTATTTCCAAGAAGATTATTTTATACATCAACAAGTCGATCAAGGGCGTATCCAGCAAGTTAGTGATTACATGCTCCAGCACCCTGAAGTTGGTCATATTGCCTTGACGAAGCATTGCAGCTATGGGCCTTACGAGCTGCATTCCGAAGCATGCCTGCAAACAATAAGGAAAAATGCGCGCTATCGCATTTCTACACAAGCAGCCTTGTGGCGCGTGGAAACCTTACGCTCCTACCTAGACCCGATAGAGAACGGTTGGATGTTTGAAATCTATGGCAGTTGGAGAGCGCGTAAGCGCAATGATGTGTTTCTCAGTACCCGTTGGGACGATGCTTGCGGCGGGCCTGTCATTGATTACCTCCACACTGGAATCGTCAAAGGTAAGTGGTTACGTGACATAGCGCCTATTTTTGCCAAAAACGGTATACAAGCGGATTTTCAAAAGCGAGGCTTCTATGAACCAAAACCTCGCTTGCTTCACAAAATTGAAGTAGCGCAAAAGCTCCTGCAGAGCCCCCGGCATTTGCTTAAACAGTTGTTCTAAACGTGCTCAAATCTTCTTTGCTGATCACGGCATTGAGCTTAGTAGGGAGCTTCTTAGGCCTGTTGGTGCAACTACTCATGGCCCAAAGGTATGGTTCTGGCGTGGAGGTAGATGCCTACCTGTACGCCATCAGTACCCCAACCTTCGTCGCAGGCCTGCTTGCTTCTTTACTTAGCTACACCGTAGTGCCTCGCATGGCACAACACTCAGAAAACCCTGTAAAACAAAACCGTCTCATTGTTTCGCTCATCGCTCTGGCCAGCTGCACAGCACTCTTTTTGTTGTTGATTAGTCCAGCACTAGGCTATCTCCAAAAAGATCTACTACCGGAAAGATCCCTCATACAACAACAGCACAACTTACAGCAATTGCTACTCATTGGCTGGGTTATCGCGGCCATGCAGATAGTGCTCGCTGCAGCGTGCGCAGTAATTACGGGCTTGAAAAAGCCCATTACGTCCACTGCGCTGAATCTCGGTCCCTATATTGCCATGCTCATTGCCATGCTTATCTCTCAAGGCGGCACTGAACAACTAGCCTACGGTATGCTGGCAGGCACCTGTGCCTCACTGATCCTCGCTCTCGCCATGCTGCAACAGCGAGTGTATGGGCATTGGCAACAGATTGCATGGATGGAAGTTCGCGCACTCGTCATGAGCAGCCCCTACACCATCGTCGCTATGTCCTGTTTTTCAGCATATGCAGTAGTGGATAGCTACTGGGCGCCTCGGGCTGGCGAAGGCGTGCTTGCCAGCCTGGGCTACTCACAGCGCATCATCATCGCCCTTGGCAACCTCGCAGTGGCAGGACCCTCTGCGATACTCGTTCCCAAGTTTTCAGAAATTGTCGCCAAAGGCAGTCAAGCGGATTTTGACACCATGTTCAAAAGAACCCTTGCTACTACCTTAGCCATAAGCTGCACTTTAGCACTCTGCTTATATGTGGGAGCGAAGCCACTCATTCAATGGCTCTTTACGCGCGGCGCATTTGGCCAACAAGATGCAGCGCGGGTCGCTGCAGTTCTGCAGTATTGCCTCCCTGGCATGGTATTCATGCTCCTTTCCGTCATCAGCCTGCGCGTACTTTTTTGTTTTCGAAATATAGAGAAAATAGGAGCACTACTCGGCGCTTTTTGGGGCGTTGCTTACTTTGTGTTCTCAGCCATTTTTATACATGCTGGTGCAGAGGGTTTAGCTAGTGCATACTCATTAACTTGGGGGGTGTATTTTTTTTGCATGATGTTGGCAATTCAAAGAATAAAAATTCACAATAGAAAAATATAAATAGGCGATAAATATGGCATTAGCAGCATTGTTTTTTTCCATCGCTCTGGTGGTTGCTCAATATTACCTAGACGGTAGAAAGTATGATTTCTTCAATCCAAAGAATCTTTTTCAGCTGTATTTCATAATTCAACTCAATTTAGTATTATTTTTAGGCGTTAATTTTGACATACCAGGTTTTGTAAATTTAAGCCCCAAAACATCTTCCGATAATATTGAAGCACTCTCAGCTATTTTTCTTTCAAGTCAAGCTTCTTTCATTATTGGATATTACACAATAAAGGCGAAGTACTTTCCAAAAATACTTTTTGGAACTGGTCGATGGGGCGGCCAATCTTGCGTAGTTCTGTGTATATTTTTGTATGTTGCAGGATACGTTTCTTTTTATACTTTATTGCAAATAAATGGGGGATACGCAAATTTTCATGAGTCACGAGAGGCATGGCGAGCGGGGGGTATGAGTGGACAAGGTTGGTTGATATTCCCTGCAACTACGGTGCTGGCTATGACTTCAATAGCTTTTATTTTTGTAAAATCACATTTTTTTGCTGGAAAATATGGACTACTTCGGTTAATACTTCTTGTATTCATAACAATTTTTCCTGCATCTCAAATGGGATTTAGGGGTTTTATGTTGTTACCTGTATTGCAAATTATATTCGCCTATCATACAAAAATCAGGCAATTGAAAATCAACCGATTAATCATTCCATTGGCATTTTTAATATCCACATTTACCGTTTACGGTATATATAGAGAGATCACACCATTAGTTGATGAAAATATAGGGTTCAAAGAAATTGTAGACTTCGCAATTGACAAACCCGAGTTCTTGTTTTCAATATTTCTTAGATCCAAAGGAGCGGATGTTGTCTCATTGATTTATGAAAAAATAAATAGCATATACGACCTAATGTTATTTTATCCTTCAATTATAGAATCATTAACCATATTCATACCATCTTCACTCTGGCCCAGTAAACCGGAACCATTGTCGGTTCAGTTTTCGCAAAAATTTTTTGGAATAGGTGGTGGGGTGTCACCGACGATAGCTGGTGAAGCTTATTGGCATGCCGGTTGGTTTGGTGTGTTCTCCCTACTTTTTTTATTGGGTATGCTTTATAGAGCGTATACAAATAGTTTTAAAAAATATAAAAATAATGATTCGATGCTGTTCCTTCTGATTGCATCTTTCCCATCACTTGTAATGATGGCTGAGGCCATGCAAGGCTATATAAACGGATTGGTACTGATTTATATATTTTCATTTTTTATCGCTATTATTTTTTCATTACTCAGTCAAAAAAATACCTTAATCCATTAATTACGCATAATGAAATCAATTCTCGTGTTCCGGTCAGCCGCATTAGGAGATTTTGTCATGGCAGCACCTGCATTCGCGAAAGTGCGTGAAACTTTTCCTGGGCGACGGATTATTTTGCTGACAATTCAAACAACTGAGAAGAAGACGCAACAGTTGGTGGCTGCGTACGCTGGTGGTCACAATAGCACGCCCTGGGTCAATTTGATAATGCCACACTTGGTGGACGATGTGGTGGTCCTAGGTTCAATTACCAGTTGGTCCAATATTCAGAGCATCCGAGAGCGGTTTGCCGGGCTTTCCCTTGAAGCGGCCGTACTGATGCTTGACCCTTGCGCGCCGTGGCTGGGGCGTTTGAAGAAAGTATTGTTCTTAGCATGGGTGTTGCGTGGGGTTCCAATGTATGGTTGGCGGGGGCAGGGATCACTAAATGGAGATCGAGCGGGTTTGAAAATGCAAGGGCTGTTGCGGCACCATGTCCATGGTCCGTTGCAGTTTTTGTCAGAGCTATTACCACCTCGGTCTTATGCCAACGTTGACTTGAAATTTGATCTCCGCCCTGATGCAGAGGCGCAGGCATGGGCAAATGCTTGGTTGGCAAAGCATGGTTTGTTGGGGCGGCGCTTGGTAGCGATTGCGCCAGGAGCGATACAACCCCATAAGCAGTGGCCATTGGAATCGTTTAAGGTCTTGTTGCTGCGCTTGTTGTCAGGATATCCCGATTTGGCAGTGGTCGTTGTAGGTACGCCAAATGACAGGGAAATTGCCAATGAGTTATATGCTGAGGCGCCTGATCGCGTATTTAGCGTCGCGGGTGAGAGTTCAATTCCACAATCGGCGGCACTTTTTAAGCATGTCTATTTGCTTGTTGGAAATGATGGTGGAGCCATGCATTTAGGTGATGCAATGGGTTGCAAAGTAATTTCTATCGTGCCAGGGATTGAGTATCCGGACTCGATTGAACCTTGGCATAATAAAGATTTGGCAGTTCGTTGGGCAGTGCCCTGTGCACCCTGTTATTCGTTTACAAGCTGTCCCCAAGGCCATCGCCGCTGTATGGTTGATTTACCCGTTGATCTTGTGTGGGCGCAGTGCCAGAAAATATTATGAAAATTTGGATTGTGAACCCCTATGGGGCCTTGCCAAGCGAAGGCTGGCGAGAATATAGAAGCTTTATGTTGGCAAAGGCTTTGGCTGCACGTGGACATGAAGTAACTTGGTGGATTTCAGACTTTATTCATCGGAGTAAGACTCACCGCGCTCGTGGCGATATTTCTGATCCATTGTTGCCTCCAGGAATTCGCGTCGTCGGTGTGCATTCAACTCCCTACAGTCGCAACATTTCTTGGGAGCGAATTCAATATGAAAAAAGTTACGGCAAAGAGTTTCTGTGCTTGGCTGTAAAGGAGGTTGCTCCCGATCTAATCGTTATGGGCGACCCCGCTTTGTTTTTCGGAAGCTATATTTTAACTTTTCGAGAAAAAGCTAGATGTAAAATGGTATTGGACGTGATTGATCTATGGCCAGAACTATTTGCAGTTGCCTTGCCGAAGTGGTTGCGACCCGTGAGTCATTTTATTTTTTATCCGCTGTTTCTACGAAGAAGAAAATTGGTTGAATCTTGTGACGGCGTTGTCGCCGTTAGCCGTGATTATCTAAATACTTCACTCGCAGGGCAGGACAAAAAGAAGCCAAACACAGTTGTTTATTGGGGTATTGATACCAAAAGTCATAATACTGCCGTTGTAAATTCAATACTAGATAATGAGTTACAAGCCTTCAGAGCCCGCTTTGTTCTTACTGCGGTGTATGCGGGAACTTTGGGCGATGCCTATGATATGAATATAATAATAGCCGCGATCAAACAGTCGAAAGCTCAAAATTTGCCCATAGGCTTTATCGTAGCAGGGGATGGCCCAAGAAAACAAAGTTTCGCTGACATGACCGGGCCATATGCTTCACATTTGAAATTTGTTGGGGCGCTACCTGCTAGCGATATGACGACACTCTATTCCAATAGCGATGTGGGCTTGATGACCTATGCCGTTGGTTCAACAGTAGCTATGCCGATTAAGTTTTTCGATTACTTGGTTGGAGGTTTGGCTATTTTAAATTCACTCGACCGTGATGTTCGTGCGGTCATTCAAGAGCATGGCGTAGGATTAAACTACCACCCCTCAGATATTCAAGATTTAATTCACAAGCTGAAGCATTTGGCACAAAATCCGCAAGAACTCTCGATTCTCAAAGAGCGCGCGAAGAAATTGGTGACTGATTATGAGGCACCAATGCAGTACGAGCAGTATTCCATATATCTGGAGCAATTTACCAAAAATCGAGAAGTCATAAGGTAATCGATTTTAAAATTTCAATTTCATAACACGGTTATATAACTCTGATTTATGGGTATTGCTCGTTGCCTATAAATTGTTTTTAATAGATTAAAAAATTCTTTGCCTAATGCTAAAAAAAGCCATATATTTTTCACCACTTGGATTAATAATTTCTTGCATTCAAAATGTAGTAAAAGTATTTACAACTCCGTTCATGGTCTATGGTTACTGGAATAGTCCAACCAAGTCATTACGTCGATTCACCCGTGTTAGCTCTAGCGTCATTTTCGTCGATAAAAAAAATATTAACATATCGGAAAATTGCTGGATATGGCACTATTCTATTCTGGATGGTAGTAATAACATAGAGATTGAGGAGGGAGTTCAAATTGGAGCATGGGTTGGAATATTTACGCATAGCAGCCATGCGGCTATAAGACTTCATGGAAAGAATTACATAAATATCGATAGCGACAAAAGAGTTGGCTATAGCCGCGGACCGGTCAAGATAGGAGCATATTCATTTATCGGTGCAGGTGCATGCATTCTACCTGGAGTTGTAATTGGAAAAGGGTCGTTGATCGGTGCGGGTGCTGTTGTTAGCAAAAGTGTTCCGGAATTTTCAATTGTTCATGGAAATCCTGCAAAAGTAGTAGGCAGTTCACTGGACATTGATAAAAAATTCTTCGATTCTCCTGAGATTCAAAATAGTTATTTTGACGATATAATTATCAAGCGGTACTTGGCTGGAGATAGATTTGACAAGATTTAGTTGCTTTTTTATATTGATGAATTCAATGGGTGTTTTTTACGGCATTAATAAGCGGCTACTTGCCTATATTTTTGTGAACTCTTACGTGAAAAAGTTTTATCGATGATTATCATTACTGGCGCTACAGGTTTTATTGGCTCTAATATAGCTGCTGATCTCAATGCACGCGGCCGTACGGATTTGCTGCTGGTTGATGACCTCGGTACTCAAGCCAAGTGGAAAAACGTAGCCAAACGCCGTTTTTTGAATTTAGTGGATTACCGTGATCTAGACGCTTTATTGGCCCATCTGCCCAATAAAGCTGATGCTGTGTTCCACATGGGTGCCAATTCTTCAACCACCTCGACTGACGGTGACGAAATTTTGCGGGTTAACCTGCATGCATCCATGTTCTGGTGGAACTGGTGTTCGCGGACCGAAACACCATTGATCTATGCTTCCTCAGCTGCCACATATGGCGATGGTCATCAGGGCTTCAAAGACACACAAACACTGGAAGCTCTTGAGAAACTATCGCCACTTAACCTGTACGGCTGGTCAAAACACCAGTTCGACAAGTGGGCTGTTGAGCGTGCTGCCGAAGGTAGTCATCCACCACAATGGGTTGGCTTGAAATTTTTTAATGTTTATGGCCCCAATGAATACCATAAAGGTGACATGCGTAGCTTGGTGGCAAAGAACACCGAGCTGATTGAAAAGGAAGAATCGATCAAATTGTTCCGCTCGCACAAGGAAGGTTATGCCGATGGTGCGCAACTGCGCGACTTTGTATATGTCAAGGACTGCACCGCCGTGATGCTTTGGCTAATGGACAATCCCTCAATCAGTGGCTTGTTCAACTTAGGGACAGGCAAGGCTCGCTCTTTCGTCGATCTGATGAATGCAATCGGTGCTACGCTAAAAAAATCGGTGAATATCGAGTTTGTCGATATGCCGGTTAGTATCCGCCAGAACTATCAATACTTCACACAGGCTAATATGGATAAATTGCATGCAGCGGGTTTTCCGGGGCCAACTCATTCACTCGAACAAGGTGTCTTTGATTATGTAACATCTTATCTCGCTGAGTCGCTTCAATATCGATGATTCGGTGACCCTTATTTTTTAAAACTGTAATTTGAAAGCCCCTTCGGTATGAGCACTCTCTTTTTAAATAACTTGGCTGAGCAAGCCGCGCTTCTGCAAACATTGCAGCACCTTGATGCCGTTGTAAGCCACGCAGCCTCTCTCGCAGCGCAGTCGCTGCAGTCGGGCGGCAAGCTCATGTTCTGCGGCAATGGTGGCTCCGCTGCCGACAGCCAGCATCTGGCCGCCGAACTCACTGGTCGCTTCATCAAGGATCGCAAGCCTCTGGCGGCTCTCGCTTTGTCCACCGACACCTCAGCGCTAACCTGTATTGGCAACGATTACTCCTTCGAAGAGGTATTTGCACGTCAAGTGCAGGGTCTAGGTCGCGCCGGCGACGTGCTGGTTGGGATTTCAACCTCTGGCAACTCGCGCAACGTGATTCGTGCGGTCGAAGAGGCCAGGGCCCTGGGCGTGTCGGTAATCGGTCTGCTGGGGCGTGATGGCGGGGCACTGCGCGAGCTTTGCGATGTGGCCATTGTGGTGCCCAGCCAGGTCACTGCCCGCATTCAGGAATCGCATATTCTTATCGGCCACACCCTGTGCGGCCTGATCGAACAGCAACTCGGCTTGGTTTGAGCTTGGAAATGACTGATAGTTTTTGTCCTGAAAAAGGGGTCTTAGCCGGTCAACGCGTTCTGGTCGTCGGCGACGTGATGCTGGACCGCTATTGGTTTGGCGTTGTCGAGCGTATCTCACCAGAGGCACCGGTGCCTGTGCTGCATGTGCAGCGCGAGCAGGAGCGTTTGGGCGGTGCGGCCAACGTGGCGCTCAATGTCAAGACCTTAGGCGGTCAGGTGACGCTGCTGAGTATGGTGGGCCAGGATGAACCCGCGCAGCGCCTGCAGGCCTTGCTGCACCAGCAAGGCATTGTCACAGTGCTGGGCCAAGACCCAAGCCTGCAGACCATCGTAAAGTTACGCCTGATCGGGCGCGCCCAACAGCTACTGCGTGTCGACTTTGAGCAGGAGCCAGACCATGAAGTACTGGTACAGATGCTTACAGATTTTGAACGCGAGCTGCCCCGGCATGACGTAGTGCTGTTCTCAGACTATGGCAAGGGCGGTCTGGCGCATATCCCGCGCATGATTGAGCTGGCACGTGCCGCCGGCAAGCCGGTGTTGGTCGACCCTAAGGGCAGTGACTACGCACGCTACGCCGGTGCCAGCGTAATCACGCCCAACCGTTCCGAGCTAATGCAGGTGGTGGGCAGCTGGCACGACGAGGTCGAACTGGAGCGAAAGGCGCAGTCCCTGCGCGAACGCTTGGGACTGAAGGCTTTGCTGCTGACACGCTCCGAGGAGGGTATGTCACTGTTTGAGGCTGATGGGGTCTCGCATGTGAAGGCGCAGGTGCGCGAGGTGGCCGATGTTACGGGTGCCGGTGACACCGTGATCGCCACCATGGCCTTGATGCTTTCCTGTGGCCTGTCATTCGCGCAAGCTATGGAAATCGCTAACCGCGCTGGCGGCCGGGTGGTGGCCAAGTTCGGCACTGCGTCCCTCACTTACGAAGAGCTGCGCGAATCAGCAATAGCGCGGTCTTAGTGGTGCCAAATTTGGCCCCAGAAATATTCAAGTTAAACCAAAGGAAATAATGATATGTGGAAAATTCAATTATTTAAGCTGAACTTCGACTCGCGCGAGGTCGATGCCGTAAGGCAGACCGTGGAAAGTGGTTGGTTGACCATGGGTGAACGCATAACCGATTTTGAGTCTGGTTTCAGCACATATTTAGGGGGTGGCGCGCAAAGTCTTGCGGTAGCCAATGGAACGGCTGCGTTGCACATGGCGTTACTTGCCCTTGACGTTGGCCCTGGCGATGAGGTTGTGATACCTGCATTGACATTTGTCGCGGATGCCAACGCTGTTCGACTTGTTGGCGCTAAGCCAGTGTTGGCGGATTGCTCGAGTCTTGACGATTGGAATATGTCTGTTGAGACAATCGAACGGTGCATCACTCCAAAGACCAAGGCAGTGATGATCGTTCATTATGCTGGCTATCCTTGCGACATGCCGTCAATCGTGGATTTGTGCCGAAGGCGGGATGTTCGTTTGATTGAAGACGTTGCCCATGCGCCAGGCGCTTCCGTTGCAGGGCGTAGTTGTGGTGCTTGGGGTGACATCGGCTGCTATTCCTTCTTCAGTAACAAGAATCTATCCATCGGTGAAGGAGGCATGGTGACCTCATGCAGCGCCGAATTGATTCAGCGCATGAAGTATTTGCGCTCGCATGGAATGACGACATTGACGCTCGACAGGCATAAGGGCCGTGCGATCACCTATGACGTTGCCGAACCCGGCCTGAATTACCGTATGGATGAGATGCGAGCATCAATTGGCTTGGTACAACTCGATAAATTGCCTACTGGCAATGCACGCCGCAAGGACTTGACTGATCGATATCGGAGCAATTTGGCCGGTTCAGGTATCTCTATGCCATTTTCCAGCTTGCCTGCAGATTCTGTTTCGGCATACCACATTCTTCCGGTGTTGTTGCCTAAGGATGCAGACAGAAAAGCAGTGATCGAAAATATGAAGGCCAAGGGTATTCAGTCCAGCATTCATTACCCGCCGTTCTGGAACTTTACAGCCTATGCTGGCCAGTATTCTCCAGACGATACACCCGTCGCGGCGGAAATATGCGAGCGCGAATTGACCTTGCCTCTGTACCCCACCATGTCAGATGAAGAGGTAGATCTGGTTACCACGTCACTGTTGGAGAGTTTGTAATGGGGTTGGATGCGCAAACCTTGGGCTTGATTGGGCGCGATGCGCCACTTTTCGACAGCGATATTGTTCGGTTGAAAGATGAATTGCTGTGCTTAGTTAAGGGGTCGCGTTTTCTGGTCATCGGTGGTGCGGGCTCCATTGGCCAGGCAGTGACCCGTGAAATCTTCAAGCGCGAACCCGCTGTACTGCATGTGGCGGACATCAGCGAGAACAACATGGTGGAGCTGGTACGAGATATCCGCAGCACTATTGGCTATGGCGCAGGCGACTTTCGTACCTTCGCCATTGACTGCGGCAGCCGCGAATTTGAAGTGCTGTTTGCTACCGAGGGGCCATATGACTATGCGCTCAACCTGTCTGCGCTGAAGCATGTGCGCAGCGAGAAGGACCCGTTCACCCTGATGCGCATGGTGGAGGTGAATGTGTTCAACATCATCAAAACGCTTCGCATGGCGCGTGACGGCGGGGCCAAGAAGTATTTTTGCGTATCAACCGACAAGGCAGCCAACCCGGTGAACATGATGGGTGCCAGCAAGCGCATCATGGAAATGTTTTTAATGCGCGAGAGCCTGACACAATCGATTTCGATGGCACGTTTTGCCAATGTGGCATTTTCTGATGGTTCGTTGTTGCATGGGTTTAACCAGCGTTTTTCTAAACGCCAGCCCATTTCGGCCCCCAATGATGTGCGGCGCTATTTTGTGACACCGCAAGAGTCGGGTGAGTTGTGCCTGCTGTCTTGCCTGTTGGGTGACAACCGTGACATTTTCTTCCCCAAGCTTAGCGAAAAACTGCATTTAGTCACCTTTTCGGAAATAGCGGTCCGTTATCTGCGGCAGCTTGGATTTGAACCGTATGAATGCGCCACTGAAGACGAAGCGCGTTCCCGTGCCGACGACTTGATTGCCCAGAAAAAGTGGCCCTGCTATTTTTTCAAAAGTGACACTACGGGGGAGAAAGACTTTGAGGAGTTTTTTACGAACAAGGAAACGCTGGATATGACTAGCTTTGAAAGCGTAGGAATTATCAAAAACGCACCTGCGTTTGACGCGGTGATGTTGCAGCACTTTACCGACACACTGACCGCCATTAAAGCCAAACCGAGCTGGGACAAAGCCGAATTGGTGGATTTGTTTAATGAAATGATTCCCGATTTTGCCCACAAGGAAACCGGGAAGTATCTGGATGGGAGGATGTAGCCATGCAACGCTTTTTAGATATCGTTTTATCGTCGATGGCTTTGCTGGTGCTGTTGCCGTTGCTGGTTCCAATAGCCATCTTGCTGCGCCTGACTGGCGAGGGAGAAGTGTTCTTTTTGCAGAGCCGTGTAGGCAAGGGTGGGCAAGCTTTCAAACTCTACAAGTTTGCCACCATGCTCAAGAACAGCCCCGCCATTGGCACAGGCACGGTGACGGTTAAGAATGACCCACGCATCCTACCTATCGGGCATTTTTTGCGCAGTTCCAAAATCAACGAATTACCGCAGTTGCTCAACATCCTCAAGGGTGATATGAGCGTCATTGGCCCGCGCCCTCAAACACAGCGATGCTTTGATGCGTTCACACCCGCGTCGCAAAGAGCCATTGTTCAGGTGCAACCAGGTATAACAGGCATTGGTTCGATCATCTTCCACCACGAAGAAAACGTGCTGCACGGTCACGCCGATTCACTGCGGTTTTACGACGAAGTGATTGCCCCGTACAAAGGCGCACTGGAGGAGTGGTATGTTGCTAATCAAGGGCTGCGGACTTATCTGGCATGCATCGGCGTAACGGCATGGGTAGTGCTGAGTCCCGAGTCAAATTTGGCGTGGCGGGTATTTGGGTCACTGCCGAAACCGCCGAATGTATTGGCTGCGGCGCTGCACTGGCCTGGCATTAAGTGATCGTTCGACGATTCCCAATATGGCCGTGGGCCTTCTTTGCGTGTACACAGGCGGTGCTGGTGCTCGCACTGATGCCTGCGCCCTCAGTGATGGTCACTACTGGCTGGGACAAATCAAACCACCTGCTGGCTTTTTCAGTGATGACTTGGTTGGGGATTAAAGCTTTTCCACATCGCATCCTGTGTGTGATGCTTGGAGTTCTGGCCTACGGGGTGTCGATAGAAATTCTTCAGTCATTCACACCAAACCGCTCGGCCGAGTGGCTGGACCTGGTTAGTGATTGTTTGGGAATTTTGGTAGGTAGAATAGTGATTATTGTTGATAGGGCGCTTTTTAGTACGCGTCCAGCAAACCCCCATTGAAATCCTGCTGACAAGCAAAGATAGTGTGCGTGATGAACACCATGCACACCATTTCGAGCGACGCTCGCACCGTCCAAGCCCCCAAACGCCGGTTCTACCGCCCTGAACTCAAGCTCCAGGTGGTGGGCGCCTGCGCCCAGCCCGGCGCCTCCATCGCCGCAGTGGCCCTGCATCACGGCATTCACGCCGCCATCGTGCACCG
>CANEVH010000028.1 GCA_947442105.1 Comamonadaceae bacterium | reverse complement strand
GAAGGCGGGTGTGTAAGTGCGATGGGTGCGTCGCGTTTGGTGTGTTGAATTCTCTGAATCTTTGAGCATGATGTGCGCGATGTGTTGCGTGCACACGATCTTGCAAGACGTAGAGCGTCAATTCAAGAGGGGGATGGCCGGACGCTTACCGCACGTTCGCGCAAATGGGCCAGCTCATGCACCACGATCATGCGCAAAAACTCAGGGGGTGCGTCTTTGAACAGGCTGGCTATGCGGATCTCGTGCTTGCTTTTAAGGCGCGAACCCTGCACCCGCGAGATGGTGGTGTGCGTGCCCAGGGCGTTTTGCACCACGTGCAACTTGCTGTCAAACACCACTTTGCTCAAGGGCTCGGCGCCGCGCAAGAAGCTGTTTTTGGCGTCTTGCACGTAGTCGTACAAGGCGCGGTCCGTGCGCAGGCCGTGGCCTTGCGGGTACTTGTCGGTCAGCCACTGCGCCACCCGGCCCTGGTCCAGCAGCGCTTGTACCTGCGCGCGGGTGGCTTCCGGGTAGGCCTGTAGGTAGGGCAGGGGCGTCACACCTCGCGGCGCAGGGCGGGGAACAAGATGATGTCGCGGATGCTGGCGCTGTCGGTCAGCAGCATCATCAGCCGGTCAATGCCGATGCCGCAGCCGCCGGTAGGGGGCATGCCGTATTCCAGCGCGCGCACAAAGTCGTGGTCGTAGTACATGGCTTCATCATCGCCGTTGTCTTTGGCCGCCACCTGGGCGTGAAAGCGTGCTGCCTGGTCTTGGGCGTCGTTCAGTTCGCTAAAGCCGTTGCCGAATTCGCGGCCGGTGATGTACAGCTCAAAGCGCTCGGTCACGCCGGGCTTGGTGTCGCTCTCGCGCGCCAGGGGCGAAATTTCTACCGGGTGCTCGCAAATAAAGGTGGGCTGCCAGAGCTTGTCTTCCACGGTTTCTTCAAAGTACAGCACTTGCAGGCTGGCCAGGCTGCGGGTGGACAGGTGGTGTTTGGCCTCGGTCATGCCGAGCTTGCGCAACGAATTGGTCAGCCATTCGGCATCGAGCACGTGCTCACCCGCGTCGGTGTACTTTTGGATGGCTTCGATGATGGTCAGGCGCTCAAAAGGCTGGGCCAGATCGACGGGCTTGCCGCCATAGCTCATTTGCAAGCTGCCGGTGGCTTTGAGGGCGGCGTCGCGCACCAAGTCTTCGGTGAACGTCATCAGGTCCTGGTAGTTCCAATACGCCGCGTAGAACTCCATCATGGTGAACTCGGGGTTGTGGCGCACCGAGATGCCTTCGTTGCGGAAGTTGCGGTTGATCTCAAACACCCTATCGAACCCACCCACGATCAGGCGCTTCAAATACAGCTCGGGCGCGATGCGTAAGAACATTTGCTGGTCCAGCGCGTTGTGGTGGGTGGTAAATGGCTTGGCGTTGGCGCCGCCCGGAATGGGGTGCAGCATGGGCGTTTCCACTTCCAAAAAGCCGTGGTGCACCATGAATTCGCGGATGCCGCTGACCGCCTTGCTACGCGCCACAAAGCGCTTGCGCGAGGCCTCGTCCGTCATCAGGTCGATGTAGCGCTGGCGGTATTTGACTTCTTGGTCGGCGATGCCGTGGAACTTGTCTGGCATGGGCCGCAGGCTCTTGGTCAGCAGCCGCACGCGAGTGGCGTGGATGGACAGTTCGCCGGTTTTGGTTTTGAACATGCGCCCTTCGGCGGCAACGATGTCACCCAAGTCCCAGTGTTTGAAATCTTCGTACAGCGCGTCACCCACTTCTTCGCCTTTGACATAGACCTGAATGCGCCCGTCGCTGGGGCCAAAAGAAGCGTCCTGCAGGGTGCAAAAGCTGGCCTTGCCCATCACGCGCTTGAGCATCATGCGCCCGGCAACTTGGGTGGTGGCACCCAGTTCAGCCAGTGCAGCCGCGTCGAGCGCGTCGTAGCTGGCAAACAATTCTGCCGCCTTGTGGCTGGGTTGGAAATCGTTGGGGAATGCCACACCCAGGCCAGCAGCCTGGCGCTCGCGCAAGACCTTGAGTTTCTCGCGGCGCTCGTGAATCAGTTGGTTTTCGTCGTGCGGGGTGGGTGAGTTGGAGTGGGCGTCGGACATGGGGTGGCAATACAAGTCAAGGATCGCCGTGCGTGCACGCAAGTGCGCGTGCAGCCAAGGGGCGAAACCGGTCATTCTAAGAGGGTGGCTAAAGCTATGATTCGCGCTCTACATGCCCGCCTGCTGTGTGCCCGGCGCATCTCACTTTCCGCAACGCACCCTCCCGCCCATGCTTTACCAGATCATTTCACTCGTGCTCGACGTTGCCGTAGGCTTGGTCTGTGGCACCTGCCTGCTGCGGCTTTACATGCAGCAGCAGCGCATTCCGATGTCGGCGCGGGCAGGCAACCCGCTGGGGCCGTTTATCTTTGCGCTCACCGACTGGCTGGTTCTACCCCTGCGGCGGGTGCTGCCCAAGCTGTCGGCCTTCGACTTGGCAAGCTTGATGGCGGCTTTGTTCTTGCAGGTGGCGCAGTACCTGCTGTTGTGGCTGCTGCAAGGTGCGGCGCAAAGCCTGGGCGTGGTGGCGGTGCTGGCCGTGTTTGGCCTGCTGCGGGTGGCCGTGTCGGGGCTGACCGGGCTGGTGATGATTTATGCCTTGCTGTCCTGGGTGCAGGCGCATTCACCGGTGAGGGACTTGCTTGACCGGCTGGTCGCACCCCTGTTGTCGCCCCTGCGGCGCCGAATGCCCCTCATGGGCGGGGTGGATTTGTCGCCGCTGGCGCTTTTGGTGCTGCTTCAAGTGCTGTCGCTGCTTACCGGCGGACTGCAAAGCATGGCCTTGGCGGCCGTGGCCTAAAACTCAAAGCACCGCGTCGCTGGGTTGGCGCTGCAACATGGCCAGCGTCTCTGCCACGGTTTTGCGCAGTTCGCGGCGGTCACAAATGAAATCGATCGCGCCCTTGGTTTGCAAGAACTCGGCGCGTTGAAAGCCCTCTGGCAAGGTCACCCGCACCGTGGACTCAATCACACGCGGGCCGGCAAAGCCAATCAAGGCCTTGGGCTCTGCAATCACCACATCGCCCAAAAACGCAAAACCTGCACTCACGCCGCCCATGGTCGGGTCGGTTAGCACGCTGATATAGGGCAGGCCTTTTTTCGCCAGTCGCGTGAGGGCGGCATTGGTTTTGGCCATTTGCATGAGGCTGAGCAAGCCCTCTTGCATACGCGCGCCGCCGGTGGCGGTAAAGCACAAAAAGGGCACTTTTTGCTCGATGGCTGCTTCTACGCCGCGCACGAAACGCTCACCGACGACCGAGCCCATGCTGCCGCCCATGAACTCAAACTCAAAGCAGGCCGCCACCAGACCCACACCGTGCACCGATCCGCCCATGACGATCAGCGCGTCCGTCTCGCCCGTGTTTTCCAAGGCTTCTTTGAGCCGCTCGGTGTATTTGCGGCTGTCCTTGAACTTGAGCGCATCAACGGGCAGCACTTCTTGGCCGATCTCAAACCGGCCTTCGTTGTCCAAAAACAGGTTCAGGCGCGCGCGCGCACCGATGCGGTGGTGGTGGCTGCAGGTGGGGCAGACGTTTTGGTTTTGCTCCAGATCGGCCTTGTAGAGCACGGTTTCGCAACTAGGGCATTTGATCCACAAGCCCTCTGGCACCGAGCGGCGGTCGGCCGGGTCGGTTTGCTGGATTTTGGGGGGGAGCAGTTTTTCAAGCCAACTCATAGCGTGCCTCTTTGGGTTTGAAGTGGGGGTTGCGAAGCCCAGTCTGCCAAGACTCAGGCGTCCATGGCGGTGCGCACACCGTGCAAAAACGCTTGCGCGGTGGCCGCGACCTGCGT
Organism: Comamonadaceae bacterium; assembly: GCA_947442105.1. Lineage (GTDB taxonomy): Bacteria > Pseudomonadota > Gammaproteobacteria > Burkholderiales > Burkholderiaceae_C > Allorhodoferax. The sequence goes on along the minus strand of CANEVH010000028.1, from coordinate 45,622 downwards.
GCGCGGCGCATTTTCGATCAACTGGATGATTTTGCTGCCAATGACGACCGCATCGGCCACCTGGGAAATGGTTTTGGCCGTGGCGCCGTCGCGGATGCCAAAGCCCACACCCACGGGCGTTTGGATGTGCTGGCGGATGCGCGGCAGCATGGCTGCCACGGCGTCGGTGTCCAAGGTGCCCGCGCCGGTAACGCCCTTGAGCGACACGTAGTACACATAGCCCGAGGCCACGCGCGCCACCTGCGCCATGCGCTCGTCGGTGCTGGTGGGGGCGAGCAAAAAGATCAGGTCCATCTGGTGCGCGCGCAAATCGGCCGCAAAGGCCTCGCATTCTTCGGGCGGGTAATCCACGATTAGCACGCCGTCCACCCCCGCTTGCGCCGCGTCTTGCACAAAGGGGCTGGAGACGCCGGCCTGTGTGTGCTTTTGGTCGTAGCGCTCCACCGGGTTGGCGTAGCCCATCAGTACCACGGGCGTTGTGCTGTTGCTTTGGCGAAACGCGCGCACCATGTCCAGCACCTGCACCAAGCCAATGCCGAACGACAGCGCCAGATCACCGGCTTTCTGGATCACCGGGCCATCGGCGCTGGGGTCGGAGAAGGGCACGCCAAGCTCAATCACGTCGGCGCCGCCCGCCACCATGGCGTGCATCAGCTCGGGCGTTACGTCGGCGTACGGATAGCCGGCCGTGACGAATGGGATTAGCGCCTTTCGGCCTTGCGCCTTCAGCGCCGCAAAGGTTGCGTCAATGCGGCTCATGGACGCGCCCCCACGCTTGCCACTGCTTCTGCGTGTGCGAGTGCTTCGCTAGTTTGGGCAAGTGCCTTGGCTTTGACCAAGGTGATGGGTTGCTCACCGCCTTTGACGCCCTGGCCTTGGCAGCTAGGGCGGCAGTAGAAGTCGCCGTTGCTCAGGTCTGCGACCGTGCCAATGTCCTTGTCACCACGGCCCGAGAGGTTGACCAAAATCGATTGGTCGGGGCGCATAGTCTTGGCCAGTTGCATGGCGTAGGCGATGGCGTGGCTGGATTCCAGGGCAGGGATGATGCCTTCGGTGCGGCACAGGTAATGGAAAGCTGCCAGTGCGTCTTTGTCGGTCACACCCACGTACTGCGCGCGGCCGATATCGCTCAAAAATGCATGCTCGGGGCCGACGCCGGGGTAGTCCAAACCGGCGCTGATGCTGTGCGTCTCCGTCACCTGGCCGTTGTCATCTTGCAGCACATAGGTGCGGTTGCCGTGCAACACGCCTGCGCTGCCGCGCTGGATGGAGGCTGAATGCTTGCCGCTGTCCAGGCCTTCGCCAGCGGCTTCCACGCCAATGAGCTGGGTGTTCTCAAACGGGATGTAAGGGTAAAAAATGCCCATAGCGTTGCTACCCCCGCCCACGCAGGCAATCACCGCGTCAGGCTGGGTGCTGGCCGCGTGCTGGCGGGCCAGCATGTCGGGCATTTGCGCAATGCATTCGGTGCCAATGATGCTTTGGAAGTCGCGCACCATCATGGGGTAGGGGTGCGGGCCGGCCACGGTGCCGATGATGTAGAAGGTGTTGTCCACATTGGCCACCCAGTCGCGCATGGCTTCGTTCAGGGCATCTTTCAGGGTGCGGCTGCCGCTGGTCACCGGCACCACGGTGGCGCCCAAGAGCTTCATGCGGTAGACGTTGGGACTTTGGCGTTTCACGTCTTCGCTGCCCATGTAGACCACGCATTCCAGGCCGTAGCGGGCGCAAATGGTGGCGGTGGCCACGCCGTGCTGGCCCGCGCCGGTTTCCGCAATCACGCGCGGCTTGCCCATGCGCTTGGCCAGCATGGCCTGGCCGATGGTGTTGTTGATCTTGTGCGCGCCGGTGTGGTTCAGGTCTTCGCGCTTGAGGTAAATCTGTGCGCCGCCCATCTCACGGCTCATGCGGTCGGCGTGGTAAATCGGCGAGGGGCGGCCTACAAAGTGCGCCAGCTCGGACTTGAATTCGGCCACAAAACCCGGGTCGTTTTGACACTGGGCGTAGGCGTCTTTGAGTTCGTTGATGGCGTGCGTGAGCGTCTCAGAGACGAAGCTTCCGCCGTATTTGCCAAAGTGGCCTTTGAGGTCCGGTTGTTGATAGGAGTACATGGTGTTTAAGGCATTCTTGCGAGGCGTTCATCCGCTGCGCGAACCGCAGCGACAAACTGGTTGATTTTTTCGGGGTCTTTGATGCCTTTGAGGGTTCCACTCCCCGGTGCATCGGCTTCTATGCCCGAGCTGATATCGACGGTCAGTGATTTACAGCGCGGGCGCAGCAGGGCGATGCCATCGCCCACGTTTGCAGAGTCGAGTCCACCACTCAAGACGAGGTGAGCGTTGACGTTTGGAGGAAGAAGTGACCAATGAAATGCCTTGCCGCCGCCGCCGTATCCGTCGACGTGCGCGTCGAGCAAAATGGCTTGGGCCTTGGAATAAAGGTGAACATAGTTTACAAGGTCAAAATTCGCAGCATCCGGCCCCAAGGGAATGCGCGCCGCGCGCAGGTAGAGGCAGTTCGCGGCGCGAGCCGCAGCGTCGCAGTCAGCGGGGCTTTCATCGCCGTGGAACTGCAAAGTAGCGCCGGGAATCAAATGGGCCGCTGCCAGGATGTCATCAAGACTGGCATTGACGAAGAGCAGCACGGGCGTGACAAACGGCGGCAGGCGCCGCGCCAACTCGGCTGCGCGCTGGGGAGTCACATAGCGGGGGCTCTTTGGGTAGAGGTTTATACCCACTGCGTCTGCGCCGGCCGCCACCACCGCGTCCAAATCTTGTTCGCGGGTTATGCCGCATATCTTGATGCGGGTGCGGGTGCTGGCTGCGGGTATGGATTTCATGGCAGCCAATCATACGCAGGTGTGCGCTCTGGAATGCCGAAGTGCGCGGGGTAGCGTGGCCCCAAAAAATACAAGCCGGAGGGTGAAAACGTGGGCGCGGCAGCGTCCCGGTCGCGTGCTAGCAGCACTTCATGCATCCACGACGGCGCGCGTTTGCCCTGGCCGATTTGCACCAGGCAGCCCATGATGTTGCGAATCATGTGGTGCAAGAATGCGTTGGCTTCAAACTCAAAGCGCCAGTAGGCGCCGCGCTGGGTAATGGAAACCGCGTGCAGATGTTTCACGGGTGATTGCGCCTGGCACTGCGAGGCACGAAAAGAGCTGAAATCGTGTTCGCCCATGATGTACTGGCTGGCTTCCCGCATGGCGTCGCCGTCCAGCGGATAAAAGGTCCAACCCACCCGGCCAGCGTCCACCGTGGGGCGCACCTCAGACTGGCGCAGCACATAGGCGTAGCGGCGCGACGTGGCATTTGCGCGGCAATGGAAGCTGTCTGGCACAGGCATGGACCACTCTACGGCAATGTCCCGCGGCAGGTGGCTGTTGGTGCCGCGTACCCATGCATGGGCGTCGCGCAGTACCTCGGTATCAAAGTGCACGACCTGCATCAAGGCATGCACACCAGAATCAGTGCGCCCTGCGCACAGCGTCGAAACGCGTTGCTGGGTAAATTGTTGGAGCGCTGCTTCCAGTGTGTCCTGCACCGTCACGCCAGACGCTTGGCTTTGCCACCCTTGGTACGCCTGGCCGCTATAGCTCACCCCCAACGCGATACGCGCCCGGTGCCCAGCGTTCAGTGGCACACCGAAGAGGTCATTTGATCTGTGCGAGCAGCGCTTTGGCGCGCTGCCGCAGCGAATCGCTGCCGTCGGCAATGACTTCTTCAAGCAGCGCGCGCGCGCCCTCTTTTTCGTCGATGGCCACGAACTGCTCGGCCAAGGCCAGCGTAGCGTCCAAGCGATCGGCGTTTTGCGCCGCCGTGGTGGGTATGGCAGCAGCGGGTGGGTTCAAAGCAATCGACGCCACATCGAAGTCCATATCGCCCCCTGACGGGGCGACCGCTTGGTTCGGTGCTTTGGAATATGCGCCAATGCCAGGTGCACCCTGGGTGCCCGGCCGTGCGTTTGCGGCTGGCGTGTCCGAGCGAACCGAAAGCGCGCTCAGTGATTGCGCGTCCATGCTGAAGATGGATGGCTCGTTGTCGGATGATTCACCTGCATCGGAGGCTGCTGCTTGGTTGTAAAGCGGATTGGATGCATCAATCGACTTGCCCATTTCTTGCACCTGCGTCCACTCGCTGGAGTCTCTGTCAACCAGTGACGCCACTTCCTTGGCCATCGCTTCAAAGCTAATGATGTCCTGCCGCTTTGCATAGATACCGAGCAGCTTGAGGTGAATTGCTACGCGCGTGGGGTCTTGTTGGAGTCCCTCTTTCAGTATCTCTTCAGCAGGAACGTCTTTTCCGTAGGCAAGGTAAACCTCGGCCTCGGCGACAGGGTCCAGCTCGTTCACCATCTCCAGCTGGCTTTCGGGAAACACCATGGTGGCCAGACCCGCCGTGTTGGTGTCCGCCGTGTCCACGCGCTGGCCTCCCACGGTCGCGAAGCTGGTGTTCGCATTGGTTTCCCATTGCGCAATACCCTCTTTGCGCGCTTGGTCCGAAGAAGATTTTGAACCCCGCACGCGGCGGTACACGCCATAGCCAGCGAGCCCCAGCAAGGCGACCAATGCAGCCAATATTCCAGGGTTTTGCAGCGCCTCATCTACCATATCCACAGAAGCCGGGGCGGACTCCTTCGGCTTTACGGGTGCAACCGGGAGTGTCGGTGCCGTTGTAGCAGGTGGTGCTACCGTGTCCTTGGCGGCACTCGCCGCGACCGCTGGCTCGGTCGCGGATGCCACTGCTGCTGCCGCTGCTGCCGTAGCAGACGCGGCAGGAGTTGCGGGGGCAGCGGGCTTTGCGGCCACTTTGGCGAGTTGGTTCAATTCTTCGATATTTTTTGCCAGTTCTGCCGCGCGTTCTGTAGCCTCTTTTTTAGCTCGTTGCTTGGCAATTTGCTCCATGCTGTCTTTGTCCGTCTTGCTTTGTGCGGACTCTTTGGACAACTTGAGTGTGTCGCTTGGCACGGCTTGCGATGCACTGCTCACAGGGGGTTTGACCAGACTGCCCGCAGCTTCTTGCGGCTTGGTGGTGGGTGCGGTCACGGCCGGGACTTGCTTTGCCAAGCTGCGACTCAGATTCTGGAATGCCTTGTTTTGGCTTTCAATGGCTTGTCGCGCCTCAGATGGCGAGGTCTTGACCACAACGCTCGCATCGGGCACAGACAGCTCCGCACCCGCCCGCAAACGGTTGACATTTCCGCCAATGAACGCGCTGGGGTTGGAGTTCAGCAGCGCCACCAGCATCTGGTCGACCGTGACACCGCCGGGCACCATGGACCGTGCCAACTTACTTGCTGTATCGCCCTTGCTGACACGGATTCGCTTGCGCTCGGCCATACCCGCGACTGCGGGCGCACTTGCGGTCGGGGTCGGGGTCGCTGACGCCGCTTTGCTTACCGCCTGACTGGGCGCCGCAGGCACGGCAGAGGCTGATGGTGTGGTAGGTGCAAGCTGCGGTACGACTGCGGACGACGCGGCGGGACTTTGCGGAGCCGCCGCCTCAATGGAGGGTGCAGGCAGCACGGGCGGACTGGCATTCTCTTGCGATTTAGGCGGGTCTAGCAAAATGGTGTAGGTGCGAACAATGCGCCCGGACGCCCAACTCAGCTCGACGACCAAGTCGACAAAGGGATCGTTCAAAGGCCGTGTGCTTAGCAACTTGAGGTAGCGGTTGCCGTCGGGTCGGCGTTGCAGGGCAATCTGAACGCCGTTGAGTGCCGCGTTGTACTCAAGACCCATGCCTGCAAAAGCTGCTGGAGAGGCCAGGGCAGGTTTAAGAGACTTGGAATCTTCCTCAGTGAGGTCGGAAATATCAATCTCCGCGACCAAGCTTTGTCCCAGAGCCGACTGCACTTTCACCTTGCCCAGCGAGAGTGCGTATGCGTTGTGCGCGCCTAAGCCAATCAAGGCGGCAGCCACCGGGGCTGCGGACTTGCGCCAGAAACGGGTATGTGAGGTCAATTGCGAATCCTGCCTTTCTCTATTGCACTGTGCTAATTCTTGCAAATATTTCATTATCTGCGACAAGCGCACCCTCGGCGGGCGGTAAACCCTATTTCACGCCATTTTGTTGCCATCTCGTACATGAATATTGGCATTTAAGGAGTTTTTCTTGGGCAAAGGCCGCAGCGCCAAGCGCAAACGGTGGCTTCAGGCCGTCAGCAAAATGCGCAGCATGCGGCGCAAGGGCTCTGCGGCCCCCCAGAGCAGTTGGTCGCCCACGGTGAAGGCGCCCAGGTACTCTGGCCCCATCGCCAGCTTGCGCACCCGGCCTACTGGAATGGTCATCGTGCCGGTTACCGCCACGGGGGTCAGATCGCGCATGCTCGCCTCCCGCGTGTTGGGCACCAGCTTGACCCAGGCGTTGTCGGCGGCGATCATGGCCTCAATGTCGGCCACCGGAACGTCTTTTTTGAGTTTGAAGGTGAGCGCCTGGCTGTGGCAACGCATGGCACCGATGCGCACACAAAAACCATCGACCGGGGTTTCCAGCGAACCAAAATCCGGGCCCTGGCCCAAAATCTTGTTGGTCTCGGCCATGCCTTTCCACTCTTCTTTGGACATGCCCCAGCCCGGCTCGCCCTGGCTTTTTCCAAGGCCCAGGTCCTTGTCGATCCACGGGATCAACGAGCCGCCCAGCGGCACGCCAAAGTTGGCGGTCTCAGAGGCAGTCAGGCTGCGCTGCTTGGCGGCGACCAGGCGGTCAATCTCCAGAATCGAGCTTTTCGGGTCGTCCAGCAGTGCTTTCACTTCAGCGTTGAGCGTGCCATATTGGGTGAGCAACTCGCGCATATGCTGCGCGCCGCCGCCGGACGCGGCTTGGTAAGTCTGGGTGCTCATCCACTCGACCAAGCCTGCTTTGTAGAGTGCCCCGACGCCCATCAACATGCAGCTCACGGTGCAATTGCCGCCTATCCAACTCTTGCCACCAGCGGCCAGTGCCTTTTGGATGACAGGCAGGTTGACCGGGTCAAGGATGATGACCGCGTCTTTTTCCATGCGCAGGGTGGATGCGGCGTCAATCCAATGGCCATTCCAGCCGGCCGCGCGCAGTTTGGGGAACACTTCGGTGGTGTAGTCGCCGCCCTGGGCGCTGATGATGATGTCGCAGCGCTTGAGCGCGTCGATGTGGAAGGCGTCTTGCAGCGTGGTTTCGTTCTTGGCCAGGGCAGGCGCTGCTCCGCCGGAATTGGAGGTGGAGAAAAACAAAGGCTCGATCAAATCGAAGTCGCCCTCGGTCTGCATGCGGTCCATCAACACCGAGCCGACCATTCCGCGCCAGCCAACCAATCCTACTAACTTGCTCATTACAACGCCCTTTCAGTTTTTAAACAGTACCAGACCTGGCTGTTGGCCCGGCTCGTCTGGCCGGGGGGGCGCACGACGAACCAGAGCTGGATCAGCCCTTAATGGTCGTGGTGGTGGAGGTGTTTGCACGCGTACCGCCGTCAGCCGCAAGGGCGAAGGCGCAGTTCAAGGTGAACGTGTGGGCGTGAAACATGACGGAGATTGTAGCGGGCTGGCTGAGGGCAGACTTACAGAGGGCAGGCTTGCAGGCGCAGCACAGGCACCGAGCTGCGCTGTGGCCTGTTGGGCCACCGAATTTCAAATGGACCAAGTAGAAAAACCTTTGTGTTTATCAGAATGGAAATGGCTTGCGCTAGTATTTGCGCCCGTTTAGCCACCACCCGTCCACGCCATGCCACTCGTCACCCTCACTGTTTGCAGTCCAAAGTCCGCCGCCTTTAAGTCCAAGGTGCTAGACGCCGTCCACGCCGCCTTGGTCGCCTCAGGCGTCCCACTCACAGACAAGTTCCAGCGCGTCATTGAGCTCCCGCCTGAGGACTTCCGCTTTGACCCCAGCTACCCCGATTTGCAATCCCCGCGCGACCAAGACTTTGTGCTGATCGAAATCCTTTGGTCCGTGGGGCGCAGCGTCAAAGTCAAACGCAAGTTGCTCACCGAGTTGATGGCGCTGCTGGCTGACGCAGGCCTGAACCCCGAACACGTGATGGTGGTGTTCAAGGAAACCGCGTGGGAGAACTGGGCGTTTGGTGGGGGAAGGGTGATTCATGCGTGAGCGTGTCGCGTGACACAGCCTATAAACGCCAGCGATGTTGCCCCCCGAACTCCAAACCGCTGCCCAGTCCAGTATCCTGTGCTGGCTAGCCACCGTGGACGCCGACGGCTGGCCCCATGTCTCGCCCAAAGAGATATTCACGGTTTTTGACGCTGAACATCTGGTGATCGCCAACATTGCGTCCCCCACCAGCGTGCGCAATATCGCGCAAAACCCGCGTGTGTGCGTGAGTTTTGTGCATGTGTTTGTTCAAAAGGGATTCAAGGTCTTGGGCACGGCCCGCAATGTGGGCAAGACGGACGCGGATTTCGCGCGCTGGGCGGCGCCGCTGGTCGCCTTGGCCGGGCCGAGGTTCGCGATTCACAGTGTGATCGTGGTCCGCGCCACGGGGTTCGAGCCTATTGTGGCGCCCAGCTACCGGCTTTATCCAAGCGAGACCACTGAACGCGCGCAGGTGGTTTCTGCGATGCGTACTTATGGTGTTCGGCCAGACGCCTCGCTGTAACTGGGGCTTAGGGGAGATTGCGTAACTGGGTTGGTCAGGCTTGTTTCTAGCCCTTGCGCCGTTCATTCGGGAAACCGTAGCGGGTAGGTAAGTTGTCGCTACTGCGCCACTTCCAAATCCGTCCCCAGCGCGCGGCGTTCGTCAAATACAAAGCAGCCGCCTGCATAGTGCGCGCCGTCGGTCTCTTCAAAGTATTTGAGGATGCCGCCTTCAAGCTGGTAGACGTGCTCTAGGCCCTCCTCGCGCATCAGGATGGCGGCTTTTTCGCAGCGGATGCCGCCGGTGCAAAAGCTCACTACTGTTTTTCCCTCCAGATCGGCTTTGTGGGCGCGAAAGGCGTCGGGGAATTCGGTGAACTTGGTGATGCGCCAGTCGATGGCGCCTACAAACGTGCCTGCGTCCACCTCAAAGTCATTGCGTGTGTCCAGCGTCACCACCGGGCGGCCGGCGTCGTCCACACCGGCGTCTAGCCAGCGGCGCACCGTGGCCGCGCTCACCGCCGGGGCGCGGCCCTGGGCGGGCTGGATGGCGGGGTGGTTCATGCGGATGATCTCGTTTTTCACCTTGACCCGCATTTTTTTGAAAGGCGCGGTGTCCGACCAGCTTTCTTTGGGCTGCAACTCCGCAAAACGCAGGTCGGTGCGCAACTCGGCCACAAATGCGTGCACTTTTTCTGCGGGGCCGGCTAAAAACAGGTTGATGCCCTCGGTGGCCAGCAAAATCGTGCCCTTGAGGTTCAGCGCCAGCGCGCGCGCCAGCAGCACGGGGCGCAGTTCGGCGGCGTCGGGCAGGGGCGTAAAACGGTAGGCCGAGATATTGAGGACGGGCTGCATACAGAAAGTCCTTTAGGTTTGCGCTCTGGGAAACCGCTCACCCCAGGCGCGCAGCGGGTTCAGGTTAGACACCAACAAACAGGCCAGCACGATCAAAGCGCCGCCCGCAGCCATGGCAAGGCTGGTGGGCTCATCCAGCAGCAGCACGGCCCACAGCACGCCAAAGCCGGTGCTCATGAAGTTGGCTGTCATGGACGCCATGGGCGGCACGTGCTGGATGATGCGCATAAACATCCAGTACGCCAGGCCCGAAGTGGCAATGCCCAGCACCGCCACAGCGGCCACGGCGCCCAGGGTGAAATGCGCTTGCGGCAGGTCATACAGCGCGCCGGGGAGCAGCATGAGCACCGCAGCAGCGTGCATGCCAGCGGTAATGCTTAAGGGTTCCATGCGCAAGGTCGCGCGCTTGAGCAAGGGCGTGGCGGTACCCGACAGGGCAGCGGCGGCCATGCATACCAGCGCCGAGATCACCAGCGTGTGCGTAGGCTCCACCGGCCCTAGTTTCACCACCAGCGCCGCGCCCACCAAACCCAGCACGCAGCCCGCCAGCTTGCCGCGCGTGAGCGCCTCTTCTTTTAAAAATGCCGAGGCGAACGCCCCGAACAACACGGCGGTGACCGACAGCAGCGCGCCATAGCCGCCGGGCAGGTGCAGCGCAGACCACGAATACAGCAAATGTGGCCCGGCCACCGCCAAAAAGCCGACCAGCAGCAGCTCGCGCCAGTGCGGGGTGGGCCAAGGGTGTTTGAGCGCACGCATGATGGCGCCCAGCACCAGGGTGGCCAGCAGCATGCGCAGACCCGCCGACACATTGGGCCCGAGCTGCGGCGCGGCCACCCGGGTCAGGATGAAGGACGCGCCCCACAGCGCTGACAACATCACGAGTTGAATGAAGTAACGGGCTTTCATGGTGGTGTCAGCGCGTCGATGTGCTTGAGGCCTGCGCTTTCGTCGCAGTTTTACTCACTGGCCATGCTGTCCAGTGCGGCTTGCAGCACTTCGGGGTCGGGCAGGGGGTCTGCCAATTGCCCGCGCAGCGCGTCCAGCGCGGCCAAGCCGTCCTGTTTGAGGTGCGCAATCGCCACCCCGGCCTCCTTGGGCGACGCAAAGCCCAGGCTTTGCAGCAGCAACGTGCCCTTGGCGTCCACCAGCTTAAAGTAAAACTGCCCGTCTTTTTCGCGGTATTGCTTAAAGCTTGCGGCTGCTATCTTGGCGGTTTTAGCGGTGGATGCGTAGCTGCTGGCGTCCAGGCTGCGCAGACCCACGGCTTGGCGCAGACGCGCCATGAAAGGCGTGGCCACGGCGCGGGCTTTGGTCGCACCGGCGTGCAACATCGCTTCCACTTCCTGCGGATGGGCCATCAGGTGTTCGTAGCGCGCGCGCATGGGTGCGATTTCTCGGTCAATGCGCTCAAACAGCCGGTCTTTGGCCTCGCCCCAGGCGATGCCATTGGCAAAGTCTTGCGCAAAAGCGGCGGTCTCTTCGGCGCTGGCAAAGGCCTGGTAAATCTGAAACAAGGCCGAGCCCTCGGTACTTTTGGCCTCTCCGGGCGCGCGGGAGTCGGTTTTGATACCGGCAACGAGCTTTTTGAGCTCAGGGCGCGGCGCAAACAGGGGGATGGTGTTGTCGTAGCTCTTGCTCATCTTGCGCCCGTCCAGCCCCGGCAGGGTGGCTACCGACTCTTCAATCGCCGCCAGGGGGGGCACAAAGTGCTCGCCGTAGCGGTGGTTAAAGCTGTGCGCCATGTCGCGCGCCATCTCGATGTGCTGAATCTGGTCGCGCCCCACCGGCACGTGGTGGGCGTTGAACATCAAAATGTCGGCGCCCATCAGCACCGGGTACATGAACAGGCCGGCGGTTACTTCGGCGTCCGGGTCCAGGTCGGCGGCCAGGTTTTTGTCCACCGAGGCCTTGTAGGCGTGGGCGCGGTTGAGCACGCCTTTGCCGGTCACGCAGGTCAAAAACCAGGTGAGTTCGGGAATTTCGGGCACATCGGACTGGCGGTAAAACACCACGCGCTCGGGGTCCAGGCCTGCGGCCAGCCAGCTCGCAGCTATTTCAAGCGTAGAGCGCTGGATGCGGGCGGGATCGTCAATTTTGATGAGCGCGTGGTAGTCGGCCAAAAAGTAGTAGCTCTCCACGCCTGGGCGCAGACTCGCCGCCACGGCGGGGCGGATCGAGCCCACGTAGTTGCCCAGATGCGGCGTGCCCGAGGTGGTAATACCGGTCAAAAAACGTACAGCGCTCATGGTGTTCAAACAAGCAAAAAAATGCGGGGGTTTACAAACGCGGCAATAAAGCGCGGGTGCTCAGATTAATTCAGCAGCGCGCGCAGCGGGCTGAGCAGCACGTCGATGACACCGTAACTCAGACCCATGAGTGGCAGCATCCAAAAGGTATTGATGACCTTGGTCAAGACCAGCGCCATCACAATAAAAAAGCCCCAGGGCTCCAGCCGCGACACCGCTAGCGCCGGGCGCATGGGCAGTAGACCCACCAAAATGCGCCCGCCGTCCAGTGGCGGGATGGGAAACAGGTTGAACACGCACATCACCACATTGACCAGCACGCCGCCTTGGCACATTTTGATGACAAACGGCTCGCTGACACCGACACCCTGCAGCACATACAAGGCCGCACCCCAGGCAATAGCCTGCAAAAAGTTGATACCAGGACCCGCCAATGCCACCCAAATCATGTCGCGCTTGGGCTTGCGCAGGCGGCCAAAGTTGACTGGCACCGGCTTGGCATAGCCAAACAAAAACGCGCCCGAGGTGGCAAAGTACAAGACCAGGGGCAGCAAGATGGTGCCGACGGGGTCGATGTGCTTCATGGGGTTGAGCGACACCCGCCCCAGCGTCCAGGCGGTGTTGTCGCCAAAGTAGCGCGCTGCATAGCCGTGCGCGGCCTCGTGCAAGGTGATGGAAAAAATCACCGGCAGCGCGTACAGGGCGACGGTTTGAATGAGTTGGGCAATGTCCACGGGCAGCCGTTCTGTGCAAAAGGGTTGAAATATGGGCTACAGGCCCAGGCGCGAGACGCTGCCACCGCCTTGGCGCAGCAGCTCAATCGCGCCGCTGCTCAGGTCCACCACCGTGGTGGGCTCCAGAGTGCAGGCCCCGGCGTCAATAACGGCGGCGATGTGGTGCTCAAAACGTTCGCGAATGTCGTGCGCGTCGTTCAGCGCGTCCGTCTCGCCCGGTGGTATCAAGGTGGTGGCTAGCAAGGGCGCGCCGTGCAGGGCCAGCAGGTCTTGCAGGGTTTTGTGCGCGGGCACGCGCAGGCCTATAGTCTTGCGCGAGGGGTGGCTCAGGCGGCGGGGCACTTCTTTGCTGGCTTCCAGAATAAAGGTGTAAGGCCCCGGCGTGGCGCCTTTGATCAGCCGAAACTGCGCGTTGTCCACCCGCGCGTAGGTGGCCAGCTCGCTCAGGTCGCGGCACAGCAAAGTGAGGTGGTGTTTGTCGTCCACACCGCGGATGCGGCGCAGGCTGTCGGCAGCGGCCTTGTCGTCCAGGTGGCAGACCAGGGCGTAGCTTGAATCGGTGGGCACGGCCAGCACGCCGCCTTTGGCCAGCAGGGCCACGGCCTGCTTGAGCAGGCGCGGATGCGGGTTCTCGGGATGAACTTCAAAAAACTGTGCCATTGCCGGGCGCCCGCCAGTACCTTAGTGGATGCGCTCGGCCAGCAGTTCCCACACGGGCGTGACCGCGCCGGGCAGGTAGGGCAGGGTGCCCAGCTCGGTGTGGCTCTCTAGCGGGCTGTGAAAGTCGCTACCGCGCGAAGCGGCCAGGCCGTAGTCTTTGGCGGCGCCCGCGTAAGTGATGTATTCGGCTGCCGAATGGCTGCCGGTGACGACTTCGACGCCGCGTCCGCCATGGCCTTTGAATTCGGTAAAGAGCGCGAACTCTTCGTTGGGTGTGAATTTGTAGCGCGCCGGGTGCGCAATCACAGCCATGCCGCCTGCGCCAGTGATCCAGCCCACGGCCTCTTTCAGGCTGGCCCAGCGGTGCTCCACATAGCCCGGCTTGCCCTCGGTCAGGTATTTGCGAAACACCTCATTGGTTTCCTTGCACACGCCGGTTTCCACCAGGTGGCGGGCGAAGTGGGTGCGCGAGATCAGGTCCGGGTTGCCTGCGTATTGCAAAGCGCCTTCAAACGCATCTTTGATGCCCACGCGCGCCAGGTCTTTGGCCATGTCGTGCGCGCGTTGGCTGCGCCCGCCTCGGGTGGCGCGCAGGCCTTGTTGCAGGTTTTCGTTGTCGGTATCAAAGCCCAAACCCACGATATGCACCGTCTGGTGCAAAAAAGTGACCGATATTTCTACGCCGCTGAGGTAGCGCATGCCGCAGGCCAGGGCGGCGGCGCGGGCGCGGGTTTGGCCACCAATTTCGTCGTGGTCGGTCAGGGCCCAGAGTTCGACGCCGTTGCCACGGGCGCGCTCGGCCAAGGCTTCGGGGGTGAGGGTGCCGTCCGACACCACGGAGTGGCAATGCAGGTCGGCGTTGAGGATGGAGTTCACCCTCGGATTTTAGGCCTTGGACCCGCTCAGAAGTCTGGCTGGCAATCCCAGTGCATGGGCGCGCCAGTAGCGGGGTGCGCCAGACCCAGTGCGCAGGCGTGCAGCGCCAGACGCGGGGCCATGGCCTGCACCGCTGGCGGCGCGTACAGCGCGTCGCCCACTATCGGGTAACCCAGCGCTTGCAGGTGCACGCGCAACTGGTGGCTGCGCCCGGTGAGGGGCTCAAGCTCCAGGCGGCTGGTTTGGCGTAGCGGGTTGTGCGCCACGCAGCGCCAGCGGGTCTGGCTGGGTTGGCCCTCCGCGTGGATAGTGCGCAAGGGGCGGTTGGGCCAGTCCACCAGAATGGGCAGGTCTATGGTCTGCCAGTCGGAATCGACCGGCAGCAGCCCGGCCACCTCGGCCAGGTAGCGCTTGTGTACTTGGCGCTGCGCAAAAGCGGCGCTCAGGGCACGCTGGGCGTCGGGGCCGCGCGCCATCAGCAGCAAACCCGAAGTCGCCATGTCCAGGCGGTGCACCACCAGCGCGTCGGCAAACCGGGCTTGCACCCGCGCGCTCAGGCAGTCTTGTTTGTCTTCGCCCCGGCCGGGCACCGACAAGAGGCCGGGGGGTTTGTTCAGCACCAGCAAAAAGTCGTCTTGGTACACCAGTGCAATGCCCTCGGGACCCGGATCGCTGGAGCCGGGTGCGCGCGCGCCGGGCACCGCCGCTGGCGGCGTGGGTGCCATCACGGCCCTGCTTGCGGTCGGCGAATCTGCTGGACTTGCAGTGCGCTCACTGGCGCGGCCTGGTTGCCCCAGGCGCTGCGCACGTGGGTCAGCACGGCGGCCACATCGGCGTCTGAGAGTTGCAGCAAGAACGGCGGCATGCCAAAGGGGCGGGGGTTGCCCGCAGTGGCCGGGGCAAAGCCGCCATGCAGCACGCTGAGCACCGCGTTGTTGGGCGGGACCATTAGCACTGCGCGGTTGCCCGCCAGGGCAGGGTAGGCGCCGGGCTGGCCTTGGCCTTCTTTGCCGTGGCAGTCGGCGCACTGGTCTGCATACAGTTGGGCGGCACGCGGGTCGGCACCGACGGCTGGGGGGCGCTGCTTCGGGAGCGCTTGGGGCGCTTTCGGAGCCGCAGGCTGCACTAGCGATTGCAAATACAGGCCAATGGCCTGGGCGTCTGCATCGCTCAGGTACTGCGTGCCGTGCAACACCACTTCGGCCATGGGGCCGTTTACCCAGCGCTGGCCAGATGTGCCGGTTTGCAGGAGCGCCACGGTGTCTGCCACCGAGGTGGCGCCCGCCTGGTTCACGCTTTGCAGCGAGGGCGCGTACCAAGACACGCCGGGCAGTACCGCACCCGCCAGATCCTTGCCGCGCACCAAGCCGCCCAGCGCGCTGCGCGCGCCATGGCATTCGGTGCAATGGCCAAGGCCCTGGACCACGTAGGCGCCGCGCGCCAGACTGGCTGCATAGGCGGCGCTGACTCCGCTGGCGCCAAGGCTGGGGCTGGCCCCATCGGGGCCGGGCGCTGCTGCTTCTACTTTCGTGTGCGGCCAAAAATACAGAGCGCGCCAGACCGCCAGCGCCGCCTGGGTGTTGAACGGCCAGGCCAAGGGCGACGCGGTGTTGGCGCGCGATGACGGCGCCACGGTTTGCAGGTAGTCAAACAGCGCGTCCGCATCAGCGCGGCTTAGGCGGGTGTAGCTGGTGTAGGGAAAGGCAGGCGAGAGCCGCCGCCCGTCGCGGCTTTTGCCGTGGTGCAAAGCGCGCCAAAAGTCGTTGGCGCTCCATTGGCCAATGCCTTGGGCCCGGTCGGGCGTGATGTTGGTGGACACCACGGCGCCAAACGGCGTCGCTACGGCCCGCCCGCCGGCATAGGCCGCGCCACCTTGGGCGGTATGGCAGAGCGCGCAGTTGCCAATGCGCGCCAGATAGGCGCCATGTTCTACGGTTTGCGTGGTGCTGGCCCCCGTGGCGGCGCTGGCCGGTTCACCGCCGCGCTCGTGCCAGGCATCGGCGCCCCAAAACACCCAGACGCCTGCGGCCAGCAGCAAGGCGACTAGCGCACGTAGGAGCCTTTGCGCCCAAAGCGCCCAAAGCGTCCCAAGCGCACGGAGGGGTTTTGCGTTCAGCGGCGTGCCGTCATGGCTGTTTGGCGCTGCGCTCATGGTGCGCTACCGCATTCGATAGCGCTGGCGCCTGGGGCCAGCGCTGGTCTTTGCGCCACGGCGCGTGAGGCCTTGGGCACGGTCTGGCTGGCCAGCCAGGTGGTGACAGCGTGCACGTCAGCGTCGCTCAGCCCTTTCGCAATGTGCGCCATGCAGTCGGGTGCCTGCGCTTTGCGTTGCCCGGTTTGCCAGCCGCCTAACTGCGCATTCAGGTAGTCGCGCGGCAGGCCCAGCAGGCCGGGCGTGTGGGGTTGCACGCCAGTCAGGGCCGTGCCGTGGCACTGGGTGCAGGCCGGCAGCTGCAGGGCGCGGTCGCCCTGCAAGGCCAGCGTTTGGCCTCGCGCCAGCACGGCGGCGTCTGTGCGCTGCGCGACCGGTGGCGGGTAGGGAACGTCGAGATTAGAAAAATAATCGGCCATCTCGCGCAAATAGGCGTCGTTCAGGGTGGCTAGCAGCCCTTGCATGGGCGCGTACTGGCGCCTGCCGTCGTGGATATTGCGCAGCTGGTTGTACAAATAGCCTGCGGGTTTGCCCGCCAGGCGGGGGTAGTAGCCGTCGGGGCCGGACTTGCCCTGCGGCCCGTGGCAACTGGTGCAGGCCAGCGTACGCTGGGCCATGGGGTCTGCGCTTTCCGCCCCTGCGCGGGGCAGAAGCAGCAAATGCATCGCGACGCACACAAAGCCTAGCAACCAGTGTTTGGCGCTCAAAGAAGAAAATACGGTCGGAGGGAACATGCGAGGGACTGTAACTGTTGAGGTGCTTGAAGGCTGCAAGCCCTCACGTGGCGCGCGCAGGTCAAACTTGGATGCTGCGACAATTCCTCGGCATTCACAATTTTCACAACTTCAGGTCTTTTTCTTCCATGTCCAGTACTTCCGTTTTTCCCGTTCGCCCGGCCGTTGTGCGTGACGCGCGCGCCATTGCCGACCTGCACAACGCCACCGTGCAAGACGCCTATCAAGGGCTGCTGGGCGACGTGCAGGTGCCACTCATGGCGCTGGACAAGCGCCAGGCCTACTGGCGCGAGGCCATCGAATACGCCGAGCCGCAGGTCCATGTGGCGCTGCACGGTGAGCGCATCGTTGGTTTTGTCGGCTTTGACCGCAGCCGCGACGAAGGCACCAAACCCACCATGGGCGAGATTTGGTCGATTTACGCCGACGCGGACTTTGTCGGCCTGGGCGTGGGCTTGTCACTGTGGGACGCTGCGCGCGAGGGGCTCATAGAAGAAGGCTGCACCGATGTGAGCATCTGGCTGCCCCTGGCCAATGAGCGCGCCATGCAGTTTTTCACCAACGCCGGCTTCAAGCGCGAAATGCCCAGCGCCAAAACCGTGTCGATAGGCGGGGTGAAGATCGAAGAAATCCGGCTCAAGCGCCCGCTGGCCTGAGCCAAAAGCGCCAAAGCGGCGCCGCAATGGTGCTGCTTACAGCTTCTTCACCACCACGCTGCCAATCGAATAGCCCGCGCCAAACGAGCAAATCACGCCCACTTGGCCCGCCTCAATGTCGGTCTTGTGGCGGTGAAAAGCGATGATGGAACCTGCGGACGCGGTGTTGGCGAACTCGTCCAGGATGACCGGCGCTTCCTCAATGGTGGCGTCGCGGCCCAGTAGCTTGCGGCTGATGAACTGGTTCATGGACAAATTGGCCTGGTGCAGCCAGAAGCGGCGTACATCGGTTGGCGCGTAACCGAATGATTCCAGATGCCCGGCAATATGGTCGGCCGCCATGGGGCAGACTTCCTTGAACACCTTGCGGCCCTCTTGGCGAAACAGCTGGTCGCGGTCGTCGGGGTCGCGGTCTTCGGCGCGGGACATAAAACCCTGGTTGTTGCGGATGTTGTTGGAAAACGTGCTCAGGAGCCGCGTGCCCAAAATCTCAAACGCACCAGCGGGGGCCAAATCCAGCCTCTCTACCAGGATGGCGGTGCACACATCGCCAAAGATGAAGTGGCAATCGCGGTCTTTCCAGGCCAGGTGGGCGGACGTAATTTCGGGGTTGACCACCAAAATCGCCCGCGCCTGGCCGGTGCGTACCGCGTTGAAGGCCAGTTCCAGCGCAAACGTGGCCGAGGAGCAGGCCACATTCATGTCAAACGCGTAGCCATTGATGCCCAGTGCGGTTTGGATTTCCACACCCATGGCGGGGTAGGGGCGCTGCATATTGGCCGCAGCGCAGATCAGCCCGTCCACATCGGCAGCGGTTTTGCCCGCCGCGTCAAGTGCGGCTTGGGCCGCCTGCACGCCGATTTCGGCCATCATGGAGATTTCTGAGTCCGGGCGGGGCGCAAAACGCGGGCGCATGCGGCTGGGGTCGAGCACACCGGTCTTGTCCATCACATAGCGGCGCTGGATGCCCGAGGCTTTTTCGATGAATTCGACGTTGGAGTCAGTCAGCGCGGCGTGGGTTCCGGCGGCGATCTCGTTGGAGTAGCGGTTGTTTTCCAGCGCAGCGTACTGGTTGAAGGCCTCTACCAACTCGGCGTTGGTAATGGTTTCGGGCGGCGTAAACAGGCCGGTACTGCTAATGGCGACACGGTGCATGGGGACGTCTCGTTGTTTTGATGTGGCGGCATTATCCATGCCCAGGCGCCACGCTTTGGCCACGCCTTGGCAGCCAAGTCTTGGTGTTTACGCGCAGTCAGGCAGGCATTAATAATCATTGATTTTTAATAATTTAATATAAAATGTGTTTTTATCAACATAAAAATACAGCTTTTGCTTGCGATCTGTAGACCTGGGCCCGCGCCTTTTTTACTTGCAACCGTGCGCTAGCTGTCGAATTCGAGATGCATCCAAACGAAGCCCCGCCTAGCGCAACGAACTATTTTTTGCCTGATGAGCCGGCCAACCGGTACGCCAACCAGGCCTTGGCACGCCTGCGCAGCGGAGGTTTGTCGCCCCTGCCGCAGTATTTTGAGCTGTGGTACGCCTACTACGCGCAGACGCATCTTGAGGTGGTTCGCGCCCTGGACACCTTGTTGGCGCAAGCGCAGCCCATCACAGAGGCCCAGTGCGAAGGCATCCACCAACTGTTTTTGAGTGAGGAAAAACGCAGTGACAGCGTGCGCGAGGCGGGTGTGCGCATTGAGGCCACGATCAGCGGGGTGAGCCAACAAGTGGAACTGGCGCGTTCGGCGACCCAGCGGTTCAGCGCTACGCTGCAAACGGCCAGCGGCAAGCTGGATGCGTCCAATGTGCCCCTGGCCCTACAGTCCACCCTGCGCGCGCTGTTGGACGACACCAGCCAGATGCTGGCCCACAACCGCGCGCTTGAAGAGGCTTTGGCGCAGTCCACCTTGGCCATGCAGGCCCTGGGGCGCGACCTGGACGCGGTGCGCAAGCAGGCGGTTACGGACAGTTTGACTTCATTGGCCAATCGCCAGGCCTTTGACACGGAACTGGCGCGCCTGTCCAACGCGCCGGCGCAGGCGCGGTTTTCGCTCGTGATGTTCGATATTGATCACTTCAAGGGGTTTAACGACACCTACGGCCATCCGGTGGGCGATGAGGTGCTGCGCCTGGTGGCACGCACTTTGGGCCAGGGCGTGCGCGCGGGCGACCTGGCAGCGCGCTATGGCGGCGAGGAATTTGCCATTTTGCTGCCCGACACCGACCTGCACTCGGCCACCATGCTGGCCAATGCGCTGCGCGCCAGGGTAGAAAGCATGTCGCTGGTTCGCCGCAAAAACGGCGACAAGCTCGGGCGACTCACCCTCTCAGGCGGCGTTGCGCAGTCTGCGCTAGGGGAGATTGGAGGGAACGTGCTTGCGCGCGCCGATGCCGCGCTTTATGTGGCCAAGAACAGCGGACGAAACCGCATTGAAGCGAGCGCCGTCGCCTGAGTGAAGCAACACGCGCGGCAATCGGCCCGATGGCACCAAGGAGCTGCGGTGAAAGTCAGGCCAGCGCCTCGCGCACAAAGTCCAGCCGGTCCTGCCCGAAAAACATCTGCTCGCCTACAAAAAACGTAGGCGCACCAAACGCGCCGCGCGCTACTGCTTCTTCGGTGGTGGCCACCAGCTGCCCCTTGACCTCGGGGTCGGCCACCAAGCCCATCAAAGACTCAGCGCTAAAGCCAGCGGCCCCCAGCACTTCGGCCATGACGGCGGGGTCGCCCATATTGCGCGGCTGCACCCACATGGCCTGGAACACGGCGTCTACGTAGTCCATCAGTTTCTGCGGGTCGCGCATTTGCAGGCCGGTGGCGCCACGCATCAGCGTCAGGGTGTTGATGGGAAAGTGCGGGTTGTGCGCAAAGGGCACGCCGTAGCGCGTGGCAAAGCGCGCCATGTCGGCGCCCATCCAGCGGCCCTTGGCAGGTACGGTCACCGGGCTGGCGTTGCCCGTGGCCTTGAACACGCCCCCTAGCAGCATGGGGCGGTACACCACTTTGGCGCCGGTGTCCACAGCCAGTTGGTGCATTTGCGTATGCGCCAGATAGGTGGTGGGGCTGCCAAAGTCAAAGAAAAATTCCACGGTTTTTTGCATGCGAGCTCCTTGTTTGCTGTGGGGAGGGGTGACAGGGCGCGGCGCGCTTACCAGTTTTCCATCCACGGGCGCAAATCCAGCTCCTGCGTCCAGGCGCTGCGCGGCTGGCGGTGCAGCTGCCAATAGGCTTCGGCAATGTGGTCGGGGTTGAGGATGCCGTCCTGGTCTTTCAGGGCGTAGCGCGCGGGAAAGTTTTCGGCAATGAACTGGGTGTCTATCGCGCCATCAATCACGGTGTGCGCCACGTGGATGCCTTTTGGCCCCAGTTCGCGCGCCATGCTTTGCGCCAAAGCCCGCAGCGCATGCTTGGCCCCGGCAAATGCCGAGAACCCCGCCGCGCCGCGCAGGCTGGCGGTGGCGCCGGTAAAAATAATCGTGCCCTGGCCGCGCTTGAGCATGGCTTTGGCCACCTCGCGGCCCATCAAAAAGCCCGACAACGCGCCCATTTCCCACACCTTGCGGTAGACGCGCTCGGTGGTGTCGGTGACCGAAAAGCGCACATTGGCGCCGATGTTGAACACCGCTACCGCAATGGGCGCAATGTCGCGTTCAATGCCTTCGACCAGTGACACCATCTCGGCCTCGACCCGGGCGTCCGAACCAAAGGCGTGCGCTGTGCCGCCTTCGGCCTCAATCTGCGCCACCAGGGGCAGCAATTTGTCACGCTGGCGCCGGGTGACGCAGGCGATCAGGCCTTCGCGCGCAAAGCGCCGGGCAATGGCGCCGCCGGTGGCGTCACCGGCGCCTATTACCAATACGGATTGGGGCGTGCTCATAAATTGCACCTCAGGCGTAGCGTTGGCGCGCCAGCGCCGCGCCTTGGGCCAGGGCTTCGAGCTTGCGCAGGGCAATGTCGCGGTTCATGGGCGCCATGCCGCAGTTGGTGCAGGCAATGAGCTTCATCTTGGGCACAAACCGCAGCGCTTTGCCAATGGTGTCGGCCACTTCTTCAGGGGTTTCCACCACGTCAGAGGCCACGTCGATCACGCCCACCATCACTTCCTTACCCGCGAGCAAGGCCATCAGGTCCATGGGCACGTGGGAGTGAAAGCATTCCAGACTCACTTGCTGAATGCTGCTTTGGGCCAGGGCCGGAAACACTTTTTCGTACTGGCGCCATTCGTGGCCTAGGGTGTTTTTCCAGTCCCTATTGGCGGCAATGCCGTAGCCGTAGCAAATATGCACTGCGGTTTTGCAAGTTAGCCCCTGGGCCGCGCGCTCCAGCGCTTCCACGCCCCAGTCGGCGGCGTCTTCCATGTAGACGTTGAAGGCGGGTTCGTCAAACTGGATGATGTCCACGCCGTCGGCTTGCAGGGCCAGCGCCTCTTGGTTGAGCAGCTCGGCAAAGGCAAAAGCCATTTTGATCTTGCCTTCGCGCCCGCCGCCGTAAAAAGCGGTCGGCCACGGTGTCCACAATGGTCATCGGGCCGGGCAGGGTGAATTTAAGCGTGCGCTGGGTATGGGCGCGCGCCATGCGCGCCTCCAGCGCGTGCACCCGGCCTTTGAGGCGCAGCGGCCCCACCACCTGCGGCACCTGGGCGTCGTAGCGGTTGTTGCGAATGCCCATGGTGACCTTGTTCTCAAAGTCAATGCCGTCTACCTGCTCCAGAAAACCGTGCACAAAATGCTGGCGCGCCTGCTCGCCGTCGCCAATCACGTCCAGGCCTAAGTCTTCCTGGGTTTTGACCCAGAGCAGCGTGGCGTCGCCCTTGGCCTCTATCAGTTCGGCGCCTTGGGCCTTCCACTGGGGCCAGAGCTTTTGGGTTTCGGCCAGCCAGGCGGGTTTGGGCAGGTTGCCTGCGATTGCGGTGGGGAAAGCGGTGGGGAACATCGTGCTGGTCTCCTGTTTTTTCTAGTCGGCGCCGCGCCGGTCTTTGCCAGCGCGGGTGGGGCAGGGCGCTGGCGACTTAGGGCTTGCCCAGGAAGTCGCGTTTGCCAATCTCCACACCATTGTGGCGCAGGATGGCGAAGGCGGTCGTCACATGAAAGTACACATTCGGCAGCGCGTGGCCGAGCAAAAACTGCATGCCTTTGTAATGGGTTTCTTTGTCGCCGCGCTTGGTGACGATGTCTTTGTCCTCGGTGCCGTCAATCTGTTCGGGCGTGAAGCTTTGCACATAGGCCACGGTCTTGGCCACGCGGGCCTTGAGTTCTTCAAACGTGCGCTCGTTGTCCTCGTAGGCGGGAATTTCTACTCCGGCCAGGCGAGCGACCACGCCCTTGGCCGTGTCGCTGGCGATTTGCACCTGGCGGCGAAAGCTCAGCATGTCGGGGTAGAGGCGAAAGTCGATCAGCGCGGCGGGGTCAATCTTTTTGGCCTCCACATGGGCTTGCGCCTTGTCCAGGATGTGGATCAGGTTGTTCAGGCTATTGGCCAGGCGGGGCACGCTGGCTTGGTACATGGAGATGGTCATAGTCATGGGTTCTCGGTTGGGGTGGAATCCCCGGGGTGGGGGTGGGGCATCTTAAGGGGCGGGGATGTGCGAAGTGGGCGGGATTGGTGGCTTTCAGGCCGGTGCCTGAAGGTCAGTTTCCGTATCAGCGAAGGGCTACAAAAAGATGTTTTTCGTGGTTTACGGGCGGTGCCCACGCCCAGCGCGTCAAACAAAGGGTTCAGATCGCGGCTGGCCTCAACGCGTGCTCAACCAGGCTCTAGCCCCTGCAAGCGGTCGGACCTGTACTCTTGCTACTCTTTTTCAGCGATTTAGGTAAAAATTTCACCGCTTTTACCCTCGTTGAGTTGCCTACACAGTTCGACGGCTTGCGCTGTGGTCTTGCAAGGTATGAGAACCTTGCGCCGTCCGGTGTACGCGTTGCAGACCAAGGGATTGCCGGCTCGGGCACTGGTCACCTTGTAGGGACCAGAATTCGGCGGAACAACAAAGTGCGGCATAGTGAGGCCTACTGAATACAGGGGGCGCGCTCGTTCCAAGTGCGCTGCGCCTCTTCCGGTCTTGAAGTTACGTCAACACTGGAGTTTTCCGCCAACAAGAACCTGATCGCCGCAGTGATCATCCAGGTGTTGGGCACAGGCGACTTCACGCTGAAGTTTGGTGGTTTTGCACTTGGCGGCATCGGTACCGGGACGTTTGGGGCGATTCTGCTGTGTGCGCTGCTAAGCCGCAAAGCCTGAGGCGGTAAGGGCCTCAGGATGCGCCTCAAGGCCCTGCGCGCAGCTCGAACGAGCCGCTTACTAGCGGCCCCGGGCTCTGCCCGCGTGCCAGTGCGCTTAACAGGGGCACCGGGTCGCAGTCAAAGCGCGTCCAAATCTCTTGCCCCGTTTGCTGGGCTCGGGCGACGCCCAATTCATAGGCCATCACGCTACCCAGGTGCGGTACGTCGAGTTCCCCTGCGTCTAGCCGGGCTTGGGTGAAGCGCGCAAATGAGCACAGCTCGTCAAAGGCAAAGGGTTCAGGCCAGTGATTGCGCCAAAAATCCTTCATGAGTTGCGCGGTGGCGCCCTCGCCGATTCGCAGTACCAGCAGCCGCCAGCTCAGCGTCAACCCCGCAGTCAGCGTGCCCACGCGAAAACTTTCAACCAAGGTGCGCAGCACCTCGATACCGGGGTCATCGACGAGCACGCGCGGCGTGTTTGGCGCATGGCGGCCATTGACCAAGGCGCCTAGGGCCTGCTCCCATTGGGCGCTGGTGAGCACAGGCGGAGGCGACGTAGCGAGGTGGCCTGGTGCGCGATCAGCAGGGGCTGGCCCTTCGGAATATGGGGCGTTGGCGTTGTGTCCCGGGGCGGCCGCTGGATCCAATCTATCGGGAAGCTGCACTGGTTCAGTACGGATCCCACCTGCGACAAATACTCGGTCACGGTGCCGCCACAAGCCCTGAAGCGCGCACAGCTGATCGGCCAGGGCCTCGTGCGACATGCCGCGCGCCTGCACATAGTCGGGAATGACTTCGTACACCAGTGCGCCCAGATTCACCAGTTTGGGCAGCCAGCGCGCGCAAAAGTCCATCAACTCGTCAGGCACCAGACCGCTGTGCGCATCAAGCCAATATCCGTCGCGCGCCTCGCCCCCGGCGAGGTGGACTTCCCAGACCCGCTCCAACGGCAGCCGGGCCATGACCTCCTGCATGGACTGGCGGCCATTGCGCTCGTTACACCACAGGTTGTGCAGGTCCAGCAAGATGCCGCAGTTGGCACGCACGGCGACCTGGGCGTAGAACGTGCCGTCGTCCAGTTGAGTGCGGTCGCGCCGCAGGTAGTTGGGCGAGGTCTCGAAGGCCACGGGGCGGCCTGACAGGTGTTGGAGCTGCGCAATACGGTGTACCGCCAGGGACACCGTTTCATCGACTTGGCAGGCGGGTAGCAGGAAACCGCCATGCACATCGGTGGCACCTTGGGTCTGCGCAAGCCGGGGCTGCGGCACGCGTTGAAACGCCAGGTGCTCGCTCACCCAGTGCGGCTGCAACCGGGCAATGCTGTCACGCCAGGGTGGGTGCTGGCGCGGGTCGGACGGGACACTGCTGGCCAAGGGCATGCCTACGCCGTGCAACAGCTTGGCTTGGCGCCAACGCGCTAGCGCTGCAAACGCGCGTTCGTCGAGCCGGTGGGCGCTGCGGGGCTCTGGCGGGTCGCTAGCCGGGTCAAGCGCCGCCGTCGAACGCAGCCACAAGGTTTGCGGCTCGACCTCCAGCACGTCGAGCAAGCCGCCATGCCCATCAAAGAATGGCTCCAGGGCAGGAAAGTAAACCATGCCAACACCCAGGGGCTGAGGCTTGAACATGGCGGCTAGGAACTGACGTGGCGGACCAACTTAGCGCAGGACTTCTTGGACAACCGCCTTGTTGTCCACCAGAAACTGGCGCTGCACATTGAAGCGTATGTCCCAGCCCGAGCAACAGGCCAGGCAGCCGAGCTTGCCCAGGATGTCCTTTTGGACTTTGAGGAACTTGCTGAGGTCGTTATGCACGTCAGCCGGGATGGAGACCCGGACCACATTGCCAGCGGACACCGGTGAAACGTTGACGGCCGTATTGGTTCTTACCATGGTGAAAATACTCCTTCATACTGTGATGGGCGCGGTTTTGACAGTCGGCATGGCGCCGGGCATGTTCGACAGTTTCTGGCGCGGCAGCACCAGACCACTTAATAATAGAGCCCTTGGTACAAAGGTGCATCCCCCAAATGGAGGAGAAAACGCATCTGTACGCGTGTTCCGCTGGACTCGCACACCGGTCAAGTCCATACAGCTGCGCTGCCCCGGTGCGGCCAATTCGGACAAGACAGACCCGCGCATCGGTCCAGTTGCCTTTGTTCACCGGTTCGGCTCCAGCCTCAATGAATATGTGCGCTTTCATGTGTGCGTGGTCGATGGGGTGTTTGTGCAAGCGTCGTGCGGCACCGATGCCCAATCCTCTCCACCGGGCATCGTTATTTACCCGGCCAGTGCTATCGACGAGACCGCTGTGGCTTGAGCGTAAGCGTGACTGACCAAGGTATCCTGCGCGCCGTCGTCAGTCGTTGCCTGCTGGAGAGTTGCGAGGCCATGGAGATGCTGGACTACAAACAGAGTGGGTTCTCGGCGGAGGCTGGGGTTCGCATTCAAGCCCATGACTGCGGTGGCCTGGAGCGACTGGTAAGAAATTGCGCCCGCCCACCGTTTGCGACGGATTGGTTGCATAAGGCAGTCGCGGGCTTGTCTACCGCTGCGCTTAGCAGTACAGCCCGCCCCGTGGTGGACAACCGTGGCACCAAGGCCGATGAGCTACATGTCACGCCGCTGGAGTGGATCGACCGCCTTGCCGCCCTGGTGCCATCACCGCGCACGCATCGGCATCGCTGTTTCGGTGTGCTGGTCCCTAACCGGCACGAAGCGCAAGTAGCGGCTGAGGTGATGGCCGATGAAAGGTGTCACCAAACACATGGTTGACGATGCACCCGCGCCCGGCGGCCACCTCAGACGCCTCAAACCAACTGCCGCAGCCAGGTTTTGTCCACATGCCTGCGTTTTGCTGCGAGTGTAAAAAAAGGGCCGCCACCGGGGTGGGTACGCGTTCGCACCAAACTGGGGCGATTGTTTCTGGCTTGCTTTTTGCTGACTGTTTGCTGATTGGCATGCCAAGGCACTTTTTGTATCGGTGCGGCAGCTTCAACGGTTTGTAAAGGGGTTTTTACATGACGGCAACAGGCGCAACGGCAACGGCTAACGGAAGGCCGACGGACAAATCACTGGCTTCTCCGGCCTTAGCCAAGCGGCAGGGGCCATCTGGGTTCTCCAGGCGGTACCGGGACATCATCATTGCGGTGACGCTGTTCATCGTGATCGATTTGGGTGTGCTGGTGCTTAACTTCTACACATCGTTCCAAATTGGCGAGGATGCCTTGGGCGTGAACCTCGCGGGCCGCCAGCGCATGCTCTCGCAACGCATGACCAAAGCGCTGCTGACCCTGGACATTGAGCAGCGCGATGGGCGAGACGGTGCGGCTGCTTTGGACGAGCTGCGCAAGGCGGTGACCTTGTTCGACACCAGCTTTAAAGGGTTTCAAAACGGGGCCACGGTTCCTGGCGGTGACGGCAAGCCCGTGTACCTCAAGGCCGCCGAAGGCGCACCTGCGGCCAAAGCGCTGGAAGATGCCGGCGTGATCTGGAGCGCCTACCAGCTGGCGCTGGCCCCGGTGCTGGAGGCCAGGGCCACGCCCGAGCAAATGGCCGAGGCCGTGGCCTTTGCCCGCGCCAACAACGTCAAACTACTGGGCCTGATGAACGGCCTGACCACTGCTTTGGAGGTGAACGCGTCGCAACGCGCCACCAACTTGCGCATGGTGCAGGCCGCAGGCATTTTGCTGGCGCTGCTGAACTTTGCGTACATCCTCTACAAGTTCCTTAGCAGCTTGCGCCGGGCCGATAGCGCCATTTTGGAAGCCAACGAAGAAAACGCCGAAATCTTGGGCAGCGTGCGCGAAGGCCTGTTTCTTTTGTACGGCGACCTGACGCTGGGAACGCAGATTTCGGCCTCGGTCAAAACCCTGCTGGGCCGCCAAGCCGTGCCCGGCGACAGCCTGCTGGAGCTGCTGCAGCCCCTGCTGTTTCACAAAGACTTGACCGATGCCCGCGAATACATGGAGCTGCTGTTTTCGCCCCACGTGCGCGAAAACCTGGTGCAAAACATCAACCCCCTGACATCGGTGGAAGTGAACCTGACCGGCGCCAGGGGCATGGAGGAGCGCAAGTACCTGTCCTTCTCGTTCAACCGTGTGATGGATGGCGCCACCGTGCGCCACTTGTTAGTCACCATGCAAGACATCACCCCGCGCATGGTGCTGGAAAAGCAACTTGATGCCGAACGCAGCCGCGCGCGCAAAGAGTTTTCCTCGCTGGTGCAAGCGCTCAAGGCCGATTCGGTCACGCTGCGCCGGTTTGTGGAGCGGGCCGAGGTGCAACTGCTACAGGTCAATGACTTGCTGCGCAGTGTGTCCGAAGTGACGGGCAACGCCGAAACCCGCAAGGTCATCGACAAGGTGTTCCGCCTCATTCACGCGTTCAAAGGCGAGGCCTCTGCGCTCGACCTGGAGCTGCTGGCCGGGCTGGCCAACCAGTTTGAGGACGGGCTGCAAACCCTGCGCAATGCGCCCCAAATCACCGGCGAATCGCTGCTGAACCTGCCTCTGCCGCTGGAAAACCTGCTGGAAAAAATCACCTTGTTCCGCCAGATCACCCGCGCGCAAGCACCCCAGGGAGCCGTGGCGCCCGGTGCCGACGATGGCACCCATGCCAGCGACCCACTGGCGCCCCTGTACTCCCTGGCCCAAACCGTGGCACGCGACCTGGGCAAGCAGGTCAAAACCCAGGTCGTGTTTGAAAACCAGGCCAGCCCGGCGCTGCTGAATCGGCCTGCGCTCAACGACATCGCCATCCAGCTCATCCGCAACGCGGTGGCCCACGGCATTGAAACCCCCGCCGAGCGTGTGTCCGCTGGCAAGCCCGAAGCGGGCGCCCTGGCGCTGCAACTGGGCTACAAAGACACTGGCGACATCGAACTGCGGCTGCGCGACGACGGCAGCGGTCTCAACCTCGCCCGCATCCGCGAACGCCTGCTGCAGCTGGGCTGGTACAGCGCCGAAGACCTGAAAGACGTGTCAGACAGCCAGGTGATGATGCATATCTTCAGGCCCGGCTTCTCTACCTCGGACGTGAACCTGCATGCCGGGCGCGGCGTGGGTCTGGACGTGGTGCACGCGCTCGTGCAGGGCCTCGGTGGCCATATACGGCTGCAGTCCACCCCCGGCGCGGGCACGGAATTCACCGTGACCGTTCCTGCCAACGCCTGAAGGGCAGCGTATGAAACTGCTGATCGTGGACGACTCCAACCTCATCCGCACGCGCATCGCCAGCGTGGTCAAAACCACGCAAATGAAGGGGGTGCGCATCGTCGGGCTAGCCCGCAATGGCCTAGAAGCCATCACGCTGGCCAAGCAGCACAGGCCCGATGTGGTCACCATGGACCTGACCATGCCCGAAATGGACGGGGTGGAAACCATCCGCCAGCTCATTACGCTCAGCCCCCCGCCCAACATCTTGGTGGTCAGTGCCCTCAATGACAAATCCACCGCCATCATGGCCCTGAGGCTGGGTGCGCGGGGCTTTATCAACAAGCCCTTCACCGACCAAGAGCTCAGTGCGGCCCTGCTCGACGTGGCCGAAACCACGGCCTGAGCCCTAGCCGCAGATCGCCCAGCCCCGCCGCCCCTACAACCCTGGCACACGCCTTGTGGGCCGTTTCGTCAACTTTCACACAGCCACACACCACCCATGGCCTCACTCACCGAAGACGACCTGCGCCTGTTTGTGAACGGGATCAAGCATTACCTGAAAACCACCAGCCGCCAGGAGCCCGAGATTACCTCCGCCTTTCTGGGCGACGACACCGTGCAGGGGCACGAATACAACGGGCTGGTGAGCTTTATGGGCGGCTTCTCCGGCTACATCATGGTGTCCATGCCTGCGGCCATGCTGCGCGAGTTGCTGGTGCTACAGCACGAGCACAACGTGAGCGAGGCCAACCTGCTCGATGCCGTGGGCGAAATCGCCAACACCCTGGCAGGCAACGCCCGCCAGGTGTTTGGCCCGCAACTCGACATCTCTGTGCCCGCCTGCCTGCGCGGTGTGCAGACCATCATGGAGCGGGTCAAACAAAGGCCTTACGTCATCACATTCCGCTGGAGCCGCTACGCCGCCCTGGTGTGCGTGGACCTAGAGCGCCAAGAATAAGCTGCCAGCAAGTCGGCCAGGTGCGCCAGCCAGAAGTTGAATCAGCCGGCGGTTGGTGCTCGGCTTTCTGCGCGGATCGCGCGTCAAGCGGGGCAATGATCCAGCCGCCCCTGGCGCGGCGAAGGAGATTGCGTGCCGGTGTGAATCACTTCGTAGCAGTCCGTCGGGTTTGGCGTCAGCCGCTGAATCAGTACGGAGTCAGCGCTTGGCCTTCAGGGCGCCGCACATCGGGCTGTGCGTGACTGACAGGGCGGTCTGTACCAGAAGCGTTGCGGCAGTAGCCAGCGGCGCAAAGAGTTAATTGGGCTTTTCAAGCGACGTGGCGATTCCGGCGCGCAACGCTTCGTCGCCGTTCAGCCACGTCACTTTCGTGGTGCGGTTGCCCGACATCAGCGCGATCACGGCCTTCGCGCCTGCGGGGGAGAGCATCGTGTGCAGATACGGGACGGTCATGGCGTTGAAGCCTTTGTCCTTATCGGCGTCGGTCTGGTCGGTGTGCCGCGAGTTCGGATAGTGATAGCCCAGCCCGCGGGCTGAGTCCGGTCCGGTCACGATGCTGCCTGCTCCAGCGTAGTAGCGATTCACGCCGGACGCGAAGATGTGCGTGCATGCGCTCGCGCAGCGGTCCTTCGAACCGTCCACATAGGTGTTGTAGCGGCGCTCGCGGATCACAACGCCCATCGCCTGCGCCGCGTTACCGTTTCCACCGCCGCTGGTTAGCTTGATGGTACGAATCGACGGTTCCACGGTGGTCAAGAAGGCGACGAACTTTGCGTCGTCCCCCGGGCATATGCCGCCCCTCAGCACAATCAGAGGCCCCTGCACCGAGAGCGTGATTCCACCTTGTCCCTTCGCGCACACGGTGGCGGAATATCCCTGCGCACTGGCCGCGCTCGAAAGCATCGCCCAGAGGGCCAGCGTCAGCCCGGTGAGCGCAGATAAACGACGAGAGCGTTGCACAGCTTTCTCCTTGCTTGAAAATCGGTCGAACGTTCGACAAACCGTCCGTCACGTCGCCCCTGCGATTGCGTCACGGCTCAAAAATGCCTCAAGGGCCTGAGGCTACGGAGCGTGTCCGACTTTGTCAACGGCCATGGTGGGCTTGACCGAAAAGACCACGCCATGGCGCAAGGCATCGAGTTTTAAGAAGGTATGTTCCCCTGGACGGCCTCAGACCGCGCTATTGCCAATGGCCGGGACCAAGGCGTTGCTAAGCTGCCGATCCATGACGCACAGAAGCGCATGGCCACGGCAAGAGCTTGGGCGGCGGCATGCGCGGCACGCGTGCGGGCCACGTTATTGGTGAGATTGCTTTGGCCATTGAGATGGGTGCCGACGCCGTGGTCATCGGTAAGACCATTTACCTGCCCTCTCGCTCGCGGAGATCATCGGCACGGCACCAATGGTCTTGAACTACCGCTAAAGTAGGCCCGTACGCTGGCTTTTGGCGCCCGAAGCCTGGTTCATAATCGCCAAAATGCGGATGGATCTCCTATCCGCTGAAATCACCGGGTTCTTGAACAGGCCGTTCATTTGCTTGCTTGGACATGGCGTGCGTTTTCAGGGTGCGCAGGACGCGCGGCGTTTTGCAACTCTTTCGCCGCATTGCAATGACCAAACGAAGAATTTGTCGCCGCGTGCCGTGCAGGCAAGCTCAATTGTTCTAAGGTGCCCGGCCCGGACATAAAGGTCGTTAATGAATATCCACACGGCACGAGGTTTTGGTCATCATTTATCGGCGCGGTCCTTGGGTCGTTTGCGCGCCAGTCTTGCGGCCATATTGCTTGGCTTGGGCCTTCCGGCCCTGGCCTGGGAGCCCACCGCACCGGTTGAACTGGTGGTGCCGGCCGGCGTGGGCGGGGGTGCGGACCTGATGGCACGCTTCATCCAACAGGCGGTGGCCAAGCATGGCTTGATGAAGCAGCCGCTCAGCGTAGTCAACAAAACTGGCAACTCGGGCGCCGAAGGCTTTCTTGATGTGAAGGCGGCGCGCGGCAACCCGCACAAGCTCATCATCACCCTGTCGAACCTGTTCACCACGCCGCTGGCCACGGGCACGGATTTCAATTGGCGCGACATCACACCCGTGCAGATGCTGGCGCTGGACCAGTTTGTGTTGTGGGTCAATGCCGACTCGCCGCACAAGACGGCCAAAGAATTGCTCGACAGCCTGCGGGCTAGCCCGCGTGGCAGCGTCAAGCTGGGCGGCACCGGCAGCCGACAGGAAGACCAATTACTCAGCGTGTTGCTGGAAACCGCCGCCTCTACGCGCCTGAGCTACCAGCCGCTCAAGGGCGGTGGTGACGTGGCACGGGCGCTGGCCGAGGGCGAGGTCGATATCACCGTCAACAACCCGATTGAAGCGGCCAAGCTGTGGGCTGGCGGCAAGGTGCGGCCACTGTGCGTGTTCGATGGCAAAAAGCTGGACTACCTGGCCAAGAGCGCGGGCGCCCAAAACTGGAATGACTTGCCGACCTGCATGTCATTCGGCATCCCGGTCGAGTACCTGATGATGCGCGGCATTTTTATGGCACCCGGCGCGACGGCGGACCAGGTTGCGTATTACATCCAGGTGCTGGACAAGGTGCGCGCGCTGCCCGAGTGGCGGGACTTCATGGCCCAGGGCGCCTTCAAGCCGTCGGCGATGAACGGCGAACCCTTTGTGGCATGGCTGGACAAGGCCGAGAGCTTTCACCGGATCGTGATGCGCGAGGCCCGGCTGACCTACGCCTACGCAGCAGCGGCAGAGACGGCTGCGCCAGCGCCGGCGCCAGCGAAAGATTCGGCGCCTACGCGCAAAAAGTAGCGCAGCAGTCCGCCCAGAC
This sequence comes from Comamonadaceae bacterium, assembly GCA_947442105.1. GTDB lineage: Bacteria > Pseudomonadota > Gammaproteobacteria > Burkholderiales > Burkholderiaceae_C > Allorhodoferax. The sequence goes on along the minus strand of CANEVH010000028.1, from coordinate 12,991 downwards.
GGGCCCAAGCCGCCTTCTTGCGGGCCACTTTCGCAGCAGCGGGTACCTTGGCCGCAGGCGGTTCGAACTTGTAAGTCACCTTGCTATGGCAAAAAGACACTGGTGCGTGAAGTTTGCCGTGCAGTCCGCGCGCTTAAACCCGCAGCAGCGCAATCTGCTCGTGGGCGAGACTGATGCAGACGTGGCCGCCGTTGCCCAAGAGATAGAGCAGTTCAGCAAACCACCGCCCGCCCCGCGCGATCGCACGCAGGCTAAGCTCGCGTCGCAAACTTTGGCGCGTATGGCTTGGGTGAGGACTTCAATCGCCTAAGGGCAATTCCCGCAGCTTGAAAACGCACGGTGTAAACACCTACGCGGCACCCGGTTGACGTGAACCCTAAGCACCCCTCTAATACCCCCCACTCCGAAGCCCAAGCTCTCCCCCATGCCTGTCTTACTGTCCAAGATCAATCCCCGCAGCGCAGCCTTTGCCACCAACGCCGGGCGTATGGGCGAATTGCTGTCCGAGGTGCAGCGGCTGGAGGCGCTGGTGATTGCAGAGTCCGAGTCCAAGCGCGACAAGTTTGAAAAGCGCAATCAACTATTGCCACGCGAGCGCGTGGCCCGTCTGCTGGACCGCGGCTCGCCCTTTCTGGAGCTGAGCCGTCTGGCGGGCCTGAAGATGCACGACGACGACGGCAAGACCTCGGTGATGGGTGGCGGATCGATTGTTGGCATTGGCGTGGTGGCCGGTAGGCGCTGCCTGATCTCGGCCAATGACAGTGCGGTCAAGGGCGGCACGGTGGCGCCCATGGGCCTGAAAAAAGCCCTGCGCGCCCAGCAGATTGCGCTGGAGAACAAGCTGCCTGTCATCTACTTGGTGGAAAGCGGCGGGGCCAACCTGCTGTACCAGGCCGAAATTTTTGTCGAAGGGGGCCGCAGCTTTGCCAACCAGGCCCGCATGTCGGCGGCCGGGGTGCCGCAAATCGCGGTGGTGCACGGCTCTAGCACGGCCGGCGGCGCCTACCTGCCGGGCTTGTCGGACTACGTGGTGCTGGTGCGTGGCCGCTCCAGCATTTTTCTTGCCGGGCCGCCATTGGTGAAAGCGGCCATTGGCGAAGACTGCACGGACGAGGCGCTGGGCGGCGCCCAGACCCATGCCCAGATCACCGGCCTGGGCGAGTACCTGACCGAGGACGACGCGCACGCGATTGCGCTCACGCGCGAGCTGATGGACAAGCTGCGCTGGGACGCCGCCGGAGCCACCGGGGGCGGTGCCGCGCCGGTATACGACGTCCAGGAGCTGATGGGCGTGGTGCCCGCCGACGAGCGCGAGCCCTACGATGTGCGCGAAGTGATTGCCCGGCTGGTGGATGGCTCCGACTTTTTGGAATTCAAAGCGCCCTACGCCGCAGAAATGCTGTGCGGCCATGCCCGCGTGGAGGGGCATTTGGTGGGTATTCTGGGCAACAACGGCCCGATTCAGCCCTCCGGCTCCACCAAGGCCGCGCAGTTCATCCAGCTGTGCGACCAGACCGGCACGCCCTTGGTGTTCTTGCAAAACACCACCGGCTATATGGTGGGCACGGCGGCGGAGCGGAGCGGGGCCATCAAGCATGGCGCCAAAATGATCCAGGCCGTGGCCAATGCGCGCGTGCCCAAGTTCACCTTTGTGATCGGTGGTTCGTTCGGCGCTGGCAATTACGGCATGTGCGGCCGGGGTTTTGACCCGCGTTTCATATTCTCTTGGCCCAGCGCCCGCACGGCGGTGATGGGCGGGGCGCAGGCGGCCCAGGTGATGGACATTTTGAACCGCGCCAAGCTAGAGCGGGGCGGCTTGGAGGTCAATGAGGCGGCGCTCAGTGCTATGTCAGACAGCTTGCGCCTGCGCCTGGACAAAGAGTCGGCCGCGCTCTTTGGCACCGCCCGCCTGTGGGACGACGGCATCATCGACCCGCGCGATACGCGCCGCATTTTGGGCTTGTGCCTGGCGCTTGCAGCCGAGGCCGAACAACGCACTTTGCGCCCCAACACCTTTGGCGTGGCCCGCCTCTGAAGCCCTCCCAACTGCCTGGGCCATCCATGACTTTCACCACTGAACACCAGCAGCTCTATGGCACGGTCACCCCCTTCGTGCACCGGCACATCAAGCCGCATGTGGCCGCTTGGGGGCGCACTGGCGTGTTCCCCAGCCACCGTCAGTTCAAAAAGAGGGGCGATGTGGCTTTGCGGTGCTTCAAAACCCTCCAGGAGATTGGCAGCGCGGCGCTGAAATTTAGCCACTGCACGGTGGTGGCCGAGGCCGCAGCCCGGTTTTCGCAGGCTGCCCAGGGCGCTCAAGGCGTGGAGGGCGCCGCCGCACCGGTACAACAACTCCAACCCCAACCCCAACTCCAACCCCCAGGGGCCTTGGCATGAGTTTTTCCAAAATTCTGATCGCCAACCGGGGCGAAATTGCCTGCCGCATCATGCGCACCGCGCGTGCGCTGGGCTATGGCACGGTGGCGGTGTACAGCGACGCAGACCGCCACGCAGCCCATGTGGCCCTGGCCGACGAGGCGGTGCACATAGGCGCCGCGCCAGCGGCAGACTCCTACTTGAACAGCGCGGCCCTGCTGCACGCGGCCCGCAGCACGAGCGCGGATGCGGTGCACCCCGGCTATGGCTTTTTGAGCGAAAACGCGGCCTTTGCCCAAGCCTGTGTGGATGCCGGCCTGGTGTTCATTGGCCCGCCGCCGCAGGCCATTGCCGCCATGGGCCACAAGGCACTGGCCAAGCGGCGCATGCTGGACGCTGGCGTGCCCTGTGTGCCCGGCTACCTGGGCGCGGAGCAGGGCGACGCCGTGCTGGCCGCCGAGGCTGAGCGCCTGGGCTATCCGCTGCTGGTCAAGGCCGTGGCAGGCGGCGGGGGCCGGGGCATGCGCACGGTGCGGGCGGCGGCGGAGTTGCAGGCGGCCATAGACGGTGCCCGGCGCGAGGCCCAGAGCGCGTTTGGCGACGGCACGCTGATGCTGGAACGCCTTGTCAACCACGGTCGCCATATCGAGATACAGGTGTTTGCCGACCAGCACGGCCAGGCCGTGCATCTGGGCGAGCGCGATTGCACTGCCCAGCGCCGGCGGCAAAAGGTGATTGAGGAGGCGCCCTCGCCGGTAGTGACGCCGGCCCTGCGCGCGGCCATGGGCCGTGATGCCGTGGCGGCGGCGCTGGCGGTGGGCTACCAGGGCGCTGGCACGGTGGAATTCATGGTGGATGCGGCGCTGAACCACTATTTTTTGGAAATGAACACGCGCTTGCAGGTGGAGCATCCGGTCACCGAAATGCTTACCGGCCTGGACTTGGTGGAGTGGCAGCTGCGCGTGGCTGCGGGCGAACCGCTGCCCGCCACGCAGGCGCAGATCACCTTCAAGGGCCACGCCATCGAAGCCCGCCTGTATGCCGAAGACCCCTATGCCGGTTTTGCGCCCCAGACCGGGCGCGTGCTGTGGTGGCAGCCCCAGGCCGCGCTGCAAGACGGTGTGCGCATTGACCACGCACTGGTGCAGGGCGGCAGCATTTCCCCCTACTACGACCCGATGGTGGCCAAGGTGATCGTGCATGGCCGCGACCGCCCGGACGCCATTCGCCGCCTGCGCGCCGCACTGGCGCGCACGCCGCTGCTGGGCGTCAACAACAATGGCCGCTTTCTTGCGGATTTGCTAGACCACCCGGCGTTTCGCCAGGCAGAGATGAGCACCGCACTGATAGACCAGTGGCTAGAAAGCGACGCGCCCCTGTTACAGCAGCCGGTGGCCAGCGACGCAGTTTGGTGCCTGGCAGCAGCCGTTTTGGCGCTGCAAGATGCCAGCGCCGACAGCGCCACCTTGCCGAGCGCGGGCTGGCGCCCGAACAGCGTGGCGGCCTATGGCCTCACGCTGCGCTGCGGCAGCGTGCAGCGCATGGTGCGGGTGCGGCCTTCCGCGCAGGCAGTGGTGCAGGTCACGATAGGCGGCCACAGTGCCGAACTGCAGTTGCGGCAGGGGCAAGAGCAAGGGCCAGGGCCAGGGCCAGGGCCAGGGCCAGGGCGCCTGCGCTATATCCGTGACGGCGTGGAGCGCAATGCGATTGCGGTGCGCGACGCCCAGGCGCTGCACTTGGCGGTGGACGGACACAGCTTCGTGTTTTATGAGGTGTCGGCCACGCCCGGCGCCGCTGCACCCAACGATGCCAGCCGCGCCTGTGCGTCTGTGGCGGGCAAGGTCACCCAGATTTTGGTCGCCGCCGGGGACGTGGTGCAACCGGGCCAGCACCTGGTGTGCGTCGAAGCCATGAAGATGGAAATGTGGCTCAGCGCCGAGGCCGCAGGCACGGTCACTGCGGTGCATGCGCAGGTGGGCACGCAGGTGGAGTCGGGCGCCCTGCTAGTAGAAATTGCCCTCGAACCGAACAAGGACTGAACATGGACCAGGCCATTCTTACCTGCGCGCTGACCGGCGTGCTGACCAACCCGCGCCAACACCCGGTGCCGGTCACGCCCGCGCAAATGGCGGCCGAGGCACGCGACGCCTTTAACGCCGGCGCCAGCATCATGCACGTGCACCTGCGCAAACAAGAAGAAGGCCTGGGCCATCTGCCCAGCTGGGACCCGGATGTGGCCGAGTCCATCGTTAACGCCATTCGCGCTGCCTGCCCCGGTGTCATCATCAACCTGACTACGGGCGTTGTTGGCGAAGATATTTCTGGCCCGCTGGCTTGCATCCGCCGTGTCCGGCCCGAGATCGCGGCCTGCAACGCCGGCAGCCTTAACTACCTCAAGATCAAAGACGACGGCCAGTGGGCCTGGCCGCCCATGGTGTTTGACAACCCGGTGGCCAAGATTGCGCAGTTCTTGGACGTGATGCAGGAGTGCGGCACCCACCCCGAGTTCGAGTGCTTTGATGTGGGCATCGTGCGCTCGGTAGGCATGTACTTGCAGGCCGGCATGCTCAAGCCCGGCATGGGCCGCGCCGAGTACAACCTGGTGATGGGCGTGGCCTCGGGCATGCCCTGCGACGCCGACCTGCTGGCGCTGCTGCCACGCTGGATGGCCCCTGGCAGCGTGTGGCAAAGCACCCTGATAGGCCGCGCCGAAATCTGGCCGGTGCACCAGAAAACCGCCGACCTCGGGGGCATGCTGCGCACCGGCCTGGAGGACACTTTTTACCTGCCAGACGGTGAACGCGCCCGGGGCAACGGCGATTTGGTGCAGGCCCTAGCCCAGTGCGCCCAGCGCGCAGGCAGAACAATTGCCACCCCGCAAGAGGCCAGAGCGCTGCTGGGGCTGTAGTTCACACGGTGGCTTGGCGGCTTTGGTTCGGTGGGGTGGAGTGCAAACGAACCAACAAAAAAGCCCGAACCATTAACGGTTCGGGCTTTTTTTGTGGTGGCGACTCGCAAGTAGTCGCCAGCCGAGCAACTTACTTCATCATGGCCTTGATTTGATCTAGCGTGACGTAGCCAAGCTTGTCCTTGTCAATGCGGCTGAAGTTCTTGCTTACGCGTGGCATGGCCTTGGCCTCCTCCACGGTGAGCTTGCCGTCCTTGTCTTTGTCTGCGGCGGCGAAGCGCTTTTCCAGCTCTTTGACCACTTCACTGTCTTGGGCGTAGGCGGCAGGCGCCATGCCAGCCGCCAGGGCCAGGGTGCTCAGGGTGGTCAAAACAACATTGCGAAATGAAAACATCAATAGCTCCTTGCTTGGGTTAAAAAATCGATAAAAAAGTTCAAGGTTTGGGTGCCACTTGGTCGACCACCAGTGCCACCCACTTGTCTAGCGCGGGCTTGAGCGCCTCCAGACTCATGCGGGTTTTTTCGCTGTCGGCGCGGCCAATGCCGTCGCCCACCAATTCATGCTTGGACTCGCGCAGGATACTGGACGTCGCCGCTTGGCTGAGTCGCATTTCCAACACGGCGGCAGCCTCCAAGGCCCTGCCCATCGCGGCGGTTTTGGCCACGCCGGTAATTAGGCGCAAAGGCACCAAGTCCAGGGCCGTCTTGCCCTCGGGCTGCGCGCCCAGCGCGGTCAGCGCCACTTCCAGGGTGACATCAGCGGCAGCCTTGTCATCAACCACCCGTGTGCGCACCGCCAGTTGCGAGCGCAACTGCTGCTCGGTGTAGGTCAGCACAGAAACCACCAGCGCGTCATCCAAGTCACCAAAGGTCGCGGCCACCGGAAAGCGGCCTAGCGGTGCCACATAAACCGCCGGTCGCTTGACCTCGGTGGCCCCCGGCGCGGTGTAGCCGATATACCGTGCGCGAACAGAACCCTCCTTGCTCAGGCGTCCGTAGTCGCTCAAAAAGCCAGAGGGCGCGTCACTGGCAAAGACCGGCAGCGCGGCTAAGCAAAGCGCGAGGGCGAGAAGCCGTTTCATGAAAACTCCTGTGAAAAGACCGAAGGAAAAAACGCAAGTACAGCGCTGCTGCAGGCTGGATGGTACGAAAAATGACCAGGGTTCCTAGGACAAGGTTCACGGGACACACCGGACGCCCTGCCCGGGCATCAAGTGCATTCGGAGGGGGGCTTAAACGATTTCATTGTTTTTAACCTTTTTTATGTGTACAATTGTGTTATTTGATTTTTATATCTTCTGGGATAAAAATTGTCTTTACGCCCAAGTTCACAAATGTCAACCAATCTAAAGTCCTTTTGCATCGGCCATGCGCTGCCATTGTTTAAGCCGCCGATTGCCTATGAAATGTTGTGCCCGAAATCCCTGGGCGTGCCCAACGAAATAGTGGTGGATGACCATCGTTTCGGCGTAGGAATTGACGGGGGGGCATTGGCCGAATACTCGCAGTTTTTCGGCCTGCACGATATGCTTTTGTATGGTGATGTGGTCGCCGAGCATTTGTTTCTTTTTCAATACAGAAAATTTATCTCCACGCAAGTGGGGGGTGTCGAGTCGGCCTCCCCTTGGGTACGCGTTGTAAGGCCCGATCCGGCACCAGGCTTGTTTCCTTCGCAAGATCAGTTGAACGCATTTTCTGGACGTCTTGCCGTAGGCTCTGTTTTTGACTTTGGCGAAAGTATTGCGAGCAACTATGCGCTGGTGCATGTAATCGATGATTTTGTATTGTTTGCTGCGGCATGTGCCCAAAGCGGTGCGCTGAGCAATGCGGATATCAAGTCTTTTGCTACCCTGCGCGGAATCATTCCATCGCCATCGGTGTGCTGTATTCATGTAGATGTTTTTATCAAAATAATGGATATTCTCAGGCGGGTCTGGAATATTTATGTGCTTCATTACCAAACGAAGCGCGATGGCTACCAGCGCCGTGTATCTGGTTATTTATTAGAACGTCTGCATAGCTATCTCTTGTGCAAGTGGTTGCTGGACAATACCGAGCCCCATATTCAAGTGTGGCAGCGCTATGTTGTCACTGACGCAGTTTAAATTTTAAAAATATGTCTACTCCCCCGCGCAGAGTTTTGGTCGATGCGGTTTTTTTTCAATACAACCGCTCAGGTATTGCCCGCGTCTGGTCGTCCTTGTTGGCCGAATGGGTGCGCGACGGGTTTGCAAAACAGATATTGGTATTGGACCGCCAAAATACCGCTCCACGTATTGCGGGCATTGCCTACCGCACTGTTGCCGCACACAGTTACGCCGCTCCGGATGCTGACCACGCCATGTTGCAGCAAGTGTGTGATGAGGAGGGCGCGGACCTGTTTATCTCTTCTTACTACACCACGCCCACGACGACCCCCTCGGTATTTATGGCCTATGACATGATTCCAGAAGTCTTGAACTGGGACACCTCCACCTTGGCTATTTGGGTGGAAAAGCATGCGGGTATTCGGCACGCGAGCGCCCATATCGCCATATCCCACAACACCGCCCAAGACCTGTGCCGATTTTTTCCGTCCATCCGTCCTGAGCAGGTGAGTGTGACGCATTGTGGTGTGGATTTTGCAGCGCCATCGCTTGAAAAAATCAGTGCTTTCAAGGCGCATCACAGAATAGAGCAGCCTTATTTTTTGCTGGTTGGCAGCCGTGGTGCCTATAAAAATGCCGAGTTGTTTTTTAAAGCGTTTGAGGCTTTTGGGCCACAGCGTGCGCAATATGCCATCGTCTGTACCGGGCCGTGGTCTGCCCTGGAGCCGGAGTTCAGCCGGTATGTTGGGGAGACCACTGTGCACATGCTGGAAGTCGATGATGCAAGCCTCCAGTGTGCCTACGCCGGCGCCATTGCGCTGGTCTACCCGTCTTTGTATGAAGGATTTGGCATGCCAATTACCGAAGCCATGGCTTGTGCTTGTCCTGTAATTAGTTGCCCCACCGGGTCCATCCCCGAAGTCGCTGGCGATGCGGTGCTTTACGTTGACCCATCTGACGTGGGTGGGATGTTTGACGCCTTGGTTCAGGTGCAAAGCCCGGCAATGCGTGCGGTGCTGAGGGCCAAAGGATTGCATCGCGCCGCCCAGTTCTCTTGGGTCAAAATGGCTTCACAGGTAAAAGCAGTATTGCTGGAGCTGGATTTAAACCCGCGTGGTCAAATTCCAATCGCACCGCCTCACCCCATCACCTACCCGCAAGCCGGAGCCAATATGCTTTCAACAATCATTCCGGCAGAAATTATCAATGATGATTTCTACAAAGTGCTGCATGCGCTTGCCAGCAGGGACGATTTGAAAACATTTCTGGAGATTGGATCTTCCAGCGGCGCGGGCAGCACACACGCTTTTGTATCTGCCTTGCGCTCGCGCGCAGACGCCCAGAGCACCCGCTTGTACTGCATGGAGCTGAGCACCGAGCGATTTACTGCACTGCGGGATGCTTATGCAGACTGCGATTTTGTGAATGTGTATAACCAGTCGTCGGCTGCTCTGGAGGAGTTTCCTTCCGAGAAAGAGGTGGAGTTTTTCTACACCCATACCAGTACCACGCTCAACACCTACCCGCTGGAGCAGGTTTTGTCATGGCTGCGGCAAGACATGGATTACATGCGGGCCGCGGGTTTGACCGAAAATGGCATTGAACTCATCAAGAAAACCAACAGTATTGTGGACTTCGACATGGTGCTGATTGACGGGTCCGAATTCACGGGCGAGGCCGAGCTGTACCATTGCCTGGGGGCACGTGTAATCGCCTTGGATGATGTGAATTCACACAAATGCTTTAACGCCTATCGCATTTTGGCGAACCATGTTTCTTATGCATTGACCCACCAGAATATGGGCTTAAGAAACGGCTTTGCCGTATTTGAACGCCGCTTCTGACCGCGCGGGCCACTCACCGTTTCGCAAAAAACGCGAAACCGTTGCACACATTGGCATCCGCAAACACAAGTTGGTAGTTCGGGTCTTGCACTAGCTGCTGCATGCTTTGGTGGTTTTTAAAGGTAGTGGTACAGGCCAAAAGAAAGAACTTGCAGCCGTACAGTTTTTGAAACTCTGCAAAACCTGTGAATTCCCGACCATCGATTAACGCCACATCAAAGTTGTCAATGTCTAAACGCTCCATTAGGCTTTGGATACCGTGCTTTTCGAAAGTGGCGGCGTTTATGTCGGCAATATCTTCGGCAAGCCACTGCAAAACCGTACCCAGGGGATAGTCCTTCAGCTTGCCGGCGCTTGAGGCGTAAAACTCGCTCACTTCCAAGGCAGTGGGGAAAGCTTCCAATGGAACTGTGCTGGCATGGTGGCAGTGGACAAATTCGCTGTGCGCGTAGTGTTGCAATGCCAAAGCGTGGGGTTTGTTGGCGCTTTCCATGACATGGAGTTGCGGACGGTTTTGATTCTTTTCCAGCATGCTGGCAAGCAGCGGCAAGAAAGGGTTCGCAGCGCCCGCTACAAACACATGCCTTAAATCGTGGTCTGCTGCAATGGTGGTCAGCACCGCATGTATGGACTGTGCTTGAAAAGCCTTGGCTTCTAGGGCGGGCACGGCCATACCGTCCTGGATGTATTGCATTTCGGCGCGCAGGCTAGCGGCGTGCGATTGGGCGCCTATTGCTTCGGCAATTTGTAGCTGAAAGGTCGCGTTTTGTAGCGATTCCGCAGCGCTGGGGTAAATATGCAGATGCCCGCGATAGCTTTCTTCTGCCGAGACATTGGCAAGGTCAATTTTGGATTGCACGCCGCCCAGCAGCCCAAGGCAATGGCCCTTCCATGGCAGGCCGTTGCGGGCAAACCACTGCTGTGTGCCGCGCACGACGTGACGGTTGATTTCAAAGGGATTGATAACTTTGCTAAAACTCGCCCTTACGCTTCCGTGCACCCGAGGGGAGGCCAGCAATTGGTGGATGTTTTTTACCAAGGCTTGGGTATTTGGCGCGCACCGGGTGATGCAATCGGATAGCTCCAGAGACAGGTTTTGCAAGGGGCCGCGAATGTCCTCGCACAACAGTACGGGCACGTCATTGAGCAGCGCTTCCATGACCGAGTTGGATATTCCCTCGGTGGTGGAGGTATGCACCAGCAGGCGCGCGCGCGCCAAGTAGGCAGAGACAAGGCTGTTATTGGCGCCAATAGGGCGCCCGTCAATCACAATGCGACCGTCGATGCGCATCAAGGCATAGGAGTCGAAGGGGTAATGAAAATATTCAATAGACTTTCCAGCCTTGCGTACGATTTCAAATAACGCATCCAAAAGTTCGGGCTTGCCTCCCATGGACTGCGCGAAAAGATAGGCCGTGGCATCGGAGGCCAACAAGCTTTCCAATAGCAAAGCCCCGCGCTTGAGCGCTACGGGCGAGAACGCGGAAACCACGTCCACGGTTTTGAGCGGGGAGGGCACGGTGCCAGTAAATGGGTAGCCTGCATTGTGCAAACCAAAAGGCAGTTCTTGACTCAGGGTTCGCAGAAAACGCGCACCCACGCCTTCAAAGCGTTCAATGACTTTGTCCGGGTATTGTTGGCGCGCGAGGCTGACGGTTGCGGGATGGGCAAACATGGCACCCATGCAGCGCGCTTGCGCAAGCCAATCCACAATATCTTGAAAGCCGTTTGCGGCGGTCAGCACGTAGTAGTTTTGTTCTTCGAACATGCGCACGCGTTCGGGGGTGGGCCGCCAGTCACCCTGGCACAGCACCACGATGCCGGGACTGTCTTCGCAGCGCTCTTTGAATATCTGCGCGTCCTGAACGGTGTGGTTTGGCATCAACCGGTCTTTCGCGTGAGTAGTTTGCGGAAATCGGCGTAGCCCATGGGCTCAAAAATGCGAGGCGAGCGGCCTTCGATTTTTTGCATCCAATACTGCCGAAACAAAGGAGAAAAGTCGAACTTGCGCGCTGCCAGTGTTTGAAAATAGTTCATCAGTGTTTCGCGCTGAACCTCGTGCCAATCTTCAACCACCATCACTGGCAAATCGGCAAAAAGCGCGGACAGGGCATTTTTTTTCACGATGGGCACGCAGCCGAGCAAAATCGCCTCCCAGGTGCGGTGGCAGTCCATGCCTGCGCCTTCAGGGCTGACGACGAACATGCATTCGGACTGGCGCAGCCAAGTACTGTTGCGGGGCACCGCATTAGCTTCAAAAAAACAAACCGATTTGTCCACTTTGTCAAAGCACTCCTGTCTGTCACCCCGTCCTATGGCGAAATGCCAGTTGCAGTAGGCAGTGAGGTAGCGCAGTTGAAAGTCGGGCGACGCCGCCAGGGTATTGAGCAGGGTATTCTCTTGCGCCATCGGTGAAACTGCGGTAATTCCCCACATACCAGGTGTGTGCCACATGGTGTGGTAATCCATGCCAATTGGCAGCAGGTGCAGCCTTGGGTGCTGTGCTGCCAGGTTTTGCGCATACCAGGCCAATAAATACTCGCTTGCCAGCAAAGTAGCCATTGCGGAGTTGGCCAGAAAATCCCCGTTGACCGGCGTATCGCTGTCCCCGCTGACCAGCACAAATGGGCTCTGGATATGGGGGAGAAAATGCGCAGCAAAATTCTGTAGCGCGTCGGTGCACACATAGATAGCGCCACCGGGCCGGTGGTTTTCTAAAAGTTCGGGCGCAATACTTGAATGGCTGGAGACGGGATGTGCGTTGTGGCTGTCGCAGGACTTCAAAATGCCGCGGCTAGACACAAAAGTCGTGAGCTGTTCCATGCCTCTACTGCTTAGGCCAGTTGTGCGAAGTAAGAAATCGTCTTTTGTAAACCGTCGCGCAGGGCAATAGTGGGCGACCAGTCCAGCATTTGCCGCGCCAGTGTCAAGTCTGGTTTGCGCTGGCGTGGGTCGTCTGCCGGCATAGGCAGGTGCACAATTTTGGACTTGCTCCCCGTGAGCGCCACCACCTCTTGGGCGAGTTCGCGCATGCTGAATTCGCTGGCGTTGCCAATATTTACTGGCCCGATGAAACTGTCTGGGCCGTCCATCATGCGGATCATGGCCTCCAGCAGGTCGTCGACATAGCAGAAACTGCGGGTTTGCTCTCCATCGCCATACAGGGTAATGTCCTTGCCCTGTAAGGCTTGCATAATGAAATTACTCACCACCCGACCATCGTCGGGGTGCATGCGTGGCCCGTAGGTATTAAAAATACGCACTACCTTGATGCGCAATTGATGCTGGCGGTGGTAGTCAAAAAACAAGGTCTCTGCGCACCGCTTGCCTTCGTCATAACAACTGCGAATGCCTATGGGGTTCACCCGTCCCCAGTAGGACTCGTGCTGTGGATGCACATCGGGGTCGCCATAGACTTCTGATGTGGAGGCCTGCAATATCTTGGCTTTGCAACGCTTGGCCAGCCCGAGCATATTGATCGCACCGTGCACGCTGGTTTTGGTGGTTTGTACCGGATCGTACTGATAATGAATGGGGCTTGCCGGACAGGCCAAATTGTAAATTTCGTCCACTTCGACATACAGCGGAAATGTCACGTCGTGCCGCATGAGTTCGAAATTACTTTTTCCTAGTGTCTAATTGCATTTATTGACGATAGTATTATGATACCCCTATGTTCAGTCATAGGAGAATGCGATGGCACGAGTTGCTGTGGCACTGTCGTGTACGGCGGATGTAATGGCCGAACTTGAACGCATGTCGCGCAGTCGCAGTGG
>CANEVH010000027.1 GCA_947442105.1 Comamonadaceae bacterium | reverse complement strand
ACTGCGACTGCGCGACATGCGTTCAAGTTCGGCCATTACATCCGCCGTACACGACAGTGCCACAGCAACTCGTGCCATCGCATTCTCCTATGACTGAACATAGGGGTATCATAATACTATCGTCAATAAATGCAATTAGACACTAGCGCAGCTTTGGCAGGGGCTTGCGCCGGGCGGCACTGCGGGCAATGCCAGATCGGCGCCCAGCACCAAGGCTGCGCGGTAGGCGTGCCACAGACCGTACTGCGGGTGGATCAGCAGCCCCAAGGGCGAGTTGTGCACCGCTTCGCAGCGCGCGGCCCAGCGCTGAAAGGGCCAGACCGGCACCGCCTCAAAGGGGTACAAGGCCAGGGCGCCCGCCGACGCAGCGATGGCGTCCACCACCCGGCGCGTCCAGCGGTTCAGCGGATGGGCCAGGCCATCGCTGGTCTCCGTGGACCCTGAAAACGCCTGCCACATGCCCGGCCCCGCGTTGCCCACCAACAGCACCGTGGCCGCCGCAGCGCCGCCGGGCAGCGGTGGCAGCGCATCGTCGGCGTGGGCCGTAAAGCCCCCGCGCAAGGCCAGGCCCCAGGGTTGCAGAGCCTGCGCAAGCGTTTCTTGCAGGCCCGGCTTGGGGTCGGTGGGCGATGCGATCTCCGGGCTGTGGGGTGGGTCAGTGGGTTTCATGCGGGATTGATGGTGTTGCTAACTTTCTAGGGCTACAGTGGACCGCAGCATATCGCGCGGTGTGCTAGCAAAGTGGCCAGCAAAGTGGCATAAACAATGGCAAAACAATGGCAAAACAATTGGCACGTCCAGCGCCGATATATACTGATTTCTAATTTATGGGGGTGTTTATGCGTTCAATCGGTCGGCTTTGGATGGTGCTGGGTTTGGTCTACGTCCTGTTCTTGGCATGGCACCACAACTGGTTGGCCAAGCCGCTCACCCCAGACGAGGTGAAAACCATCGTGGCCCGGGTGGAAGGCAAGGGCGAGCTCACGCCCCAAGAGGCGGCCAATCTGCGCAACTTTTTCAGCAGCGACGACGGCCAGCCGTTTTACAACCTCAATCTGATGGAATACTACGCCCAGGCCAAGTACCACGACGGCGTGGCGCACCCTGGCATCACAACCGGAGTGCAAGCCGACGCGGAGTACAGCCGCCTGGTGCTACCGCTTTTGCTCCAACGCGGCTCCTACCCCGTATTCGTGTCCACCAAGGCTGCGAATTTGCTCAATACCGCGGGGCAAGATGCGGACTTTTTCCAAACCATTGCGGTGGTGCGCTACCGCAGCCGGCGCGACATGCTCGACATGGTTGCCGACCCGGGCTATGCGCTGGCCGGCCCGCACAAATTTGCATCCCTGGCGCGCAATGTCGCCACGCCCATGAATCCGGTCATCGTGTTCCATGCCGGGCACCTTGTGCCTGTGCTGCTTCTGCTTATCGGTTTGGCCGGTAGCCTGCTGCTGCAAGCGCGTCAGCCTCTGCGCTCCAGCCGGTAAGCCGGCAGCCCGCCCAGCATGCGCCGGCCGTAGGCCTGGGTCGTGAGGCGTTTGTCGTAGCAAATCACCTGGGCGCGGTCGTCTTCGGTGCGGATGGCGCGGCCAGTCCATTGCAAGAGCTTGATGCCGGTGGCTGGAATCACCAGCTCGTTAAACGGGTCGCGTCCCACGCTGCGCAGCCACTCGGCGCGCGCCTCGTCCACCGGGTCGCTGGGCGGGGCAAAGGGCAGCTTGGCGATAAACACCGTCTCGCACAGCGCGCCAGGCAGGTCCAGCCCCTCGCCAAAAGACTGCAAACCAAACAGCACCGAGGCAAAGCCCGCCTCCACCCGCGCCATGTGCGTGGCCAGCAGCCGGGTGCGCGACATCACGCCCTGCACCAGCACGCATTCGCGCAGCGCGCCGGGCAGTGCGTCCACCGCGCTGCGCATTTGCGCGCGCGAGGTGAACAACACCAGCGCGCCGCGTTGCACGTCGGCCAGGTCGCGCATTAAATATTCCACCATCTCGGCGGTATAGGCCTCGGCGTTTTTCGGCTCGGCCAGGGTGTGCACCACGGTTAGCGTGCCCTGGGCGGTGTAGTCAAACGGGCTGGAAACCTCCAGCGCAGTGACATAGGGCTTGTGGGACAGGCCGGCTTCGTTCAAAAAGTAATCAAAACTGCCGCAACTCGTCAAAGACGCCGAGGTCACCACCGCGCCGCGCACCTGGCTCCATAAAAACTGGCGCAGCAAGTCGCCCGGCACGATGGGGCAGGCGTGGGCGGTAATGTGGAGGTAGCCGCTCTCACTCTCGCACTGCAGCCATTTGGCCAGGGGCTGGGCGCCGTGCTCCAGCAGCAGTGTGGCGGTACCCACCACGCTACTCAGGCGCGGCGACAGGCCGCCCAGCTTGGCGTAGAGCTGTGCACATTTCAGGGCCTGGGATGGGTCTTCTTTGGCCACGGTTTTGACTTCGGCGCCCAGGGCTTCGAGCGCCTTGGACAGGCCACCGGCTTGGGCGTGAATCAGGGCCACCGGCTCGGTCAGCGCCTCGGGCAGCATGCCGTGGGCAAAGCGCAGCGTGCCGTCTTTGCCCTGGGTGCTGGCGTGCACCAGCTCCAGCGCCATGCGGGCAAGCTGCTGCAGCGCGCTCTTGAGCTGGCTGGCCACGGTGGCCACGTCTTCGGTCAGGGTGAGCTGCAGGCTGCTGCTTACCTCGGTCAAGATTTTGGGCAGCTTGTCCAGCCAGCGCAGGCCCGACAAATCCATGGTGCTGCTGAACTGGTCCAGCGCCACGGCGGGCAGGTGGTGGCCTTCGTCAAAAATCACCAGGCAGTTGTCCAGCTCGGGCAGGGTTTTCATGCCCAGGGACGCCAGCACCAGGTCGTGGTTGGCCACGATCACATTCGCCTCGGCCAGCTTGGTGCGCGCCTGGTAGTAGCTGCATTCGCGGTAGCGCGGGCAGTGGCGGGCGGTGCAACTGTGGCGCTCGGCGGCCACCGTGCTCCAGTCGCTGGGCTCGGGGGCGTCGTTCAGGGCGTCGCGGTCGCCGTCCCAGCGGCCGTTGGCCAGCAAATTGGCCATGTGCTCGTACAAGCGCATGCGGCGCTCTTCTTGCGCCTCGTGGTTGGCGCCGCGCTGGGCGCTTTGCTCTTCTTCAAACAGGTCTTCGTCCACGCCGCCCACGCCCACCAAGCGCTCCAGCTTGAGCTTACACACATAGCGGCCCCGGCCCTTGGCCAGCGCGTAGGCAAAAGGCTGGTCCATGGCCGCAGCCAGCGCCGGCAGGTCTTTTTGCATCAGCTGCTCTTGCAGCGCCACGGTGGCGGTGGATATCAGCACCCGCGTCTTGCGCTCCAGCGCCATGGCAATGGCGGTGCTGGCATAGGCCGCCGACTTGCCCACGCCGGTACCCGCCTGGATAACGGCAATGGCCTTGGTCGGCTCGCCGCACTCGCCCAAGTCAGCGCGCGCCAGCGTGTCGGCCACGCACTCGGCCATGGCGTGCTGGCCAGGGCGCGCGCGAAAGCCCGAGGTGCGGCCCACCACGTGCTCAAAGGCCGCCAGGGCGTGCTGGGCGAGGGGGGGCAGGGTGGCGTCAGTGGTCAAAAGGGGGAAGGGGTTTCAAAGGCACGCGGAGTGCTGTGGCCGGGGAGGGGGCAAACCTACCAGCGGTTTGGCGCGGGCGGGGCTTTGAATATAGCGCTTGCGTGAACAAGCAGGCGGTGCGCCGTAAGGTTTCATACAGCGATAGGTTGCCGCCTAGGGCGCTCAGGCGGGTGAATTTTGACGGACGCATTCCGCTAGTGAATAATATTGCTTATTAACTGTTAGGAAAAATCCATGCCCACCAGTGTTGCCCTGAGCCCTCACTTTGAGAAATTTGTCCGTGACCAAGTCGAAAGCGGCCGCTACAACAACGTCAGCGAAGTGGTCCGTGCCGGGCTTCGCCTGCTGGAGGACACCGAGCGCCTGCAGGCCATCCAGCTCCAGGCACTGCGCGCCGAGATCGCAGCGGGCAAGGCCAGCGGAGCGGCGCTGGGAGCCGATGCAGTGTTTGATAGGCTGCAGGCCAGATACGCAAACCAGTCCCCGACCTAAGCCCCTATGCGTTTGCTGATAACGCCCCTGGCGGCGCACGATCTGGAGGAAATCGGTGACTACATCGCTCGCGACAACCCGATACGTGCTGCGAGTTTCATCGCCGAGCTGCGGGCGCAATGCGAAAAAATCTGCCTGAACCCCGCAGGCTATCGACGCAGGTCAGAGCTATCTGAAGGTTTGCGTTCGTGCCCCCACGGCAATTACGTCATCTTTGTTGAGTCAACGGCGGACCAAGTCACCGTCGTTCGCGTCCTTCATGGCGCGCGCGACCTGCCTCACGCTTTCGATCCATCGTAGCGCCGGTGTTCGGACGCCCTCCGTATGGCGGGGCGTTCGCCTCCTGGTCACCCCCATGGATGCAGAAGGCGATAATCCCCGCACCCGGCGCCGCGCAGCAATGCGCCGCCGGGTTTTTGTTTGCGCTACCTCGGGGCATCTTTTTATGCGCCGTACGCGTTGTTTCACTTATTCGGAGTTCTCTTTATGACCACCGTGTTCTCTAACGCGCCCAACAGCGCGCGCCGCCGCTTTTTGCAAACCGCAGGCGCCGCTTCGGCCCTGGCCGCGTTTTCGCCCCTCGGCTTTGCCCAAGCCGACACGGAGCGCCAGTTCGCGCCCCAGCCCGGCGCATGGCGCACTTTTGAAGTCACCACGCGGGTAGAAATCGCCGCACCCCAGGGCGCCACGCGCGTTTGGCTGCCGGTGCCCAGTGTCAACACCGGCTGGCAGCAGTCGCTGGAGTCGTCTTACACCAGCAATGGCGCCGCCTCTATGGCGTCTGACGGCCATTACGGCGCGCGCATGCTGTACGCCGAGTTCGCGCCCGGCACGGCCAAGCCCTTCGTGGAGCTGACCAACCGCATCCAGACCCAAAACCGCGCCCAGGACTGGTCCAAAAAAGGCGTGGCCGCCGAATCTGCCAACACGCTGGCCGCCTGGACGCAGGCCACCAGCCTGATTCCGGTAGACGGCATCGTGCGTGCCACCGCCCAAAAAGCCGTGGCTGGCGCCCGCACCGACGTAGAAAAAGCCCAAAAGCTCTTCGACTGGATTGTGCAAAACACCTACCGCGAGCCCAAGGTGCGCGGCTGCGGCGAGGGCGATATTGCCGCCATGCTAGAGACCGGCAACCTGGGTGGCAAGTGCGCCGACCTGAACGCCTTGTTTGTGGGCTTGTGCCGCTCGCTGGGCCTGCCCGCGCGCGACGTGTATGGCCTGCGCGTGGCGCCCAGCGCCTTTGGCTACAAAGAGCTGGGCGGCATTCCCGCCAAGCTGCAAGGCGCGCAGCACTGCCGCGCCGAGGTGTATCTGGCCGGATACGGCTGGGTGGCCATGGACCCGGCCGACGTGGCCAAGGTCATGCGCCAAGAAACCGCGCAGTGGATCAAAGACCCCAAAAACCCGGTGGTCGCGCCGGTGAACAAGGTCTTGTTTGGCGGCTGGGAAGGCAACTGGATGGCCTACAACACCGCCCACGACATAAGCCTGCCGCACTCCACCGGAGCCCGCCTGGGCTTTTTGATGTACCCCCACGCCGAAACCGCCACCGGCCGCCTGGACCCGTATGCGCCGGATGCGTTCAAGTACCAGATCAGTTCCAGGGAAATTGTGGGCTGACGACAGCTCCGGTCGATTCGCTATAAAAAAAGCGCAGCCCGCGCTGCGCTCTTCTACAGGGTACTGGCTGGCTCTGCCGTTGGCTACGCCACCAAGCGATAAGCCGCCAAGTTTTCCCCCGCAGTGCGCAAGACAGCGATGTCTTGCTCGCCACGCAGGCCACTAAAGGCCAGCACCAGGCGCTCACCAGTGGTGGTTTCAGCCTCCACACCCCCTTGCCAGCCGATGAACTCGGGGTGGGGAATGCCAAAGGCGTCGGGGTTGATTTGGCCGGTGTAGACCAGCGTTTCATAGCTGCCGGTGGAGTGGCCGGTGCGCCAGACTTGCAGCGCTTTTTTGTGGGCCACCAGGGCGGCCTGGCGCTGGCGCACGGGGTCGGTGCCGTAGATGCGCATGGCGGTGTTGCCCTCGCTGTCCATGGCGCACAGCACGCAGTTGCCCTGGCCAATAGACCAGTCCTCAGGCGCCTGCAAGACCGTGGGCAGCAGGCGGGCGATTTCGTCGCCAATGGCGTTGCACAGGGTTTGGAATTCGGGTCGGTTCACGCAAACATCCTTGGGCTTTAGTAGTCAATTTGCTGGCTGCCGTGCCAGAACTTGCCGGTCTCTTCCCAGGGCAGGGCGCAGACTTCTAGGGTGCGGCGTGCGCCGTCGGCGGGCTCACCCGGTGCGTTGGGGCCGCCCAGGTCGGTGCGCAGCCAGCCGGGGTCTAGTGCATTCACGGCCACTTGGCCGCGCAGCTCGCCCGCCCACAGCAAAGACATGCCGTTGAGCGCGTACTTGGTCAGGCGGTAGGTGGGCATGTCGGGCGTTTCGCGCAGCGCTTGCAACGTGCCCGCGCCAGAGCTGAGGTTGATCACCCGGGGCTCGCGGCCTTTTTTCAGCAAGGGCACCAGGCGGAAGATCAGCTCGTGCTGGGCAAACACGTTGATGCGCCACTGTTCGTTGAGCATGTCCAGGCCTTCCTCGTACCAGTCTTTTTTGTACACCTGCACGGCGGCGTTGTTGACCAAGATGTCGAGCGAATCCCAGCGCGCGGCCACCGCGTTGGCAATGGTGGCTGGCGCGCTGGCGTCGGCCAGGTCGGCCAGCACAGGGGTGAAGTCACCCAGAGTTTTGAATTCTTCTGCCGCTTTGGCTAACCGGTCGGCGTCGCGCGCGGTGCCAATAACGTGGGCACCGGCTTTCAAAAAGAGCTTGGTACTTTCATAGCCTACGCCGCGGGAGGCGCCGGTGAGCACAATGCGTTTGCCGTTCAAGTGGGCAGTCATGGGGGGTCCTTTAATTAGAGTGGTTAAGGTGTTTTCTTGGGCTGGTACTGGCTGTTCAGGTAGGAGGTGATCCAGACCAGCGGTGCGTTCCAGTTGATGGCGACTTCGTTTACGCTCCAGGCTTCGCCATGGTCGGCATAGCACTTTTGCGGTGGGCAGCCCGCAATGCCCATGGCTTTGACGTAGGGGTCTTGCAGAGAGCTGTTGGGGCCACCAGAGAGCACGCCGGGCGGCACGCCGGGAAAGCGGCTGTTGGCTTGTTTGGCCCAAAAGCGGTGGTGCGGGTTGAGCAGGGGCTTGCTGCCGTAGCCACTCACATACGACTGGCCCAGGCCGTTGCGCCCGAGCAGGTAGTCCAGGCTCAGCACAGAGGCCTCCACATACTTGGGGTTGGGCGCCAAGTCGTTGGCGATGGACAACATGATGGCGTTATTGGCCACAAAGCTGGTGGAACCCCAGGGATATTTGCCACTCGGCCCCGCGTTAAACGGATAGCGGTAAGCCTGCTGCCCCACCAGGGCCAGGTAGCTGTCGGCCGTGCCCAGCACCTTTTTGCGCTGCTGCTCGCGCTCTGGCGCGCTCAAGTTGTTCGGCACTATCGCCAAGGATATGGTGCCCATCGCATCGGTCTTGGCCCAGTTCATGGGGCTGGGCACGCCGTCCACCAGCGCGGTGATGGTGCTCCAGTACTTGGACGCCAGCAGCTCGGTGCGGTAGGTACTCTGGCCGGTGGTGATGAACAGCTCGGCGGCAGCCCAGAAGAACTCGTCTTTGACGTCGTCGTCTTCATACGCGCCACCGCCATTGCCGTCGGTTACTTTGGCATACACCGCAGGGTTCTTTTTGGCAGCGGCCCAGGCACGCTCGGCGGCGGCGAGGCAGCGTGCAGCAAACGCGTCGTCAATACCGCGCCACAAGCGTGCTGCCTGCGCGGCCACGGCTGCCAAGTTGAGCGTGGCCGAAGTGGACACCGGGTGCAAAAAGCGCTTTTGCTTGGTCTCGGCCTCGTCGGGGCGTATGCCCAGGGCGGTCCAAAACTCGTCGTGGATTTTCAGGTGCACCATGCCAGCCTGCGCCGCGTCGGCCGGGACTTGCATTTTGAGCAAAAACTCCAGCTGCCAGCGCACCTCGTCGAGCAGGTCCGACACGCCGTTGCCGCTCTCGGGAATGGTCAGGCTGCGGTCACCCAGGGTGTTGGCGTCGCCAAACAGCTTGTTGCGCTCGTACAGGTTGAGCAGTGTCCAGACGGAGATGCCGCCGTTAACCACGTACTTGCCGTGGTCGCCCGCGTCGTACCAGCCCCCGGTCACGTCAAGCCGGTAGTTGCAACCTGCGGTCTTGTGGCAGGGAACCGATTTGTCGCTGGTGGCGTGGCCGGCCGGGCGCTGCCACTGCGGCTGGCGCGCGTAGGGCAGGGTGATGGCGATGCCGCTGCGGTTTTGGTAGAAAAAGTTCATCGCATCTACCGTGAGCTGTTGGTACAGGTCTGCGGCAATCCGAAAGGGTGTGGACTGGTCGCTGCCAACGGCCAGCACATAGCCATCGCCCGGCGTGCCAAAGCCCGAAAAATCGACCAGGTGCACCGCGTCGCCCGACTCTTTGTCTCGCCCCAGCGGTTCGGTTTGGCCGCTGGCGACTGCCTTGCCGCCTTGCAAGAGCTGCCAGGCCAGGGGTTTGGTGGAGGCGCTTACATAGCCAGCGAGCTTGCGGCCCTGCGGAAAGTAGCCCACTTGGTTGAGCCGGATGGCCGGTGTGGGCACCACCACCGGCGGCGGTGGCGCGGTGAACTGGGGGTCGGTCAGGTAGATGTCGTCGATGCAAACGCTGAGCGGCTTGGCCGCGCCGGCCAGCGCGCCGCCCATGTGCACCGCGAATTCGGCAGCCGGGTCGGCGCTGCCCGTCATCACAAACTGGGCTTTGACCTGCTGCGGCTCGCTAGAAATGGGCAGGTTTTGCGCCCAATACTCGGTGTGGGGTGGCCCGGCCATGCCCAATTTGGCGCGCACCGTGGACGGGCGATCCGACCAAATCTTAAAGCTCACGGTGTAGGTGTGGCCCACTTGCAGCCCGAGCTGGCGTTGGCGCACCTGCACGTCCCAGGGGTTGGCGCCTACGTGGGTGACGGTGGTGCACAGGGCGCCCGCCTTGATGCCCGACTGGCCCACTGCGGGGGACGATATCTCGCTCACCCAGGGCAGGCTGGACGTGCCATCGAAGCTCGCGTTTTGGATCAAACTGTTTTTTTGCAGCGCGGACGCCGCACCCGTTTGGGCGTGGCCGCTACTGCAAAGGACGAAACATGCGGCAGCCAGAAGGCTTGAGCCATGCATGCGGGCGGGGTGAGTAAGGTACATAAGGCTCAGGGCAAAAGGGTAATGGATGCAACTGTGAACTGCGAGTTGCGGGCGCGAACTGGGTCGCTGGTCTCCGCGACCTCAATGGCCGAGAGGCGTTGAAGTGTTTTTGCAACGTCGACCGCGTTGACGCCGCAATAGCTGTCAGACGCAAACTTGCTCAGGGGAATTTCGTAGCTGCGTTCTTCAGGTGTGACGTACTGCACGAAGATGGTATAGCAGCCGTTGTTTTTTGTCTTGTCGTCGGTCCCATTCAAGCGCAGGCGCAGTTTGGAGCTGTAGAGCGCTGACAGGCGAATACTGAGGGTCTTGTAGTTGCTCACGTCGATCGGCTTGCCGCTGCCATGCTCCACTGTCACACCCAGACCAGACCAGGCACTTGCATTTTTAGCGACAAAACTTCCCCGCACAAAAAGCATGCCCGCGACCACGCTCATGGGGGAAACTGTGACGTCACCGGGCTTTTCAGAGTAAGAAAAGTCGTTGATGCTGCCGCCTTGCAGGGTGCTTACCGGGTTACCAAACGTCGCCCACGTCATTGGCGCAGGCTTGGTTTGTGCCAATGCAGGGCCGCCGCCGACCAGCACCGCCGCCAACAGCAGGGAGGCGCGCAACGCCAAATGAAATGCCTCAGCGATTACCGCTTGGGTGGACTGGCGGTTTCGTTGGTATGGGTTGTGATTGCTTTTCATGGTAAGGTTCCTCAGGGTTTGGGGTGGAACGGAAGCTCAGGAAATCGTCCTAACTTTCATGAAGGCGCGCAACGCATGAAGGTGCGCCGCGCCGTCTAAGCAAGGCGGCAGCGCCCGCCCGTAAAGCCGAGCAGCGCCTTGCATCACAAAAGTTCTTGCACGGTAAACGCGCCAGAATCGTGAGTGCCGGGCCAATCAGGGCAGCAGGCTAATCGCGCCGATGCTGAAGTTGGAGGCGCGGGCCTTTACAGGGTCGCTGGTATCGGCCACTTCAACCGTGGCAAAGCGTGGCAGGGTTTTGGCAACCGTGGCGCCGTTGGCGCCGCAGTAGGCCTCGGGGGCAAAGCGCGAGAACGGGATTTCATACACCGTGTCCTTGGCCGTCACCACTTGGGTAAAGCTAGGGAAGCAGCCGCTGTCGCGCACCTTGATGTCGGTGCCGTTCAGGCGCAGGCGCAGTTTGCCGCCGTTGGGTGCGGCCAGGCGAATGCGCAGGCTTTTGTAGCCCGAGGCGTCCATGGGCTGGTTATTGCCCGCTTCGATGCTTACGCCCAAGCCGGCCCAGGCGCTGCCGCTTTTGGCCACAAAGTTGCCACGCACCTGCACCATGTCGCCGTTGATTGCCAGCGCGTCCATGGCCACGTCGCCGGGCTTTTCGGAGTAGCTAAAGGTGTTGATATAGCCGCCTTGCGCCGTGGTTGCGGTGGCCGGGCCAAAGGTGGCCCAGGTCAACTCTGCTGTGGCGGGTGTGGCTGCTGGCGCTGAGGCCGCTGCTGGCG
Source organism: Comamonadaceae bacterium (assembly GCA_947442105.1). Taxonomy (GTDB): domain Bacteria; phylum Pseudomonadota; class Gammaproteobacteria; order Burkholderiales; family Burkholderiaceae_C; genus Allorhodoferax. The sequence continues at coordinate 39,271 of CANEVH010000027.1, read as the reverse complement.
CAGTCGCCTCAGCGGGCTTGACCGATTTAGCGGCGCAGCCCGCCAGCGCGGCCAGGGCCAGACCGGTGATGAGCAGCCCCGTTTGGCGTGGGATTGATGGAAAGGTGGTTTGTGTTGTCATGGTGGGTCTCCGTTGTTGCAATAAAGGGTGCAAGAAAAAAAGAAAAGGGTTTGGGTTTTTGGGGGTCAAGGACTGGCGGTCCCGTACAGGGTCTGCGTGATTTCGGGGCGAAACTGGTTTTGCACCGGGTCGTACGCGCCAAAGCCCGCTGCCAGCTCCCAGTAGGTCCAAGGCATGCCGCGCTGCGCCATCTGCTGGCGCATGGTGCTGAGGTAGTTGACGCGCGATGCCAGGGGCGCTTGCGAATACGCCCCAAACTCGCCCACAAACACCGGATAGCCCTTGGCTTTTGCCTGGGTTTGCGCGGTGTCCAGTAGCTGGGTGATGGTCTGGGTTTGCGCGGCGTTGCAGCAGGTCACGCCCGTGGGCAGCTTGGGGCTGACCCACTCCGCGCCTTGGTGGGTGAAGGAAAAAGGCTCGTAGGAATGCACCGTGAGCACCAAGTTGGGGTCGTGGGGCAATGCCAACTGCGCCAGGTCGTAGGCCGAGTTCCAGTGCGTGGGGCCAATCACCAGTACCCGCGTGGGGTTGGTCTGGCGGATCACCCGCACTGCGCGCGACACCAGGTCGTTCCAAGGCTGGCTGCCGTCGCCCTGCCGGTTAAGCAGCCCGTGAGGCTCGTTGTAAGGCTCTAGCAACAGCCGGGCGTCGTGTTTGGCAAAGCGCTTGGCAATCTGCGCCCACATCGCCAAAAAGCGCATGCGCACCAGCGCGTGGTTGGCGCTGTCGGGCACCGCAGCCTCGCCATAGTCCAGCGTGTCGCCGTCCAACTGGCGGTAGTGGTGCATATTGAGCACCACTACCACGCCGCGCGCAAGCAACTTGTCCACCACGCCAGCCACACGCTCCATGAACGCGGGGTCAATCGTCGCTTGGGCGTCGGCGCTGGCGTGGTTGCTCCAGCGCACCGGCAGGCGCACGCTTTGAATGGCCGGGTTGCTATTGCCCACCAGCGCAATAAAGCGGTCTTCTACCGTCAGACCCCACGCACCCTCGGTAGGCGCATCAAACATATTGCCAAAGTTCACGCCCCGCCCAATGGCCTGCGCCGCAGCCCGCGCCGCGTCAGACGCCACGGGCGCGGTGGCCAGCGTGTCCATCAGCGGGTAGTCGGCCAGCGAGGTTGGCGTGTTCGGCGGCACTGTGGGCGGCGCTGGCTGCGCGCTGCCCGCCCCGCCGCACGCCATCAGCAGCGTGCAGACCACCGCCATAAGGCCGTGGAATGGCGCGCGTGGTGTCTTCGTGTCCGTCATGGTGTGCAAGTTGCTTATTGAAGGGTGACGCGGCTTGGCAGGGCTGCTGCTGATCAGGGTGCGAGCACCCAGTTCAGATTGGTGAGCGTGACACTGATGGTGGTGGTGCCGGTGCTCTCCTTGCGGTCAGTGATTTCGATCTTGTCGAAGTTCGTCAAGTCCAATGCAGTAGCAGTCTGCGTGGTACAGCTCGCAGTGATGTCGTTCGACGATTTGAAGTCCGACAAAGCCACGGTGAACGCTTTGGCCGTCGTGCTTAACCCGGTGGCCTTGAAAGTAGGTGTGCAGGCCTCGTTCACATAGTTGCTTGCTTTTAGACGGATAAGAAGCTCAGTGTTGCCCCCTGAGGTCAGCGTAAAGCCCAGGCTGGTTTTCGCTTTTTCACCTGTCGGCTGGACGGTGACAGTCATCACACCTACTGCGGTGCTCCACGGATTTGCATTAGCCGCGCGGGTTGAAGACAGCGTCCAAGCGTTGCCGGATTTTGCAAAAGTGGTAGCTCCGTCAGCGATTCCCTCAAACGCATAGTTTCCAACAGTGTCCCCGATGGTTACTGCTGTCGTTGTCGGCGTCGGCGTCACCACTACCGGCAGGTCCATGGACCACAGCAGTGGCTTGCCAATCACCACGTTGACCGCGTTTTTACCGGCTGCACCTTTGATCTCGCGCGCCTGAAGACCGGTCACTTTGGTGAGTGCGACTGCGGTATCTGGGTCGGTGGTCTTGCCAGGGGCACATTTGGCTTGGTCCGGGTTGTTGGACAGTTTGAAGTCACTCAGCAAGATGGTGAAGTTCTTCGCCGTGGCGCTCAGTCCGGTGGCCTTGTAGGTGGGGTAGCACTCCTTTGTTGCGTCAGACGACATTAGCATCAGCGTGACCTCGGCGTTACTGCTTGAAGCCAGCGACAGCTTCAGGCTCTTGTAGCTCGACGCATCTTGCGCCGCATAGAGGTTGAGCTGACCGACAACCGCTCCGTAGTCTTCGGTGGCGTCAGTGCGGGTGCCGGTGATGGTGTAGTCGTTGGTGTTGGTAGCCACCGCAGCGGCGGCTGCTCCAGTACCGTATTGAAAGGCTCCAGTGGTGCAAACGGGCACATTGCCACCGCTGGTGGAGCTGCAAGCTGGTGGTGCGGTTACGGGTTCTTCCATCGACCACAACAGCGGCTTGCCAATCACCACGTTGACCGCGTTCTTACCGGCTGTGCCTTTGATCTCACGAACCTGAATTTCGGTCAAGCTTTTGACCGCGACCGCCGTGTCCGGGTCGGTGGTTTTGCCAGGCGCGCACTTGTCTGGATCGGGGTTGTTGGCAAGCTTGAAGTCGCCCAGCGCAATGGTCACGCTCTTGGCCGTGGCGCTCAGACCGGTGGCTTTATAGCTGGGGAAGCAGTCCTTTGTGGCGCCACTGGACACCAGCATCAAAGTCACCTCGGAATTGCTGCTTGAAGCCAGCGACATCTTCAGACTTTTGTAGTTTGACACGTCTTGTGCTGCGGCGAGCTTGAGTTGCCCCACAACTGCGCCCCAGGCTTCGGTCGTGTCAGTGCGGGTGCCGGTGACGGTGTAGTCGTTGGCGTTGGTGGCGATTGCGCCCCCAGTTGCACCGGTTCCGTATTGGAAGGCGGTTGCGGTATTTACGCTTACAGCGCAGTCGCTTGATGCGGTGCAGCCGCTCTGCTGTTTCTCGCCGCTTGGATTGAGAGCCAAGTCCTCACCGCCGCCGCAGGCAACCAAAGCGGCGGCCGTGGCGCCCAGCGTTGCTGCAATGCGCAAGCCATAAAAAATGTGATTCAACATAAATGCCTCCAGAACAATATTTTTTGCGTAGTTGATAGGCTGGGCTCGCGGTCGTGCCGCTGCCTGCCCCGTGTGTGAAAGAGTTAGCAATGCCTTTAATGGCAAAGAGTCGGTATGCCGAGCGCTTGTTTGGCGCCCGTGCTTACCAGTTGGCCTCTAACTGAACGCCCATGGACGAGCCAGACAAGCTGTCACCAAACACCTGGCCTACGCGCATATCGGGGCCGTAGTACTGCGCCGACAAAAAGGCCTGGCGGGCGGCTTCGTTCCAGCTGGCACGGGTGTAGAACACGCGTACGGTGGGCCGTGAGCCCGCGTCTGCGCCAGCAGAGATGGCACCGGCGATGGTGAACTTGGTCATATCGCGCACGTCGCCGCCCTCAGGGGTAACGCGGTCGTTGCTCACTTCTAGCAAGAGGCGCAGCGGTCCTTTGATGCGCGTGTCGCTGCGCAACCCCATGCCCACCCAGGTGGACTTGGCGTTGGCCGCGGCGTTGATGTCGGTCTGCTCGCGCCACTGGGCCAAGCCCTCAAACGTGGTGTTCCAGCTGCTCACGGGCACGGTTTGCTGCACGAATGCGCGCACGTTTTCGTAGTTCAGCGGCGCGGTTTCAAAGTCGGGCGGGCTGCCTTCGTAGGCCGCGACCGAGCGGTCTTTGCGCACGCCTAGCAGCGTGTCGCCGCCCAACACCAAGCCCTTGAAGTTTTGGTACAGGCCCAGGGAGCTGCCGTCCGCCTCGTTTTTGCGGGCGGTTTCAGACCGCGTTGGGCCGGTCGTAATCGCGTTAGAGGCCGAGGTTTTGTAGTGCGTCAAGTAAACCGACATCTCACCGTTCTCAAAAGTGGGAATGTTGGTGACGCGCAGGGGCAGGGCCACGCGGTTGGTGTTGACCGCCGTGCGTGGGTTGCTAATGAAGGCAAAGCTCACCTTGCCGTACGCACCCAGGGGAATGTCCTCAATGCCCGCGCCGTCGCCGTCGTTGGTTTCGACGTCTTGGTCGGTGAGGTTGAGGTTCAGGCCGTTGTAAAAGCGCCGACCGGCCCAGACCTTGCCGCCGCCGAGTTCAGCCACGGGTGCGGCGTAGGCGAACATCTCGACAAAGCTCGCGTTGAGCTCGGACTTGTTGCCATCGTTGGCGTCGTTATTTTTGTCGTCACGGTATTCATGGAAGGCGCGTGGCGTTACTTGTACGCCCCATTGCGCACCTTCGTATTCGCCCGCTCTCACCTTCAGAGTGGGTTGAATCAAATAGCTGCATTCGTTGCCCAAGCGCCAGGCCTTGTCGGCGCCGGGCAGCTTGAAGCAGACCTGCTGGCCGCCTTGCGAGTTGGTGCCCGTGCCCAGGCGGGCGTAGCCGCTAAAGTCAACTTCGGCCGCCCCTGCGGCTCCGAGTTGCAGGCAGCCGGCCAGAACGGCGAGCTTGGTGTGTCGTTTCATCATGTCATCTCCTTTGGTGGTGGGGGTGGTAACTAGGCGGGCAGTGTTTGGAGATCCAAACGCGCACCGGTATTCGAAAAAAAGTGGGTCTTTTTGGGGTCTGGCACGAGGTGCACCACAGCGCCGCGTTCGCAGCGGGGCGCCACCGGGCTGGTGCGCAAGGAAACGGCGGTGTCGGTGCCCAGCAGCTTGGTGTGCACCAGCACGGTGTCACCCAAATGCTCCACCAACTCGACTTCGGCTTTCAATCCCTGGTCCCCTGCGCCAATCGACAGGTCTTCGGGGCGCACGCCCACCACACAGGGCTGCGACACCACACAGGGTGCGGTCCAAACGCTTTCGCCAGTGCGCACTGCGCTCGATGGTCCGGTACCCACCGGCTCGCAGGGCATAAAGTTCATACGCGGTGCGCCCAAAAAGCCGGCCACGAACTGGTTGTGGGGGTGTTCGTACAGTTCCAGCGGGCTGCCCACCTGTTCCACCAGGCCTTGGTTGAAAACCGCGATGCTGTCGCCCAGCGTCATGGCCTCCACCTGGTCGTGGGTGACATAAATCATGGTGGTGCCCAGCTCTTTGTGCAGCTTGGACAGCTCAATGCGCATCTGCACCCGCAGGCCAGCGTCCAGGTTGGACAAGGGTTCGTCAAACAAAAACACCTTGGGGCTGCGCACAATGGCGCGGCCAATGGCCACCCGCTGGCGCTGGCCGCCGGACAATGCTTTGGGCTTGCGGTCCAGCAGCTTGGTGATTTGCAAAATTTCGGCCACATCGCCCACGGCCTTGGCCACTTGCGCTTTGGGCATGCCTGCGAGCTTGAGCGCAAAGCCCATGTTCTCTGCCACCGTCATGTGGGGATAGAGCGCGTAGCTTTGGAACACCATGGAAATGCCGCGCTGCGAGGGCGGCAGGTGGTTGACCACCACGCCGTCAATCATTAACTCGCCTGCGCTGATGTCTTCTAGGCCCGCAATCATGCGCAGCAAAGTGGACTTGCCACAGCCCGAAGGCCCGACGAAGACGGCAAACTCGCCATCGGCAATCGAGAGGTCAATGCCGCGCAACACTTCCACGCCACCGGCGTAGGTTTTGCGCAGATTGCGGATAGTCAGAGCTGCCATAGTTGCGCTTCCTTGTGGTGTGTTTGGGTTGCCAGTGCTCTGGTGGTGCGGATCAGCTCGCGGTACCAGTAGGCCGAAGTCTTGGGCGTGCGCCGCTGGGTCTCGTAGTCCACGTGCACCATGCCAAAGCGTTTGGAATAGCCCGAGTCCCACTCGTAGTTGTCCATCAGGCTCCAGTAAAAGTAGCCGCGTATGTCAACACCCGCATCGCGCGCCTGGGCCAGCGCTTCTAGGTGGCGCCGCACAAAGTCAACGCGGCGGGGGTCATGCACCCGCTGGCCCCCCCGCGCGTCGTCCTCTAGCCGGTCGGTTTCGGCCATGCCGTTTTCGGTGATGTAAATGGGCGGCAGCCTGTATTCGGCGTTCAGCCCGGTGAGCAGCTCGCACAGGCCATCGGGATAAATCTCCCAGCCCATATCGGTCGCGCCCAGCTGCATGGGCGCAGGCGTTGGCGTGGCGCTGGCGCTGGCCCAGAAGCGGGTGTAGTAGTTCACGCCCAAAAAGTCCATGGGTGCGGCAATGAGTTCCATGTCGCCTGCGTGCACGTCGGGGTAAATGGTCAGACCGGGGTCTTGTGGGTAGTGCCCCAAAAACAGCGGGTCCATGTACCAGCGCACAAAGCCGGCGTACAACTTGCTCGCCAAGGCCAGGTCCGCCGGGTCTTTGCTCGCCGGTGTGGCGGACGAGTGGTTAAGCACAATTCCCAGGGGTGCCCGCACGCCTGCCGCGCGCATGGCCTGCAGGGCCAGCCCGTGCGACAGCAACAAGTGGTGGGACACCTGCACCGCCATGGCCTCGTCGTGAAAGCCGGGGGCAAACTGCCCGGTCTGGTGGCCCAGCACCGCCGTGCACCAGGGTTCGTTATGGGTGGCAATGCTGGCCACTCGGTCCCCGAGGCGGCGGGCCACTGCCTCCGCATAGGTGGCAAAGCGAAACGCGGTGTCGCGGTTGGCCCAGCCGCCCGACGCTTGCAGCGCTTGGGGCAGATCCCAGTGGTACAGCGTCACATGCGGCTGCAGGCCCCGCGCCAACATGCGGTCGACCAGTCGGTCATAAAAATCAAGGCCCTGCGCATTCCAAGCCCCCGCGCCCGTGGGCTGCACCCGCGGCCAAGCCACGGAAAAGCGGTACGCGTCGACTTCGAGGCTGCGCACCAGTTCCAGGTCTTGCGGCCAGCGGTGGTAATGGTCACAGGCAATATCGCCATGGTCGCCGTTGCGGGTTTTGCCTGGGGTATGCGAGAAGGTGTCCCAAATCGACGGTCCACGCCCTCCTGCGTCGGCACCGCCTTCTATTTGGTAGGCACTGGTTGCGACACCCCATATGAAGTTCTTGGAGAGGGTGTCCATTGCGCTTGCGCTAGGCAGTTCGCCGTGGTGGGTCTCGGTGTCATTGATAAGGCGGGTCATGGGTATGTGTTCAAAGTGGATAGATGATGAAAATCAACAGGGGAAACGTCTCGGGCGCTTAGCTCTTCACGGCGCCTGCGGTCAGCCCATCAATCAAGCGGCGCGACGCCATGGCGAAGATGATGAGCAGCGGAACCACCGCCACTGCTGCGCCTGCGCAAATAGCGCCCCACTGGGTTTGCCCCGTGCCTTGCAAGGCGCGCAAGGCCAGCGGCACGGTGTAGCGGTCCATGTCGCGCAAAATCACCAAAGGCGTCATAAAGCTGTTCCAAGAGCTGATAAACGTAATCAGCCCCAGAGTGCCCAGCGCTGGCGTAATCAGCGGCCAAACAATGCGCACAAAGATGCCAAACTCGCCGCAACCGTCCATGCGCGCGGCCTCAATCAGCTCTTTGGGCACGGCGGCGCTGATGTACTGGCGCATCATGAAAATCCCCAATGCCCCGCAGGCGCCAGGCACGATCAACGCCCTGTGTTCGTTCATCCAGCCCAGCCAGCTCATGGTCAGCACCGTAGGCACCATGCCCACAAAGCCAGGCAGCAGCATGGTGACCATGATGGCGCCAAACAAGCGCTCGCGGCCCCGAAAGTCCAGCAAGGCGAACGCATAGCCCGCCAAAGAGCAAAAGAACAGATTGAGCGCCGTCACCGCCAAGGCCACATAGGTGCTCCAGCCCAGGTTGTTCCAAAAGTAGGGCAGCACCCTGAGCAACTCGGCAATGTTGTCCATGAAGGCAGAGCCGAACCACAGCGGCGGCGGCACCGACAAAATTTCGCTGTTGGTGTGGGTGGCAAACACAAACATGAAATAAAACGGCATGAGCATCAACAAGCCGCCCAGCAACACCACGGCGTAGCCCAGCAAAAGCAAGGGCGCTGGACGCTTTTTGGCGGGCGCTGGCAGGGGGGAGTGACTGGGCAGCGGCACAGAGGCAGGGCTTGCGGTAACAAGGCGGGGGCTGATAGACATGGTGTGAGCCTACGAGGGGTGGGGGCTTAGTCGCGCTGGCCGAGCAAGCGGTTGTTGAGCCAGGTGGCAACGGCAATCAGCATGAACAGCAGCCAGGCAATGGCAGACGCCGTGCCAAAGTCGCCATCGGTAAAGGCCACGCTGTACATGTGCATGGCAGCGGTTTTGCCTGCCTGGTCAATGCCGCCGGTGCCGCTGGTGAGGATGAAGGGCTCTTCAAACAATTGCAGGTTGCCGATGATGGTGAGCGTGACGGCAAAGAAGGCCATGGGCTTGAGCAGCGGCAGCACCACGTGAACAAACTTTTGCCAGCTCGTGGCGCCGTCCATCACGGCGGCTTCCAGCACGTCTTTAGGAATGGTCTGGATGGCCGACAAATACAGCACCACGTTCCAGCCCACGTAGCGCCAAAACACCACAAAGGAGATCATCCACTTGGTGTACTGCGGCTGCGCCCAGTCGATATTGGACGCTGGCATCAAAGCGCCCAAGAGCGGCGCGTCCTTGAGCGAGGCCAAAGTGGCGTTGACCACACCGAAGTCTTTGGAAAAAAGGGTGGAGAACACCAGCGATATCGCCACCGACGAGGTAATAAACGGCAGGAAATACGTGCCCACTACCGCGTTGCGCCAGCGGCCAAAGGCGCTGTGCAAAAAATAGGCCAGGGGCATGGCCACCAAGTGCTGGGGCAGGCCTGACACCAGCGCCAGCCAAAAGGTGTTGTACAAAGACGCGCGCAGCCAGTCGTCCGACTGCAGCGCGTACAGGTAGTTCTCAAAGCCCACCCACTCCATAGCGGCCAGACCGGCTGCGGGGTCCCAGGTGTGAAAGGACAGGTAAATCGAAAACACCAGCGGGAACAGTCCAAACGCGCCAAACAAAATGAAGAAGGGGCTGACAAACACGTAGGGCGTCCATTTGCGCGGCTGGCTCCACGTGGAGGGGGTGGTTTTCATGGTGCGAAGTCCGTTTTAGAGGGCGATTTAGTGGCCTGCGGGTGGGCTGCGGTTGGGGTGGGGGGCTTACTTGCGCCGCACCCGGCGCTCGATGCCAGACTTGGCGTCGGCCAGGGCTTGTTTGATGTCCTTGCCCTGCTCAAGCACTTTGTCCAGCTCGGCGCCCACAATTTCGGCTGCTACAGCGTCATAGCGGTCCACCGCCACCGCTGGAATGCGGTCTGCTGCGGCCTTCCACAATTGCCGGGCCTTTTGGCCGGCCAGAAACTCGATGGGCTGGTCGGTAAACGCGTCCGTCTGCGCCTCTACGAGCGAAGGAAATGCGTCCATATTGCGGAATGCTTCCAGCTGCTGGTCTTTGTTCAGCGTCAGGTACTGCACAAAGTTCCAGGCCGCTTGCTTGTTGGCCGCCTTGGCGGGCACCGCGTAAAACGAGCCACCGTAGGCCGCAAACGCCCCGGCGGGAAGCTGCGACGAGCGCCACTTGCCGCTGGTGTTGGGAACAATCCAGTTCTTCAGGTGGCCCGAAAGCCACGCGCCCATCATCTGCGCAGCAATCTTGTCGCGGCGAAAACCTTCGCTCCACTCATTGGTCCAGGCACTGACCTTGGCGTCTATGCCGGCCTGGCGGGCTTGGCGCGTCAGGTCAAAGGCGCGCTCAAAGCGCTCGCTGGCCACCAAGCTCTTGCCTGCCTTGTCAAAATAAATGCCCTCGCCGTCTTTGAGCCCGGCGCGGATGTAGATGTCTTTGATGTCAGTGGCGTTGGCCAGCATGTAGGCGCCGGTGCTGGCCTTCACTTTTTTGCCCGCCGCGATAAAGCCTTCCCAGCTCTTGGTCATCTCGGCTTCTGTTACGCCGGCTTTTTGCAGCAGGTCGGTGCGGTAAAACAAGGCGCCGGGGCCAATGTCCACGGGCAGCGCCGCCAATGCGCCTTTGCTGTTGGTGGCGGCCGGTATGGCAAATTTGGCGATTTTTGATACCTGGGCTGTGGCGTTGTACGGCGCTTTGGACAGGTCTTCCAGACCGCCGGACTCAGCGAACTTGCCGATAAAGCCCATGTCAATGCCCATCACATCGGGCAAGTTGGCGCCTGTGGCCAGGGCGGTCGTCATGGCTGTGTGGTGGTCCGGGTAGGCCATGCTGGAGAGCTTGACTTCCACATCGGGATACAGCTTTTTAAAGCCGGGGATAGCTGCTTTCACGCCCCGGTCCAGGTCGGGGAAGGAAGATACGGTGATGGTCACTTTTTCCGCATGCGCGGCCGTGCCCAGTGCCAGAGTGGCTATCGCCAAGAGGGTTCGTAAGCTGCGCTGCATCGTCTTGTCTCCTTAGTTTGGTATCTGCTGACTCCACGGCTTCCAAGGTGTTTGGTGTGGCCGTTTTCTGGGTATGAAACCTGATCGTGAAATCGATTTCAGAAAATTTTACGACCAAAACCAAGAGCTTTTACTAGGAAAAACCCTAATTCTCTGTAAATTCATAATCGAAAATTTTAGGCAAATCGTTGGCGTGTTGCCCGAGTCATGCGCAGCATCTTTCAGTGCCGTTTCCTTTGAGACCCATCTTTTTTCGAATGGCAAAGCACCGCGATAGGATAAAAATTCTAAAAAAATGACGAAAATAGCCAAATAAATTAAATATAACGATTTTTAATTTTGAAATTATCTTTTTCACTAAAATATAACAACTAAAAAAGTGCATTTTATCCAAACCTGACGCGCACATCGAGGACGGCGTTCATCGATTCTCAAATTTTGGATAGAAGCGTTTTTGTTGACAAAACTGCCAGCGCCAGAAAACATACAATCCTGTCTGGATCAAAATACTTGCAATCGATACCACGAATGCCAAGAATCGACTGATTTGCCACGGTGCGCTTGCATCCCTCCGATCCACCCAACGCCTACTGCCGCCATGTCCACCACGCCCACCAAGCCAGAGTTCGCGCCGCCCGGCGCTGCGCCCGAGGGCTTGAATCCGCCCACCCTGTTTGACGTCGCCCGTCTCGCCGGCGTGTCGCCTAGCACGGTGTCGCGCATCATCAATGGCTCGGCCAATGTGTCCCCCGAACGCAAGCGCGCGGTGGAAGACGCGATTAGCAAACTCAAGTTCCGCCCCAATTTTTCGGCCAAGAGCCTGCGCAGTGGCTCCACCATGACCATAGGGGTGCTGACGCAAGACTTTGACAGCCTGTACTTCGCGCGCGCCCTCAAGGGCATTGAGCGCGGCTTAGAGGGCAGCGGCTACGCCCCGCTGGTCATCCCCGGCCACTGGAGTCCCACCGAAGAGGCCGAACGCATGCGCCTGTTAATGGCCCGCAAGGTGGACGCCATCGCCGTGCTGGGCGGCCATTTGCGCGACAGCGAGCTGATCGACTTTGCCCGTGTGCAGCCCATCGTGGTGACTGGGCGAAAAATCACCGGCCACCAGCTCCAGGGCTTTGACTTTGACAACGTGCGCGGCGCGCTCTTGGCCACCCAGCATCTGATCGAGCTGGGCCACACCAGCATCGCCTACATTACCGGGCCGCGCGCGCATCCCGACGCTTTGGACCGCACCGAAGGCTTCTTCCAGGCCTGTCGCCAGGCGCAGTTGCCGGTCAACCCGGCCTTGATGGTGGAGGGCGACTACCAAGAAGGCGGTGGCGAAGCCGCCATGCTCAGGCTGCTTAACAGCGGCATCCCCTTTACTGCCGTGTTTTGCGCCAACGACCAAACCCTCTGGGGCGCACGCATGGCGCTCTACCGCCTGGGGCGCGCCGTGCCGGGCGAGTTTTCATTGGTAGGCTTTGACGACCTGCCCCAGTCGCAGTACATGACGCCCCCCATCACCACGGTGCACCAGCCCATTTTTGAACTGGGCTTGGCCGCAGCCCAGGCACTGCTGCGCGCATTAGGAGTCAAACTGGACGCCGAGCCCGCCTGGGTAGAGCCCTACTTGGTGCTGCGCGAAACCACCCGACCGCGCTAGCTCGCCTGCCGCTCGGCGACCCATCTGTGGCGCGGCTGGTGAATTGCCAAATGCATAATGGTTTGGCAATCCAGCAACTTTCACACAGTGCGCAGCACCCCCGGATGATGAAAGTTCTTTCACCCAGAGCAAGGCGCGCGCATGCCAGCCACACTTCACTACGCCAAGGTCCCCTTTCGGGAAGAGGCCGTGCGCGACGCCCGCGCCCGCTTTGGTGACGCCTGCTTGCCCGCTAATTACGATCTCTCGGTCATGCCGCCGGCCCTGACCAAAGTCCACCACCTTCCAGGCAAAGCCGTAAACACCGCCTGTGCCTTCAAAGGCCTGCCCGAAGATGCCAACCCAGTTGCGTTGTCGATTGGGCTTTACCAAAAATTGACTATGTCGGCTTTTGCCCGTGGTCAGTCTGCACTGTCACACTAAAGTTCAGCCACCGCCCAGACCGCTTTCAGGAGCCCAAAACATGCAAACCAAACCACGCACCCCCGACGCAAAAACCATGGTCACCGCCACTGCCACCACCACCAGCCCATGGCAAGTCCGGCTTGCGGTACTCTCCTTGGCGCTGAGCCTGTACGGCTGCGGCATGGAAACCGCCGCCACGGCTGCCGCCGCCGCCAAACTGCAGGTCCAACAAGCGCAGGCGGCGCAGCAGCAGTTGGAGGCAGTCAAGCAGCAGCTTGAGCAGGCGAATGCGCAGCTTGAGGCGCGCAAACAATCCATGGACGCCGCGTCCCAATAACGCCCTTTGCCCCGGCTGTCCTGGCCCCAGCCCAGCCCGACTGGCTCCGATCAACCCCAAGGAGTGTGCAAGCATGACCCCCGTTTCCAAGGCCCCGTCCCCGTCCAAACTGGCCACCACCGCCTACTACCTGTCGTTTGTGTTTATGGCCAGCGGTGCGATGAACTACGGGCTTACCGCCTATTTCTGGGCCATTCCGTTTGCGTACTACGCCCTTGCCTACGCCCACCGGCATTTTGAGAGCCGGTGGCCTTTGATTGGCGTGATCGCATTTATGGCTGTGGGCGTGCTGTTTAACGAAACGATAGAGAAAAACCCCCTGGTGTTTCCCATCCTCACTGACGGCTACTTGCAAGAGGTGCGGCCAGCCGCCAGCGGATCAGGCAGCGCAGCGGGCGAGCTGCTGGGCGAGCGCTTGCGGGTGACTGGGGTGATTGTGGGCCATCCTGATTTTGGAACCAAGGTGGAATTGATCGGCAGTGATGGGCGCACCTGCGTCCGCGATAGCCACGACCAGTGGTTTTGTTACGCACCCACGTCCGGCGCGCCATTGAAGCGGTCTGAGTTCAGCTTCCGCGCCAGCGGGCCGGTGGAAAGTGCGGTGTTCAAGGAGGCGGGTAACCTGATGGCCTACCCATGGCTGCCGATTGTGGCGTTTCTCGCAGCCAAGGACGCGCTTTTTCCTAGCAGGCTTTAGCCTGCTTAGCCCGCAGGCGCGCCATGGTCTGGGGCGGCTTAAGGGGTGATGGGCGGGCCCGCGCCACCAGGGCGCTGCAAGGCACAATACCGCCCGCATGACCGTACTAGAACACTACCAAAAAGAGCTTGAAACCCGCGGCTACCACAGCGACCCGGCGCAACTGCGGGCCGTGGCCGCCCTGGAGCGTTGTGCCACTGAATGGGCCGCTTACAAAGACAAACGCTCCAACAAGCTCAAAAAGCTGATCAACCGCCCGCCCATTCCGCGCGGCGTTTACATGTACGGCGGGGTAGGGCGGGGCAAGAGCTTTTTGATGGACTGCTTTTTTGAGGCCGTGCCCATCCAACGCAAAACGCGGCTGCACTTTCACGAATTCATGCGCGAGGTGCACCGCGAGCTGCACGAGCTGCAAGGCACGGTCAACCCGCTGGACGTTCTCGGCCAGCGCATGGCGCAGCGCTACAAGCTGATCTGCTTTGACGAATTCCACGTGGCCGACATCACCGACGCCATGATCTTGCACCGCCTGCTGCAAGCCTTGTTTGACAACGGTGTGGGCTTTGTCACCACCTCCAACTTCCAGCCCAATGATCTGTACCCCGGCGGCATGCACCGCGACCGGGTGCTGCCCGCTATCGCACTGCTCAACCAAAAGATGGACGTCGTCAACGTGGACAACGGCGTGGATTACCGCCGCCGCACGCTAGAGCGGCTGGATTTGTACCAGGTGCCCAACGGCGCCGCCGCCGACGCCGCCATGACCGAGGCCTTTCAAAGTCTGGCCGAATGCCCCGACGGCGAGCCGGTGCTGCAGATTGAGGCGCGCAAGATCCGAGCCCGCAGGCGCGCGGGCGGCCTGGTGTGGTTTGACTTTAAAGAGCTGTGCGGCGGCCCGCGCTCGCAAAACGACTACCTGGAAATCGCCAGCCAGTTCCACACCGTGCTGCTGAGCGACGTGCCGCAGATGCAGGCCAACGGCAGCTCCGAGGCTCGGCGCTTTACTTGGCTGGTGGACGTGCTGTACGACCGGCGCGTCAAGCTCATGGTGTCTGCCGAAGTGGCGCCCGAGCTGCTGTACACCAGCGGCCCGCTGGCGCATGAGTTTCCGCGCACCGTCTCGCGCCTCAACGAGATGCAGTCAGCCGAGTTTTTGGCGCTGGAGCGCCGCGACGTGGATACGCGCCTGACATGAAGCGCGCCCGGTTTTACCTTGCGTGGCTGTTGGCCGTGCTGGGCGCGCACACCGCGCTACTGGCCCAAACTGTCAAGGAGTCGCCCGAAGCGAAGCGCAGCGCGCTGAGCGCCGAGCGCGAACGCCAAAACCTGGTCTTTGACGCAGCCGAGCGCGCCTGCTACGAGCGCTTTTTTACCAGCGATTGCCTGAACGACGTGGCACGCTCCAGGCGCGCCATGCTGGCCGACATCAAGCGCAAAGAGGCAGCGCTGGATGCCGCAGACCGCCAGCAGCGCGGGCAAGACGCGCTGCAGCGTCTCAAGGAAAAGCAAGAAGCGCACGAGGCGCAGTTGCAGGCGATGGATGCCGAAGCCATTGAAAAAGCCCAGCGTGAAAAGCAGGCCGAGCGCGACGCCAAGCTGCGCGAGCATGCGTCAAAGGCCACGCCGTTGCGCAGCGGCGCCCCCATGGACGCGGCAAGCGCGGACACGGCCAGCGGCGCCCAGGCGCCCGCCGCGCAGCCCGCCAGCCCGAGCAAGCCCCCCAAACAGCAAACCGGCCCCAGCGAGCAAGAGCGCGCTGCCAACCAAGCCGCTTTTGAGAAAAAGCAGGCGCAAGCACAGCGCCGCCTGGCCGAGCGCGAACAAGCGCGCGCCAAAGCGGCAGCGTCCGCGGCGTCGGCGCCACGCGCATTGCCCTTGCCGCCGCCTGTGCCCCGGCAGTGACCCTCCACACGGCGGTGCAGGCCGCGTTTTCACCCGAGGGCGTGCTGGCGCGCGCTTTGCCCGGCTTTCGCAGCCGCCCCGGCCAAACCGAAATGGCCTTAGCCGTGGCTCGCACCCTAGAGGACGGTGGCGTGCTGGTGGTGGAGGCTGGAACGGGTGTGGGTAAAACCCTGGCCTACGTGGTCCCGGCTCTGCTGGGCGGTGAAAAAGTGCTGTTTTCTACCGCCACCAAGGCCTTGCAGGAGCAACTTTTTTTGCGCGACATTCCGCGCCTGCTGGCAGCCTTTGGCTTTCCGGTGCGCGTGGCGCTGCTCAAAGGGCGCAGCAGCTACCTGTGCACCCAGCGCCTGCAAAGCGCCCGCCACACCACGCAAACCCTGGACGCCGCCGACCTGCGCCTCTTGGCCCGCGTGGAAGACTGGGCCTTGGCCACCGTCTCAGGCGATATTGCCGAAGTGGCCGAGTTGGATGAGCGGTCCCGCATCATTCCGCTGGTCACGTCCACGCGCGATAACTGCCTGGGCAGCGGCTGCCCGCAGATTCGCAACTGCCACACCAATCTGGCGCGCCAAGAGGCCATGCGGGCCGATGTGGTGGTGGTCAACCACCATTTGTTTTTTGCCGACCTGGGCGTGCGCGCCTCGGGCGTGGCCGAACTCTTGCCCAGCGTTACCACCGTGGTGCTTGACGAGGCCCACCAGCTCAACGACATTGGCGTGCACTTTTTTGCCCGCCAGTGGAGCACGGGCCAAATGCTGTCCTTGGGGCGCGACCTGGCCGCGCTGGCCCAGGGTTCGGCACGCGGCTTGGCCGATTGGCTAGGCTTGCAAATCGATCTGGCCCAAGGCGCGCAGGCGCTCAAAGATGTGTTTTCGGCGCAAGGCCAGCAGCCCTTGCGGTCTTGGGTCGAGGCCACGCCCCAAGGCGTGCCCAGCGCGCAATGGCGGCATGCAGTGGCGCGCTGCACGCGGGCCTTGGTGGCAGCGGGCGACGCCGCGCGCGCCATGGCCGAGCTGGGCCCGGAATTCACGGTGCTGGCGCAGCGCTGTGACAGCTTGCGGGACAGCTTGCAGATTTTCTCTAGCCCCGCGACAGAAGGCGAAGTGCGGTGGCTGGAGGTGGGCGCGCAGGTGCAGCTGTCCCAGTCACCCTTGAACATTGCGGACCCTATACGCGCCCTGACGCGCCCCGATGCGCCCAGCGGCAGCCAGCCCCGTTCGTGGATATTCACCTCCGCAACACTGGGCACCGACGCGCAACTCAGCTGGTTTGTCGATTCTTGTGGTCTCCAGGGCGCCCAGGTGCTGCGGGTGCCCAGCCCGTTTGACTATCCCAGCCAAGCGGCTGTGTATGTGCCAGCGCAGTTTCCCAAGCCGAACGACGCCGCCCACAGCGCGGCGGTGGCCGACTTGACCTTGCAAGGTGCGCGCGCCCTCAGCGGTCGCACCATGGTGCTGACCACCACGCTAAGCGCCATGCGCAAGATTGCCGAGCTGCTGCGCCAGCACTTGCCAAGCGACGGTTTGGCCCTGGAGGTGTTGGTGCAGGGGCAGGCCCCCAAGCGGGAGCTGGTAGAGCGCTTTGTAAACGCCAGCACCGTTGCCGGTAAGTCTGGCTGCGTGCTGGTGGCAACCGCATCGTTTTGGGAGGGCATAGACATTGCAGGCGACGCCTTGCAACTGCTGGTGATTGACAAGCTGCCTTTCGCCCCGCCAGACGACCCGCTGGTCCAGGCCCGGGCGGCTTCCTTGGTGGCGAGCGGAGGCAATGCGTTTAAAAATTTGCACCTGCCACAAGCCGCGATTGCACTGAAGCAGGGTGCCGGACGTCTGATTCGCAGCGAAACAGACCGGGGCATTCTGGTGGTGTGCGACGTGCGGCTGACCCAGATGGGCTACGGCAAGCCGCTGCTCGCCGGTTTGCCGCCTATGCGCCGCCTGATCGATGAGGCGGCCTGGCTGCAGGCGCTCTCAGACCTGCGCACGCTTTAGAAAAGCTTCAGCCAGCTACCGGATTCGCCCAACCCGCCACTGGCCAAAAATTTGGAGTCGGGGTAGGTGCCGTTGAGAACCCGTTTGGCGTCGTCACGCAACTGCTCCATGCCCAGGGCGTCGTAGGACTTGTAGATCACGAACAAGGCTTCTTCCACGGCGGGCACATTGCGGTAGTCGGTGACTGCGGTTTGCGCCCGGTTGATGGCGGCCACATACGCGCCGCGCTTATAGTAATACTTGGCCACGTGTACTTCGTATTTGGCAAGCGACTGCACGATATAGGCCATGCGCTGCAAGGCGTCGGGCGTGTAGCGGGAGTCGGGGAAGCGCACCGAGAGTTCACGAAAAGCCTCAAACGACTCTTTGGACGCCTTTTGGTCCCGTTCAGCCAAATCTTGCCCGGTGAAGCTGCCGAAGATGCCAAGGTTTTCGTTGAAGTTGGCCAAGCCTTTGAGGTAGAGCGCAT
Organism: Comamonadaceae bacterium; assembly: GCA_947442105.1. Lineage (GTDB taxonomy): Bacteria > Pseudomonadota > Gammaproteobacteria > Burkholderiales > Burkholderiaceae_C > Allorhodoferax. The sequence continues at coordinate 21,438 of CANEVH010000027.1, read as the reverse complement.
AGTCCAGCGCGGGGCTTGAGGGGTGCAGGCGCATAAATCGCTCAATGGTGGCCACCGCCAGCACCGGTTCGTTGGCTTTGACATGGGCGTAGGCCTTGTCAATTTGGGCCTGCTGCGCAAGAGGGGTGCCCGCAGCCCGCGATTCAAGCTTTTCGAGCAGGGGAATGGCCTTGTCCCATTGGGCCGATTTCATCTCGTCCCGGGCCTCTTCGTAAAGAGCCGCAGGGCTCATGCCCGCAGTTTTGTCCGCCTGGGGGGTTGAGCAGCCCGCCATCAACGCGGCCGCTAAGGGAAGCACGAGCGCGTAAACGACCGATAATTTGACTCTCAATAGCATGCAATCTTTCTTGAACCAGGGCAAAACCATTATATCGACCGACCCCCAACGCGACGATGCCAGCGAAGACGTGCTGGGTCTCGACGAAGCCGAAGCCCTCGCGCAAGAGTCCGAACTTCGCCATGGCACTGTTTCCCTCAGCCTGCACGGCGAGCGCCTGGACCGCGCCCTGGCCCCGCTGGCCCCCGAGTTCTCACGCAGCTACCTGCAGCAACTGGTGGAGGCGGGCTGGGCGCAGGTCAACGGCAAAGTGCTCACCAAGCAGTCGCACAAGGTCAAGGTGGGCGACGCATTGCAGCTGGAGCTGCAGCCCACGCCGCAAAGCCAGGCCTTCAAGCCCGAGGCGATAGATTTGGATGTGGTCTACCAAGACGCGCACCTGATGGTGATTAACAAACCCGCCGGTTTGGTGGTGCACCCGGCGCCTGGCAATTGGAGCGGCACGCTGCTCAACGGCCTGCTGGCGCTGGACCCCAAAATTTCGGAGGTGCCCCGTGCGGGCATTGTTCACCGGCTGGACAAAGACACCAGTGGCCTGATGGTGGTTGCCCGCAGCCGCTTGGCCATGGATGCGCTGGTGCAGGCCATTGCCGCGCGCACCGTCAGCCGCCAATACTTGGCGGTCGGCCACAAGCCCTGGAGCGGAGCCGCCACGGTCACGGTGCAAGCGCCCATAGGCCGCGACCCGCGCAACCGCCCGCGCATGGCGGTGGTGGATTTGCTTAAATCACCCGGCAAGACGGCCCAAACCGACTTCATATTGCTGGACAACGCCGTGGACGCTTGCCTGGTGCGCTGCGTGCTCCACACCGGTCGCACGCACCAGATTCGGGTGCACATGGCGTCTATCGGCCACCCGCTGGTGGCCGACACGGTGTATGGCGGCAGCGCCAGCGACGCCATGGCGCGCCAGGCCTTACACGCTTTTCGGCTGGCGTTTGTGCACCCCATGACGGGTGAGCCGCTGGCCTTTGAGGCGCCGGTACCTCCCGATTTTCAGAAATTGCTGGATTTTCAGGGCCTCAGCTACAATCGCGCCCTTGCTCTAAAGCCTGTTCGCGGCGTGTAGTTTCGCCAAGATTTGCGACCTTTTTAGCTGCTTCGGATACAGCTAGGCTCTCACCGGGCTAGCCCGTCCAACCCGCACCTCTCGCGCCATTCGCAACCCCCATTGGCGAGCCCCTCGCCCGGAAACGTTTGCATGATCAACACCGCACAAGCCACGCGTGTCTTGGAAACTGCCTTGCTATGCGCCCAGCAGCCCTTGCCGCTGCGCGACATGCGCGCGCTGTTTCGGGACGAGATTGGCAGCGACACCTTGAAGCAAATGCTCAGCGACCTGAGCGCCCAGTGGACTGGTCGTGGTGTAGAGCTGGTCAACGTGGCCAGCGGCTGGCGCTTTCAAAGCCGGCCCGAGATGCGCGAATTCTTGGACCGCCTGCACCCGGAAAAGCCCCCGCGCTACACCCGCGCCACCTTGGAAACCCTGGCCATCATTGCCTACCGCCAGCCGGTCACGCGGGGGGATATGGAAGATATCCGGGGCGTCACCATCAATTCATTAATCGTCAAGCAGCTAGAAGACCGGGGCTGGATTGAAGTCATCGGCCACCGCGAGGCGCCAGGGCGCCCAGCCTTGTTTGCCACCACGCGCCAGTTTCTGGACGACCTGGGCTTGCAAAGCCTGAGCCAGTTGCCCCAGTTGGACCTGGTGGGTGGGCAGCGCAGCGGTGGCGATGTGGACGCCCTGACCGGCCTGCTCGAAGACGCCGTAGCGCCTGAGCGGGCATTGGACGCGCCTGACGTGCCCGATGCGCTCGCGCACTTTCCAGCGACCGCACCACGCGCCCCTGACGAAAACGCAGCCTCAGAGGCTTATCCTGACATTTTTGACAGCCCCAGCGCGCCAAATACCTTATGAACGACACCGACACTCCGGGCCAAACGCCCCAAACGCCCACGGCAACGCCACCGACCCAGGCGACGCCCCATTCAAACTTGGCGGCGCAGGAGCTTGCGGCTCCCTCTGACGTAGTGCGCAGCGAAGACGCTAGCCTGTTTGACCAGGTCGTCTCGGGCGCGTTTGATGCGCAAGACGCGGCCCTAGAGGTCACCCCGCCCAAGCGCATCCTGACGCCCATGGCCGAGACGCCCAAGCTGCACAAAATCTTGGCCCAAGCCGGCATGGGCTCTCGCCTGGAGATGGAGCAGCTGATTCTCGAAGGCCGCATTTCGGTCAACAACGAGCCGGCCCACATCGGCCAGCGCATCCAGTTTGGCGACCACATCAAGGTCAATGGCAAACCCATCCGCTTTCGCATCGATCCGCCGCCGCCGCGCGTCATCGCTTACCACAAGCCGGTGGGCGAGGTCGTCACCCATGACGATCCGCAAAACCGCCCCACGGTGTTTCGCCGCCTGCCCAAGCTCAACCAGGGCAAGTGGCAGTCGGTCGGGCGCTTGGACCTCAATACCGAAGGCCTGTTGCTGTTTACCAGCTCCGGCGAATTGGCCAACAATTTGATGCATCCCCGCTTTGGCCTGGTGCGCGAATACGCAGTACGGGTGCTGGGGTCGCTCAGCAAGGAAGAAAAGCAGATGCTGCTCGACGGCGTCAAACTCGACGACGGCATTGCGCAGTTCGGCTCCATTGAGGCGGGCGGCGGCGAGGGCAGCAATTGCTGGTACCGCGTCAGCATCTCGGAAGGCCGCAACCGCGAAGTGCGCCGCATGCTCGAAGCCGTGGGCCACGCGGTGAGCCGCCTGATTCGCATTCGCTACGGCGCCATGCTGCTGCCGCGCGGCCTCAAGCGCGGCGCCTGGATGGAGCTGGACGAGGCTGACATCGCCGCTTTGGTACAAGCCGCAGGCAGCGCGGGTGCTGGCAACGACGGCGTAGAGCGCGTGCGAGTGGCCGATGGCGCAGGCCGTCCCGCTCCCCGAGGCCCCGGCAAGCGCCGTGGCGGGCCACCCGCACCGCGCGGCGCCCAACGCGCGGGCGCAGGTCGCGGGCCGGGCGCTGGGCGCAGTGGCGCCCCATCACCGGTCGGCAAAGCAGGTGGTGGCGCAGCCCAGCCCGATCCCCTGAAAACATCGGTGGGCTATATCGGCGCCGACAGCTTGTCACGCCAGCGAAAACAAGAGGCGCAGCGCCAGCGCAGCGGCCCCGGTGGCCCGCGCCGCACGGGGCGCAGCCGCTAGGGCTAACTGCTAAACTCGCATGCTTTGCCACGCAGGGTGGCGAATCATTCATTACGAAGGTTGAAGTACCACCATGGCTATCGAACGCACACTCTCCATCATCAAGCCCGACGCAGTGGCCAAAAACGTGATTGGTCAAATCTACGCCCGTTTTGAAGGTGCTGGCCTCAAAGTCGTGGCAGCGCGCATGGCCCACTTGTCGCGCGGCGAAGCCGAAGCCTTTTACGCGGTGCACAAAGCCCGCCCCTTCTTCAAAGACCTGGTCGATTTCATGATCTCCGGCCCCGTGATGATCCAGGCCTTGGAAGGCGAAAACGCCATCCTGACCCACCGCGATCTGATGGGCGCCACCGACCCCAAGAAAGCCGCCCCCGGCACCATCCGTGCAGATTTTGCTGACAGCATCGACGCCAACGCCGTCCACGGCTCCGACGCCGCTGAGACCGCTGCAGTCGAAATTGCTTTCTTCTTTGCCGGCCTGAATGTCTACTCCCGTTAACTCGCACCATGGCGGCCAATCTTCTCGACTATGACCTCGAGGGCTTGGCCCTTTTTTGTGAGCGTCTAGGCGAGAAGCGTTTCCGCGCGGTCCAGCTGTTTCGCTGGATCCACCAAAAAGGCGCGTCCGACTTTGACGCCATGACCGACCTGGCCAAGTCTTTGCGCGAAAAGCTCAAGACCTGTGCCATGGTTGCTCCGCTTCCCGTGGTTTCTCAGCACGCATCCAGCGACGGCAGCATCAAGTGGCTGTTTGACGTGGGTGCGGGTGACGCGGTAGAAGCCGTTTTTATCCCCGAATCTGACCGTGGCACCCTGTGCATTTCGTCCCAGGCCGGCTGCGCCGTGGGCTGCCGCTTTTGCAGCACCGGACACCAAGGCTTTAGCCGCAATTTGACGGCGGGCGAGATCGTCTCGCAACTCTGGTTTGCCGAGCACTTTTTGCGCAAGCACCTGGGGCGCGATGAACGCATCATCTCCAACGTGGTGATGATGGGCATGGGCGAGCCGCTGCAAAACTATGCCGAACTGGTGCCCGCGCTCAAGGTGATGCTTGACGACCACGCCTACGGCCTGTCGCGCCGCCGCGTCACGGTATCCACCTCGGGCATGGTGCCCATGGTGGACCGCCTGGGCCAGGACTGCCCGGTGGCGCTGGCCGTCTCTTTGCATGCGCCCACCGATGCCTTGCGCGAAAGCCTGGTGCCGCTGAACAAAAAATACCCGATTGCCGAGCTGATGGGGGCTTGCGTGCGCTACCTGGCAGTGGCGCCGCGCGACTTCATTACCTTTGAGTACTGCATGCTCGACGGCGTCAACGACACGCCGGCGCTGGCGGCCCAGCTGGTTGAGCTGTTGCGCACATCCGGTGGCAATCTGAACTGGTGCAAGGTCAATTTAATTCCCTTCAACCCGTTTGCGGCCTCGGGCCTGATGCGTTCGTCGGCGGCGCGGGTGCAGGCCTTTTCGGATGTGTTGAGCCGCGCGGGCGTGGTCACCACGGTGCGCAAGACGCGCGGTGACGACATTGCCGCCGCCTGCGGCCAGTTGGCCGGTGACGTGCAAGACCGCACTGGCGTGGTGGTGCGCATGCACAAGCAGCGCAGCGCTGAGAAGCGTTTGCCCATCGCGTCCGCCCTGGTCGCTGAGGTGCATTGACATGGCCGTTCAGCCATTGCGCCGTGGGCGCTTGTTGCTCGATTGCATAGGCCATGCGGGGCTGGCCTTGCGCTGGTTGACTATCGCCGCTTTGCTGGGCCTGGTGGCTTGCAGTGGCGCACCAACACGGTCTGACAAATCTGATTTGGTGACCGCCTCGGACGAGACCGAAAGCCGCAAACGCGCGCGTATTCGGCTAGAACTTGGGCTCAATTATTTCAACGAGGGAAAGACCACGATCGCGCTGGACGAAATCAAGCAGTCGATCGCTGTGGACTCAAGTTTGTACGAGGCGCACAGCCTGCGGGGTTTGATTTACATGCGGCTCAACGAACTGTCGCTGGCCGAAGACAGTTTTCGCCAGGCGCTGGCGCTCAACCCCAAGGCCGCCGACGTGCAACACAACTATGGCCTGCTTTTGTGCCAGCAAGGGCGTATGGCCGCAGCGGGCGATATGTTCGGCGCGGCGCTGGCCAATCCGGCCTATGAGGACCGCGCCAAGACATGGATGATTCAGGGCTTGTGCCAGGCCAAGGCGGGCCAGCTTGACGCAGCCGAGGCCAGCTTGCTCAAGGCCTACCAGGTGGACCCTGGCAACCCGGTGGTGGCTTACAACTTGGGCGCGCAGTTTTACAAGCGTGGCGAATGGGCTCAGGCGCAGCGGTATTTGGCGCGACTCAATAGCTCTGATTTGGCCAATGCGGAGTCGCTGTGGTTGGGCGCCAAGGTGGCGCATAAACTGGGCGATGCGCAGTCGCTGCAGGTCTTGGAGCGCACTCTGCGCCAGCGCTTCCCCTCGTCCCGAGAGTCGCTGTGGATGGAAAGGCGGTCGTTCAATGAATGATGCAGAGCAGGACGCAAAGCCCTTGGTGCGCTCCAGCGACCAGGGGGAAAACTCATTGTCGGCGCATGGCTCTGTACGCACGGCGGGGCAGATGCTGCATACGGCGCGCAAAGCGTCGGGAATGTCGATAGAGGAGCTTTCCGCAAGGGTCAAAGTTCCTGTTCCGCGCCTGATTGCGCTAGAAGAAGACCGGCTTGAGAACTGGCCCGATGCCAATGTGGTGCGTGCCGTCGCGGCCACCGTGTGTCGCCAAGTGCAGCTGGACCCCGCCATCGTTCTGGGCCTCATGCCCAAAGCCCAGCAGACGGCTTTGGTGCCGCCGAGCGCGGACACGGCGGTCAGTTTTTACGACCGCAGCGTATTCAACCTGCGCGGTACTTCTGGATCTGCGGGGATGCCGAGCAAGCTGGTCGCCCTTGGTGTGGGGCTGGCAGCGCTGGTGCTGTTGGTCTTGTTTTTTGGCGCCCCACTGCAATCCGAGTTTGCCCGGTTTGTGGACCAGGCCAGCGGGGAGGGGTCCAGCCCAGCCGCAATTTCACCGCCAGACCCTGTGATGCCGCCCGACGCGGGGCCCACGGACACGCGGTCGTCGTCGGAGGTTGATGGCTCTGCGCCAGAGGCGCCATTGCCCAGTGCTGATGCGGGCCTTCCCCAAAGCATGCAGGCCAAAGGCGCAAGCGACGGCGCATCCAGGCCCAGCCCTGCGGCACCAGAAGCCGTCGTCTTGCCCCGGCCTTTGCTGCGTTTCAAAGCCACAGGCGAAAGCTGGATCGAAGTCACCGACGCCAAGGGCGATGTGTTGTTGCGCCGAACCTTGGCGTCTGGGGATGTGGCAAGCGCCAGCGGAGAGACGCCGCTTTTTGTCGTCGTGGGGCGGGCCGACCATACTGAGGTGGAGGTGCGCGGTCAGCCTTTGGTGCTTGAGCCCTCTTCCACAGGCCACGTAGCAAGATTCAAGGTGCAATGATGCAAGACCCCACACAGTTCAATTCCAACGGCAGCGCGGCGCGCCAAGGTCTGCAGGCCCGGGTGGCCTGGGGCAGCAACATCGTCACCGTTGGCGGCGGCGCGCCGGTGCGCATCCAGTCCATGACCAACACCGACACGGTCGATGCAGTTGGCACTTCCATCCAAGTGAAGGAATTGGCGCTCGCGGGCTCGGAGATGGTGCGTATTACGGTCAACACGCCCGAGGCGGCGCAAGCCGTGCCCTACATCCGCGAGCAGCTGGACCGCATGGGCGTGTCGGTGCCGCTGGTGGGAGATTTCCACTTCAACGGCCACCGCCTGCTCACCGACTTTCCCGACTGCGCGCAGGCTCTGTCCAAATACCGCATCAACCCCGGCAATGTGGGCAAGGGCGACAAAAAAGACCGGCAGTTTGGCCAAATGATCGAAGCCGCGCTGCGCTGGGACAAACCGGTGCGTATCGGCGTGAACTGGGGCAGCCTGGACCAAGAGCTGCTCGCCAGTCTGATGGACGCCAACGCCCAGTTGGCCGAGCCGCTGGGTGTGAAGCAGGTGATGTACCAGGCGCTGATCAGTTCGGCCGTGGGCTCGGCCGAATTGGCGCAGTCCATGGGCATGCAGGCCAGCCAAATCATTATTTCCTGCAAGGTCAGCGGCGTGCAAGACCTGATTGCGGTGTACCGCGAACTGGGCCGCACCACCCGCTATCCCTTGCATCTGGGCCTGACCGAAGCTGGCATGGGCACCAAGGGCACGGTAGCCTCTAGCGCGGCGCTGGCGGTGCTGCTGCAAGAGGGCATTGGCGACACGATTCGCGTCTCGCTCACGCCGGCGCCTGGTGAGTCGCGCAACCAAGAAGTGGTGGTCGCAGCCGAGATTTTGCAGGCCCTGGGCCTGCGCTCTTTTGTGCCCAGCGTGACCGCGTGTCCGGGCTGTGGGCGCACCACCAGCACCACGTTCCAGGAGCTGACGCAGCAGATCGACAATTTTCTGCGCGAGCAAATGCCGGTGTGGCGCAAGCGGTACCCCGGCGTGGAGGGTTTGAAGGTGGCGGTCATGGGCTGCATCGTCAACGGCCCCGGCGAAAGCAAGCACGCAGACATTGGCATCAGCCTGCCCGGCACCGGAGAGGCCCCGGCCGCGCCCGTGTTTATTGACGGCGAGAAGCGCATGACCTTGCGCGGCGACGCCATTGCCGCCGACTTTCAGGCGGTGGTCGAGAACTACATCCAACAGCGTTTTGGCGCAGCGGCAACGCAATCGCCCACCTGACCCCGCATATGACAGAAGCAAACACGCCACGCAAGGCGGAAAAACTCATGGCCGTCAAGGGCATGAACGACATACTGCCGCCCGACTCGGCCCGTTGGGAGGCGCTGGAAGAACGCGTGCGCGCGCTGATGCGCCGCTATGCCTACGAGAACATCCGCACGCCCATCGTCGAGCCCACCGCCTTGTTCGTGCGCGGCTTGGGCGAGGTAACCGACATTGTCGAGAAAGAGATGTACTCCTTTGAGGACCGGCTCAATGGCGAACGGCTCACCTTGCGGCCTGAGAACACCGCTGGCGTGGTGCGCGCCGTGGTCGAACACACGCTGCTCTACAACGGCGGCAAACGCCTGTATTACTTTGGCCCCATGTTCCGCCACGAGCGGCCCCAGCGTGGGCGCTACCGGCAGTTTCACCAGGTGGGTGCAGAGGCGCTGGGCTTTGGCGGGCCGGAGGTGGACGCGGAGCTGATTCTGATGGCGCACGCGCTGTGGCAGGAACTGGGCATTGGCGGCGTGGAGCTGCAAATCAACAGCCTGGGCCAGCCCGCTGAGCGCAATTTGCACCGCGCTGCGCTGATTGCCCATTTTGAAGCGCACGCCGATGTGCTGGACCCCGAATCGCGCCGACGCCTGCACTTGAACCCACTGCGCCTGCTCGACAGCAAAAACCCCGCGATGCAGGAGCTGATTGAGGCCGCACCGAAGCTCATGGACTTTCTGGGCGAGGATTCCAAGGCGCACTTGGACACGGTGCTGGCTATTCTGGACGCCAACCGCGTGCCCTATTCCATGAACCCGCGCCTGGTGCGCGGCATGGATTACTACAACCTCACGGTGTTTGAGTTTGTGACCACGCAATTGGGATCGCAAGGCACGATTTGCGGCGGCGGGCGCTACGACTATTTGATCGAACAAATTGGTGGCAAACCCGCGCCCGCCGTGGGATGGGCCATGGGCATAGAGCGGGTGCTGGAGCTGCTGCGCGCGCAAGAAGACGTGCTTGCCATGCCGGTGCTCGACGTTTACGCGGTCATTCCCGATGTGTCGGCCTTGCCCCAGGCCGCGGCTTGTCTGCAATGTTTGCGTAGCGCTGGGGTGTCGGCGCTCATGCACGCCAGCGGCGAGTCGGGCATGGCTAGTATGAAGTCCCAGTTTAAAAAAGCCGACGCCTCCGGCGCACGCTACGCCCTGGTGTTTGGCGCCGACGAGCTGGCGCAGGGCTGCGTTACCGTCAAAGCCTTGCGCGACCCGGCGGCGGCGCAACGCACGCTGGCACTTGATCAATGGTCCGATTGGGCCCCGAGCCTACAATCCGCCCCTTAAACCAATACGAACATGGCAAATCAACTCGACCTCGAAGAACAAGAACAGCTCGACGAACTCAAGCATTTCTGGAGCAGATATGGCCAGCTGATCAGCGCAGTGCTGGTCGTAGTTTTGCTCAGTCTCTCTGGCTGGAATGGCTACCATTACTGGCAGCGCAGCCAGGCCGCACAGGCGTCCGCCATGTTCGACGAAATGAACCGCTCGCTTGCCAGTGGCAGCCTCGAAAAGACCGAGCGCACCTTCAACGACATGAAAGAGCGCTACCCGCGTGCGAGCTACACCCACCAAGCGGGCCTGGCCTTGGCAAAAATGGCCACAGACTCTGACAAACCTGAAGTGGCAAAAGCCGCTTTGCAATGGGTGGCCGACAAAGCCGGTGACGAGGCCTACGCGGCGATTGCCCAACTGCGCTTAGCTAATCTTTATTTAGACGCCAAGCAATATCCCGAGGCACAAAAAGCGCTTGATGCAGTGAAGCCTGATGCGTTTGCCCCCTTGGTCGCCGATCGCAAGGGCGATTTGTTGCTGTTGCAAGGCCAGCGCGACCCCGCCAAGGAAGCCTACCTTGCCGCCTACAAAAAAATGGACGAGCGTTCCGAATACCGCCGCCTGGTCCGTGTGAAGCTCAACGCCCTGGGTGTGGAGCCGGAGCCTGCCAAAGACGCCGCGCAAAAAACAACGGACGGGGAGCGTTGATGCGCGCTCGCCAGCGGTTCTTGCCCATGGTTCACGGTGGCCTGGCGCTCGCTTTGGTGCTTCTCTTGCAGGCCTGCGCCAGCAAGGACAAACCCAAGCCCACCGCGCTGGAGCCCGCCCCCTCGCTGGTCAAGGTGACGGAGCAGTGGCGCGCCAATGTGGGTGCCACAGGCCTTCCACTGCAAGCGCATGTGCTACGTTCTCAGGTGCTGGTCGCCTCCACCCAAGGCGATGTTGCGGCCTTTGAGGCGCGCAGCGGCAAGGAGATCTGGCGTGCCAGCCTGGCCACGGCGCTCAGCGCCGGCGTGGGCAGCGACGGTGAGACGGCGGCCGTGGTTAGCCGCGAAAACCAGCTCATCGCCCTGCGCGCGGGTAAAGAGGTGTGGCGACAAAAAATGCCCTCCCTGACGCTGACACCGCCCTTGGTAGCGGGAGGCCGCGTTTTCATTCAGTCCGCCGACCGCACGGTGTCGGCGTTTGACGCCTCCACCGGTCGCAGCTTGTGGGTGCAAAAGCGGTCTGGCGACGCGCTGGTGCTGGGCCAGCCCGGAATATTGATGGCGGTGGGCGACACCTTGGTGAGTGGTCAAAGCGGCCGCTTGCTGGGTTTGAATCCGCAAAATGGTGCGACCCGCTGGGACGCCTCGGTCGCAGTAGGGCGCGGGGTCAATGAAGTGGAACGTCTGGTGGACTTAGTGTCTGGCGTCAGCCGGGTGGGCGACACCTTGTGTTTGCGCGCCTTCCAGTCGGCCGTGGCCTGTGTGGACGCTCAAGTCGGGCGCACCTTGTGGACCAAAACGGCCTCTGGCTCCAGTGGCATCGCGGGCAACGAGAGCACCATGTTCGGCGCGGAGGCCGATGGCAAGCTAATCGCTTGGCGCAAAAGCGACGGCGAAAAGCTCTGGAGCAGCGAAAAACTCCGCTTTCGGGGCTTGTCCAGCCCGGTTTTTGTGGCGGGCTCGGTCGTCGTTGGCGACTTTGAGGGATTCCTGCACTTTATTTCCCCTCAAGATGGGACTTTGCTCGCCCGCGTTCCCAGCGATGGGTCTGCCATTGCCTTGGCGCCCGTCTGGGTGGATGAAACCTTGGTCGCGGTCACAACGCGCGGCGCGGTGATTGGGTTTCGGCCTGAATAATTAGGCTAAAACCTCCATGAAACCTGTCATCGCCCTGGTCGGTAGACCCAATGTGGGCAAATCGACCCTGTTCAACCGCCTGACCAAAACCCGCGACGCCATTGTTGCCGACTACGCCGGCCTCACGCGCGACCGCCACTATGGCAACGCCAAGCACGGCAAACACGAGTACATCGTGGTGGACACGGGTGGCTTTGAGCCCGACGCGGATAGCGGCATCTACAAAGAAATGGCCAAGCAAACCCGCCAAGCCGTGGCCGAAGCCGACGTGGTGCTGTTTGTGGTGGACGCGCGCGGTGGTGTGTCCGCACAAGACCATGAAATTGCCAAGTACCTGCGCCGCTTGGGCAAATCGGCAGTGGTGGTGGCCAACAAGGCCGAGGGCATGACCGAGGGCGTGCACTTCACCGAGTTTTTTGAACTGGGCCTGGGCGCAGTCATTCCCATCAGCGCTGCCCACGGCCAGGGCATACGCCCCTTGATCGACCGAGTGCTTGAACCTCTGGCGCTGGCCATGGCGCAAGCGGAAGAAGCCGGCGACCCCAGCAGCATCAAGCTGGCGGTGGCGGGCCGGCCCAATGTGGGCAAGTCCACCTTGATCAACACCTGGCTGGGCGAAGAGCGCCTGGTGGCGTTTGACCTGCCGGGCACGACGCGGGACGCGATTTCAGTGCCCTTTGAGCGCGGCGGGCAAAAGTTTGAACTGATTGACACCGCAGGGCTGCGGCGCAAAGGCAAGGTGTTTGAGGCGATTGAGAAGTTCTCGGTCGTCAAAACCTTGCAGGCCATTGAGTCGGCGAACGTGGTTTTGCTGCTGATTGACGCCATCCAGGGCGTGACCGACCAGGACGCGCATATTGCGGGCTATGTGCTCGAATCGGGGCGTGCGGTGGTGGTGGCTGTTAATAAGTGGGATGCGGTGGATGAATACCAGCGGGAGCTGGTCAAACGTTCGCTGGAAACGCGGCTGGGTTTTTTGAAGTTTGCCGCCGTGCATTTCATATCCGCCACCAAACGCCAGGGGCTGGGTCCGGTGTGGGATTCGATTGCGCAGGCGCACCGCTCTGCCAATTGCAAAATGCCCACGCCCGTGCTGACACGCCTGCTGCTAGAAGCCGTGCAGTTCCAAACGCCCAAGAAAACCGGCATGTACCGCCCCAAACTGCGCTACGCCCACCAGGGCGGCATGAACCCGCCCATCATCATTGTCCACGGCAACTCGCTCGAACATGTGACCGACGCCTACAAGCGGTTTTTGGAAGGGCGTTTCCGCAAGGAATTTGACCTGGTCGGTACGCCCTTGCTGATTCAGATGAAGTCGTCAGCCAACCCCTATGCGGACAAGGATTGAGCGCTGCCGGCGCGTGAAACAACTTTTCTGATGCCAGGCGCTACGCGCCATCATGCAAGTCAGGCAGAAAGTTCAAACTTTTCTGTGGTGCCAGCGCACAAGAAGCCCCTTGCCAGTGTGGTATCTTCCCTTGCCCTAACTTTCCAACACGGAGAATATCGTGAACAACAAAAGCCAGCTCCTGCAAGACCCTTTTCTGAACGCCTTGCGCCGCGAGCACATTCCCGTCTCGGTGTATTTGGTCAACGGCATCAAACTCCAAGGTCAAATTGAGTCTTTTGACCAGTACGTGGTGCTCTTGCGCAACACGGTAACCCAGATGGTTTACAAGCATGCGATTTCGACCATTGTGCCGGGGCGTGCTGTTAATTTGGCTGCAGCCGTTGCGGACGATGAGGCCCCCGCGCCTTAAGTCCTTGTCTTTGCGGGACCGCGAAGCGTCTGCTCTTTCAACTATCTCCACCATTTGAATTCCACCGACCTCACCACGGCTCCACGAACCATATTGGTCGGTGTGGATTTGGGATTGCCGAATTTTGATGGCGACTTGCAAGAGTTGGGTTTGCTGGCACAAACGGCAGGCATGGAGCCTGTGGCATCTATCACCTGCAAGCGGCGCGCCCCGGACGCCGCCTTGTTCGTCGGTACCGGCAAGGCCGATGAAATCAAATTGCTGGCGCAGCAGCATGGCGCCGAAGAAATTCTGTTTGACCAAAGCCTCAGCCCCGGTCAGCAGCGCAATCTGGAGCGGCGCCTGGAGCTGCCTGTCAACGACCGCACGTTTCTGATCCTCGAAATTTTTGCCCAGCGCGCGCGCAGTCATGAGGGCAAGTTGCAAGTGGAGTTGGCGCGCCTGCAGTACCTGAGCACGCGCCTGGTGCGGCGCTGGTCGCATCTGGAGCGCCAACGTGGCGGCATTGGCACGCGCGGCGGCCCCGGAGAGACGCAGATTGAGCTGGACCGGCGCATGATTGCCACCACCATCAAGCGCACCAAAGAGCAGCTGCAAAAAGTCAAGCGCCAGCACCTCACCCAACGCAAGCAGCGTGACCGGCGTGGCGCCTTCAATATCTCGCTGATCGGCTACACCAACGCGGGCAAGTCCACCTTGTTCAATGCCTTGGTCAAGGCCCGCGCCTATGCCGCAGACCAGCTGTTTGCCACGCTGGACACCACTACGCGCCAGTTGTATTTGGGCGAGGCGCGGCGGTCGGTGTCGCTGTCAGACACCGTGGGCTTTATCCGGGACCTTCCCCATGGCCTGATCGATGCATTTCAGGCGACCTTGCAAGAAGCCATTGATGCCGACTTGCTTGTGCACGTGGTCGACGCGTCCAACCCGGACCACGGCCTGCAGATTCGTCAGGTGCAGCAGGTGCTCAAGGAGATCGGCGCGCAGGACATCCCCCAGTTGCTGGTGTTTAACAAAGTGGACGCCATGGACGCTTCCAATATGCCAATGCAGGAGCGGGACTTTTTTGAGATCGACGGCGTGCAAACGCCACGCCTCTTTGTCAGTGCCCGCATGGGAACCGGCATTGCCAGCTTGCGTTCCGAATTGGCGTCCATCGTGGCGCGTGATGCGGTGGCGCGTGGCGTAGATCACCCTGCCACCCCTGAGGCTGAATCGTAAATGTGGACAATCGGGCAACGTGTGCGAAAGCTATGACCATGAAATTTTCTATTCCTAACTTCAATCTTGGCGCATTGGCCGGACGCTTTGGGGGCATGTTCAACCTCAACGACAGCCGCTGGGGCCGTGGCGACGATGCCAAGCCCGAATCCACCGGGCAAGCCAAGCCCGAATCAAACCCTGAGCCCAAAGACAGCCCACCCCGCGAGGAAGAAAAACCGCGCCCCAGCGCGCGCCCTGGTGCGCAATCGGGGCCACCAGACTTGGATGCACTCTGGCGCGATTTCAATCGCAAGCTCAATGCGTGGATGGGCGGCAGCAAAAGGCCTAGCGGCCCCCAGGGCCGTGGACCCGGAGGATTCATTCCAGATTTCAAAAACGCCGGTATTGGCGTGGGCGTGATCTTGGCATTGGTGTTTTTGGTCTGGCTGGGAACCGGTTTTTTTATTGTGCAAGAGGGCCAGCAGGCGGTGATTACCCAGTTCGGCCGCTACAAGGCCACGGTAAACGCCGGTTTCAACTGGCGCCTACCCTACCCGATACAACGCCACGAGCTGGTGTTTGTGACCCAAATCCGCTCGGTCGATGTGGGCCGCGACAACGTGCTCAAGGCCACCGGCCTGCGCGAATCGGCCATGCTGACGCAAGACGAAAACATTCTGGACATCAAGTTTGCCGTCCAGTACCGCCTGAACGACGCGCGGGCGTTCTTGTTTGAGAGCAAAAACCCGACCGACGCCGTGGTGCAGGCGGCTGAAACTTCGGTGCGCGAGGTGCTGGGCAAGATGAATATGGACGCTGCTTTGTCCGAAGACCGCGACCAGATCGGCCCCAAAGTGCGGGCCATGATGCAAGAAATACTGGACCGCTACAAAGTCGGGATTGAAGTGGTGGGTATCAACTTGCAGCAAGGCGGTGTGCGCCCGCCCGAGCAGGTACAGGCTTCGTTTGACGATGTGCTCAAAGCCGGCCAGGAGCGTGAGCGAACCAAGAATGAGGCCCAGGCCTATGCCAACGACGTCATCCCCCGCGCGGTCGGATCCGCCTCGCGCCTTAAAGAAGAGGCCGACGCTTACAAAGCCCGCGTGGTCGCCCAGGCGCAGGGTGACGCGCAGCGCTTTCGCTTGGTGTACAACGAATACCAGAAGGCGCCCCAAGTCACCCGAGACCGCATGTACCTGGACACCATGCAGCAGATTTTTACCAACGTGACCAAGGTCCTCATCGACTCGCGCCAAGGTGCGACCTTGCTGAACCTGCCGCTTGAGAAAATTTTGCAACTGGGTGCAACTGGGGAGCCTGCACCTGCAGCGGCGCCAGTGGCTGCGCCACCAACAACTACTACCACGCCTGCCGCGCCCAGTACCGAAGCCCGAAGCCGGGATGCGGCCCGCACCCGTGAGCGCGATGCACGCTAGGAGATCACTATGAACCGTATCGGATTGGTTTTATCGTCGTTGCTGGTGCTGTTGGTGCTGGCCAGTTCTACTTTGTTTGTGGTGGACCAGCGCCAGTTTGGCGTGGTGTATGCCCTGGGGCAAATCAAGGAAGTCATCACCGAGCCTGGTCTGAACTGGAAGCTGCCGCCGCCGTTTCAAAACGTTTCCTACATCGACAAACGTTTGCTGACGCTGGACAGCTCGGACGCCGAGCCCATGCTTACCGCCGAAAAGCAGCGCGTGGTGATCGATTGGTTTGTGCGCTGGCGCATTTCTGAGCCTTCAGACTACATCCGCAACGTGGGCCTGAACGAAGGCGCAGGCGCCAGCCAGCTCAACCGCGTGGTGCGCAACGCCTTTCAAGAAGCCATCAACAAGCGCACCGTTAAAGAATTGCTGTCTTTGAAGCGCGACGCGCTGATGGCCGATGTCAAAACTGAAGTGCTGGCCAAGGTACGCGGTGCCAAACCCTGGGGTGTGGACGTGGTGGACGTGCGCATCACCCGCGTGGACTATGTGGAGGCGATTACCGAGTCGGTCTACCGCCGCATGGAGGCCGAGCGCAAGCGCGTGGCCAATGAGCTGCGTTCCACCGGCGCAGCCGAGGGTGAAAAAATCCGCGCCGACGCCGACCGCCAGCGCGAGGTAACGATTGCCAATGCCTACCGTGATGCGCAAAAAATCAAAGGCGAGGGCGACGCCGAAGCCGCGCGAATCTATGCAGACGCTTTTAACCGCGACCCGCAATTTGCCCAGTTTTACCGCAGCTTGGAGGCCTACAAAAGCAGTTTCGCCAACAAGAGCGACGTGATGGTGCTCGATCCCTCATCCAGCGAGTTTTTCAAAATTTTCCGGGGTAACGGCGCTGCTGTCGGCGGCCCTAAGAAATAAGCACCACCAGGCCGTGCCCGGTTTCTCGGGCGCTGCCACGACGCGACACGATCTACCGGTGGCCAGCCCGGTAAACTCGCCGTTTTAACAAAGCCCCTATTCCATGTCCGCTTGGGTCCTTCCGGATCATATTGCCGATGTGCTGCCGTCCGAGGCGCGCCACATCGAAGAAATCCGACGCAATTTGCTGGACATGGCGCGCTGCTATGGCTATGAACTCGTCATGCCGCCGCTGCTCGAACACCTGGAGTCCTTGTTGACGGGAACAGGCGAAGCCCTGGACCTGCAAACCTTCAAACTGGTAGACCAGATTTCGGGCCGCATGATGGGCCTGCGCGCCGACAGCACGCCGCAGGTGGCGCGCATTGACGCCCATTTGCTCAACCGCACGGGCGTGGCCCGTCTGTCCTATTGCGGTCCGGTGTTGCACACCCGCCCCGCTGCACCCCACGCCAGCCGCGAGCCACTGCAATTGGGCGCGGAGATTTACGGCCACGCTGGCTTGGAAGCCGATTTGGAGATTTTGGAGTTGGCGCTCGACAGCCTGCGCGCTGCGCACGTGGGCGAGCTGACGGTGGACCTGGGCGATGTGCGCATCGTCAATGCCTTGCTGGCGCAAACCGCGCTCACGCCTGCCCAAACCGCCCAGGTGCACGGCGCGCTGGCCACCAAGGACGCCAGCGCCTTGGCCCAACTCACGGCGCAAGCGCCCACCGACATAGCCCGCGCGCTGCAGCAGCTCACACAACTCTACGGCGATGCCACCCTACTGGACGAGGCGCGCCGCGTGCTGCCGCCGCTGCCAGCTATTCACGCCGCGCTGGACCAACTCCGATGGTTAGCGGGTCATATTCAGGGCGCCAGCGTGGCTTTTGATTTGGCTGATTTACGAGGCTATGCCTATTACAGCGGTGCGCGTTTTGCGGTCTACGCAGCAGGTGCGCCCGATGCTTTGGTGCGCGGTGGGCGTTATGACGCGGTGGGTTCGGTGTTTGGGCGTAAGCGCCCGGCTGTGGGCTTTAGCCTGGACATCAAAGCCTTGGTGGCAGTGGCGCGCCCCGCTGTGCTGCGGGCCGCAATCCGCGCGCCTTGGGGTGAGGGCCAGGCCTTGCGCGAGGCGATTGCCACCCTGCGCGCGGCTGGTGAAACCGTGGTGTGCGTCTTGCCCGGCCACGAAAGCGAAGTTGACGAATTCCAATGTGACCGCGAACTGGTGCAGCGTGATGCTGCCTGGTGCGTCACGGCCCTTTAAAGAAGCAAGTTAATGAATACACAAGCCGGTCGAAATGTAGTGGTTGTAGGCACCCAGTGGGGCGACGAGGGTAAGGGCAAACTGGTGGATTGGCTTACCGAGAGCGCCCAGGGCGTGGTGCGCTTTCAGGGCGGCCACAATGCCGGCCACACTTTGGTGATCAACGGCGTGAAGACCGCATTGCACCTGATTCCCAGCGGCATCATGCGCCCGGGCGTCAAGTGCTACATCGGCAATGGTGTAGTGCTGTCGGCGGCGAAGCTGTTTGAAGAGATCGAAGGCCTGGAAAAAGTGGGTGTTGAGCTGCGATCGCGCCTGCGCATCAGCGAAGCCTGCCCTTTGATACTGCCCTTTCATGCGGCACTGGACCTGGCGCGCGAAGCGGCGCGCGAGAAGGGCGGCAATATCAAGATTGGCACCACCGGGCGCGGCATTGGCCCGGCGTATGAGGACAAAATCGCCCGGCGCGCCTTGCGCGTGCAAGACCTGAAATACCCCGAGCGCTTCGCCAGCAAGCTGCGCGAATTGCTAGACCTGCACAACCACGTGCTGACCACCTACTTGGGATCGGCCGCTTTTGACTTTGGCCCCACCTTGGCGCCGTACATGGCCGACGGCAAAGTGCTGTTTGAGCCGGTCTATGCGGAAGCCATGCGCCACGCTGAACTGCTCAAGCCGATGATGGCCGACGTGTCGCGCGAATTGAACGACGCCCACCATGCCGGCGCGAACTTGCTGTTTGAGGGCGCACAAGGCACTTTGCTCGACGTGGACCACGGCACTTATCCGTTTGTGACCTCCAGCAATTGCGTGGCTGGCAACGCATCTGCCGGTGCGGGCGTGGGGCCGGGCATGCTGCACTACATCCTGGGCATCACCAAAGCCTATTGCACCCGCGTAGGCAGCGGCCCTTTCCCCACCGAACTGGACTGGGAAAAACCAGGCACCCCCGGCTACCACATGAGCACCGTGGGCTTTGAAAAAGGTGTAACCACCGGGCGCTCACGCCGCTGCGGCTGGTTTGACGCGGCGCTGCTCAAACGCTCGGCCCAGGTCAATGGCCTGAGCGGACTGTGCATCACCAAGCTCGATGTGCTCGACGGTCTGAGCGAGCTGCTGCTGTGCACCGGCTACGAACTCGATGGCGAAACCACCGACATCCTGCCCATGGGCGCCGACGACATTGCCCGCTGCAAGCCGATTTATGAATCCATGCCCGGCTGGAGCGACAGCACCGTGGGCGTGACGGTGTACGAGGACTTGCCAGAGGCAGCACGCCGCTACCTGGAGCGCATCGCCCAGGTGACCGGCGTACCCATTCACATGGTGTCCACCAGCCCGGACCGTGACCACACCATCATGATGCGCCACCCCTACTTGGCAGCCTGAGCCAGACCCAAAACAAAGGAGCTTTTATGCTTACTGAAGACGGTAAACACCTGTACGTCAGCTACGACGAGTACCACAACCTGATCGAAAAGCTGGCCATCAAGGTGTTCCAGTCGGGCTGGGAGTTCGACACCATTTTGTGCCTGGCGCGTGGCGGCATGCGTCCGGGCGACATCCTCTCAAGGGTGTTTGACAAGCCGCTGGCCATCATGTCGACCAGCTCTTACCGCTCGGATGCTGGCACGGTGCAGGGCAATCTGGACATTGCCCGTTTCATCACCACGCCCAAGGGCGAGATTGCCGGCAAAGTGCTGCTGGTGGACGACTTGGCCGACTCGGGCCACACGCTCAACGCCGTGATGCACCAGCTGCGCAACAACTACACCCCCATTACCGAGCTGCGCAGCGCCGTCATCTGGACCAAGGCGCTGTCCACCTTTACGCCCGACTATTCAGTGGAGTTTTTGCCCACCAATCCCTGGATTCACCAGCCCTTTGAGAGCTACGATGCCTTGCGCCCGCAGCAACTCATTCAAAAGTGGAGCGTTTGAGGCGCCGGGACCCGCTATGCCGCAACTCAGCACTTCGCTCATTCACCATGCCTACGAAGCGCCGGATGGTTTTGCTGCGCCCCAGCATGCGGTTCACAAGGCGTCCACCGTGTTCTTTCCCACGGTTGCCGCCATGCGCAGCCGGGACTGGAAGGACAAGTCTGCCTACACCTACGGCCTGCACGGCACGCCGACCACCTATGCGCTAGAAGAGCGCCTGTGCACCCTGGAGGGCGGCTTGCAGTGCGTGCTGGTGCCCAGCGGTCTGGCTGCCTTGGCGGTTGTGGCACTGGCACTCTTGAAAACCGGCGACGAGGTGCTCTTGCCAGATAACGCCTACGGCCCGAACAAAGCCCTGGTGGAGGGCGAATTGCAGTCTT
This sequence comes from Comamonadaceae bacterium, assembly GCA_947442105.1. Taxonomy (GTDB): domain Bacteria; phylum Pseudomonadota; class Gammaproteobacteria; order Burkholderiales; family Burkholderiaceae_C; genus Allorhodoferax. Next base: position 1,116 of record CANEVH010000027.1, on the reverse strand, counting down.
GGGGCATCAGCCACCGTTACTACGACGCCATGGACCCGCAGGACCTGGCAGCTAAACTGTCGCCCGCCACCCGCCTGGTGTGGGTGGAGGCTGCCGGTTCGGTCACCCTGGAGTTTCCAGACCTGGCCACCCTGGTGCGCATCAGCAAGCAGCATGGCGCCCTGGTGGCGCTGGACAACACCTGGGGCGCAGGCATTGCCTTCAAGCCCTTTGACTTGCTGCCCGCCGCGCCCGAGCCGTTGGCGGTGGACATTTCTACCCATGCGCTCACCAAATACCCCAGCGGTGGCGGCGACGTGCTCATGGGCAGCGTTATCACCCGTGACCCCGCCTTGCACATGCTGATCAAGCTGTGCCACATGCGCCTGGGCCTGGGTGTGGGGGGCAATGACGCCGAGCTGGTGCTGCGCTCCTTGCCCAGCATCGCCTTGCGCTACGGCGCGCACGACGAAGCTACGCGCGCCCTGGCCATCTGGTGCCAGACGCAGCCGCAGTTTGTGCAGGTCCTGCACCCGGCCTTGGTGGGTTCGCCCGGCCATGCATTCTGGAAGTCGCTGTGTGACCGTCCAGACGGGGGCGCGGCTTGCCTGTTCAGCGTGGTAATCGCGCCCGAATTTGTGCAGGCGCAGGTGGACACGTTTTGCGACGCCCTGAAACTGTTTCGCCTAGGCTATAGCTGGGCGGGCCCGATCAGTTTGGTCGTGCCCTATGAGCTGCGCACCATGCGCAGCGCCTGGCCCAAAGAAATCGCCCAGGGAACACTGGTGCGCTTCTCGGTCGGTCTGGAAGCCGTGGCCGACCTGCAGGCCGACATCGCCCAGGCGCTGCTGCAGCTTACGATCTAGCCCACAGGCGCTGGCCTGAAGCTTCCAGGTGCGTCAGGTACACGCGCACCTCAAATTCCAGTTGGTGGTAATCCGGTTCCATGTGCGTGCAGAGCTTGTAAAAGGCCTTGTCGTGCGCTCGTTGTAAGCGTCCGGCCATCCCCCTCTTGAATTGACGCTCTACGTTTTGCAAGATCGTGTGCACGCAACACATCGCGCACATCATGCTCAAAGATTCAGAGAATTCAACACACCAAATGCGACGCACCCATCGCACTTACACACCCGCCTT
>CANEVH010000026.1 GCA_947442105.1 Comamonadaceae bacterium | reverse complement strand
GCGTTCCACCAGCGCCTTGAGCAACAACTTGGAGCGATCATCGAGCATCGAAACATTTTAGTGATGTAATTTGCGCCATGCTGCCCCGCCCGCCTCTCCAGTTTCGCCACGTCGCCCTGATTGGCAAATACCAGACCAGCCACTTGGCCACAGCCGTGGCGGCCTCGCGCGCGGCGCTGGACGCCATTGCCCACTTTTTGATGGACCAGGGCTGCGATGTCGCCATGGAGGCCGACACCGCCGCCAAGCTGGGGCTGAGCAGCTACGCAGCGCTAGAGGTGGAACAGATCGGTCGCCAGTGCGATCTGTGCCTGGTGGTCGGTGGCGACGGCACCATGCTCGGCATCGGGCGCCGCTTGGCGGAATTCAAAGTACCGCTCATTGGCATCAACCAGGGGCGCCTGGGCTTTATTACCGACATTCCCTTGGACCATTACGCCGACACTCTTGCGCCCATGCTGGCCGGCCAATACGAAGTGGACGACCGCAGCCTGATGCGGGCGCACGTGGAGCGCGACGGCCGCAGCGTGTTTTCTGCCCTGGCGATGAACGACGTGGTGGTCAACCGCGGCGCCACCTCGGGCATGGTGGAGCTGCGCGTAGAGGTGGACGGCCACTTTGTGGCCAGCCAGCGCGCCGACGGCCTGATTGTGGCCACGCCCACTGGCTCCACCGCTTACGCCCTGTCGGCGGGTGGGCCGCTTTTGCACCCGTCCAACCCCGGCTGGGTGCTGGTGCCCATTGCGCCACACACTTTGTCCAACCGCCCTCTGGTGCTGTCGCACGCGTCTGAGATTGCGATTGAAATCGTCTCGGGGCGCGACGCCAGCGCCAGCTTTGACATGCAGTCGCTGGCAGCGCTGATGCCGAGCGACCGCATTGTGGTGCGCCGCTCCGAGCACCAAGTGCGGTTTTTGCACCCCAAGGGTTGGACTTACTTTGACACCCTGCGCCAAAAGCTGCATTGGAACGAAGGAGTGGCGTAAACCGTGGGCTTGAAACGCATTGTGCTGCGCGACTTTGTCATCGTCACCGCACTGGACCTTGAACTCGACAATGGCTTTACCGTGCTCACGGGCGAGACCGGGGCTGGCAAATCTATTTTGATTGACGCGCTGCAACTGGTCACCGGCGCACGGGCCGATGCCGGGCTGATTCGCGAAGGTGCACAGCGCACCGAAGTCAGCGCCGAATTCGACTGCCCCGCTAGCCTTGCAGGCTATTTGGCGGATGCCGGTTTTGATGCCGATGACTCTCTGCTCTTGCGCCGCAGCGTGGACCTGGGTGGCAAAAGCCGCGCCTGGGTCAACGGCAGCCCCGCCACCGCGCAGCAACTGCGCCACTTGGGCGAGCAACTGCTAGACATCCACGGCCAGCACGCCTGGCAAAGCCTGACGCGCGGGGACGCGGTGCGCGGCCTGCTCGACGGCTATGGCCGCGTAGCCACGGGCGCATTGAGCGGTCTTTGGCAAGAATGGCGGCAGGCACAAGCTGCGCTGGCGTCCGCCACGCAGGCGCAGGACGCGCTGCAACGCGACCGCGAACGCCTGGCCTGGCAAATTGGCGAAGTAGACAAGCTCAAACCCGGCGCAGACGAGTGGGACGGGCTCAACGCCGCCCACAGCCGCTTGGCGCACGGACAAACCTTGCTGGACGCGGCCCAATCGGCGCTGGAGCAAATCATCGACGGCGAAGACAACGCGCTGCAGGCCTTGCACGCCGCACTGCAACAACTGCAAAACCAGTTGCACCTGGACCCTGAATTTCAAAACCCGGCGGACGTGCTGGCCTCGGCCATTGCCCAGATCGACGATGTGGCCCACACGCTGCGCGCCTACCAGCGCCGCAGCGAACCCGACCCCCAGCAGCTCGCCGAGCTGGATGCCCGGCTCGCGCTATGGGTGTCTTTGGCGCGGCGCTACAAGCGCGCGCCCAGCGAGCTGGCTAACGCATTGGCGCTCTGGAAAACCGAGCTGGCGCAACTCGACGCCGCCGCCGATATGAACCAGCTTCAGCGCCAGGCCGATGCGGCACAAGCCGCCTACCTGACAGAGGCAAAGGCTGTATCCAAGGCGCGCAGCCGCGCCGCGCCGCTGCTGGCGCAAGCCATCACCAGCGCCATGCAAGGCCTGGGCATGCAAGGTGGCCAGTTCGTGGTGCAGCTTGAAGCCTTGGCGCAGCCGCAGCAAAGTGGTTTGGAAGAGGTAGTGTTTCTGGTTGCGGGCCATGCGGGCAGCACGCCACGACCGGTGGCCAAGGTGGCTTCGGGCGGCGAGCTTTCGCGCATGGCGCTGGCCATTGCCGTGACCACCAGCCAGTTGGGCACCGCGCAGACCTTGATTTTTGACGAGGTGGACGCCGGTGTGGGGGGCGCTGTGGCGCATACCGTGGGCCAGTTGATGCAGCAACTCGGGCGGGACCGGCAGGTGCTGGCAGTCACGCATTTGCCGCAGGTCGCCGCTTGCGCAGACCAGCACTGGGTGGTGTCCAAACAACTGCTAGCGGGCAGCACGGTGAGCAGCGTGAGCGCTGTGCAAGACCAAGAACGAACCCGCGAGATTGCCCGCATGCTTGGCGGCGACGCAGGCTCGGCAACCACCACTGCACACGCCAGCGAAATGCTGCAACGGGGCAAGGCATGAGCGCTACAGCCATGGAGTTGGTGCTGATTACCGGCATGTCGGGCTCGGGTAAGTCGGTGGCCTTGCACGCCCTGGAGGACGCTGGTTTTTACTGCGTGGACAACCTGCCACCCGAGCTGCTATTGGACTTTGTTGCACTGGAGCAGCAGCACGCCGCAGCGCGTGTGGCCATCGCCATGGACGTGCGCAGCGCCACTTCACTGCCGCTGGTGCCCCAGCAATTGGAGCGCCTGCGCGGCCAAGGGCTTGCGGTAAAGGCCTTGTTTTTGGACGCCAGCACCGGCACCCTTGTGCGCCGCTACTCTGAAACGCGGCGCAAACACCCCTTGTCGGAGCTCGGCACGGCCCCAGGCGGGACAGACCAGCGCCGGGCGCTGGTCGAAGCCATTGAGCTGGAGCGCCACATGCTCGAAGCCATACGCGCCGAATCCCACGTAATCGACTCCAGCATGATCCGCCCGGCGCAACTGCAAAGCTATGTCAAAGCGTTGATCGGGTCGGCACCGGCGCAACTGACCTTGGTGTTTGAGTCCTTCGCCTTCAAGCGTGGCGTGCCCTCGGACGCGGATTTTGTGTTTGATGTGCGCATGCTGCCCAACCCGCATTACGAGAGTGCACTGCGTTCGCTCACCGGGCGCGATGCCCCAGTGGCCGAGTTTCTCCAAGCCCAGCCGGAAGCCGGGCAAATGCAGTCCCAAATCGCCCAGTTTGTGGGCAACTGGCTCCCGTCCATGGCGCGCGACCACCGCAGCTACGTGACCGTCGCCATCGGCTGCACCGGTGGCCAGCACCGCTCGGTGTTTTTGGTGGAACAACTCGCGCAGCACTTTGCGGCGCAGTGGGTCACGCTCAAGCGCCACCGCGAACTCGACGCCTGGACCGGCCCGGCGCCGAGTTAACGAGTTTTAGGGCGCGGTGCGCGCAGTGCCTGTGGCACTCAGCCCAGCGCCAGCAATTTGCGAATCGGCGCGGGCAGGCCCAAGCTTGGCCACTGGTCGGCCTGCACCCAGCGCCCCGGCAGTGAAGCCAAATCCGTGGACCTATCCACCGCCAAACGCCAGGGATGCAGATGCAGGTCTTTGTGCGTGAGCACGTGCATGAAAACGGCTTGCGCCTGCAGGCCCTCGCGCAAGTGGGTGGGTAACGCCGCGCGCAATGCCGCTTCGTCGTCAAACAGAGGAAAGCAATGCAAACCGGCCCAAACGCCCGGCGTGGGCCGGGTGTTCAGCCACACCGCGCCATCGCTCGCTTGCGCCCACAGCAGCCATATCGACTGGCTGGAGCGCTTGAGCTTGCGGCTGCGCACCGGGTAGCGCTGCGGGTCGCCGCCCGCGCAAGCCACGCAAGCGCTTTGCACCGGGCATACCAGGCACATTGGCTTTTTGGGCAGGCACACGGTGGCGCCCAAGTCCATCATGCCCTGGGTGTAGCGGGCCATGGTTTGCGCGGCCAATGCGGGCAGCGGCAGCAAATCGGTGGCGGCCGCCCACAGCAGGCGCTCCTGCGCGGCCTGCGCCAGGTCACCGTCAAAGCCCAGCACGCGCGTGAGCACGCGCTTGACGTTGGCGTCCAAAATAGCCACCCGCTCACCAAAGCACAAGGACGCAATGGCCGCTGCCGTAGAGCGCCCAATGCCGGGCAAGGTGACTAGCACTTCAGCGGTGCGCGGAAAAACCCCTCCGTGCAGGCGCACCACGTCTTGCGCACAGCGATGCAAATTGCGCGCCCGGCTGTAGTAGCCCAAGCCGCTCCACAAGCCCAGCACCTCGTCTAGGCTAGCCTGGGCCAAGGCCTGCACCGTGGGCAACTGGGCAACAAAGCGCGCAAAGTAGTCGTGCACCGTGGCCACCTGGGTTTGCTGCAGCATGATCTCGGACAGCCACACTGCATAGGGGTCTTGGGTGTTTTGCCAGGGCAGGCTGTTGCGCCCATGCACGGATTGCCATGCCACCACGTCGGCTGCAAAAGCTCCCGGCTCGGTGGTCGCGCTCATGGCTTTTGGCATGCCGGGCAAAAAAACGTGGAGCGCTGGCCCTGGCGTATGGTGCGCACCAAGGTGCTGCACACCCGGCACGGCAATCCGGCGCGGCCATAGACCGCAGCCTCTAGCTGAAAGTGACCCGACTCGCCCTGCGCGTTGGAAAAGTCCCGCAGGGTGCTGCCGCCCTGTTCCACCGCCCGCGCCAGCACCGAGCGTATGGCATCGTGCAAGCGCGCCACCCGCGCGCGGCTCAGGCGCACTGCCCGCGTAGTCGGGCGGATGCCCGCCAAAAACAAGGCCTCAGACGCGTAAATATTGCCCACACCCACCACTGTGTCGCCCGAGAGCAAGACTTGTTTGATAGGGGCCTTGCGTTGCTTCAAGGCCCGTACAAAGCCATCCAAAACAAAGTCCTCGCCCAAGGGTTCCACGCCCAGCTTGCCCAGCAGCTTTTGTGCCTGCGGGCTGTGCTCGTTCGGCGCAAACACCACGGCTCCAAAGCGGCGCGGGTCGTTCAGCCGCAGCACGCCTTGCGAGGTGTGAAGGGAAAAATGGTCGTGCTTGCCAGCAGGCCCCAAGTGCGCGCTGAACATGACGCTGCCCGACATGCCCAAGTGCAGCAGCAACAGGCCATGCTCCAAGTCCAGCAGCAAGTATTTGCCGCGCCTGCGCACCGCCAGCACCCGCTGCCCGACCAAGCTGGCCGGATCGCAGCCCAGCGGCCAGCGCAGGGGCTTGCCTAACTCTAGCGACGCAATGCGCGCCCCGGCAATGCGGTCGGCAAAACTGCGCCGGGTGACTTCTACTTCGGGTAATTCGGGCATTGAACGCAGGCGGGGGTTTGAAAAAAGGGGAACCCCCTCACAGGCGGCTCTTCGAAATAAGGCCTTGGATTATTATGGTCGCATGTCTCGCTTCACCCACTTCCTTACCGTTTGGGCCTTGGTTTTCGCATCCTGGGCCCAGGCCCAAGAGGCTGCGAGCGACCCGGCTGCCGCGCCGCCGCCCAACTCTGCACTCACCGCAGAGCTTTTTTACCAACTGTTGCTCAGTGAGCTGAGTTTGCAAAACGAGGACATCGGCTCGGCCTATGGTTTGATGCTGGGCGCAGCACGTCAATCCCAAGACCGTCAGTTGTTCGAGCGCGCCATCGAGATCGCCTTGCGCGGACGCGACGCCAATGCCGCCCTTGCTGCGGCAAAAGCCTGGCAGCAGGCCCTGCCTGATTCGCCCGAAGCGGACCGTTATTTGCTGCAGCTTTTCATTGGCCTGAACCGCCTGCCCGAGGCGCTCGCGCCAGTGCAACGCAGCTTGGCACGCGCCAGCGCCGCCGAGCGCGGGGCCACCATCATCTTCCTCAGCCGCTTTTTCACCCGTGCCAGCGACAAAGCCGGCGCCGCGGAATGGTTAGAAAAAGCCTTGGCCAAAGAACTGCTCAACCCCAGCACCGGGCCGGTGGCCTGGGCCATGGTGGGAAATCTGCGCCTACTGGCCGACGCTAAATCTGGCGCACTGGCTGCTGCACGCCAAGGCGCTGGCCTCAATCCGCTGTCGGACGAGATCGCGCTCTTGTGCGTCAATTTGCTGGATGCCGATTTTGAGAGCGCCCAAGCCTTGCTCGTCCCCTACCTGGCTGCCAAGCCCCAGGCGGACATCCGCATGGGCTATGTGCGCAAACTCATAGACCTCCAGCGTTATCCACAGGCGCTGGCGCAGGTTTCGGCGCTAAGCAGCGCGCAACCAGACTACCCCGAGGCCTGGCTGGTCAAAGGCTCGATTGAGTTCCAGAACCAGGAGCTGGTGGCGGCAGAGCAATCTCTGCAGCGTTATTTGCGCTTGGTTCCTGTAGCGGGGCAAACCAGCGATGACGATTCGGCGCCGCTTACGCCTCGCGGTGCGGTACAGGCTTATTTGGTACTGGCGCAGATAGCCCAGAAAAACCAAAATCCAGCGCAAGCCCAAGCCTACTTGGAGCGCATCAACAGCCCGCAGGATGCGCCCAAAGTGCAGTTGCGCCGGGCGATGATCCTGGCTAAGCAAGGGCAAATGGAACAGGCGCGCGCACTGGTGCAGGCCTTGCCGGAAAAAACGCCCGAAGACGCGCGCAATAAAGTGAGCGTTGAACTGCAACTATTGCGCGACAACCAGCAAGAACCGGCCGCCTACACCCTGCTGACCCACGCGCTGCAACAGTTCCCCGGTGACGCAGAGCTGAGTTATGAGCTGGCCGTTTCGGCAGAAAAACTCGGCAGGCCAGACGAAATGGAGGCGATTTTGCGTCGCCTGATTTCCGCCAAACCCGACTACCACGCGGCCTACAACGCACTGGGTTATTCACTGGCAGACCGCAACCAACGCCTGCCCGAAGCGCGCGAACTGGTGGAAAAAGCGCTCAAGTTTGCGCCCGACGACCCCTTCATCATTGACAGCCTGGCCTGGGTGGAGTTTCGCAGTGGCAATTTAGACCAGTCTTTGGCGCTGCTGCAACAGGCTTTTGCGTCCCGCCCCGACGCCGAGATTGCAGCCCACCTGGGCGAGGTGCTGTGGACGCTTAACCAGCGTGAAAAAGCGATTGCGACCTGGAATCAAGGCCTGCAACTCAACCGCGACAACGACACCCTCAAGGCCACCATCTTGCGCCTGCGCGGCGCGCTATGACGCTTTTTGGCGCCTGGCGCTGGGCGCCTGCGGCGCTGCTTGCCCTGTGCGGGCTCAGCCTGCTGTCGGCTTGTGCCAGTTTTTACCCCCGACCCACCAACTCGGCGCAGGCCTTGTGGCAAGGGCGTCTGGCCGTCAACATTGCATCTAGCCCCGCCCAGGCTTTTTCCGCGAACTTTTTGCTTGAGGGCTCGCCCAGCGAGGGCGCGCTCGAACTCAGCAGCTTGCTTGGCATGCGGGTGGCCACGCTGCGCTGGAGCCCTCAGGCCGCTACGCTGCAAACCCCGCAAGAACGGCTGCAATTTGAGTCTGTAGACGCCATGGTGGCCCACAGTTTGGGCACCGCGCTGCCGATGGCAGCCTTGTTTGCCTGGCTGCAAGGCGATGCTTTTGCACCCCCTGGATGGGAAGTCGACCTGCAAGACCTGCCCGCTGGGCGCCTGCGGGCACGCCGCCTGGCGCCGGCTCCGGCAGCCGACATCAAAATCATTTTGGAGCCTCGGTAACTTGACCATGCAGTCTCTCTACGATGTTCCCGCGCCCGCCAAGCTCAACCTTTTTTTGCACATCACCGGGCGGCGCGCCGACGGCTACCACCTCTTGCAGTCCGTCTTCTTGCTGGTGGACTGGTGCGACCAGCTGCACTTTGAGGTGCGCCAGGACGGCAAACTCAGCCGCGAAGACCTGAGCTGGGAACTGCCTGCCGACGACCTGGTGTTGCGCGCAGCACGCGCGCTGCAAAAGGCCACCGATTGCCGCTTGGGAGCCCATATTGGCGTGGCCAAGTCGGTGCCCGCCCAAGCCGGCATGGGAGGCGGATCTTCCGACGCAGCCTCCACGCTTTTGGCGCTCAACCGACTTTGGAATTTGCAGCTGCCGCGCCAAGCCCTGGCCTGCATCGGGCTGGGCCTTGGCGCCGATGTGCCCTTTTTCTTGGGTGGAGACAACGCCTGGGTAGAAGGTGTGGGTGAGCAGATTACCCCCGTGCATGTGCCGAGCGCACGCCTGGTGATCGCCAAACCGCTAGCCGGGCTCGACACCAGCCGCATATTTTCCGATCCCCACCTCAAACGCAATACGGAGCTTGCTATAATTTCAGGCTTCGCTGCGAACCCTTATGGCTTTGGTCATAACGACTTGCAGCCTGTTGCGCAAAGCCTATGTCCGAGTATGTGCCAAGCCCTTGAATGGCTGGCTTGCAAAGACCTCAAGCCGCGTATGACGGGCTCTGGCAGCGCAGTGTTTGCTTTGCTAACGCACGATGTTGATATGGCTGACGCCCCACCGGGCTTGCTACTGAAAACATGCAGCAGTTTGGAATGCCACCCGCTCAAAGGTTGGTAACGGTGAAGCCCCTTCCCTCGGGTGGGCGGATGTGACAAGGTTTATCGGTGGGTAGCATTTAGCTGCCGACCTGTGTAGGGGAATCGCCAAGTTGGTTAAGGCACTGGATTTTGATTCCAGCATGCGAAGGTTCGAATCCTTCTTCCCCTGCCAAATATTGTGAACAGCCCCATCGGAATGGCAAAAGCCACCGGTGGGTGCAAGCTGAAACCATAAACCCTCTAGCGCTGGACCACCCCATGCAGGAACCCCACCATCCCGAGTTCATGGTTTTCACCGGCAACGCCAACCCAGGCATGGGTGCGGACATTGCGCGGGACCTCGGGATCAGCCTGGGCGCGGCCACGGTGGGCCGCTTCTCAGACGGTGAAGTGACCGTCGAAATCAACCAAAACGTGCGCGCCCGCGATGTGTTCGTGGTGCAAAGCACTTGCGCGCCAACCAACGAAAATTTGATGGAGCTGCTGATCATGGTGGACGCGCTCAAGCGCGCATCGGCCGAACGCATCAGCGCCGTTATCCCGTACTTCGGCTATGCCCGCCAAGACCGTCGCCCGCGCTCCACCCGTGTGCCGATTACCGCCAAGCTGGTGGCCAATATGCTGCAAACCGCCGGTGTGTCACGCGTGTTGACCATGGATTTGCATGCCGACCAGATTCAGGGCTTTTTTGACATCCCTGTGGACAATATTTACGCCTCGCCTGTGTTGTTGGGCGACTTGCGGCAAAAAAACTACGACGACCTGATCGTCGTATCGCCCGACGTCGGCGGCGTGGTGCGCGCGCGGGCACTCGCCAAGCAGCTTAACTGCGATCTGGCCATCATTGACAAGCGCCGGCCCAGGGCCAATGTGAGCGAAGTCATGCACGTGATTGGCGAGATCGAAGGGCGCAACTGCGTGATCATGGACGACATGATTGACACGTCTGGCACCTTGGTCAAAGCGGCCGAGGTGCTGAAAATGCGCGGCGCGAAAAAGGTGTATGCCTACTGCACCCACCCCATTTTTTCGGGTCCTGCCATTGAGCGCATTTCGCAAGGCGACGCGCTAGACGAAGTGGTGGTGACCAACACGATTCCCCTGAGCGCCGCTGCGGCGGGCTGCAAAAAAATCCGCCAGCTCACGGTGGCGCCGCTGATCGCGGAGACGATTTTGCGCATTGCCAAAGGGGAGTCGGTCATGAGTTTGTTCTCGGACCAGGACAATTTGTTCTGATCTGGGCAAAAAGCGGGCGCTGCGCAGCTGGTTGGGTTGCTAGCGCCTTTGTTAAACCGGAGTCACACTGGTCGCGGTGGACTCTTTTAGGAGTAAGTTATGAAATTTGTCGCTTTTGAGCGCGCTAAGCAGGGCACGGGTGCGAGCCGCCGTCTCCGCATTACCGGTCGCACCCCTGGCATCGTCTATGGTGGCACCGCAGAACCCATGAACATTGAGCTGGACCACAACGCCTTGTGGCATGCCATCAAGAAGGAAGCCTTCCATGCGTCCATCTTGGACATGGAGTTAAACGGCGTGGAAAGCAAAGTCTTGCTGCGCAACGTGCAAATGCACCCCTTCAAGCAATTGATTTTGCACATCGACTTTCAGCGTGTGGACGCCAACACCACGCTGCACATGAAAGTGCCATTGCACTTCAGTGGTGAAGAGAATTCTCCAGCGTTCAAAATCGACGCCTGCTTGATCACCCACGTTGTGACCGACCTGGAAGTGGCTTGCCTGCCCGCGAACCTGCCTGAATTCATCGCTGTGGACCTGAGCGGCCTGAAGAAAGGCACCTCCTTGCACGCCAAGGACCTGACCCTGCCCAACGGTGTTACCGCCGTGATCCGTGGCCGCGAAAACCCCGTCATCGTGTCCGTGGTAACGCCGGTGGTCGAGGTGGTGGAAGCGCCGGTGGCCGCACCCGTCAAAGGCAAAGGCAAGAAGTAAGCTTGCTGCTGTAGTCTCGCAAACGGCCCACTTCGGTGGGCCGTTTTGCTTTGATACAGGCCGTTTCGATCTACCATGCACGCCATGCGTCCCGCCCCATGACGCCATTCATCTAACCCTTTTTTGCACCCCATGATCAAGCTCCTGGTCGGCCTGGGCAACCCCGGCCCTGAATACGAAGCAACGCGGCACAACGCGGGCTTTTGCTTGCTTGACGGCGCCGCGCGCGCGCTCAAAACCTCGCTGGCGATGGACCGCAGCTACCACGGCCTGGTGGCGCGCACCAGCTTTGCGGGCCAGCCCCTGTGGCTGCTGGAGCCGCAGACCTTTATGAACCTGTCAGGCAAGTCGGTATCTGCGCTGGCGCGCTTTTTCAAAATCAAGCCGGACGAGATATTGGTAGCGCACGACGAGCTGGATTTACCGCCCGGCGAGGCCAAGCTCAAGTTTGGTGGCAGCCACGCCGGCCACAACGGGCTGCGCGATATTCACGCCCAACTCGGCACTGGCGACTACTGGCGATTGCGCCTGGGCGTGGGCCACCCCGGCGTGAAGTCCGAAGTGGCGAATTGGGTATTGAAAAAACCGCCGCTAGACGACCGCATTGCAGTGGACCAGTGCATAGACCGCGCACTGGGTGCGTTGCCCGCGCTGCTGGCGGGGGATATGAACAAGGCCATGCTGCTAATCCACACCAGCCGCCCGCCGCGACCCAAGCCGCCCCGCCCCGCAGAGACCGACAAGCCCAGCTTGCCAAATCCACCCCCAATGTCAGAATAAACGGGTACGGCTGCAGAGCCGTCGTACGCATGCCAAAAAGGGGGGATTCATGAAAAAAACGCATCGCAGCGTTCGGGCATGCGCCGTGCTGCTAGCCTGTTTTTGCGCTACGGCATCGTCGCAAACCGTCTACAAGTGCTCCAACACCTACAGCGACACGCCGTGCCCCCAAGGCGTGGCAGTACCCACCGCAGACCCGCGCAGCCCGGCGCAAAAAGCCCAAACCGACCAGGCCACGGCGCAGGCGCGAGCCCTGGCCGGGCAAATGGAAAAAACCCGCCAAGCCGATGAAGCCGCCGTACAGCGCCGCGCAGACAGCCAGGCCAAAGCGGCAGCCCAAGCGGCAAAAGCAGTGCAAGTAAGCCAGGCAAAAGCCCTGCGCGCGGAAGCAAAAGCCAAGAAAAAGCAAGCCACAACCAAAGTCGCCAAACCGGCCACTACCCGCCAGCCAAAGCCAGCGGGCGAGCCCGCCCAGCCACCGTCTGGCAGCGGCAAAGCGCCTTCCGCAGTCAGCCTAAAGCCCTGACCCCAAGGCCTGCGCCGCGCAAGGGTGGCAACCGCTGGTGCGCTGCGCGGCACGCGTGGGCGCGGCTCAGGTGCTGGCGCTGGGGGGCGGCAAGGGCGCAGCGGTTTGCGCGGTCGCCACCACCGCGATGGATTGCAAGCGCCGGTATTTTTGCCAAAGGGTTTCGCGGTCTTCCACAAAGGCTGGGTTCACCGGAATGCAAGCGACCGGACAAACTTGCACGCACTGCGGTTCATCAAAATGGCCCACGCATTCGGTGCATTTGTGCGGGTCAATTTCGTAGATTTCGACCCCCATGTAAATCGCGTCGTTAGGGCACTCGGGCTCGCAGACATCGCAGTTGATGCACTCGTCGGTAATGATCAGCGCCATGACCGGTTCCTCAAACGCCCGAATGCAGCTTGGCCTGCAATCGCGCCAGCACCGAAGGCGCCACAAATTGGGCCACGTCGCCCTGCAAGGTGGCGATCTCGCGCACCAGGGTGCTGGAAATGTGCTGAAACCGGGCGTCTGGCGTCAAAAACACCGATTCAATGCCGGGCACCAAGGCGCGGTTCATGCCCGCAAGCTGCGCCTCAAAATCAAAATCCGCCACCGAGCGCACGCCGCGCACCATGGCGCAGGCACCGTGGCTGCGGGCAAATTCGGTGACCAGCCCGTCAAAGGCCAGCACCTGCACATTGGCCCAAGACTGCACCACTTCGGCCACGGCTGCCAGGCGCTCGTCCAAGCTGAACATCGTCTTCTTGTGGTGCGCCACGGCCACCGCAACAATCACCTGGCCAAACAGACCAGCGGCGCGGCGAATCAGGTCCTGGTGGCCCAGGGTGATGGGGTCAAAAGTGCCGGGGTAGACGGCAATGGTGGCGGCATGGGGAACGCTGGCGGCATAGTCATGGGCCATGGTCAAGCTCCGGGTGACGATTCAGGCGATGGGGTGGGCGCTGAAGGTTCGCCGGCTGCTGCCTGCGCGGCTGCCAACTCGGCCGATGTGGCCGCGCGAAGCAAGTGCGCATGCACCGCACCGGCCTTGAGGTGGCGGTGCAACACCAGGCCCAGCGGCGCGAGTTGGGCCGCAGTCCAGGCGCGGGGGCCTTCAAGGTAAATCCAGCCTTGGGGCGCTAGTGCGCGGGCGGCAGCGGCCAGTGCGGGCTCGGCCAGCGCGGAGTCAAACGGCGGGTCCAAAAAAATGACGTGTTGGCTCAGTGGTGCGGCTTGGCGCAAGGCGGCCACGCCGTCGCCGCGCTGCACTTGCATGTGGTGGGCGGCGAGCTGGCTTTGGGTGCGTTTGAGCTGCTCTATCAGCGCACTGTCTTGTTCGACCAGCACCACGTCTTGCGCGCCGCGCGAGGCGGCCTCAAAACCCAGGGCGCCGGTGCCCGCAAAGGCGTCCAGGCAGCGCATGCCGCGCAAATCTTGGCCCAGCCAGTTGAACAGGGTTTCGCGCACCCGGTCGGGCGTGGGGCGCAGGCCGGGTTTGTCGGCGACTTTGAGCTTGGTGCGCTTCCACAGGCCGCCGATGATGCGGACTTCGTTTTTGCGCTGGATTGGGGGCCCGTGCTTGTGCACGGGAACGCGGGCGTTTTTCGGTTTCATGCGCGTATTGTCGCCCCTGGTGTACCAGGCGGGGCACCAACAGATGGACTGGCGGGCGCGCTATCGAAGTGCCGCGTGGCTAGACCACGGCATTGCGGGGGTAGTCGGGGCTTACAAAGAGCGGCCCGTCAATGCCCTCGGCGGCAAAGGCGCGGCGCACGGCCTCACGCTGCGACAGCGCTTGCAGCAAGGTCAACAAGCAAGGAAACACTCGCAGGTGCTGCGCGCCCACGGTGTCGCCTCGGGGGTACAGCTGCAACCAGCGCACGCAGGCGGCCAGGTACAGGTCGCACACGCTCAGCTCGCCGCCCAGCAGCCAGAGGCCGCCGTGGCGCGCCAGTTCGCCTTCCAGCAGCGACAAGTGCGCCAGCACGCGCGGGTGCAGGTGCGCGCGCAGCGCTGCTATTGCCCCTGCGTCTGCGGCATAGCGCTCGGTGTAAAACAGCATGCGCAAGTCGGCGTGCACGGTGTTGGACAAGTAAAACAGCCACTTCAAAAACCGGCCCCGCGCGCTGGGGTGCAGCGGCTTCAGGGCCGCGTGCTGGTCGGCCAAGTGCAAAAGAATGGCGGCCGTTTCAAACAAGGGTTCGTCTTGTGCCGGATCCGCCAACACAGGCAGCAGGCCCTGCGGGTTGAACTTCAAAAACGCCGGGCTGCGCTGGACATTCTGGCGGCGGTCCACTTCCAGCGCCTCATAAGCGACGCCGATTTCTTCCAGGGCCATGCGCACCACCAAGTTCGCGCTGTCGGGGGAATAGAAAAGCGTGTAGGCCATGGTCCGTCTTTCAGGGTTTGCGCATCACCACCAGGCCTTTGAGGTACTCACCCTCGGGAAAGCTGATGGTCATCGGGTGGTCCGGGGCGCCGCCCATGCGCTCGGTGATAAAGCCATCCACCCCAGCATCTGCGCCGGCGGAGGCCACAATTTTGTGGAACAAATCGGCGCTGATGCCGCCCGAGCAGGAATAGGTAAACAGCACGCCGCCGGGCTCCAAAATCTTGAAGGCCAGGCGGTTGATGTCTTTGTAAGCCCGCGCCGCCCGCTCGGCGTGCGCCACGGTGGGCGCGTATTTGGGCGGGTCGAGCACGATGGCGTCAAAGGTCTGGCCAGTCTGCGCAAACTGGCGCAGCGAGGCGTTCACGTCGGCGTCCAGAAAGCTCGCGCGCTCGGGCGCAAAGCCGTTAAGCGCCACGTTGGCCGCCGCCTGGGCGATGGCCGGACCCGACGAGTCGATGGACGTGACGTGCGCCGCGCCGCCTGAGAGCGCGGCCACGGTAAAGCCGCCGGTGTAGCAAAAGCAATTGAGCACGCGCTGGAACTGCAAGCGCCGCGCCTGGTCGGCAAACTTTTTGCGGCTGTCGCGCTGGTCCAAATAGAAGCCGGTCTTGTGGCCGTGGGCGATGTCCAGGGCGAGCTGCCAGTCGTGTTCGCGCAGCACCAGATCGGTGGCGCCGCTGCCGCGCAGCCAGCCGGTGGCCTCGGGCAGGCCTTCTAAGCCCCGGCTGCTGGCGTCCGAGCGTTCGTAGAGTTTGGCAAGGCCCGTGTGCGCCAAGAGCGCTTCGGCAATCACCGCCTTCCAACGCTCCACACCCGCCGAGGTGAACTGCGCCACCAGCGTGTCGCCGTAGCGGTCCACGATCAGGCCGGGCAGGCCATCCGACTCGCCATGCACCAGGCGCATGCCGTCGCTTTGCACGTCAAAGCGGCTGCGCGAGCGCAAAGCCCGCGCCACTGCCGCGCTGAAAAACGCGGCGTCAATGCGCTCTGCCTCATCAAAACTCCAAACCCGGGCGCGGATTTTGGAGCTGGGGCTGAACGCCGCCCAGCCCAAAAACTGCCCCTCGTGCCCCTCCACACGCACGGTTTCGCCGCTGTCGCCGCCCCCGCGCTCAATGGCGGACTCAAAAATCCAAGGGTGGCGGCGCTGTAAGGAGCGCTCTTTGCCAGAGCGAAGGCGTATGGTTTTCATGGCATAGATTGTCGCTTGGGGTTGCGCCAGGACCCTTTTCCCCACTCTCCCCCAACCCCTCGCCCCAGCGGGCGAGGGGCGCCAACAGCCACATTGGATTTCGTCGCCCTGGCTAGCCTTCTACTGGCCTAGCATCCAAGGTACTACAGGCGCGTCGGTGGTCGCCGGTGGTGCCCTAGCCGGGGCGACAAAATCAAATGTGGCTGTTGGCTCCCCCTTTCTACCCCGCTGGGGTGGAAAGGGGGTTGGGGGGATAGGGGGGGAAGCTCGCCACCACCCTCCCCGTTTCTACCCCGCCGGGGTGGAAAGGGGGTTGGGGGGATAGGGGGGGGGAAGCTCGCCACCACCCTCCCCGTTTCTACCCCGCCGGGGTGGAAAGGGGGTTGGGGGGATAGGGGGGGGAAGCTCGCCACCACCCTCCCCGTTTCTACCCCGCCGGGGTGGAAAGGGGGTCGGGGGGATAGGGGGGAAACCCCGCTACGATCCAACCCCATACCAACCCGCCCAAAAAAAACGGGCACAAAAGGAGACAAACCATGTTCAGTCACATCATGCTCGGTGTTAGCGACCTGGCACGGTCGCAGAAGTTTTACGACGCGCTTTTGGGAACGCTGGGCATAGGGCCGGGGGTGGCCAACAAAAACCGGTTTTTTTACCGCAGCCCCAGCGGCACGTTTGCTATTTCTACCCCGATCAATGGCGAGCCGGCCAGCCATGGCAATGGCAGCACCGTGGGGTTTGCCATGCAGTCGGTCGAGCAGTGCGACGCCTTCCACGCCGCTGGCATTGCCCATGGCGGCACCTCCTGCGAAGAGCCGCCGGGCCTGCGCGAAGGCCCCACCGGCAGCCTGTACCTGGCCTATTTGCGCGACCCGGACGGTAACAAGATTTGCGGTTTGTACCGCGTGCCCAGGTAGCGCATTTCCAAGGCTGCGCGGCTGGAAGCATGCGGTCGCGGGCGTCCGCCACGGCGTCAGTCGCTCTCCCGCTCGCCGCCCCGAATACCGTCCTCATCCGCGCTGCGGTGGCATTCCACGCAGTTGTCAAACTTGCGTATGCCCTCTTCCACGTGCTTGCGCCGGATGTTGGCTGGCGTGTGCTCGTGGCAGCCGTAGCAGGTGTAGCGGCTGTAGTCGTTGCGCACGTGGCAGGTTGCGCAACTGGCGTTGTGGTCGCCATCTAGTACAAACAGTTTGTCGTGTGCAAAGGTGGCCGGCGTCCAGGCGGTTTGGCTGTGGCACTGGCCGCAGTTGCCGCTGATTTGCTGGTGCAGGCCGTCTTTGGGTGTGTGGTGGCAGCTTTGGCACTGTTTGCCGGTGTCGGCCTTGAGCAGGCTGTGGTCAAAGTTGCCCTTGACGTGGTAGCGCTTGACCCCCGCATGGTCACTGTGGCAGGCCATGCAATCTTGCACGCGCAGTTCTTGGTGAAAGGGCGTGGCGGTAAGCGGTTTGGCCAGGGCCACGCCTTTGGTGTTCACGCGGCCAATGTCGGCGGCCTTGTGGCAGGCCAGGCACTTGGACGACGCGGCCCCGGTGAATGGCGCGTGGCAGGCAAAGCAATCGGTGTCCAGCGCGCGGTGGCCCGGTATCAGCTTGCCCGGCCCCACCATCCAGTGCGGGTAGGCAAAAGTGAGCACCGCCAGCGCCAGCAGGTTGACAGCCAAAATTATTTTCAGCCAGCGGCTCATACCCAGCCCCAGAACAAAAAGACGCTAAAGATGTGGCCCAGCGCCAGCACCACAAACACGATGAATATGGGAATGTGCACCTTGCGCCACTGCGCCATGGCGCCCAGGGCCACTGCGTCCCAAAACACCGCCTTGTCCACCTCGGCTTTGGACAGGCCGCGCAGCTGGAACTGCGCCCTTTGGCCCTGCACATGCTGGCGCGACTGGGCCAACAAAAGCTTGCCCACCAGGCCGCTGAGCACATTAACGCCCATGGCCACGGTGGCCAGCCAGGGCAAGATGGCGTTGAAGTGGATGCCCGCGTGGATTAACACCATGAGCGAGCCCAGCCAGGCGCCGTACTCATGAAACCTCAGCAAGGCTTGGGGCTCGCTCCTGCGCACCAGTTTGCGCTTGCGCAACGAGTAGTACAAAGCGCCAATGATGAGCAGCGTGCCTGCAATGCCCAAGTAGCGCCCCACCCACACCAAGTCCAGGCGGTGCAGCAGGTAGTCGCCACCCAATGTGGCCGCCACCAACAGTCCTAGCAGCAGGCCAAAGGGCAGCACATGTTCGCGCCATAGTGAGCTTTTCATTCAGGCCTCCAGGGTGACATCGGTGCGGGGCGCGCATACGCACAGCAGGCAGGTGCCGGGCTCGGCGTCAAAGTCGGGCGTGCTCAGGTAGCGCACTTCGCCGCTGGCGATGGCAGTCTGGCAGCTGCCGCAACTGCCGGCACGGCAACCGGAGTTGACCGCCACGCCATGGGCCTGCGCAAGGTCAAGCAAGGTGCCCATGCTCGCGTCCCAGGCCACTTGCTTGTTTGACTTTGCAAAGCGCACCATGGGCGCGGGGGCGTCGCCGCCACCTGCATGCAGGGTGGGTGCGGACGTGTTGCGTCGGATCGACGCGGGGCCAAAGGCCTCAAAATGGATGCGCTCCTCGGGCACGCCCCAATCTTCTAGCGCAGGCACTAAGCTTTGCAGCATGGCGGTGGGGCCGCAAACATAAAAGTGGTAGGGCTTGAGGGGCAAGAGCCGGCGCAGCAGCGCAATGTCCACCCGCCCGTGGTGGTAGTGCACCGCGCCGGACTGGTGGTCCGCAGCGTCGCCCGCCGTCTTGGCCTGGGGCTCACTCAGGCACAGGTACACATGCAGATTGGGGTGCTGCTCTGCCACGGCCCGCAGGTGCGCTGGCATGGCCACTTCGTCGCTGTGGCGCACGCCGTAGAACAGCCACAGCTCGCGCCCAGCGTGTTGCTGCAAACACCCGTTCAACATGCTGACCATGGGCGTGATGCCGATGCCTCCGCCAATTAACACCACCGGTGCGTCACCTGCGCCAAGGTAAAAATGCCCGCCCGGCGCGCGCACGCGCAAGACATCGCCCACCGCCACATGGTCGTGCAAAAAGTGTGAAGCCAGGCCCGCCGCCAGCGCGCTGCTTCCCGGTGCCGCCACACGTTTGACGCTGATGCGGTAGTGCGCTGGCTGCGGCGCGTCTGACAATGAATAACACCGCACGACCGGCCCGCTTGCCCCGCCCGGCCCGGGAACGTCCAACGCCAGGGTGAGAAACTGGCCCGGCAGAAACGCGGGCAGCGGCGCCTTGTCTTGCGGCGCCAAGTAAAAGGAACAGACCTGCCCGCTGGCGTCTTCCAGCACCTTGCGCGCGACCCGAAAGTTGCGGTAGCCCGCCCACGCTGCCGGTGCGGGCGGCGGCGCATCCACCTCGGCCAGCGCATCCACCGGCATCCCCTGGGCAGCAGCCACACCGCGCAGCGCCTGGTAGGCACGCCACTGGCGCCAAAAGCCGATGCCCGCAAACACGGCCAGTTGCAGCAACAGGGCCGCTGCAATCCCCATCAGCAAAATGAATGCGCTCATAGCCGCAGAGCCTATGCCGCGCACCGCGCTTGCCACTTAATCCATATCAAACAAGCGCCGTTGCATGGAACTTCAGCGTCTTGCGTCGTGCATTGCCCAGCGCGCTGCGCGTGCCGTAGCCCCTTGCGCGCCGCCCCACGACTTGACAATCGCCCAGCAAAACATGCGCTGGGCTGCAACATCGCCATAGCCGGGCAGCGCCGCCACTACCCAAAAAGCGCACGCCCATGGCAAACCTGGGCGACGCGTGATCTTGCGCACTCTTTCGCCCGCCACTGCGCAATACATTGGAGCCGTGCTTCAGAGGAACGGTACAGCCGGACCAAAAAGCGCACAAGCTGGGGGGGTTGATAAGTCAGCCGAGTTCTGCTGTTTGACACCAGAACAAAGATGGGAACGACTCTCAGACGCGCCAAGCCTGACACCTTGGCATGGGGTTTCCACATACACCGCCAGCCCGTGAAACGGCTGGCGGGTCTGTTTGTGGGGTACGCGTTGCGCGGCATTCACGCTGGGTACCCGCTAAGTGTTGGCGTCACCTTCACACGCCATGACCTCGTCGAAGGCAAGGGCAGCATCCAGGGCAGCTAGCCACTTCACGCGTGCAAGGTGCTCGGCTTTTTACGGATCGTGTGCTTGGGAATATCAGCCCTGTGAATCTTGGCCCTCGCGATGTTGAAGTTCAGTTGGTTGCCGCCAACACGTCCGCCAAACGCGCCTGCGTTGCTTGACCGGAAATCAGGCGTTGGCGCAAATCGGCACAAAGGCTGCGGAGTTCGTTGACGCGGGTGACGATGCGGGATTGTTCAGCTTTAGGGGGCAGCGGCAAAAGCAGCAAATCCCACTTGCCTTTACTAATGATCGGAGTTGCCGAGCCTGTCGCAGCGTTAAGAACGGCCTGCGTGAAATCAATTGCAGACATGGCACTCAGTACGTACTCACTGGACGATGACAGAGGATGAATGCTGTTTATTTGTTGGTTGAAAGCCGTAGGAAATGTAGCCACCGCACATTTCCCTATAGAACCACCTATGCAGACCATCAAGATGTCACCTGGCTCGACAACGGCTGACTCCAAAGTACCTAGGTCAGATACGAATTTTTCTGCCGACAGAATCTGACCACTTGGGGTAATTTGTCCAGGCCCGATAAATGGGAAATTCCCATCGAAATACTCTGGTTTGTTAGACGGGGGCGTTCCACCTGTTTGTGTAACGCCAAGGCTACCCAACCTCACCCACTCCCACCCCTGCGGCAACGCAAATGGTTTTTCTTCGGCGGTAATGGGCGGCAGGGGTTTGTCGCGTTTGATCTTGCCCTGGGCGATAAGCTGGTCTTTTTCGGTGCGGATTTTTTGCAGGAGGCTGCTGGCGGGTTCGTCGGTGGGGTCTTGGGGGACGAGGAGGCCGCGGACGGCGAGTTGGAGGATGGTTTGCTCAAAGGCGTCCACGCTTGAAGGTCGGTCGAGCAGCACGTCGAAGTGGGTGGCGATGCGTTGCCAGGCCTCATTCAGTGCCTCGGGCGTTTCGCTTTGGGTGAGCGTGCCCAGCAGGGTGCACGCGAGTTGGGCGTGTTGTTGCGCTTGCCGCTGGCCGTTGGCTTCGAGGGCGTCGCACAGTTGCATCAGCTCTTCGACGCGGGTGACGATGCGGCATTGTTCGGCGAGTGGTGGCAGACCAATAACTGTATGGATAACTTTTTCGCGAGAGATATTCGGTTGTGCGCCTCCTGCACCTTGACTGATGAAATATGGCTTAAGCGCTTTCATCAGCAAGAGAAGATATGCGTTCGACATACCCGAAAAAGGCGTGCATGCACATACGGCTTGGTTGGTTGTTCCCTCCACATCCAGAATTGCTGTTTTGCCAATAGTGGCACCGTACATGGCAATCAACACATCGCCGGGTTGATTCAATCGCAAAGAGCATTCACGAAGTGCTGCCTCTGTCACGGTTTCTTCAGACTCAGTAATGTGGTCTGAAGTCAACTCGCCGGACTTAAACCATGGGATTTTTCCACCGTAGTAACTGCTATTGGTTCTTGATGGTGTGGCCCCCGCACCCCAGTCACCAATCGAATTCAAGCGTACCCATGCCCAAGTCCCAGGCAACTCAAACGGCTTCTCATCATCCGCAATCTCAGCCAGCGGCTTGTCCCGCTTGATCTTCCCTTCCGCAATCAGACGGTCTTTCTCCGCCCTGATCTTCTTGAGCAATTCACTCGCAGGCTCATCGCTAGCGTCTTGCGGCACCAGCTTGCCTTGCACGGCCAGCGTTAGGATGAGTTCGCGCAGGCGGGCCACGCCGCCTGGGGCTTGGGCGATCAAGTCAAAGTGCCGCACCAGCGGCGGCTGCACATTCACCAGGTATTTGGCGCTGGGCTCTTGCGCCGTCAGCACTGCGCTCACGCTGGGGCCCCCACCGATTGGGCGAGGATGCTTTTGAGTTGGTCACGCAGGCTTTGCGCCTCAGCTTGCAGGCGGGCGTAGTCGGCCAGCAGTTGCTCGGGGTCGTGGCTCACCACGTCGGCAGCGTGGGGGTTCTTTTGGTCGAGGTTGTAGTTGGCGGCTTTGATCTGGTCGATGCCCACCCGCCATGCGCGTTCGTTTTCCACGCGGGCGGCAAAGCCATCGGCCTCGGTGCCCCACCAGGCTTTTTCAGCGTCGAATTCTTCGATGCGGATGGGCTTGGTTTTGTTGTAGTTTTTCACGCCCGCTGGGTAGGGGTGCTCGTAGTACCACACGTGTTCGGTGGGCTTGCCTTTGGTGAAGAACAGCAGGTTGGTTTTGATGCCGGTGTAGGGCGCAAACACGCCGTTGGGCAGGCGCACGATGGTGTGCAGGTTGCACTCGGCCAGCAGTTGTTCTTTGATGCGGGTCTTCACGCCTTCGCCAAACAGCGTGCCGTCGGGCAGCACCAGCGCGGCGCGGCCATGGGCTTTGAGGATGTGTTTGATGAGCACCAAAAACAAGTCGGCCGTTTCTTTGGTGCGCACATCGGCCGGAAAGCCGTGCTCGATGCCCGGCTCCTCGATGCCGCCAAAAGGCGGGTTGGTCAAGATCACATCCACCCGGTCTGCCGGAGCGTAGTCGCGCAGCGGGCGGCTCAGGGTGTTGTCGTGGCGAATCAGGCTGGGCACTTCAATGCCGTGCAGCATGAGGTTGGTCACGCACAGCATGTGGGGCATTTGCTTCTTTTCCACGCCCAGAATGCTGTTTTGCAAGCGCGCTTCGTCTGCGGTGTTGTGCACTTGTTTGCGCAGGTGCTCAATGGCGCAGACCAAAAAGCCGCCGGTGCCGGTGGCCGGGTCCATCAAGCGCTCGCCCAGGCGGGGGTTGACCATGTCCACCATGAACTGCGTCACCGCGCGGGGGGTGTAGAACTCGCCCGCGTTGCCGGCGCTTTGCAGGTCTTTGAGGATTTTTTCGTACAGGTCGTTGAACTGGTGGCGCTCGGCCTGGCGGTTGAAGTCAATCGCGTTGAGTTTGTTGATGACCTGGCGCAGCAGCTGGCCGCTTTTCATGTAGTTGTAGGCGTCTTCAAACACGCCGCGCACCACATAGCCACGCGGATTGCGCTGGGCGTCGCCGCTCAGGCCCTTGAGCGAGGTGAACAACTGGTTGTTGACGAAGTCCAGCAGCGCATCGCCGGTGATGCCTTCGGGGTCGGTGGCCCAGTTGCGCCAGCGCATGGCCTGGGGCAAGGGGCTTTTGTAGTCGTCGCGGGTCAGCTCCAGCTCTTCTTCCAGGGCGTCAAACACCTTGAGGAACAAGAGCCAGGTGAGCTGCGAGATGCGCTGCGCGTCGCCATCCACGCCGCTGTCTTGGCGCATGATGTCTTGGATGGATTTGACGACGGAGGAGAGGTTGGACATGGACGTTCTTTAAGGGTGGGCGACGTAGAGCTCGCGCTCCAGCGTTTGCAGTGCGCCCAGGTATTGCGAGCGACCGCCAAAGCTTTTGACCAGTTCAACGGGGCTGCCCAGGTCGGTAAAGGGTTGCACCTTAAGCACTTCGTTGCTTTCGATGGTGGCAATGCCTTCATCGGCGTATTTGTCAATCAAGGCGTCTATGACTTTGCGGGCTACGGGGCCGTATTGGGTGAAGGCGTTGCGCTTTTTGACGCGGTTGGCGCGTTCGCGGCGGGTGAGCGGCGGCATGTTGTAGGCCACATGCAAGAGCAAGTCGAAGGGGTCGAGGTCGATTAAGCCCGTGTTGGCAACTTCTTCGGCCAGCGCTTCAATTAGTACGCCCTGGTTTTCCAGCTCTTCGACCAGCGCGGCTTTGCGGTCGGCGTCGTTCCAGGCTTGAAGGAACTTGTCGAGCGAGTCGTATTGCTTGGCCAGGTTGATGCGGGTGTAGTCGCGCAGGCTCTCGGTGATGAGCTTGCCGTCGGCGCTCAGGTATTGCACGCGCTCACGCGCCACCGCCACGGTGACCATGCCGCCTATGACGTATTTTTTAGGTTCGCCCTCGCCACCCGCGCCGGGGGCGGTGTATTCGCCCATCGGCCCCTCGCCAAGCTCTGGTTGCCCGGCTTGGTCTGGCGCACCGGGATAACCCGGCACATCGTCGGGCGGGTTGATGGGTTCATCGGGCTTGGGCTGGTAAATCTGCACGGGTTCACCGTCAAACGTGGGGTCGGCAAAGAGTTCGGTGGCGCGCTTGAAGTCGAGGATGGTGAACCAGGTTTTGCCCAGGTCTTCGCGCAGGCGGGTGCCCCGGCCAATGATTTGCTTGAACAGCGTCATGGACTTGATGTTCTGGTCCAGCACGATGAGCTTGCAAGTTTGCGCGTCCACCCCGGTGCTCATGAGCTTGGAGGTGGTGGCAATGACCGGGTAGGTCTTTTCGGGGTCGATAAAGTTGTCCAACTCCATCTTGCCCTCGACGTTGTCGCCGGTGATCTGCACCACGTATTTGGGCTGGTCTTTGCAAATATCGGCATTGGCGTTGCTCAGGGCCTGGCGCATGCGGGCGGCGTGGTCAATGTCTTCACAGAACACGATGGTCTTGGCGTAGCGGTCGGTGGCCTTGAGGTATTCGGTGATCCGGGCAGCCACCACTTCGTCGCGCTTTTCCAGAACCAGCTTGCGGTTCATGTCGGTGGCGTTGTAAATGCGGTCTTCAATCAAGTTGCCGTGCTTGTCCGTCATGCCATCGGTGGGCCGCCAGCCAAAGGTGTCTTTGTCCAAATCCACCCGAATGACTTTGTAGGGCGACAAAAAGCCGTCTTCAATGCCTTGCTTGAGGCTGTAGGTGTAAATAGGTTCGCCAAAGTAGTCGCTATTGGACGTGTCTTGCGTTTCTTTGGGCGTGGCGGTCAGGCCCACTTGTGCGGCGCTGCCAAAATAGGTGAGGATTTCGCGCCAAGCGGAGTCCTCGTTGGCGCTGCCCCGGTGGCACTCGTCCACCACGATCAAGTCAAAGAAGTCGGGCGAGAACTGTTTGTAGATGTTGCGTTCTTCTTCGGAGCCCGTGATGGCCTGGTAGAGCGAGAGATAAATCTCGTAGGCGGTGTTCACCTGCTTGGTGGTTTTGTGGATGGCCAAGTCAAGGTCTTCGACGGTCACCCGACCCTGCGCATCGACTCGCTCCACGCCTTTGGCGTTGGGGCTGAGTTTGGCCATCGCGCCTTTGAAAGGGCGAAAGTCGTTGACCATGGTCTGGTCAATCAAGATGTTGCGGTCGGCCAGAAATAGGATTCGCTTGGATTTGGTGTTGCTGGGGTTGTTACGCCAAGGCGACTTCCACAGCCGGTAAATGATCTGAAACGCGGTGAAAGTCTTGCCTGTGCCGGTGGCCATGACGAGCAGCACACGCTTTTGCCCGGCGGCAATCGCTTCGACGGTGCGGTTGATGGCGTTGATCTGGTAGTAGCGGGGCGCTTTGCCGGGGTGATAGTCCAGCTCGGCCACATGGCGCACGGCGGGTGGCCAGCCTTTCCAAGTGCAGTAGCGTTCCCACAGGTCCTCAGGGGAAGGAAACTCGTCGAGCGTCAGATTTTTTTCTAAAACGCCTTCGGCTAAGGTGGCGTCACGAAAAACAAAGCCGTCGCCATTGCTTGAAAAGCAAAAAGGCACGTCCAACAACTCGGCGTAGTTGATGGCTTGCGCCATGCCTGCGCCCATCGCGTGCTTGTTGTCCTTGGCTTCGATGGTGGCTATTGGAATGTTGGCTTTGTAAAACAGTGCGTAATCAGCGCGTAGGACGGTGCTTTGGTCGCGGTGCGATTTCTTGCCGCGCACGCTGACACGACCGGCGCGCAGCGGGAACTCGCGGTAAATCTGGTCCATGCCGTTCCAGCCCGCCCGCTCCATGGCGGGGCGGATGAACTTGTCGCAGATATCGCTCTCAGAGAGCTCCTTTTTGTCCACCTTGCCCCCATTTGTCAACCACGCCGCTGAGGTATTAAGTGCCAGTTCTTTACGCTAGCACCTTGAATTCCCAGTCATTGTCAGTGCAAACCGATTGCCAAAACAAAAACCTGCAAGCGCGCAAAGCACGACCATGCAGGTTTTGGCGACCGGCGCAAGAACCGCGCTAAGGCTTGGAAGACCTAAGCCCGCAACATCCCCAACAAGCCCGCCGTAGACCCATCCAGCCCCGTGGTGTCGCCGCTGTCCAGGCGCGGTGCTATGTCTTTGGCCAGCACTTTCCCCAGTTCCACGCCCCACTGGTCAAAGCTGTTGATGCCCCACAGCGCTCCGCTAACGAACACGCGGTGTTCTTGCAAGGCGATCAATGCGCCCAGGGAGGCGGGGGTCAGGTCGTCGAGCAGCAAGAAGGTGCTGGGGCGGTTGCCGGGGAAGTGCTTGTGGCCACCGGCGTCCGTCTTGCCCACCATCAGCGCCTGCGCTTGGGCCAGCACATTGGCCAGCAGCAGCGGATGGTGGGCGTCCAGGGTATGGCGCGCTTTTTTGACTGCCACAAACTCCACCGGCACCACGTCCGTGCCCTGGTGCAGCATCTGGAAATACGCGTGCTGGCCGTTGGTGCCCGATTCGCCCCACAGCACCGGCGAGGTGCCAAAGGGCAGCGCCACGCCACTGGCGTCCACGCGCTTGCCGTTGCTTTCCATCTCCAGTTGCTGCAAGTAAGCGGGCAGGCGGCGCAGGGCGCTGTGGTAGGGTGCGATGGAGCGGCTGCTAAAGCCGTGGAAGTTGCGGTACCACACGTCCAGCAGGCCCAGGCGCGCTGGCAAGTTAGATTCCAGCGGCGCGCTGCGAAAGTGCTGGTCCATGGCGTGGGCCCCGGCCAAAAATTCGCGAAAGCCGTCTGTGCCAATGGCAATGGCCAGCGGCAGGCCTATGGCCGACCACAGCGAATAGCGCCCGCCCACCCAGTCCCAAAAGCCAAAGGTGGTGGTGATGCCAAAGTCATTGGCGGCCGCCACGTTGGTGGTGAGCGCGGCAAAGTGGCGCGCCACGTCCACCCCGCCCTGCCTCTCGAACCAGCGCTTGGCAGACTGCGCGTTGGTCATGGTCTCGATGGTGGTAAAAGTTTTGCTGGCCACCAAAAACAGGGTGCTGCTGGCTTTGAGCTTGGCCAGCGTAGCGGCCAGTTCATGGCCGTCCACATTGCTGACAAAGTGCAGGCGCTTGCCGGTAGTGGCAAAGGCGTCCAGCGCCAGCACCGCCATTTGCG
Organism: Comamonadaceae bacterium; assembly: GCA_947442105.1. Lineage (GTDB taxonomy): Bacteria > Pseudomonadota > Gammaproteobacteria > Burkholderiales > Burkholderiaceae_C > Allorhodoferax. Next base: position 26,928 of record CANEVH010000026.1, on the reverse strand, counting down.
GCCCCAGGTCCGAGCCGCCGATGCCGATGTTGACGATGTCGGTGATGGCGCCGTCGGCACGCACGCGCTCGGCATAGGCCAGCATGGCGTCCAGCGTGCCGTGTACTTGGGCCAGCGCCTGCGCCTCATGGGCGCTGGCCGTGGGCGCGTCGGCCGGGGCGCGCAAGAGCGTGTGCCACACCTCGCGCTGCTCGGTGGTGTTGATCACTTCGCCTGCAAACACAGCGTCGCGGTGCGCCAACAGGCCGGACTCGCGCGCCAATTGGAACAACAGCGCTTGCGTGGCGGCGTCGATGCGGTTTTTGGACAGGTCGGCGAACACCAGTGGCGCGGCCTGGCTGAACTGTGCAAAGCGCTGGGGGTCGGCGGCAAAGGCGTCGCGCAAGTCAAAGTCTTTGCCACTGGCCTGGTAGGCGGCGTGGAGTTGTGCCCAAGCGGGCGTGCGGTCACAGCGGGTGCGGGTCATGTGGGGTTCTTTCGAAGGCTAGGGCGGCGCTCAGGCGGCGAGCAACAGGTGTTCAAGTTTCACAGCGTCCACGCAAAATGCGCGTATGCCTTCGGCCAGCTTTTCGGTGGCCATGGCGTCTTCATTCAAGGCAAAACGGAAGCTGCTTTCGTCAAAGTGCACGGGCGCAATGTCCATCTGCTGCGCGGCGCTGGCGCTGAGGCAGGGCGTCAAGGGCGCCTCGGTGGCCGCCAAGATGGCCAGCAAATCGGGGCTGATGGTGAGCAAATCGCAGCCGGCCAGCGCGGTGATCTGGCCCACATTCCGAAAGCTTGCGCCCATCACCTCGGTAGCGATGCCATGTTTTTTGTAGTAGTTGTAGATTTGGCCCACCGACTTGACGCCAGGGTCGTTGACGCCAGCCATATCGGCTTCTACCCAGGCGGCACCGGCCGATTTTTTGTACCAGTCGTAAATGCGTCCGACAAACGGTGAGATGAGCTGAACTTTTGCCTGCCCGCAGGCCACGGCCTGGCAGAACGAGAACAGCAAAGTCAGATTGGTGTGAATGCCTTCGCGCTCCAGCTGCGCAGCCGCCTGAATGCCTTCCCAGGTGGCGGCCACCTTGATCAGCACGCGCTCTTTTGCAACGCCTTGCGCCTGGTACAAGGCAATCAGGCGCTGGCCACGCGCCACGGTGGCGGCAGTGTCAAAGCTCAGGCGCGCATCCACCTCGGTGGAGACCCGCCCAGGAATGAGGGACAAAATCTCGCAGCCAAAGCGCACCAGCAAATGGTCCATCACCACATCGAGCGGCTGGCCCCGGTGCTGTGCCACGGCAGCTTGTAGCAGCGGCGCATAGTCGGGCTTTTGCACGGCCTTGAGGATGAGCGAGGGGTTGGTGGTGGCGTCTTGCGGCTTGAAGGCGCCCAGTTGTTTGAAGTCGCCGGTGTCGGCCACCACGGTAGTGAATTGTTTGAGCGCATCGAGTTGGTTCATGGGAGTTTTTTCCGGGGATGGGGTGAAATGTGCCTTGCGACCAAAAGGCGCTTGAATTATCAATGAAACAAAGTTACATTATCGGCGCGTATATTATGTAACTTATCAACAACCCTTCTTCTTTCAGACCCGTATGAGCTTCGACCTTGTTTTGTTTGGCGGCACTGGCGACCTGGTGTGGCGCAAGTTGATGCCCGCCCTGTTCCAGGCCTTTCGCCACGGCACGCTGCCCGAGGGCGGGCGCATCATCGGCGTGGGGCGCGACGGCCAGTCGCACGAACAGTACCGCGCGCTGATCCAGTCGCGTTTTGACAAGGTTGAACTCGCCAAACGCCCCAGCTTGGAAGAGTTTGAGCGTTTTGCCGCGCTGCTGGAATATGTGCGCATGGACCTGTCCAAGTCGGCAGACTACGCCGCGCTGGCCGCCAGCTTGCAAGCGCGCCAGGCCGACACTGTGGTGATGTACGTGGCCACCGCGCCCTCGCTGTTTACCACCGTGTGCGAACAACTCGCCGCTGCGGGCCTGAACACACCGCACACCCGCGTGGTGCTGGAAAAACCGCTGGGCCACGACCTGGCGTCCAACCGCGCTATCAACCACACGGTGCGCCGGTTTTTTGAGGAAGAGCAGGTGTTTCGCATTGACCACTACCTGGGCAAACCGGCGGTGCAAAACCTGTTTGCACTGCGCTTTGGCAACGCCTTGTTTGAGCCGCTGTGGCGGCGCGAGCACATTGCCAACATCCAGATCACGATTGCCGAAGACCTGGGCGTGGAAAGCCGGGGCGCGTTTTACGAGACCACCGGCGCGCTGCGAGACATGGTGCAAAACCACGCGCTGCAACTGCTGTGCGCCATCGGCATGGAGCCGCCCATCAACGCGCACGCCGACGCCATCCGCGACGAAAAACTCAAGGTGCTGCGCTCGCTCAAACCCTGGACTGCCGAGACCCTGGTCAGCGACGTGGTGCGCGGCCAGTACGCCAGCGGCACCAGTGGCGGCCATCCTGTGCCCGCTTACCGGGACGAGCCGGGCGTCAACCCCCAAAGCAACACCGAGACCTTTGTCGCCCTGCGCACCGAGATTGCCAACTGGCGCTGGGCCGGTGTGCCCTTTTATATCCGCACCGGCAAGCGCTTGGCCGGGCGCGACGCGCGCATTGTGGTGAATTTTCGCCCCACGCCGCACGCAATTTTCCAGTCCACCAGCCAGGCCGGAAACCAGCTGGTGATTAATCTGCAACCCAAAGACGGCCTGGAGCTGCACTTGTTCGCGCAGGGCCAAAACAACCGTAAAGCCGGCGTGGGCTCGGCCCAGACGCTGGCCCCGGTGCACCTGGACCTGGACTTTGGCAAACGCTTTGGCTCCGAGCGCGTGGGCGCCTACGAGCGGCTGCTGCTCGATGTGATTGATGGGCGGCTGAACCTGTTTGTGCGCAGCGACGAACAAGAACAAGCCTGGCGCTGGGTGGAGCCCTTGATTGACCACTGGGCCACCGACCCCCAAGGCCCGCGCCCGTATGCCGCAGGCACCTGGGGACCGAGCGCGTCCAGCGCCATGATTGCGCGCGACGGCTTTTGCTGGGACGAAGAGTCCTAAATAAACCAGAAACGCCCCAGCATGCTAGACCGAATCCAAGCCGCCCTGCCCTCGCTGGCGCCAGCCGAACAACGCGTAGGGCGCCTGTGCCTGGCCGACCCGCGTGCGTTCGCGAAACTGCCGGTCAGCGAGTTGGCTGACCGCTCGCACGTGAGCAAACCCACGGTGGTGCGCTTTTGCCGCAGCGTGGGCTACGACGGCCTGGCCGACTTCAAACTCAAGCTGGCCGGTACCGTCAACGAGGGCGTGCCCTTCATCCACCGCAGCGTAGACGTGGACGACAAGATTGGCGACGTAATGGTCAAGGTCATCGACAACACGGTGGCCGCCTTGCTCAAGTACCGCAACGAGGCCAGCACCATGGCCATGGAGCGCGCGGTGGTGGCGCTGGTAGAAGCCTACAAGGCCGGGCGGCAGATCCAGTTCTTTGGCGTGGGTAACTCGGGCATCGTGGCACAAGACGGCCAGCACAAGTTTTTTCGCTTGGGAGTCAATACCAACGCCTACAGCGATGGCCACATGCAGGTCATGAGCGCGTCGGTCATGCGTCCGGGCGACTGCGTGGTGGTCATCAGCAACTCGGGCCGCACCCGCGACCTGATGGACGCCTGCGACATTGCGCGCAAAAACGGCGCCACCACCATTGTCATTACCGCCAGTGGCTCGCCGCTGGCAAGCGCCGGCCATATCCATCTCAGCGCCGACCACCCGGAGGGCTTTGACAAGTACAGCCCCATGGTCTCGCGCCTGCTGCATTTGATGATTTTGGATATTTTGGCCACCGCCGTGGCCCTGCGCATTGGCAGCCCCACGCTGCAGCCACTGCTGAGCGACATGCGCAAAAACTTGCGCACCAAACGCTACACCTGAACCGGAAGCCGCCCCGGCAACGGCAATTCAGCCACCCAGCTCCATCGCCTTGCGGTGGCGGTCCACAAAGTCCTGGTAGGTGTCAATGCCGCGCAGCTGCAAGATGGTGTTGCGCACAGCCGCCTCCACCAGTACCGCAATATTGCGCCCGGCCACCACCTGAATCACCACCTTGCGCACCGGAATGCCGGCCACGTCTTGTGTGAGCGGCTCAAAAGGAATGCGCTCGTACTCGCGCTCCAGCGTCTCGCGGCGTACCAAATGCACGATCAGCTTGAGGCGCATTTTGCGGCGCACCGCCGTTTCGCCAAAAATAGCGCGGATATCGAGCAAGCCAATGCCGCGCACCTCCAGCAGGTTTTGCAGCAAATCAGGGCAGCGACCCTCAATCGTGGTTTGGTTGATGCGGTACAAATCCACCGCGTCATCGGCCACCAGGCCGTTACCGCGCGAGATCAACTCCAGCCCCAGCTCGCTTTTGCCCAAACCCGATTCGCCCGTAATCAGCACGCCTAGGCCCAAGATGTCCATGAACACGCCATGCATGGACACCCGGTCGGCGAAATGCTTGGACAAATAGGCTCGGAGCACGTCAATCACAAAGGCCGAAGACCCCGGGGCGGCAAACATGGGAATTTGTGCCCGCTCGCACATGGACAACAGGTCTTGCGGCGCCTGCTGGCCATCGGCTAACACCAGCACCGGTGGCTCCAAGGTCACAATGCGGGCGATGCGCCGGGCGCAGTCGTCTGGCGTGGCGTTGGTCAGGTAGGCGATTTCACGTTCGCCCAGTATTTGCAGACGATAGGGGTGGATGTAGTTGAGGTAACCCACCAAGTCCGCGCCTGAACGGGCTGCGCGCACCGCGACTTCGTCAAAGCGGCGCTCCGAGGCGCCCAAACCGGCCACCCACTCCCAGCGCAAATAGGCCCGAAAGGCCTCAAACAGAACGTCGGCGCTGATGGCGGTGGGCTTCACGGAGCAGTGGGCCTCGGTGCGGACGGCTTAGCCGTCTCAGTGCAACTGGGCAGAGCGCCAGCCGGTAAGCAAATCGTGCAGTTGGGTCGCGTCGGTGGCCGTGGTCAGGCTCTGGCGCATGTTTGCATCGCTGAGCAGCTCTGCAATTTCAGACAGGATTTCCAGGTGCTTTTGGGTTGCCGCCTCGGGCACCAACAAGAAAATCAGCAGGGTGACCGCCTTGTCGTCAGGCGCATCGAAACCAATGGGTTTGAGCAACTGAAACACCGCCGCCATGGGCGTCTTGAGCCCTTTGATTCGCCCGTGCGGTATGGCAACGCCGTGGCCCAGCCCCGTAGAGCCCAGCCGCTCTCGGGAAAACAAACTGTCCGTAACCAGCGCGCGGCTTAAGCCGTGAAGGCTCTCAAACAGCAGGCCCGCCTCTTCAAACGCGCGCTTTTTGCTGGTGACATCTACCTGCGCGAGCACGTGCGGCGGCGGGAGTAATGCAGTGAGGCGGTTCATAGAGTGTGCGGATTATGCCCATAAAAAAACCCGCCAATATTGATGGCGGGTTAGCTTTTCCGAGTCGGTCCGCTCGGGCTTACATGAGGCGTTTGGGCGCCTCGTGCTGGTGGTTTTTAATGCGGTCTTTGTGGCGAACCACCTGGCGATCGAGCTTGTCCACCAGGTCGTCCACAGCGGCATACAAATCTGCGCTTGCACTTTCGGCAAACATATCGCTGCCCTTGACGTGGATATTGCACTCGGCGCGCTGGCGCAGCTCTTTTTCCTTTTGCTTTTCAATGCTGAGCAAGACTTTGACGTCCACCACCTGGTCGAAATGCCGCGTGATGCGGTCAAGCTTTTCGGTGACGTAATTACGCAAGGCGGGGGTGACTTCTAGATGGTGGCCGCTGATGGTGAGATTCATAAGGGGAACTCCAATTGCTTTCAGGACAAAATTTCGGTGGCCCGCAGGCCGCCGGTCGACTTCCAAGAAAACCACGAGGACTTTTCACATCCTCAACGCCACTATGCGCCGCTTTGGCCGCGAAAGCAAAGGCTTTTTGATGACGCAGTGCAGCAATGCTGGGCGGCGCCAGCGCTGCTTGCCCTGTCCGCTTGCCCATGTCCGCTTGTCATACCCGAGTGCGATAATTTGCGCATCCCCACTTTGGAGCGTATTTCTTGGACAACGACCCCAGTCGCTAGCTTTCGGATGCAAAAGGTCGCGCTGGCCCGCCGTTCGAAAGCTGCTTTACCGCCCCCGCCCAATCGAACCATTGGCCCCTGACCTGTAGCCCGTCGCCCATGCTCAATATCTTTACCTTGGCCAACGGCCGCCTGTTCCAGGAAGAAATCGAATCCCTGGAAGAGCTCTCCAAGTTCCAGCCCATTTGGGTGGACCTGGAATCCCCCACCTTAGAAGAAAAGCGCTGGATCAAGCAGTATTACGGCCTGTCCATCCCCGAAGACGCGATGGACGAGGACATCGAAGAATCTGCCCGCTTTTACACCGAAGACAACGGCGAGCTGCATATCCGCAGCGACTTTTTGATCGCTGACGAGCACGAACCGCGCACGGTGCGCGCCGCTTTTATCCTGAACCTGGTCAACGACAGTCTCAAAAGCAAGGGAGTGCTGTTTTCCATCCACGACGAAGATGTGCCAGTGTTTCGCCTGCTGCGCATGCGTGCCCGGCGCGCGCCAGGGCTGATTGAAGACGCCAAGGAAGTGCTGCTCAAGCTGTTTGACGCCGACGCAGAATATTCCGCAGACACGCTAGAAGGCATTTACGACGAGCTGGAAAAAGTCAGCAAAAAAGTGCTCTCCGGCGACGTGACCGACGCGATAGCCGGCGAAGCACTGGGCGCAATTGCCCGGCACGAGGACTTGAGCGGGCGCATTCGGCGCAATGTGATGGACACGCGGCGTGCCGTGAGCTTCATGATGCGCTCCAAAATGCTCAACCCCGAGCAGTTTGAGGAAGCGCGCCAGATTCTGCGCGACATTGATTCGCTGGACTCGCACACCGCATTCTTGTTTGACAAGATCAACTTCTTGATGGACGCCACGGTCGGTTTCATCAACATCAACCAGAACAAGGTCATCAAGATCTTCTCGGTGGCCAGCGTGGCGCTGCTGCCGCCCACGCTGATTGCCAGCGTGTACGGCATGAACCTGAAGTTCCCGGAGCTGGAGTTTTTGGGCGCCTGGAGCTACCCCTACACGGTGGCGCTGATGGTGTGTAGCGCGCTGGTGCCGATGTGGTACTTCGGCAAACGCGGCTGGCTCAAGTAGGCAAATTGCCCGCTTTGCGGTTTTATGTTTTGCGCAACTCGCGGCGCAGCACCTTGCCCACCGGAGTTTTGGGCAGTTCGGCGCAAAACTCGATGAGTTTGGGCTGTTTGTAGCCGGTGAGGTTTGCCTTGCAGTGCGCGCGCACCGCAGCTTCGCTCAGGTCGGGGTCTTTTTTGACCACTATCAGCTTGACGGCCTCGCCGGTCTTGGCGTCGGGTATACCAATGCAAGCGCATTCCATGATGCCGGCCAACTGCGCCACCACTTCTTCGATTTCGGTGGGAAAGACGTTGAAGCCGCTCACCAAAATCATGTCCTTCTTGCGGTCCACAATCTTGAAAAAACCGCGCTCGTCCACCGTGCCAATATCACCAGACTTGAAATAGCCGTCGGCGGTCATGACTTTGGCGGTCTCATCGGGGCGCTGCCAGTAGCCGGCCATCACTTGCGGGCCCTTGATGGCTATTTCACCAGCCTGGCCCGGCGCGCAGGGATTGCCCTCGTCGTCGAGCAACTTCATGGATGTGCCGGGCAGTGGCACGCCAATGGTGCCGGTGAATTCACGGGCCGTCACCAGATTGCAACTGGCCGAGGGTGAGGTTTCGCTCAAGCCATAGCCTTCGCAAATCGGGCAGCCGGTCTTCTCAAACCATAGCTTGGCCACGCTACTTTGCACCGCCGTGCCACCACCCAGCGACACCCGCAGGTGGCTCCAATCTACCGTGTGGAAGTCAGGGTGGTTGGCAAGACCGTTGAACAAGGTATTGACCGCCGGGAAACTGTGGATGGTGTGCTTTTGCAGCTCTTGGAGTACCGCAGGAATATCGCGCGGGTTGGGAATGAGGATCAGTTTGCCGCCCATGCGCAAGCTCAGCATCATGCCCACGGTAAACGCGAAGATGTGGTACAGCGGCAAGGCGCACACGCTGGTGGCTTGCTCGCCGGGCGGCAGGTCGTGCATGACCGGCAGGTTCCAGGCCTCGGACTGCAGCACGTTGGCAATGAGGTTGCTGTGAAGCAGCACTGCGCCCTTGGACACGCCGGTGGTGCCACCGGTGTACTGCAACACCGCCATGTCCTGGGGCCGCAAAACCGGCTTGGCAAAGGGAGATTTGCTGCCCTTGGAGACCGCCGCGTTAAAGCGCACCGCCTCGGGCAAATCGTAGGCAGGCACCAGCTTTTTGACCGAGCGCACCACGTAATTCACCAGTGAGCCCTTGAATAGTCCCAGTGGGTCGCCCATGGCGCACAGCACAATGTGCTTGATGGGCGTGGCGGACAGGCACTTTTCCAGCGTACTGGCAAAGTTTTCCAGCAGCACAATGGCCTTGGCACCGGAATCCTTGAGCTGGTGCTCCAGCTCGCGCGGCGTGTACAGCGGGTTGACGTTCACCACCACAAAGCCCGCACGCAAAATGCCTGCCACCGCCACCGGGTATTGGGGAATATTGGGCATCATCACGGCCACACGGTCGCCCTTGACCAAGCCCAGACTTTGCAAATAGGCCGCCAGACTCAGGCTTTGCCGGTCGGTCTGCGCAAAGCTGATGTCCGCACCCATAAAGCTGTAGGCCACCCGGTCGGCGTATTGGGCAAACGCCTCTTCCATCAGCACCACCAGCGAGCCGTAGCGCGCCGGGTCAATCTCTGCGGGAACGCCCTCGGGGTACGCCGATAGCCACACGCGCTCAGTCACTTCAGCTCCTACAGACTCAGCGGGTCGCTGGCTCGGCGCATGGAGTCGGCGCGCCTTACTCAATGGCTTTGACCATGTCCTCGACCACCTTTTTGGCATCGCCAAACACCATCATGGTTTTGTCCATGTAAAACAACTCATTGTCCAGCCCGGCGTAGCCGCTGGCCATGCTTCGCTTGTTCACGATGATGGTTTTGGCCTTGTAGGCCTCCAAAATCGGCATGCCGTAAATCGGGCTGCCCTTGGTGTGCGCAGCCGGGTTGACCACGTCGTTGGCGCCCAGAATAATGGCCACGTCAGCCTGGCCGAATTCGCTGTTGATGTCTTCCATCTCGAACACTTGGTCGTAGGGCACTTCGGCCTCGGCCAGCAACACATTCATATGGCCTGGCATGCGCCCAGCCACCGGGTGGATGGCGTATTTGACGGTAATGCCTTTGGCGGTGAGTTTGGCGGCCAGCTCTTTGACGGCGTGCTGCGCGCGGGCCACGGCCAAGCCGTAGCCGGGCACGATGACCACGGTTTCCGCATTGCCCAAGACAAAGGCCGCGTCGTCGGCGCTGCCGCTTTTGACCGGGCGCTGCTCGGCTTTGGCGCCACCGGCGCTGACGGCCTCGCCACCAAAGCCGCCACCGATCACGTTGAAGAAGGAGCGGTTCATGGCTTTGCACATGATGTAGCTCAAAATCGCGCCGCTGGACCCCACCAGCGAGCCGGCAATGATCAGCATGCTGTTGTTCAGGCTAAAGCCAATGCCCGCCGCGGCCCAGCCTGAGTAGCTGTTGAGCATGGACACCACCACCGGCATATCGGCGCCGCCAATGGGAATGATGATGAGCACGCCCATCACAAAAGAGAGCGCCAGCATGGCAAAAAAGGCTTCCCAACTGCCGGTGAACGTAAACACCAACCCCAGGCCCACTGTGGTCAGGCCCAGCACCAGGTTGAGCTTGTGCTGGCCCGAAAAGGTGACCGGCGCGCCCTGGAACAGGCGGAACTTGTAGGTGCCCGAGAGTTTGCCAAAGGCAATCACCGAGCCGCTGAAAGTGATGGCGCCAATGGCCGCACCCAAAAACAGCTCCAAACGGTTGCCGGTGGGAATCGGGTCGCCCTTGGCCAGACCGTGCAGCAGCGCTGCGGGCTCTAACACGGCGGCCACGGCAATGAAGACTGCGGCCAAGCCGATCATGCTGTGGAAGAAGGCCACCAACTCGGGCATCTTGGTCATCTCCACGGTGTTGGCGCGGTAGGCGCCATAGGCGCCGCCGACCACCAGACCCGCCAACACCAGGCCAATGCCCATGCCCTGGCCGTTTGCGGTATCCACAATCAGCGCTGCCGTGGTACCCGCCGCAATGGCCATACCGATCATGCCGAACACATTGCCACGAATGGACGTGGTGGGGTGCGACAGGCCTTTGAGCGCCTGGATGAAACTCACCGAAGCGAGCAAGTACAACAAGGTGACAAGGTTCATGCTCATTTGGCAGCTCCTTGCTCAGCGGCATCGGCTTTTTTCACTTTTTTCTTGAACATTTCCAGCATGCGACGGGTCACCATAAAGCCGCCAAAAATGTTGACTGACGCCAGCGCCACGGCCAGCACGCCCATGGTTTGGCCCAGCACGGTTTCGGTTTGTGCAGCGGCCAGCATGGCGCCGACGATCACGATGGCAGAAATGGCGTTGGTCACCGCCATTAGGGGCGTGTGCAGCGCAGGCGTTACCGTCCACACCACGTGGAAGCCCACGTAGATGGCCAGTACGAAGATGATCAGGTTGGTGATCGTGGGGGATACGAGGTCCATGGAGTCTGTCCTTTATTTGCGTTTGACTTCGCCGCCCCGCGTCATCAGGCAGGCAGCCACAATGCCGTCTTCCAGGTCAACGGTGAACTGGCCGCCCTTGGGCAGCACCAGCTTCAAAAAGTCCAGTACGTTGCGGGCGTAAAGCGCCGAAGCGTCGGCAGCCACCAAGGCCGCTAGATTGGTCTCGCCCACCAGGGTGACGCCGTGCTTGACCACGGTTTTGCCAGCTTCGGTGAGCACGCAGTTGCCGCCCACGCCGTCGACCGCCTTGCCCGCCGCAATGTCCACAATGACCGAGCCGGGCTTCATGCTCTTGACCATCTCCTCGGTCACCAACACGGGTGCGGCGCGGCCGGGAATCAAAGCCGTGGAAATGACGATGTCTGCCAGCGCTACGCGCTTGGCGACTTCGATTTTTTGCCGGTCCAGCCAGCTTTGCGGCATAGGGCGGGCGTAGCCGCCCACGCCCACAGCGGCTTCTTTTTCTTCCGGGGTGTCGTAGGACACTTCGATGAACTTGCCGCCCAAGGACTCGATTTGCTCCTTGACGCTGGGGCGCACGTCGGAGGCCTCAATCACCGCGCCCAGGCGCTTGGCGGTGGCAATGGCCTGCAAACCGGCCACGCCCACGCCCAAAATAACCACGCGCGCGGCCTTGACCGTGCCCGCAGCCGTCATCAGCATGGGGAAAAAGCGCTGGTATTTGTCGGCTGCCACCATCACCGCTTTGTAGCCCGCAATATTGGCCTGGCTAGAGAGCACGTCCATGCTTTGGGCCCGCGTGGTGCGCGGTGCGGCTTCCAGGGCAAAGCTGGTCAGCCCGGCTGCGGCAAGGCGCTGCAAGCCCGCTGCATCAAAAGGGTTGAGCATGCCAACCAAGGCGGTTCCCGGCGACATGTGGGCCAGCTCATCGCCGCTGGGGGCCACCACTTTGAGCACCAGGGCGCTGGCGAATGCCGCAGCAGCGTCGCAAATCTCGGCGCCGGCCGCGGCGTAGGCTTCGTCGGTCACGCTGGCGGCCACGCCAGCACCGGATTGGACCCGCACCGTATGGCCTTGGGCGATGAGTTTTTTCACCGTTTCGGGGGTGACGGCTACGCGGGTTTCGCCCGCCGCTGTCTCGGCGGGTACGCCTATTTGCATGGAATCACTCCTGGGGAAATGAAAGTAAAACTGTCAACAAGCTTACATGAATTTGGCAGTGCCTCGCAGGGTGAAAACCCGCGCTTCGCCCTGGGGCCGCAGTGGCCTCGCCGGCTTGGATGCTTGCGCGCGCAATCGTTTAAATTGCCAGGTCAGGCGCCAGTGGGCTTGGGCAAACTCAACTCCAGCGTTGGTTCGCCCCGCAGGGTGCTACCGATTTTGGCCCCGCGTGCCGACACCGATTGCAACACCTGCCCATCGCCCAAAGCGGCACCGACGGTATAGGCCTTGGGCGGCGCGTTGCCCACGACCAACAAGGCCAGGCCCTTGCCCACCGGGCCCGCGACCACACCCAGCAGTTGGAACTGGGTGCTGGGTGCTGGCGCCGCTTCCGCGACCGCTGCCTTGCCGCCGCCCAGGGCCCGCGCCAGTGTCTGGGCGTCTGGAGCGACGGTCACGGAAACTGGAGGCGCTTTGGGCGCGCGCTGCGCGGAAACCCCCAGGGTGCCGAGCGCCCAAAACACGGCGCTCGCTGCAGCGCCAAGGGCGCTGATGAAAGTAACAAGGTACAGGCCCCAGGGCCGGGATGGGTGCTTAGGCATGGTTTGATTATCGCGGAGCGGATGGGGCCATTGAGCGACCATTGGGCGAAGGTTAAGATGAGACGCGCCGCCCACGCCGGCGCACCATAAGAACTCACCCCAGCTATTGCGCGCACATGACGAAAATCGGCAATCCACCCCATTTAGAAGCAGAACCTCGGGCGCAGGGAAAGCTGACAGTGACCTTAGAAATGGTGGCCAAGCTTGCCGGCGTTTCGCCCAGCACGGTTTCGCGCATCCTCAACGGTACGGCGGTGGTGAGTGAAGCCAAACGACGGGCGGTGGTGGAAGCCACGAAGACGCTGGGGTTTGTGCCCAACCCGCTGGCGCGCGGCTTGGCTGGGGGCCGCACCTTCAGCATTGGCGTGGTCACGCAAGCCATTGACAGCCCGTTTTACGGCGCTGCGCTGCGCGGCATTGAAGATGAACTCGACCCGGCCGGTTACAGCCCTTTGTTCATGAGCGCGCACTGGGACCCTGCGACCGAGGCGCGCTGTCTGGAACTGCTCAAGGCGCGCCGCGTGGACGGTATTGTGGTGCTGATGCCGCGCCTGTCGGACGAGGCACTCAAGGCCTGTGCGCGGGATTTACCGGTGGTGGTAACGGGCCGCGACTTGCAAGCTGGGCAATTGTTTTCGCTCACCTTCGACAACTTCACGGGCGCCCTGCGCGCCACCGAGCACCTGATCGCCTTGGGCCATACCCGCATTGCATTTATTGCGGGTGACGAGGAACACCCGGACGCCGCCGAGCGCATGCGAGGCTACCGCGCAGCCTTGCAAGCGGCCCAATTGGCTTTTGACCCGCAACTCGTCGTGCCCGGCAAATACCACGAGATCAGCGGTTTGGAGGCTGTCAACCAGCTGTTAGCGCAGGGGCAGCAATTCACCGCCCTGTTTGCGGCCAACGACCAAATGGCCGCGGGCGCGGCACTGGGCCTGTTCCAGCACGGACTGCGCGTCCCGGACGATGTGTCACTGGTCGGCTTCGACGATTTGCCCACTTCGGTCTACGCCACCCCGCCACTGAGCACGATTCACCAACCGGCCTACGAGCTGGGCCGTTTGGCCGCAGCCTCCATGCTGCAGTTGATTGCAGGGATTGCGCCCACGGCCCAACTGCCCGTGCCCGAGTTGCTGGTGCGGGGCTCCAGCGCCCGCCGCAGCACCCCAGCCTGAACCCGGCTACCGGGAATACCCTAGCATGCACCGCAAGTGGGCGTCTTTATAATTTTATGAAAGCGCTTTCATAGCTGCCTTTGCGCGCTTTGTCTGTTTTGGACTTTGCGTCTAGCTTCAACCTCAAGGGGATTCCATGGCTTTCACCCAGCGTGCAAACTGGCTGGCGGGTGCGCTTTTGCTGGCCAGCGGCGCACTATTGCATGCGCAGGCCCAGCAGGTGCTGACGATTGCGGCTTTTCCAGCGGTGGACGACATTGCCAAAGCCGCTATTCCCGCCTGGAAGAAAAAGCACCCGGACGTCGAGATCAAGATCACCAGCCGCGCCTACCCCGACCACCACACGGCCATGACCACGGCGCTGTCCACGTCGAGCAATTTGCCCGATGTGATGGTGCTGGAATACGGCTATGTGGGCCGTTTTGCCCAAGGCGGTGGGCTAGAAGACCTGGGCGGCGCGCCTTACCACTTTAAAGCGCAACAAGCGCGCTTTGTGCCCTTTGCCTGGCGCCAGGGCACTGCCAACTCCGGCGCGCAAATCGCCATTCCTACCGACATTGGCCCCGGCACCCTGCTGTACCGTACCGACATTTTGAAAAAAGCGGGCCTCACCGAGAGCGACTTGACCCAGTCCTGGGAGTCCTATGTGGGCGCAGGCAGCAAGATCAAGGCGGCCACCGGCGCTTATCTGATGGCCCATGCGCGTGACATCAAAGACATCGTCATCCGCTCCAACCTGCAAGCCGGGGACGGCCTGTACGTCGACAAAGCAGGCAAGGTGCTGGTGGATTCGCCGCGCTTTGTGAGGGCTTTCGAGTTGGCCAAAAAAGTGCGCGAGCAAAAGCTCGACGGCAAGATGGCCGCCTGGTCGAGCGAGTGGTCTGAGGGCTTCAAACGCGGCACGATTGCTACGCAAATGTCGGGCGCGTGGTTGGCCGGTCACCTGAACAACTGGCTCGCCCCCGACACCAAGGGGCAGTGGCGTGCGGCGCAATTGCCCGAAAAAGCCTGGGCCTCTTGGGGTGGTAGTTTTTACAGCATCCCCAAAGGCGCCAAAAATAAGGCGCTGGCGGCCGAATTCATCAGCCTGATGACGCTCACGCCCGAGCTACAACTCGCAGCCTTCAAGTCGCAAGACGCCTTCCCCGCGCTGCCGGAAGTGCACAACGACGCGTTTTTTGAGCAGCCCATTGACTTCCTGGCCGGCCAAAAAGCGCGGGTGCTGTGGCGCGAAGCCGCACGCAAAATCTCGGCGGTGGACGTGCACAAAGTGGACCCGATTGCCGATGAGATCGTCAACACCGAGCTCGACAAAGTGCTGGACCAGGGCAAGGACATACGCACTGCCCTGGCCGACGCCAAAGCACTGATCGAGCGGCGCGTCAAGCGCTAAACCCACAACGCCGCGCGCCCCCGCTGGATCACGCCCATGACACGCCGAATGCTGCCTAGTCTGTCGCCTGAGACGGTGCCCTACGTGCTACTGAGCCCGTTTGTGCTCTTGTTCTTGGTCTTTGGGGTGTTTCCGCTGGGTTTTTCCTTTTTCTTGGCCTTTCAGAGCTGGGAGCCGACCGCTGGACTTTCGTCCATGAAGTTTGTCGGCCTGGACAACTTTGCCTTCGCGATTGGTGACGAATGGTTTTGGAAGTCGCTCAAAAACACGGCCTGGCTGGCCCTGGCCGCCGGCGTGCCGCAGCATGTGGTGGCGATCCCTTTGGCGTACTTCATTCACACCTCCTTTAAGCGCACGCGCAATGCGGTGATTGGCGCCTACTTTTTGCCCTACATCACCAGCACGGTGGCCATTGCGATGATGTTTGGCACCTTGTTTTCTACCGACTTTGGCCTGATCAACGTGGCGCTGCACGCCTTGGGCGAGGTGCCGGGCTTAGGCTGGCTGGCGCCGGCGGCGCCCATCGACTGGCTGGGCCAGGCAGATAACGTTAAACCCGCCATTTCGCTGGTGGTGTTTTGGCGCTACGTGGGCTTTAACACCGTGCTGTATTTAGCCGCGCTGCAAACCATACCCAAGGATATTTACGAGGCCGCCACCATGGACGGCGCCGGGCGCTGGCAGCAGTTCTGGTTTATCACCCTGCCCAATTTGCAGCCCATGATTTACTTTGGCGTGACCCTGAGCGTGATCGGCGGCCTGCAGTTGTTTGAAGAGCCCTTTATCCTGACCGGCGGCCGGGGGGGGAGCGACCAGGCGGGCATGACCACCGCCATGTACATGTACCGCACCGCCTTTGAGTTCAACGACTTTGGCGGCGCCAGCGCCTTGTCCTGGCTGCTGTTCGTGTTTGTCGCCCTGCTCACTTGGCTGACCAACCGCGCCTTCAAGCCGCGCGGCCCGGCACGCTGACTCACCATGCGCATCCACACCGACCGACTTGCCCCGCGCGCGGCCTACCTGCTGGTGGCTGTGGGCGCCGTGGTGATGCTGCTGCCCTTTTATTTCATGTTCGTGTTTGCAACCCATGCGCGCACCGAGATTTTTAACCTGCCGCCGCCGCTGTTCTTTGGCCACAACTTCTTGGCCAACCTGGACATCCTGACCAGCAAAATCCCGTTTTGGCGCAGCCTGGGTTGGAGCCTCTATGTGGCGCTGGCCTCCACCGGCCTGACGCTTTTGTTTTGCTCCATGGGCGGCTACGCCTTTGCCATGTTTGAGTTTCGCCTCAAGAAGCCGCTATTTGTGCTGGTGATGGGCACCATGCTGCTGCCGTCCTTTCTGGGCATGATTCCGACCTTCATGATCATGGACGCCTTGGGCTGCATCGACCAGCCGCGTGCGCTCTACATCCCAGGGGCGGCGAGTGCGTTTGGCATTTTCATGATGCGCCAGTTTGTCAGCAGCGCCATTCCGCGTGAGCTGATCGAGGCCGCGCGCATGGACGGCTGCAGCGAACTGGGCATTTACTGGCGCATCGTCGTGCCGCTGCTGCAACCCGCTATGGGCACGCTGGGGCTGATCACCTTTATCGCCTCGTGGAACAACTTTATCGGGCCGCTGATTGTGATGCGCTCGCCCGAGATGTACACCCTGCCGCTGGCGCTGCGCAGCATGCAAAGCCCGGTCAACACCGAGTGGGGCGCGGTCATGGCCGGATCGGCGATTGCCACCCTGCCCTTGTTGGTGCTGTTTGCTATTTCGTCGCGCCGCCTGATTGACGGGCTGACCGCAGGCGCAGTCAAGTAGCGGCCGATGCGGACCGCCCAGCACCCTCCCCATTTTCAGACCTAGACCCCTTTTGCCGTTTATGCACACCCACCTTGCCACCCACCCGAGCGCGCAATTTCCACCCGACTTTGTCTGGGGCGTAGCCACCAGCGCTTTTCAGATTGAAGGCGCCGCAGACATAGACGGCAAAGGACCCTCCATTTGGGACCGCTTTTGCGAGCAGCCTGGCGCCATTGCAGACAGCAGCGACGGCCGCGTGGCCTGCGACCACTACCAGCGCTGGTCGGACGACCTGGACATGATTGCCAGCTTGGGCGTCAATGCCTACCGCTTTTCGGTCAGCTGGCCCCGCGTGCAGCCCACGGGCAGCGGCGCCTGGAACGCCAAAGGCCTGGATTTTTATGAGCGATTGGTAGACGGCCTGCTCGCACGCGGCATTGCGCCCTACCTCACGCTCAACCACTGGGACTTGCCGCAAGCCCTGCAAGACCAGGGCGGCTGGGCCCATCGCGACACAGTGCAGCACTTTGTCGACTATGCGCTGGGTGTGCATGCCCACCTGGGGGACCGGGTAGCGTCCATTGCCACCCACAACGAACCCTGGGTGATGGCGGTGCTGGGCCACGAGAGCGGCATTTTCGCGCCCGGCATCAAAAACCGGGGCACGGCCGCGCAGGTGTCGCACCACCTGTTGCTCAGCCACGGCTTGGCCCTGCGCGCTCTGCGCGACGTGGGCTGCAAAGCCAGCCTGGGCATTGTGCTCAACCTCTCGCCCATCCAAGGCGCCACGGACAGCGCCGCCGACCAGGCCAAAGCGCGTTTGGAAGATGGGCGATTGCTGCGCTGGTATCTGGACCCGCTGTTCAAGGGAGCTTACCCAGCAGATGTGCTAGCCGACCTGGGCGCCGACGCGCCCCAGGTGCACAGCGGCGACATGGACATCATTTCCACGCCCATGGACTACCTGGGCATCAATTACTACTCGCGCACCGTGGTCAGCGCCGATGGCTCGTGGAACGTGCGACAAAGCGGGCTGGAACTCACGGAGATGGACTGGGAAATCTATCCCCAGGGACTGACCGAGCTGCTGCTGCGCCTGCACACCGATTACCCGGTGCCGCCCTTGTTCATTACCGAGAACGGCGGCGCCTTCAAAGACCCGGTGGTCAACGGCCAGGTGCACGATGCCGACCGCACCCATTACCTTCAAACCCATATTGAGGCCGTCCACCAGGCTATGCGCCAAGGCGTCAAACTGGGCGGCTACATGGTTTGGAGCCTGATGGACAACTTTGAGTGGGCCTCGGGCTACGCCAAGCGCTTTGGCATCGTCCATGTGGACTACGCCACCCAAGCGCGCACCCTCAAGGACAGCGCGCGCTGGTACCAAAGCTTTTTGTCCAACCAAGCTGCAGCCGCCCTGGCCAAAGCGGCCTAACGCAAGGAACACCGCACCATGGGAACGGTCACGCTGCGGGGCATCCGCAAGAGCTACGAAAAAGTAGAGGTCATTCGCGGTATCGACATCGAGGCGCAAGACGGCGAGTTTTTGGTCTTCGTCGGCCCCTCGGGCTGCGGCAAATCGACCACGCTGCGCATGATCGCCGGGCTGGAAAGCATCAGCGGCGGTGATTTGCTGATTGACGGCGTGCGCGCCAACGACTTGCGGCCCTCCGACCGGGGGGCGGCCATGGTGTTCCAGAGTTACGCCCTGTACCCGCACATGACGGTGGAAGAAAACATGGGCTTTGCCCTGAAGATGGCCGGCATGCCCAAAGCGCAGCGCACCCAGCAAGTGCACCAGGCGGCCGAGACCTTGCGCATGGGCGAGCTGCTGGCGCGCTACCCCAAAGAGCTGTCTGGCGGCCAGCGCCAGCGGGTGGCCATTGGCCGTGCCATTGTGCGCAAGCCCAAGGTGTTTTTGTTTGACGAGCCGCTGTCCAACCTGGACGCCGCGCTGCGCGTGGACATGCGGGTGGAGCTGGCCCGGCTGCACAAAGAGCTGGGCACGACCATGATTTACGTCACCCACGACCAGGTGGAGGCCATGACGCTGGGCAACCGCATTGCGGTGTTCAACCAGGGCCGCATTGAACAGGTGGGCGCGCCGCTGGAGCTTTACAACCGCCCGGCCAACACCTTTGTTGCTAGCTTTATTGGCGCGCCCAAAATCAACCTGATTCCCCGGCCGGCGCCAGGCGCCAGCGCCGCGCACCAGGCGCTGTGGGGCGCCCTGAGTGACGCGGCCACTTCAGACGCGCAGCACATCGGCGTGCGCCCGGAGCATCTGCAAGTCGCTTCGCAAGACGGTGCGCAGGGCACAGGCGTTGACGCCACCATTGCGCTCGCCGAACACCTGGGCGACTCCTCCATCCTGCACTTGCGGGTGGAGGGCGTGGCCGAGCTGCTCAAGGCCAAGGTGGGCGCCGAGCACAGCCACTACCGGGGCGGGCAAACCGTGGCCATTAGCGCGGACAGGGATTGGGTGCTGGCGTTTGACGCGGCAGGCCGGCGTATCTAAATAGCCTGCGCAACGCGCAGAGGGACACGGGCGCTACGCGGCTTGGACGTAGGTCGCAATCGCCCGCGCCGGCAGGCTAGCGGCGTAGTACGCGTCGTTCAGGCGCAGGCTGAAGTCGATGGGAGCCTCGCTGCGGTTGAGCGCCACCACCGCGATAGAACCGTCGGGGTTGCTAAACGCGCAGCATTCCAGCGCCTCCAGCGTGGCGGCGCACAAAATGCGCCGGGCGCCGGGCTTGATGAAGCGCGAAAAATGGCCCAGGTAGGCATACGAGTTTTGGTACAGCAGCGCGTCTGCCGCCACATCGACCAGCACCGGGGCGCTGCACAGATTGCCCACGTGGTTGGGGCCACCGGTGTGGTCGAGCAGCAGGTTCCAGTCGATCCAGCCCACGGTCCAGTGGTTCAGGTCTTGGATGATGGAGCGGGCGTAGCGCTCGCCCAGCGCCCACTCGCCGGTGTGCGGGCCGCCTTCTTGGCAGCCTTCGGTAAACAAGAGTTGTTTGTCGGGCCAGGCGTCGTGCACCATTTGCACATGGTCAAAGTGGTCGCCGCAATACCAGTGAAAGCCTGCGCCCCACACGTATTTGGCGGCCTCGGGGTCGCTGTAGACCACATCAGCGCGCTCCACCAGCCGGTCGCGGTTGTGGTCCCAGACGATGATCTTGATGTGGCCCAGGCCCGCCGCCTGCAGCACCGGCCCCAGGTGGTCGCGCACAAAGTCGCGCTCCTCTTCGGCGGTGTAAATGCAGCTGTCCCAGCTTTGCACCGCCTCGGGCTCGTTTTGCACCGACACGCCCCAAATGGGCACGCCCTCGGCGGCGTAGGCCTGGATGAACTTGACGTAGCAGCGCGCCCAGGCGTCGCGGTAAGCGGGCAGCAAGTGACCGCCCCGGTTCATCTGGCCGTTGCTTTTCATCCAGGCCGGCGGGCTCCAAGGCGAGGCCAGCAGTTGCAGCGGTCTGCCCGCGACTTGCTGGGCCGCCTTGATCATGGGCAACAAGGCCTGGCGGTCGCGCTCGATATTGAAGTGATTCAGGTCCAGGTCCCCGGCCACATCAGCGTGCGCATAATTGCCCAGCGCAAAGTCGCAACTGTTCATATGCACCCGGCACAAGGTGTAGCCGTGGCCGTGCGCAGGGTTGGGGTCAAAGTAGGCGCGCAGCAGCTCAGTCTGGCGCTCCGGGCTCAGCTTTTGCCAGGTGACGGCAACGGCTTCGGTGAAGGCGGCGCCAAAGCCTTCTAGGGTTTGGAACGCTTTGGCTGGGTTGATGTAGAGCGAGGCCACAGGCACTCGCCCTGTCTGCGCAGCGGCCAGCGCGCTGCAAAGCAAGGGAGCTGGCCGCTGCGCCGTCAGGTACTGGTGCATCTCCGGCGCGGTGGCTTGCTTACTTGGACCAATAGATCGCGTCGATTTTGATGGGCGTCGTGGATTTCAGGTTGCCAGTCACCGCATAGCGGTCAGCAATCGTGAACAGGCTTTGCACTTTGGTCATGTCCAACTTCACCGAAGCAGGCATGCCGTAGGCCGGCGCGCCCTTGGGTGTGATTGCACTGATGGGAATGGACACCTGGTGCCAATTGCCATCGTTCACGTAGCCGTACTCGCCAGATGCGATGGGCAAATAGACGTCATATCCCGTGCTGTCCGTCGTGGTGCCGGTGAAAAAGCCCACTTCCAGCTTGCCCGCATAGGTGGTGCTGATGCTGAAGTTCAGTCGCCCAGAGGACACATTGAAATTAGACAGGTCTTCGGTGCTGTTGGGCAGATTCAGCGCCAATCCCCAGCCCCAGTCCAAAGGCTTGGGCGTGATCGTAATTCCGTTGCCCGGGTCGCTCGGGGCAGCAGCGCCCGCAGTTTGGGGATAGTCTGCCGTAGTGCCGTTTTGCCAAGCGTCAAAGCGGGGGGCTTCCGCCGGTCGGGCTTCACTCGGGGTCACCGTGTCCGCATAGGGGGTATAGCGGTTGGCTGTGACTGGGCCACGGGTCACGGGTGCAATGTAGTAGAGCGCCTGTGCGTCGGTGCAACTGCTGGTTTCGGGCGTGAGGCTTGGGTACAAGTCTTTGATGACGCAGCGCGGCTGGCGAGTCACATTGAACAAGCCCCACCCATCGTCGCCGCCCTTCCAGGGCTCATCAAAGGCTTCGAAATAAAAGATGGCTTTGGGCGCACCGGAACTGGATGCCCAGGCGGCCAAGCGCTCCACGTACATACGCTGATTGGCCGGGTGGGCGCGGTAGGTTTCACCGTTGGTGATGGTGGCTTTCCAACCGGTTTCACCCACCACGATGGGCAAGGCAGTAAATCCACGGGCATCCAGATTGCTGCGCACAGCGGTTACGTCTGCCTTGGCTTTGGCGATAGCCGCATCCATCATCGCCACCGCAGAGCTGAGCTTCCAGTCCCATATGTTGTACAGCGTGTCAGCCAGTGGATAGGTATGCACCGCAACAAAGTCCACCGCGTTGAGCACGGGCTTCGGGTCATTGGGCTCGCCGCTGGCAGAAGCAAAAAAGGCCCAGTTGTCGTCGGTGGTGATAGGCTGTGTAATTTGGCTGCGCAGGCTGGTGATGTAGCTGGCGATGATGGCCGGTGTATTGGGCACGAAGGACCAGCTCACCATGGTTTCGTTGCCAACGCTCACAGCAGCAACTAGGGTCGAATACTCTTGCGCCAGCTTGGCCGCGCGCGCAACTTCTGCTTGATTGAAACTGCGGTTGAAAGCGCGCTGTTCCTCAGTGATGTAGGGGCTGCTTTCGCTCAGCATGTAGGCGCCCAACATGACCTTGATGTCGAGACTGGGATTGGCTTTGAGCAATGTCAGCACGCGCTTTGACACATTGTCAGAGCTGTCAAAAAGTCGAATCAACTTAAAACCACCTTGTGACAGCAGTGTGAGGTCTTCCAACACCTTGGCGTCGGTCACCACTTCGGTATCCCGGTTGCTGGTGCGAAACGGCGAGTAGTTCACTGCCTTGCGGCTGGTGAAATCGGCACCCAGTGGTCGCAGGGCCACGCCCTTGCCGGGTACGACGCCGCCTCCGCCGCAGGCCACCAAGGCCACTGCGCTACATGCGAGCAGCAGACCGCTCATCCATAGTTTTACGTTCTTCAACATGGTGTTTTTCTCAAGATAGGGAGGCTGAAATTCAATGCTTTGTGGCTTCAAAATGTGTAGACAGCGCCAATGCCAAACCAGTTTCCGTCTTGCGCCACGCGGGAATCGACTTTCCAAACGGCGTTGTGTCCGGGCATTGACATAGGAGCCAAGCCCAGTTGGCCAAAATGCACCATGCCAGCAAAGCCGTAGAGCTGAAATCCCTGGCCGTAGTCGTAGCTCAGGCCGATGGTTCCCACGGTGGCGTCATTGCTCTGGCCGCGCTCCAAGGGGTTGGAGGTGCTGGCCTTGCCGAGGTACACCAATCCGGTAGACGCTGTCCATGGGCCGGTGCGGTAGCGAAAGCCCGCCAAGATGTCGGTTGAGGTGGCTGCGTAGCCCGGGTTGGGCACGCCGTTGACGGTGGCGTCCCAGTTCACGTTGAACATATTGTTCCAAAGCCCCGACGCGCCGGTGGTCAGCTGGATCGCGTTTGCGCCGCTCCATCGGTTGCCGCGGATGCCGCCGGACAGCTCAATTTGCGAGGTAACTTGGTAGCGCGCCATGGCCATGGCAATGCTCTGGCCAGAGCCGCCTAGCTTGGCGTCATAGTCGGCCGAATCGGTGAGGCCAGAAAACGGGCCATGGCCCCAAGACATGGGCTTGCCGTTGCGGCTTTCCTGGTACACCGCATCCATTACAAAGTCGCCTTGGTGGTACTGGGCGTACAGCTCAACAAACCAGGGCTTGTTGATCTTGAAGTTGGTGTTGCCCTGGTCGTAGGTGGCTTCCAAAACCAAGTCGCCATTGAAGGCGTCCAACTGCCGTGTGGTCACGCGAATCGCATTGCCCAGCATGCCGTAGCCCGCGCCACTGGAGCCCCATTCCTGCGACAAACCAAGATTGGTTCCGTAGGGGTAATCTGCCACCGCCCAGCCGCGGCTGGTCATGCTTCCGACGGCAACGCGGCCGTAGTCTTCATGGCTTAGGGCGACATTTTTTTCGTACCAGATATTGGGGTCGAAGGACATGTCCAGCATGCCATCGCGCCAGCGCTGGCTCAGCAGCCCGGTCAGGGTGTAGCCATTGCCCAGGCCGTATTTGGCGCTCAGCCAGGGCTGGAATAGCGTGACCGTAGATCCGCTGGTTTTGTACTCGCGCCCAGGAACCACCTCGTCGGCCCAGATGCGTTGCCGGTCTTCGTTGGGAAAGCGGGCACAGTTGTCGCAGCGGTTACTGCCCTGGCTGGATTCCACTTTGGCAAAGCCGGTCAGGCTGAACATGCCGTCCGGCCCAAAGTCAACCGCATAGCCAGGGGACGAACAAACCAGCGCGGCCAAGGCCAGGCCCGTCCGAAGCAGGGGTTTTTTGGCCTGAAAGAAAGGTAAGAAGAAGCTCATGGTGATTCACTGGTTTCTTGAAGTATGAAAGCGCTTTCAGAAGACCCTCAATCATCCAACTTTTTTCACCGTTTTCGCTCCGGGGTTTACCCTCGAATACGCCTAAATAAATGCGCCTTTTCCCCGCCGCGCCGTAAAAAATGGCAACGGTAGTGGAATACCCTAGTAGCGATACATGAAAGCGCTTTCATAATGGGCCGGATTCGCGTATTTATTCCCCCAGGGAAGCCTTGAGGTACCGCCCATGTCACTGATCCGCAACTATTGCCTGGGCGCGCTGTGCGCTTTGGGTGCCATCGCCAACCTGTCAGCGCAACCGGTCAAGCTCGGTGCCGGCGCCTACGTCCTCGCGCCCAAGGGGGGCGATCAAGCCGTGCCCGCTGCGCCATTTCGCACCGCCGCCATGCTGAAACAGGCCGCGCCCACCAACCAGTGGTATTCGGCCCTGGTATTTAGCGCCAAGCCCGAGGTATTGTTTGCCCATCCGCTCACCGTACAAGCCACCAGCACCGGCCTGGAGCTTGCCTTGCCCAGCAAAGTGGTGGTGCCCACCGAGCGGCGTGACGTCGAAATCCACTATCCCCATACCGACCCGCTGCTGATTTCGCCCACCGCCTTCACTGCGGGCCAGCCCAAGCTGGCAAAGGTCGGCGACTGGCACATCGACATCGCCTGGGGCCAGGGACCCGACCAGATGACTGCTACGGTGGCCCACGGCAGCCCGTACGCCTACTTTCAATTGTCGCGGGGCGACGTTCGCTTGCAATTGCCAGTGCCATCGGCCCGCACCGACAGCGCAGACCCCCGCGTACTCGCCATGAACGTCAAAGGCAAGCCCTATGCCCTGTTTGGCCCCACGGGCGTGCGCTGGGAGGCCGTCAGCAACACCGAGTGGATAGCGCGCCTGCCGGAAGGCAAGACCTATATCTCCGCCGCCGCCCTGCCCGACGCCAGCGCGCAAACCCTGGCCCTGTTCACCCAGCACGCCTACGCCTTTTTGCAAGACACGCGGGTGGACTGGAAGTTTGACGAGGCCAGCAGCAAGGTCACGAACACCTTTACCGCAGGTACCCGCGCGATGGAGGGTGCGGACTCTGGCCCCTTGCTGGGGCTGTACCCGCACCAGTGGTTCAAAAACGCGGCGGTCGAGCCGCAGCTCGGACCTGGCTTTGATACCTTGCGCGGCAAGATTCGCTTGCTTGCAAGCAGCCAGTTTCAGACCTCGCAAACCTACACCGGCTTTGTACCCTTTTGGCCGGGCGTGGCAGACAACCCGCGCAGCACTGAGCTGCGCGAGTTGATCAAGAATGACCAGCGCAGCGCCCGGCGCATGATGCTTGAAATCGGCACCGGCCCCTACTGGCAGGGCAAAGGGCTGCAGCGCATCACCAAGCTAATGGACGTGGTGGAACAGCAGGGCGACCTGGAGAGCAGAGACCAGTTGCTCAAGCTGCTCAAAGCGCGCGTTGAGCAGTGGTTTGCGGGCGACAACGCCAAAACCTATTTCCATTACGACAAAGCCTTGGGCACCGTGGCGGGCTACCCTGAGGAGTACTTCAGCGTCGAGCAGATGAACGACCACCATTTCCACTACGGCTACTGGATACGCGCTATGGCAGACATTGCGCTGCGCGACCCGGCCTGGGCGTCCAAGGCACAGTGGGGCGGCATGGTGGATTTGCTGGTGGCCGACATTGCCACACCCCAGCGCGGCGGTGCGGACTTTCCTTTCATCCGCAACTTTGACCACTACGAGGGCCACTCCTGGGCATCGGGCATTGGCCTGGGTCCGTTTGGCAACAACCAGGAGTCGTCCTCGGAAGCCATCAACGCCTGGGCGGGCCTGATTTTGTGGGCACAGGTCAACGGCGACACCGCTTTGCGCGACCTGGGTGTTTATCTGTACACCACCGAGATTGAAGCCATCAACCACTACTGGTTCGACATCCACCACCTGGTTTTCCCCCCGGAGTACAAAAATGTGGAGACCAGCATGGTGTTTGGCGGCAAATACGCCCACAACACCTGGTGGATTGACGAGCCGCGCCAGATCAAGGGCATCAACCTGCTGCCCATCACCACCGCATCCACCTACCTCGGGCGCGACCCGGCCTTTGTCAAACGCAGCGTAGCCACCCTCAAGCCCGATACCGAAATATTTGCCGCACGCGGCAAGATCGCCAAACCCATAGACATCTGGCAAGACCTGTTTGCCAAGTACCTGGGCTTAGCCGACTCCCAGGCCGGCCTGGCCAGCTGGAACCGCTGGGGCTCGTTTGAACTGGGCGACACCCGCAGCCACACGCTGCACTGGTTGCTCAGCCTGCAAACCATGGGCCAGCCCGACTTTGAGACCACCGCCAACACCACGCTCTACAGCGTGTTTCGCCGCGCCGACGGACAAAAAACCTACCTGGCCTACAACGCAGGAAAGGCGTCGCTGGAAGTCCGCTTTAGCGACGGCAAAACCCTGCAAGTAGCGCCCGGCACCTTAGGCCAAACGCGCTAAGTGTCATGTAGGTGAGAGGCACCAGTCCGTTGGGAAGATTGGTCCACGCTCAGTGCTACCGCACCAAGCTGCGGCACTTGTTTATTGCTGGCGGACGCCATGCTCTAGGACTGCGCAGCGGCAGATTGCACCTGAAGGTAGCCACCTAGCGGCCACTGGCCCGGCAGGCTCGCTGAAATAGGCCAGCAAGCGCGGTGCATCCCCCGATGGGCAAGAAATCGCCATCCGCTGGGCGAATTGGGCGCCGCCACGTGGCTGGTGCTGGTGAAGTTGACGTCAACCGTAACTGGTGCCCGGTGCCACCGCAGCTGGGGCGCAGCACAGACGCCGCACCTAGGGAAAGCACTGAGCCGTTTTTAGGGAAATCCCCTAGCGATGGCATATTGATTAACAAAAAAAAGAGCACTAACATGGTTTGAAAGCGCTTTCATAAGGCGATTTTCATGTCCGTTTTTTTTGACCCACTCGCCTAACAGGCTGCTGAAATACCCCACGCAAAAGTGTGGCGCCTTGCTCGGGACATTTGATTTCCACGCAACCCTTTCATATCGTGAACTCCCGACGCTTTTCGAGGCTGATTTCATCGGTTTGAGCCTCGTTTTCCCGCATTTCCCGCG
>CANEVH010000025.1 GCA_947442105.1 Comamonadaceae bacterium | reverse complement strand
TCAAGGCGATTCATGAGTTCACAGCCGCGTACAACGAGAACGCTGCGCCCTTTGTGTGGCGCAAACGCGAAGTCAAAGGTGCACAGCTTCGAAATACTATCGTCAATTTAAGCAATTAAACACTAGCACTGGCCGCACCGAATCGGCCAAACCTTGGGCGCTGCCCTGCGGGGCATCCAGCGGCGCAGGCAAGGCGCTCACCAGCAGGCGGGTGCTGTCAAACAGTGCCCGGCTGGCGCTGCTGATTTTGTCGTTGGCCTGGGCCAAGGCGGCAGTGGCGCGTGAGAGCTCTGCGGCGCCCTCGGCCACGGCGTCGATTTGGCTGTCTTCGGGCAGCTTGGCCACCATGGTGCGCAGTGCGCCGTTCATGGAGCGCACGCCGCCTGTCAGCGCGCCCACGCCAGCGCCCAGTTGGTCCGCCCCGTCGCTGAGTTTTTGCTGGCCTTCTACCGCGCCTTCCAGGCCGCCGTCCAACTGCTGCAGGCCGAGCGAGAGCTGTGCCACGTTGTCGCGAACCGATGGCAGCACCAGCAGGCTGTTGTCGGTTTCTTGTTTGAAAGCCAGCACGCCGGTATGGAGCGACTGGCTGACCTCTTTGAGCTTGTGCAGCGAGGTTTGCAGCGCTTCGTGCCCTGCCACCAGTGCGTCAGCACCGCTGGTGAGCGAGGTCAGATCGGTGTTGCGTGGGCGCTTGCTTTCCAGCGTGCGCAGGCCTACGCCAAGCTGGTGCATGCCCGCACCGAGCTGCGAGACGCCGTCGCTCAGTCGCGCGGCGCTGCTGCCCAAGGACTTGGCGCCTATAGCGGCTTTGGACGTGCCGCTGCTCAGTGCACTGGCGCCTTCTTGCAGTTGCGATGCGGCTTGGCGCAGTCGCTCCACATGGTCTTTGGAGCCTGCCGCATTGAGCAGCACCAGACCCCAGCGCTCTTCGTTCAGGCTTTCGTTGACCTTGTGGCCCAGTTCGGCGGCAAACAACTGCGCGATGCGCGCACCCTCAAAGCTATTGCCCTCTGACGCATACAGCACCAGCTTGCCCGCCCCAGGCTGGGCGCCGGGCACCGCATTGGAGCTGAAATCGCTGGGGATGATGAGGGCAAACGCCAGCGCGCCGTGGCGCACTTGGCGGCGCGCGTCATCGGCGTCGCCGATGCGGTGGTAGCCAAAGCGGGCGCTGCGCTCCACTTGCGCCACCAGTTCCCGGCCCATGTTGACCGTCTTCTCGTGGTAGACCACGCCCTGGTCCAAATTGACCAGGCCCACTTGCAGCGCGCCGCTGTTGGCGGCAGGGTCCCACAGGCTGGAGAGATAAATCACCACATAGAGCGCGGGAATCAGCGCCACCGCCAGCGTGGCCAACAAGGGCTTACATCCGCCAATAAAGAGCGGTGCCTCCAGGCGCAGCAAAAACCGGCTCTGCCGCAGCACGCTGTGCAGGCGCCGCAGCGGCCACCACCACTGGCGAGCGCGCCCTGATCGATTCACCAGCGCACGCCCAGCCGCAAAAACACCTTGCTCAGCACAAACAGGGGACCTACCAACAGGTACTGCACATCTTCAAAAAAAGAGGGTTTTTTCCCCTCAATGCGGTGGCCAATGAATTGGAAAATCCAGGCCACGACAAACACCACTACGGACACCGGAAGCAGCACGCCCCAGCCATCGAGCGCGTCTGCCACCGCCAGCAATACCGACGAAACCAGCAGCATGCAACCGGTAAAGCGCCACGACAAGCGTGCGTAATAAACCATGCTGCCTGCGAACATCACCAGCGCAAGCGCCGGATGCAGCGCAAACAACAAACCGGTCAGGCTGAGCATGATGGCGGGAATGGCAAAGAAGTGGATCCATTCATTGGTTGGGTGCGTGTGGCTCAGGCCGTAGTGGGCCAGCAGCGTGTCCACCTTGCGTTCGGTGGCCGCTGTGCTGTGTGTGTTGCCAAGTGGCGGGTTGTTCATCTGTTTCTCCTTGGGATGACTTTGTTTGTTCCGTAAACCAGTCTGTTTTCTACGCCCGCAACAGCCTTTTGAGCCAGCCCACCCAGAGCCCTTGAACGCAGTGTCCGTGCCAGCTTGCCAGGCCATGGGATGCGCCGGCATAGAGAAACTGCACCGTGTTCGGCTTGGGCAGTCGCAGGTGGGACGGTTCAGCCTCCATCACCGCGCGCAGGTTGTGGGCTAGAACTGTGCTGTCTTGGTGGACAAACAGGACCTCGGGGTTGCTGGTGCTGCGCTGGTGCGCATCAATCTCTACATGCGCGTTGAGCGGATGGGCGTCGCGTGCGCTAAACGCCAGACCCGTGTCTTGCAGCCACGCGGGGGTTACTTGGTCCAGCACCAGCAAGGGCACATCACAGGTCAATCGGGCGCCACTGGCCAATAGCACTTCATCGCGTGACAGCGCAGCCGCTGGATCGTAGAGCACGGTCACCCGCTGCGCCCGCAGTATGGACAACATGCGCTGCAGCACGGCATGGTGGATGCCACTGGCCAGCTCTTGGGGTGCGGGCACCCACGTCACGGCTGCCGTAGGCATGCGCTGGCGCACCGCCAAGGCCAGCTCAAACCCCACCATGCAATGGCCCACCACGGCGATGCGCAGCGCCCGGCTGCGCCCCAGATCACACACCTTGGGCCACAAATTGACAAAACCTTCCAGCGGCGGCACAAACAGACCATGTTCCCGCGCACCCGGCAGGGCCAGCTCCACGGCCTCACGGTAGGGCTGGGGCCCCACGTTGATCGACAGCACGTCGTAATTCAATACCTGCCTATCGTCCAAGAGCACGGTGCGCGCTGCGGCATCCATGGCCCGACCTTGCCGGCCCGCCCAGCGCACCCCCGTTCCCCGCAACAGGGGCTCGACATCGGTCAAGCACTGCGCCAGCGTGATTTCGTTGGCGATATAGCCCGCCAGCTTGCGTGGCTGAAACAGCTGGGTGTAGGGCGTAAGCAAGGTGATTTCGGCGTGCGCAATCGGCTTTTTTTGCAGCGATTTCAAAAACCGCAGATGCGCCTGGCCCGCGCCCCACAAAAGCAAGCGTACCGGGCGCCGGTAGGCACCGGCTTGCAGCGCGGTTTTGGCCTCGGGCGGCGCGTGGGAGGCAGCAGTTTCTTGGGGGGTTGACACGGTGTCTGTCATGGGGGCTATTGTTCCACGAGCCAGACGGTGGCCCGCCGAGCGCCTGACTGCGGGAGCGCCATAGAACTTTCATCAAGGGAGGTGCCGCGCACCTTCGTGCCCGTGAGGGGCGCTTGCACGCGGCCAATGATGGCGCTGTGCGCATACCCCTGGGCGCGCAGTGCTGCGACGCACGCGTGGGCCTGCGCTGCGGCCACGCTGGCCAGCAGGCCACCGGCGGTTTGCGGGTCGTAGAGCAGCGCTTGCCGAAGCGCCCAATCGCGGTCTTGCGGCAGCGGCTGCATCTCGGACACCTCCACGCTTTGGCGCGCGTTGGCGCTGTGCAGCGAGCTGGTAATGCCCTGCGCTAGGCATTCGAGCGCGCCGTCCAGCACCGGCAGCTCTGAGAGACGGAGTTCAAGCTCCACCTGCGATGCGCGCGCCATCTCCAGCAGGTGGCCCAGCAGGCCAAAGCCGGTGACGTCGGTGCAGGCGCTGGCGCCAAAAGCTTGCAGCGTGCGCGCCGCGCCTTGGCTGGACTGCGCCATCTGCGCCAGCGCCGCCTCCACCCAGCGCCCGCGCGCCAGGCCCAGTGCGTGGGCGGCAAACAGGGTGCCTGTGCCTAAGGGCTTGGTCAAAATCAGCACGTTACCGGGCTGCATGCCGCCCTTGTGCAGCACGCCTACCGGCGCGCCTTGCGCGTCCAGCTCCACCAGGCCGTTGATGGCAAAGCCCAGCGCCAGTTCTTGCCCCTCGCCGGTGTGGCCGCCCACCAGGGTGCAGCCAGCGGCGTTGAGCACTTCTACCGCGCCCGTCATCATCTGGCCCAGCAGCGCACGGGTTTGTCGGTCTACTCCCGGCGGCACGGTGGCAATGGCCATGGCAGTATGGGCTTGCGCGCCCATAGCAAAAATGTCGCCCAGCGCGTGGTTGGCCGCAATTTGCCCAAAGCGGTAGGGGTCATCGATAAAGGCACGAAAAAAGTCTACCGACTGCACTACCGCCTTGCCCGGCGGCACGCGCACCAGGGCCGCGTCATCGGGCGCGGACAGGCCAATCAGCACATCGCTATTGGGCAGCGGCCGCAGCGCGCCCAAGGCCTGCGCCAACACGCCGGCACCCACTTTGGCCCCACAGCCGCCGCAGCGCATGGCCTGGGCGGCGGTCGATTGTTGTGATTCTTCGGCGCTCAGGTCCGCCAGCAATGGCGCCCGCGCCGCCGATGCGCGGGCCATGGGCGGCGCACCCAGGTCGCTGAAGCGCTGCATAAAGCGCCGGTCTATCCCGTCCTTCCAGCGCCACACCCACGCCCCGGCAAAGCTCAGCGCGCCGCGCGAGGCCACCGCGTAGCGGTCGCCTGTCGTAATCAGCGCCAGCCAGCGCCGCTGCGGGTGGTAGGCGCGCAAGCCCTGGCCCAAGAGCGTGCGGCGCAGGTTGCGCGCCAGCGGCATGGCCATGCGCACCGCAAACACACCGGCTTTTTCCAGCGGCCAGTCGTCCATGCTGGCCACGTCGCCGCTGGCAAAAATACGCGGGTCAGTAAGTGATTGCAAAAAAGAGTTCACGCGCACACAGCCCGCACCGTCCAGCGCCAGCCCGGTGCCTTGCAGCCACGCACCGCCCCCGGCCTGGGTCACCCAAAACACCGCGTCAGCACCCAGCCATTCGCCAGTCGCACCCGGCGGTTCGCCTGCGCGGTGAATTTCCACTGCCGCCTCGCTGACCTGCGTTACCCGCACCCCGGTATGCACTTGCACGCCGCGCGCGCGCAGCACCTGGGCGAAACGGCGCTGCACGCGCGCGTTGTGGGTGGGCAAGATGGTGTCGCTGGCCGAAAACAGCGAAAACTCGGGCGGCGTCTGTAGCGCGCCCAAAGCCTGGCATTCCGCTCGTAGCCGGTGTTGCATGGCCAGCAGCAGCTCCACCCCCCCGGCGCCCGCACCCACCACCGCAATCGCGCGCGGCCCGTGCCCCGCCCGCACCGCGTCCAGCAGCGCTAGCCAGCGCTGGTTGAACGAGCCAATCGGTTTAACGCTAACCGCATGCGCGGCAGCGCCCGGCGTGGCGGCGTTTTGCGGCGTGGAACCGGTGTTGATGGCCAGCAGGTCGTAGTCCAGCGCCGGGCGGTCACGCAGCAGCACCTGGCGCCGCGCGCGGTCAATGCCGCTAACCTCGGCTCGCACAAAGCGCGCCCCAGCAAACACACACAGGCGCACCAGGTCCAGGTGCACCGCATCAAAGTCATAGTGGCCCGCCACATAGCCCGGCAACATGCCCGAGTACGGCGTGTGCGCGTCGGTGCAAACCAGCGTGATGCGCACGCCGGGCAGCGGTCGCATGGCGAATGCCTTCAGCACCCCCACGTGGCTGTGGCCGCCGCCGACCAAAACCAGGTCGCGCAGAATAGGGTTGTTGTGGGGTTGCATGGGCTTGATCGTAACTACCTGCTCCCTCTGTTCCCCGGCGCGGGGGTGCCTGCCCTGCCACTCCCCCCCAACCCCCTCTACTTCCCAGCGGGAGCTTTCCCCCCCCCTATCCCCCCGACCCCCTTTCCACCCCGGCGGGGTAGAAAGGGGGAGCCAACAGCCACATTTGATTTTGTCGCTTCGGCTGGGCTTCTACTGGATTAGCACCGGTGGGTATGCCTGCGACACTTATGCGCGGCGCCGTCGCCGCGACGGCTTTCGGGGTGTGGGTGCGGCGGTTTTTGCGGAGATTCGGGGATAGGGCACCACTGGGGTTTCCCCCCCTATCCCCCCAACCCCCTTTCCACCCCGGCGGGGTGGAAAGGGGGAGCTAACAGCCACATTTGATTTCTTCGCTTTGGCCAGGCTTCTACTGGCTTAGCACCTGTGGGTATGCCTGCCGCACTTATGCGCGGCGCCGTCGCCGCGACGGCTTTCGGGGTGTGGGCGCTGCGGTCTTTGCGTAGATTCGGGGCTAGGCGCCGCCGCTACGAACCTCCGCCGCCTTTGGAGGGCGGGCACCACTGGGGGCCGCCCGCTAGCTAGAGGCCGCGCCCCGCGCGAATCGTCGAGAAGTCCGCAACACCCAAACCCCGTAAGCCGTCGCGGCGACGGCGCCGTTCCTAGAAGTCGCAGGCCTACCCACAGGTGCAAGGCCAATAGAAGCCTAGCCGAAGCGCAGAAAGCAAATTCGGACTTTGGCCCCCCCTTTCTACCCCGCCGGGGTGGAAAGGGGGTCGGGGGGATAGGGGGGGAAACCCCCGAAAGCCGTCGCGGCGACGGCGCCGTTCCTAGACATCGCAGGCCTACCCACAGGCACCACGCCAGTAGAAGCCCAGCCAAAGCGCAGAAACCAAATTCGGACTTTGGCCCCCCTCTCGCCCGCTGGGCGAGAGGGGTTGGGGGAGAGTGGGTGAACACCCGCCCACCCCGCGCAGGGGAAAAGAGGGAACCCCCCCCTACTGCCCAAACCGCTTTCGCGTGAGCGCCAGCGCCACCCAAAACGACACCACCGCATAGGCCACCAGCACGCCACCGTGGTGCAACACGTCGCGCGGCCACTGGTCCATGAACAAGGGCCGCACCAGTGCCACCGCGTTGGACAGCGGCAGCCAGTCCGCCACCAGGCGTACCAGGGGTGGCAACTGGTCCAGCGGGAAGAACACGCCGCTCAAGAACATGGTGGGCGTCAAAAACAGGGTGAAGTAGTAGGTGAAAAAGTCGTAGCCCTTGGCCAGGGCGTTGAACACCAGCGCCATGGAGCTAAAAGTAATGCCCACGCCCAGCAAAATTGGCCAGGCCACCAGCAGTTTGGGGCTGTGGCTGATGCCCAAGGCCAGCATCACGCCCAAAATTGCTGTCACGGTAAAAAGCGCCTTGAAGGCTGCCCAGAGCATTTCGGCCAGCACGATGTCGTCCAGGCCCACGGGCGCGTTCATGATGCCGTCCCAGGTTTTTTGCACGTGCATGCGCGAGAACGCGGAGTACAGCGCCTCAAACGACGCGGCGTTCATGGCGCTCATGCAAATCGAGCCGCTTGCCAGAAACAAGATGTAAGGCACCGCTTGGCCGTCTACCTTGATTTCGCCGACCAGCACGCCCATGCCGTAGCCAAAGGCCACCAGCCACATCAGCGGCTCGGCAATATTGCCCACCAGGCTGGGAATAGCCAGCTTGCGCCAGACCAGCAGGTTGCGCAAAAACACCGGCCAAAAGCGCATGCTCAAGCGGGGCGCGCGCCAGCGGCTTGGTGCTTGGGGCGGGACGGCTATCGAGACAGTGGATGCGGGAGTGGTCATATCAGGCGTCCTCGCGGATTTGGCGTCCGGTCAGTTTCAAAAACAGGTCTTCAAGGTTGGCCGGGCGGTGCAGGGTGCGCAATTGCGGGTAAGCGTGCAGCGCTTGCAAAAGCGCTGACGAGTCACGGGTGTAGAAAAACACCGTCTCGCCGCTCACTTCCACCCGGCTGGCGTGCGCCCGCAGCGGCCCCTCGGCCAGCGCCACGGCGCCCACGCCGTACACCTCCACCACATCGGGCTCCAGATACTGGGCAATCAGGTCGCGCGGTTTGCCCTCGGCAATCTTTTTGCCGTGGTCCAGCACCAAGAGGCGCGAGCACAGGCGCTCCGCCTCGTCCATAAAGTGCGTGGTCAAAAGAATGGACTTGCCTTGCTGCAGCAGCAATTGCAGGCGCTCCCACATCAGGTGGCGGGCCTGCGGGTCCAGGCCGGTGGTGGGTTCGTCCAGCAGCAGCAGCTTGGGGTCGTTCACCAAGGCGCGCGCCAGGCTCAGACGCCGCTTCATGCCGCCCGAGAGTTCACCCGGTTTGGCCTTGGCCTTGCTGGTGAGCGACGCAAATTCCAGCAGCGCCGGAATGCGCTCCTTGATCTCGGCGTCTTTCAGGCCGAAATAGCGGCCATAGACCAGCAGGTTTTCGGCGCAATTGAAGTCGGGGTCCAGCGTGTCGAGCTGGGTGACCACGCCAATCTGCGCTTTGATGGCTAATGCATCCTGCGGCATTTGCAAGCCCAGCGCCGTAATACTGCCCGCATCTGGCGCAGTAAGGCCTAGGCACATGCGGATGGTGGTGGTTTTGCCCGCGCCGTTAGGGCCAATCACGCCCAGGCATTCGCCGGGGGCAATTTCGAACGACAAATCTTGGACGACGTCGGTGTCGCCGTAGCGTTTGGTAAGGTGCTGGACCTGGAACAGCGGGAGGAGGGGAGGGTGCGCAAACATGATGCATTGTCGGGGAAGTTCATTACGCCTCCGGCGCGCCGACGGTATGCCAAGCAAAAGTGCGCCCCACAAATTCATTTGTGTGCCACCGTTGTTCACGGCAAGGGTGTCCAGATTCACCGGGGTGCAGCGACAGGCCAGTCCGCCGAAGTCAATAGCCTTGCCAATTGACGCGACTGCTCGGCAACTGCGGGCTCGACTGGAATGCCAAATCGAACCAACGCGCGGCGCGGGCCTTCAAACCGTCAAAGACCCACACCACAATGGCACGGGTGGTGTTCAAAGGAGTGTCATGTTTCCGATTTTTCGCAATCTTCGGTGTGGGGGTCTCCCCGGTGGACCTGGGCTATGGGGCTTGTGCGCAGCTTGGGTGTTAGTGGGGGCCAACGTTCCGGTCCAAGCGCAGCCGCGAGAAGCTTTGGGTGCCTGGCAGCTAAGCGCAGGTTGGCAGGATTACCGCGAACCGCAAATGAACTTAAGTGGCCCAGAGCTGGGTGTGCATTGGCAAAGCCTAAGGCTGGGACCCTACACCTTGGAAGCCGATGCGCATCTGGGTCTTCAAAACTACAGCAGCGAGCTGTCGGGGCGTTTGGACTCGGTACTGAACGTCGACACCCACTGGCGAGCCCTCACAGCGTCGACGGCCAATCCCCAGTGGCAGTACGGTCTTGCCTTGCACAGCCATGCCAACTATTTGCGCGGCACCACCAGTTTGGGTTTTGGGGGCTACGACCGCCTGTCCACCCAAATGTGGTTGCCTGTGCGATGGCACTCGGGCGGCGCGCAGCATTGGACGCTCGATGCGGGCTGGCTGTTGTGGGGAGAGCACGTGTCCCGCTTGTCACAAGTCAACACCCGCTTACAGGATGTGACCAACCAACAGCGCCGAGGTGTTTACCTTCAAGTTAGCAAGAAAATCCATGCCGAACTTGGCGAACTGGAACCCTATGCACGCTGGACTTGGGTGGACGATTCGGATGTCCATTGGGTGAGCTCGGCCGACCAGATAAGGGGCACCTATGAACCACGAAACAACAGGCTGCGAGTAGGCTTGAAATGGCACGTTCGATGAGCCTGGGCGTTCACCTCAAGCCGCAACAACTGACCGCTGCTTGCGACTAGCGCCCATTAAGTGCCCAACGGGGCATCAATCCGCAGGCGCCAGCATGACCTCAATGGCATATCGCGTAGGCAGCGAGCCGGTTTGCTGAAACCAAAGCGTCATGGCACCTTCGCCAAGGTCTGATTTGGGCAAGGCGGCTAACACATTGCGTGCCAAGTCGCTGGGTCCCATGTGGCCGTACACCAGCATGCGCGACACATCGAAGCCTGCGTCGAACACCTGCTTGGCCTGCAAGGCATAAAAGGCAATGGCGTCGTCCGACACGTACTGCACCAGCTTGACGGACTCCAACTGTTGGCCCCTTGGAATGTCCCAGCGCACATAGTCGGCATCACCGCGCGAGACCACCCCATGGATTAAGTAGGTTTGCAGCCCAGCCGCCAAAACACTGGGTTGCAAAGCTTCTCCCGACGCTTCATGCGCCAATAAACTTGGGCTTTGCAGGTCAAAACCTTGGGCAACCGAGACGTTGCCGGCCATGTCCACTTGGCGCAACCAAACCCGACCCAGTTGATTACCCAGAACACCGAGTGCGCTGCCTTTGCCTGCAGACCATGTGCTTTGTTCATCCAGTGAATACTCCCAGCGCGCGCCTGGCTCAATGCCCGAGAGTTTGAACGTGTTGGTAACGCCTTCAGACTGACCTGCGATGGCCACAGCAGCGGGTGCCATGGTGTCCAAAACACAGTTGACGCGCACGATTTCAGAGGTGTTGCCCGCGTTGTCCCGCGCCCGCACCCAAATCATTTTGGCGCCGTCTTCTGTGACTTCAAACGAAGCGCCTGAACCACGCGTCCAGCTGACACCCTGGTCCAGCGAAAATTCCCAGTCAACCCCCGCGCTTTCGACAGCCCATAAGCCATTGCGGGTGACACCGTCGCTCACGCTCAGGCCAGTGTCGTTGAACGACAAAACCGGGGTTTTAAGAACGACCGTAGCAGCTGTCTGAGCACCAGGGACGGTGCGGGCACCAGGCCCCGCATCTGAGCCACCACAAGCCGCTAGAAAAAATGCCATGGCGAACGCTGCGACGGACCGCGGTAAAGATGGTTGGCACGAAAACATGTGGGCTGATCCCATTTTCTTGAAAAATTTAACTGCGATAAACGAATGAAACAAGTGATCTCAATCCGTGATCTCGAGATCGAAAAGAATGGAAAAACCCCCACGAGGACGTACCCAAGTGAGGGTTGTTTCATCGCCCCGTGGGGGGTGGATTACCCACGCGACTCATAAAAGTACGCAGTGAATCCGCCTGACCGATAGAGTGAATTTCGACGGCGCGATGCCTAGGCCCAAGAGGTTAAAAAGCCGCGCCGTTGAAAAGCCTAAACGTTCAATTACGAACCGATCCTTCCGCCATCGTCTTTGGTGATGATGATGGTGGCTGAACGTGGCCGAGTGCCTGCACCGTATTTGCCACCGACACCGTTGGCAGCATTGGTGGGCCATACGCCCTGTGTGACGTCGTTGTAAACGGTCGCGTTTTCACCTGGGTGCTGAATGCCCACAAATATCGCTTTGCCGTCAGCGGTTTCGGTAATGCCCGTGACTTCTGCGCCTTTGGGGCCGACCAAGAAACGGCGCAAGCGTGACTCGCCCAAGACTTTGCCAAGGAAGGTGTTTTGGGCCTTTGTCTGCACTACTGTTGTTCCGGATGACGTCACCGACATGGAGTTGTTGACGGTAAATGCACCGCCATCGCCCACTGTGCCCGGTATCGCGGCGACCAGCATGCAATTGGTTTCGTCGGTGAAGGCGCCGTCGTCGGTTTGAATCCAGCAAATGCCAGTGGACTTGCTGAACCACAAGCCGTCTGGAGAGGAGAAAGAGTTAGCAGCAGTCAGGCCAGAAATATTGACATTGGCTGCAGCCGAGTCTTCTTCAGCTCCAAACAAGAAAACATCCCAGGTGAAGGCGGTGGCGGCTGCCATTCCGTCGGTCTCTTTAAAACGAATGATATGACCATTAGGATTTCCATCCCTAGCTAGGCCGTCGCTGTCTTTGTAAGCGCGCGGGTTGGCGGCATCGGTCTTTTCCGGTGTCCTGTTGGCTGCACTGTTGTTGGTCAATGCAAAGTAGACCTCGCCATTGGCGTGGTTGACCGCGCCCCACTCTGGCCTGTCCATTTTGGTAGCGCCTGCGGCGTCAGCGGCAACCCGCGTGTGCACCAGCACCTCAGCTTGGGTTGTAAAGCCGAAAGCGGCGGCCTTGATCAAAGGGTTATTGATGCTGAGCTCCAACCACTCACCCTTGCCATCTGCGTTGAACTTGGCGGCGTACAGTTTGCCCTCGTTGAGGTATTTGTCGCCCGCTGCGATACCGCCGCCTACGTCGGCTGCGTCCCAGGATTTGGTGCTGACAAATTTGTAGATGTACTCGTTGCGAGAATCACAGCCCATATAGAAGGCCAGGGGCTTGCCGACCACGGGGACACTGCAAACGGCGGCCTCGTGCGCAAAGCGCCCCATGGCCATACGTTTGGAAGGCACTGAGGATGCATTGGCCGGATCGATTTCAACGTTGTAGCCAAAGGTTTGTGGCTCGTTGCGGAAGTCAGCGGCCGCAGTTGCACCCGAAGCGGACACATTCCAACGGGCGAACCGGGATGTCGGGTCCGCATCGGTCACGGTGTGCCAGCCTTGCGTGCGCGAAGTGGTGGCCGTGGCTGAAGTGGCGGTGGTTTGAACACCGTAGCGCGTGCGAGATGCAATCAACTTGGCGTCAGTGGGCACCGTAGAGCCCGCTGGCATGGTGAAGTAGGTTGCCCAGTTTTCTTCACAGGTAATCAAGGTGCCCCAAGGGGTGATGCCGGTGCCGCAGTTGTTCAAAGTACCGCGCACCGTGGTGCCGGAAGCGTCAAACTTGGTGACCATCATGGCTTTCAAATTGGTCAGCTCGGCAGCAGGGCCAGTCACCGTCATCACTGTTTCAGGTGTGATTCTGCGATTCAACGACGATGTGGGGTTGTAGCCGGTGGGTTTGCCACTGGAGTCAAAGTTCACTTCAACCAGCGTCACACCGTGCATCAAGATTTCTTTGATGGCTTCCGGAGCAGGACGTGCGCCTAGGTTCCAGGTACCGAACTGGTCGAATTTTTTGCCGATCACACCACCAGAGGTTTGACCAGTCAGGTGAAAGAAGTGCGCTTCTGCAGAGCTTTCATTGTTGACTGCCAGCACGGCCTTGTCGCCAGCTGCGTAGCTGTAGCTACCTTTGGACTTGCCGTTGGAACCGATGTAGAAAATCTCAGTACCGTCATGCTGGTCACCCACGCGGTTGGCCCAGCTCTCAGCGTCGTCGGTGCCTGCATTGGAATAGGCGGCAACGCCTGTTTTCATGGTGTCGCCAGTGGCATGCAGAACTTTGACGGTGTAGCCTGCGGGAACCCAAACCTGGTCGGCGAGGCTTTTCGCGACAGTTGTGAACTTCAGCTCAGTGACGGCAGTGAGGGGCAATGTATCGTTCGATGCAGCAATGGTGCTGCCGCCGCCGCAACCCGGCAGCATGGGCAAGGCAAACATGGAAGCCAGCCCCAAGCCGCCACGCAATATCGAGCGGCGTGTTGGGTTTTCGAAAGCGCGGGTGAGAACTTCCTGAAAGTGCTCATTTTTTGAATCATTGGTGATCGGGTCTAATTCATGGGACATGGAGAGGCTCCTGGTTAACGGGTTTTGGGAGCCTTAATGTGCCTTTCTAAAAAGAATATTCGGTTACAACTTTTTAAATCCATTGTCTTAAGTTACTGAAACGCCACCTCCGCAAAGCTGCGCAGCTTGCGGCTGTGCAACTGGTCTTGCCCACGCTGGCGCAGCAGTTCCACGGCGCGCATGCCGATGCGCAGGTGCTGGTCCACACGTTCGCGGTAAAAGTGGTTGGCCATGCCCGGGAGTTTGATCTCGCCGTGCAGCGGCTTGTCGCTCACGCACAAAAGCGTGCCGTAGGGCACCCGAAAGCGAAAGCCGTTGGCGGCGATGGTGGCGCTTTCCATGTCCAGCGCCACGGCGCGGCTTTGGCTAAAGCGGCGCTGGGGCTGGTTGTTGGGCAGCAGCTCCCAGTTGCGGTTGTCGGTGCTGGCCACGGTGCCGGTGCGCAAAATGCTTTTCAGCGCGCTGCCCTTGAGGCCCGTCACGTCCGCCACCGCTTGCTCCAGCGCCACCTGAATTTCGGCCAGCGCCGGTATCGGCACCCACAGCGGCAGCTCTTCGTCCAGCACATGGTCTTCGCGCACATAGCCGTGGGCCAGCACATAGTCGCCTAGCTGCTGCGTGTTGCGCAATCCCGCGCAGTGGCCCAGCATCATCCACGCGTGGGGCCGCAGCACGGCAATGTGGTCGGTGATGTTCTTGGCGTTGGCCGGCCCCACGCCGATGTTGACCATGGTGATGCCGCTGCGGTCCGCACGCACTAGGTGGTAGCCCGGCATTTGCGGAAGCCGGGGTGGGCTGCTGCCGTGGCTGGCGGGCAGGGCGTGCGGCGCGCTGGCGCGGTGGGTAACCAGGTTGCCCGGCTCCACAAAAGCAATATAGGGACTGGCCGGGTCCGCCATGGCGGCGCGGCCCATGGCGATGAACTCGTCGATGTAGAACTGGTAGTTGGTAAAAAGCACAAAGTTCTGAAAGTGCTCCGGCAGCGTGCCGGTGTAGTGGCGCAGGCGGTGCAGCGAATAGTCCACGCGCGGCGCGGTAAACAGCGACAGGGGCTGCGGCTCGCCCGCACGCGGCTCGTAGGTGCCGTTGGCAATGCCGTCGTCCATGGCGGCCAGGTCGGGCAGGTCAAACACATCGCGCATGCGCGCACGGCGCGCGGCGTCCATCGTGCCCTCAATATGGTCGTTATCGGCAAACGAAAAATGCACGGGGATGGGCTGCGTGCTGGTGCCCACCTCCAGCTCCACGCCGTGGTTGTGCAGCAGCAGCGCAAACTGGTGGCGGTAGTAGCTGTGAAACAGGTCGGGGCGCGTGAGCGTGGTCTCAAAGCGGCCCGGGCCTTCCACAAACCCGTAGCTCAAGCCCGCGCCCTCGGGGTGACCCCTGCGCGAAGCGGTTTCGGTCTGAATGCGCACCAGCGGGTAGCAGGCGCGCACATGGCCGCCCAGCTCCTCACCGGCCACAAAGCGCTGCATGCATTCCCGCAAATGGGCAATGCTGGCCTCATAAATGCGCTGCACCTGCGCCAGCGCCGCGTCGGCATCACTAAAGCGCATGGGCGCGATAAAAGGGGGGAGGTGGGGGCGAGGGAGGGACATGGCGACTATTGTGCCGTGGCGGGCGGGAGTCGAAAACCGGCTGTTTCAGATTCGCGCAGTTCGATCTTTAAGGCGTGTGGTCAAGCGCTTTGCGGACTGGCGGGGGCGGAAACCTGGGATTTGTAAATCGAAAGTTCAAACTTGGATTTGCAAAGAAGCTGCGTGAAGCCTGGTAGTTGCGGCACCTGCGCTTTTGGCGCGACAGCACCGGCTACGAGGTCGATTTGCTCATCCAGACTGAAGCAGGCCTGAAACCAGTGGAAATCAAGTCCGGCAGCACCTACGCCAGCAACTGGACGGAAGGCCTCAAAAAGTGGCAGGCGCTTGCCGGGGCCGAAAGCCTGAAACCCGCCCTGGTGTATGGCGGCGCGCAGAGCTATGAGCGCGAGAGGCTGGACGTTTGGGGGTGGCGGGATGTGGCTTTATGCGGCGTTTGACGGCATATCGCTGGGCAAGGGATATTGCTCGAAGGGTTGCAGTTAGCACCCGGGGCACATTGGGGCAATAGGCCTTCCTTGCTCTCCTACACGCGACTGTGCAATCGCTCGGCGCAGAACAGAATGTTTCGTGCCTTGAGGCTGCGGGCTGCTTCTGCTTATCGCCTGTTGGCGGTGTCGCGGTTGAAATGCCAGGCTTCGAGTTTGGCTGTGGAAGCCAAACAGCGCGCTTCAAACTGGTCCCACTGCTGGCTACGGAGTGAGCCGCCAGCGAGCAGCTCCAAGTAGTCGCCCAAGGCTTGATTGAGGGTCATGCCCATTTGCTGCGCGGCTAGGCTAGCGCGTTGCGCTAATTGTTCATCGATAGATGCGGTGGTGATCATGGTGGTGCTCCGAATGCGCACGTATTGTGTTCGCCCAAGGGCAGGGGGGCAAAGCAGGGGCGTGCACGTTCAACGGTTTCGGGCGGCACCAAACTACGCACGCTGCATCGCCCTTACCCCCAATTGCTTGTCAAAAAAATAGATATAACCCTACAGTTGTTCAAAAAGCACTTAGGGAGGAACTCGGATGAACAAAATGCCGACCGCGTCGGGCAGCGGGTTTGAGTCACTCAGGCAAACCAATGATTTTGGTGCAGAGTATTGGAGCGCCCGGGCGCTACAGCCCTTGCTGGGTTACAGCCAGTGGCGCCGTTTTGAACAAGCGATAGAGCGCGCGATGGCCTCTT
Source organism: Comamonadaceae bacterium (assembly GCA_947442105.1). Classification (GTDB taxonomy): domain Bacteria; phylum Pseudomonadota; class Gammaproteobacteria; order Burkholderiales; family Burkholderiaceae_C; genus Allorhodoferax. Next base: position 39,322 of record CANEVH010000025.1, on the reverse strand, counting down.
GTGAGACCTCTGGCAACGCGGCAGGGCATCACTTTGCCGGCGTCGGCAAACCGATCAGCGGTGGCAAGGGTGCCGTACAGATCGTGAACGATTACCAGCTGTCTCGGTTTGCCTGTTATCTGATCGCCCAAAACGGCGACCCTCGCAAGCCCGAAATTGCGCTCGCACAACAGTATTTTGCGGTACAGACCAGGCGCCAAGAACTTAGTGAGCAAGCCGCCGCTGACGCTGAACGGCTGGAGTTGCGCAGGCAAACTGCCGAGGAATTCAAGGCGCTCTCCGGTGCTGCCCAAGACGCGGGCGTACAAAGCAAGATGTTTGGGGTGTTCCATGACGCGGGTTACAAAGGCCTTTACGGCGGGCGTGGTCGCGAAGCGATCAAGCAGCGAAAGTCGATCCCTGACAAGGACAATCTGATGGACCGCATGAACGCCACCGAGCTGGCGGCAAACCAGTTTCGGATGACCCAAACCCGCGACAAGCTCGCCCGCGAATCGAGGCCAACGCGGGCTGCCGGGCGCTAAACCCGCTCCACCACCACCGCAATCCCCTGTCCCACGCCAATGCACATGGTGCACAGCGCGTAGCGGCCGCCGGTGCGGTGCAGTTGGTTGATGGCAGTGGTGACCAGTCGGGCGCCGCTGGCGCCTAGGGGGTGGCCCAGGGCGATGGCGCCGCCGTTGGGGTTGACGCGGGCGTCGTCGTCGGCCAGTCCCAGGTCGCGCAGCACGGCCAGGCCTTGGGCGGCGAAGGCTTCGTTGAGTTCAATGACGTCCATCTGCGCCAGCGTGAGGCCGGTTTGTGCCAGCACCTTGCGCGTGGCCGGGGCCGGGCCAAAGCCCATGATGCGCGGTGCCAGGCCCGCCGTCGCCATGCCCACCACGCGGGCGCGCGGGGTCAGGCCGTATTGGGTTATGGCGGCCTGGCTGGCCAGCAGCAGCGCGCAGGCGCCGTCGTTCACGCCCGAGGCGTTGCCCGCGGTCACGCTGCCACCGGGTGTGACGATGCCTTTGAGCTTGGCCAGCGCGTCCATCGTGGTGCTGCGCGGGTGCTCGTCTTGGGTGACTTGCAGCGCATCGCCCTTGCGTTGGGCAATAGCCACGGGGGTGATCTCGGCGTCCAAGCTGCCGTCTTGCTGCGCACGCAGGGCCTTGGTTTGCGAGCGCAGCGCCATGCGGTCTTGGGCTTCGCGCTCAATGCCAAACTGTTGCGCCACGTTCTCTGCCGTCTCGGGCATGGAATCTACGCCGTACTGCGCCTTCATCAGCGGGTTGACAAAGCGCCAGCCGATGGTGGTGTCATACACCGTGTTGCTGCGGCTAAACGCGGTGTCGGCTTTGGGCATGACAAAGGGCGCGCGGCTCATGCTTTCTACGCCACCGGCAATCATCAGCTGCGCCTCGCCGCTTTTGATGGCGCGCGCTGCGCTGCCCACGGCGTCCAGGCTGGAGCCGCAAAGGCGGTTGATGGTGGCGCCGGGCACTTCTTGCGGCAGGCCCGCCAAGAGCGCGGCCATGCGGGCCACGTTGCGGTTGTCTTCCCCTGCCTGGTTGGCGCAGCCCAGCAGCACGTCGTCTATTGCCGCCCAGTCCACCTGCGGGTTGCGCGCCATGAGGGCGCGAATCGGAATGGCCGCCAGGTCGTCCGCCCGCACCGAGGACAAAGCGCCGCCGTAGCGGCCGAAAGGGGTGCGAATCGCGTCGCAAATATAGGCCTGGTTCATGGCAAGCTAGCTTTCTGTGTTTGCGGGTTGGGGCGCAAAAGACGCCCGATAAATCTCAGGCGTGGATTTCAGGCGCGCCCAGTTGGCGACAAGCCTGCTGGCGCATCCAGGGGCTCACGCGGTAGCGCTCGCCACCGTACTGGGCGTCTAGCGCTTGCAGCACGGCTATCACGCCTTGGGCGCTCCAGGCCGCCAGCCAGTCAAAGGGCCCGGCGGGGTAGTTCACACCCAGCTTCATGGCCTGGTTGGCGCCGTCCATGGTGCACACGCCTTGCTGCACCGCGTCCGCCGCTTCATTAATGAGCATTGCCACGGTTCGGGCCACCACCAGCGCGCTTTGGTCGGCCACCTGTTGCGGCTGGTACCCCAGGGCGCTGAGCCAGGACTGCGCCTCGGCAGCGCAGGCGGCACTGGCGCGCACCGATGGCGCCCAGGCCAGCACGCGCGAGCCCTCACGCGCAAACGCCCTATCAAACACCGCCACATCGGCGCCCAGGCTGGAGGCCGTGCGGCCATCGGTCTGGCGCAGTTGCAGGGTGGGTGTGGACAGGCCGGTCCAGTCGCTGCCACGGTCGTGGACAAAGACCACGCCCGACGCCGCCAAAAGCTGGCCCCAGGCGTCCATGCGCGCGCCGCTGCCGTGCAGGTGTACGCCGCTATGGGCCGGAAAATCTGCCGTCTGCGCCGCCGCCAACTGCGGCTTGGCCGCGCCCTCGGCGTAGTCATACATGCCGCGCCCAGACTTGCGCCCCAGCAGGCCGCCGTCCACCAGCTCGCGCTGCAAGAGCGAAGGCACGTAGCGCTTGTCATAAAAATTGGCCTGGTAGACCGACTGCGTCACCGCAAAATTGGTGTCGTGGCCGATCAGGTCCATCAGCTCGCACGGCCCCATGCGAAAGCCTATGGCTTTGAGGCAGGCGTCTAGCACCACGGGCGTGGTGCATTGTTCTTGCAGCAGCGCCAGCGCCTCGGCGTAGTAGGGCCGCGCAATGCGGTTGACGATAAAGCCCGGCGTGGAGCGTGCGTGCACCGCCACCTTGCCCCAGTTTTGCGCCAGCGCAAACACGCTATCGGCCACCTGCGGCGCGGTGTGCAGGCCCGAGACCACTTCCACCAGCTTCATCAGTGGCACCGGGTTGAAAAAGTGCATGCCCACCAAGCGCTCCGGGTTGCGCAGGCCTTGCGCCATGGCGGTAATCGAGATGGACGAGGTGTTGCTGGCCAGCACGCAGTCGGCGCCCACAATGGCTTCCAGCTGCTGCCACAGGGCGCGTTTGGCGTCCATGTTTTCCACAATGGCTTCTACCACCAGCGCGCTGTGGGCGGTGTCGTGCAAATCAGCCACAGGGGTGATGCGTGCCAGCAAGGCCGCCACGGCGTCGGTGCTCATCTTGCCCTTGGTCACCTGCACGGCCAGACTGGCCTGCAGCTTGCTAAGTGCATCTTGGGCGGCACCGGGGCGCACGTCGTACAGCGATACCGGGTGGCCCGCTTGCGCGGCCACTTGGGCAATACCGGCGCCCATGATGCCTGCGCCCACCACCAACACTGGGGCCAGGGCGGCGTCGTGAGCCAGCTTGTTGTTCATTAGTTCACTCATGGCGCAGGCGCCCAAGGGGCGGGGCGTTTGTCAAAAAAGGCGGCAAAACCTGCGCGGGCCTCGGGCGTGGCGCGTACCCGGCTGATGGTTTGCGCGGTGAGTTCCAAGGTGGCTTCGTCCATGGCGCCGGGCGTGAGTTGCGCAAACAATTGTTTGATCTCGCGCTGCGCGCCGGGGGCAGCGGCTAGTAGCTCGGTGACGCGAGCGTCCACGGCGGCGTCGAGTTCTTCCGGGGCAACCACCGCCTGCACCATGCCGATAGCCAGTGCCTGCGCCGCGCCAATGCGGGTGGCGGTGAGCGCCAGAAGCTGCGCTTGGCGTTTGCCCACTGCGGCCACCAGGTAGGGTGAAATGACCGCTGGCAGGATGCCAAAGCGCGCCTCGCTGACCGAAAACGCGGCGTTGTCCGCCGCAATGGCGATGTCGCACGCGCAGCACAAGCCCACGCCGCCGCCCAGGGCGCTGCCTTGCACGCGCGCCACCGTGGGCTTGGGGCAGCTTTGGATGCGGGCCAACATGGCGGCAAAGCGCCGCGCGTCGGCCAGGTTCCATTCTTGGCTGGCAGTGCTGGAGCGCTGCATCCACTTCAGGTCGGCCCCGGCGCTGAAGTGGCGGCCCTCGCCAGCCAGCACGATCACGCGCACGCGCTCGTCCTGGGTGGCTTGGGCAAAGGCGGCGTCCAGTTCCGCGATCATTACCTCGTCAAACGCGTTGAACACGCTGGGGCGCGCCATGGTGATCTGCGCCACACCGGGGCGCGGGTGGCTGATTTGCAAAGTGGCGGGCAATTCGAAGGGGGCGTTCATCAATAGGTTTCCAGGTGCAAGCGGCCTTGGCGCTGCAGGTCGGCGGCCACGTTGGCCCAGTCCAGGCCCGCGCTTTGCGCCACTTCGCGCAGGGCCAGCACCACACCTTCTTCCATGCTTTTGAGGCCGCAGACGTAGAAATAGCAATCCGGGTCGGCCAGCAGCGGCGCCACGTCGGCGGCGCGCTCGCGGATCAGGTCTTGCACATAGCGCTTGGGCTGGCCGCTGGCGCGGGAGAAGGCAAAGTTGCTGTCGATAAAGTCTTTGGGCAGGTTTTGCAAGGGGCCAAAGTAAGGCAATTCTTCTTGGGTCCGGGCGCCAAAAAACAGCATCAACCTTCCGCCGTCGAACTTGCCCGAGGCGCGCAGCCTGCGACGCCACTCGGTCATAGCCCGCATGGGCGCGCTGCCGGTGCCGGTGCAAATCATCACGATCTTGGAGCGCGGGTGGTTGGGCATCAGGAAGGACGCGCCAAACGGGCCGATCACGTCCACCGTGTCGCCCACGGCCAGATCGCACAGGTAGTTGGACGCCACGCCGCGCACCGGGTTGCCATGGCTGTCTTCGAGCACGCGTTTGACGGTGAGCGACAGGTTGTTGTAGCCCGGGCGCTCGCCATTGCGGGGGCTGGAAATCGAATACTGGCGCGCATGGTGGGCGCGGCCATTGGCGTCCACGCCCGGCGGCAAGATACCAATCGACTGGCCTTCCAGCACGGGGAAGGGCATCTTGCCAAAGTCCAGCACGATGTGGTGGGTGTCGTAGTCTCGGCCCACTGCGGTGACGCGCACATTGCCGCTCACGGTGGCGCGAATGCTTTTTTGCGCCGACTTGGGGCCGTAGAGCTGGGTGTACGCGTGCGCCGCCGACCAGGGCGGCAGCGTGGAGCCCACCGGCGGGTGCACCGCCGGGGCCTGCGTTGCCAGCGCATTGGGCGCGGCCACGGCTTGCGCTTGGGGAGCGGGTGCAGCCTCAGAAGCGTCGTCTACCACCAGTTGCTCGGGCGGCAGTTCAGCGGGCAGTTCGTCCCACAGCAATTGCACCTCCGGGCTGTAGGCCTGGCTGCGCAGCATGGTGCGCCAGTTGTCAATGGAGCCAGTGGGGCAGGGGCCAATACAGGCCATGCAGGAGTTGCACTTTTCCGCGTCCACCACGTAGTTGCGCGAATCGTGGGTGATGGCGCCCACCGGACAGATCGCCTCGCACGTGTTGCAGCGAATGCAGATCTCGGGGTCGATGAGATGCTGTTGTATCAGTTCAGTCGGCTGCGTGGTCACTTGGAGGCTCCTGGGGTGGCGTGGGTTGCGGGCTTAGTTAAAGCGCACGTAGTCGAAGTCGACGCTTTGGCGGTTGATGCCCATGACCGGAGGGGCGATCCAGTTGGCAAATTTGCCGGGTTCTACCACGCGGCCCATCAGGCTGGCCACGAAGGCACGGTCACCCATCGTGGGCAGCCAGTGGTCCGCCTGGGCGTTCCACTCCGTCTGCGACACCACACGGCCGTCTGGTGACACCTTGGCGGTAGACAGCGCGCCGATGTTGCGGTTGAAAGCCTTGTGCGGCACTTTCAGGCGGAAGGGAATACCGGCCTTGTCGATCACTTTGTTCCAGCGGTCCACGCCACCGACTGAGTCTTTGATGTAGTCGTCGCGCAGCACTTCGTTCAGGGCGTTGAGCATCGGCACTTCGCGCTCGACGAGCTGGCCGTCTTGCACGGACAGCACGCGGTAGGTCTGGCTCTTGAGCACGTGGTCGTCGGTGCGCTTGCCTTCTTCATAGCGGCCTTTGAGGCCGGTGGAATAGAAGGTGGCGGCGTTGCTGGACTCGTCAGCGCCAAACAGGTCGATGGTGACGCTGAAGTGGAAGTTCAGGTAGCGCTGGATGGTGGGCAGGTCAATCACGCCGGCAGCGCGCAAGGTGCGCACGTCGTCGGTCTTGAGCTCATTCATGGCAGCGCAGGTGCGGCTGATGACGCGGCTGATGCCGGACTCGCCCACAAACATGTGGTGCGCCTCTTCGGTCAGCATGAACTTGGTGGTGCGGGCCAGCGGGTCAAAGCTGCTCTCGGCCAGGGCGCAAAGCTGGAACTTGCCGTCGCGGTCGGTGAAGTAGGTGAACATGAAGAAGCTCAGCCAGTCCGGCGTCTCTTCGTTGAACGCCTGCAAGATGCGGGGGTTGTTCTCTTGGCCGCTGCGGCGCTCAAGCAAGGCCTCGCCTTCTTCACGGCCATCGCGGCCAAAGTGCTTGTGCAGCAGGTAAACCATGGCCCACAGGTGGCGGCCTTCTTCCACGTTGATTTGGTACAGATTGCGCAAGTCGTACATGCTGGGCGCGGTCAGGCCCAGGTGGCGCTGCTGCTCCACGGATGCGGGCTCGGTGTCACCTTGGGTAACGATGATGCGGCGCAGGTTGGCGCGGTATTCGCCGGGCACGTCTTGCCAGGCGGCTTCGCCCTTGTGGTCACCGAAGTGGATTTTGCGGTCGGCTTCACCGGGGTTCAAAAACACGCCCCAACGGTAGTCGCGCATCTTGACGTGGCCAAACTGCGCCCAGCCTTGCGGGTCCACGCTCACTGCGGTGCGCAAATACACCTCGGAATCGGTGCTACCGGTTGGGCCCATATCGTCCCACCAGCTCAAAAAGTTGGGCTGCCATTGCTCCAGCGCACGCTGCAAGGTGCGGTCTTCGCTCAGGTTGACGTTGTTGGGGATCTTGTCGCTGTAATTCATGGATGACATAGGAAACTCCGTGGCGTTGGGGGATGGGGACTAAAAAAGGGGTTGAATTAATGCAGGGGCTTAGACGCGGTTCCAGTCAAAGGCAGCGCGCTCGCCCTTGCCGTAGACCTTGAGTGCGCCTTTTTCGCCCACGGCGTTGGGGCGCTGGAAAATCCAGTTTTGCCAGGCGGTGAGGCGGCCAAACACGCGGGTGGCCATGGTTTCCACACCGTTAAAGCGCAAATTGGCCTCCATGCCGGTCAGGGCGTCGGGGGACATGGACACGCGCTCTTCAATCGCAATGCGCACTTCGTCGGTCCAGTCGATGTCGTCCGGGTTGGACGTGACCAGGCCCAGGGCAAAAGCGGCATCGGCGTCCAGCGCCTGGCCTTTGACGGCGGCGATGGCGTCCAGCGGGGCTTGTTCGCCGTAGAAGCGGCGCACCAGGCGGGTCTGGTTGGTGGCCATGGGGTAGAGCGCAAAGTTCACGTCGCCCACGGTAATGCGGGGAGACGCAGCCTCGTCGTCGGGCAGCATGAGCTGGTAGCTGCGGTCGCAGGCCAGGGCCAGCTCCAAGAAGCTGCCGGCAAAGCACGAACCGGCCTCAATCAGCGCAAACAGGCTGCGCGAAGACACGTCCAGGCGGCTGAAAGTGCGGCGCAGCAGGCCAATGGTTTCACGCACCAGCCAGTGGTTTTGGTTGGCCAACAGCGCGGCGTCCATGGCCAGCACAGCGGCGGCGTCGCCCTGGGTTTTGATCAGCCAGGTGCCGATCTCGTTCTCATTGGTGCGCATCAGCAAAATCGCGTCTTCGAGTTCACGCGCCAACACCAGCGGGTACCAGTTCGATCCTGCGGCTTCAATCTCAGCAATGCTGGAAGGCTGCACGCCGCTGGGGGCGTGCACGGTGAACACGGCCGTGCGCTTGGCGCGGTCGATGTCCACCTTGACGTGGCTGTAATGCAGGGCGTCGGCGCTGTGCTCGCGGTGCAGGGGCGTGAGCGCCACGCCTTTGCCGTCGGCCGGGCGGTCGCTCAGGGCGGCGAGCTCCAAGGCGCGCGCTTGCACGCGGGCTGCAAAGTCGGCGGGGCGCACGGACTCGTCCACCAGGCGCCATTCCACGGCCTTTTTGCCGCGCACGCCTTCGACGCTGGTGCAAAACAGGTCGGCCAGATCGTGGCGCACTTTGCGCTTGTCGGTCACGCGGGTCAGGCCGCCGGTGCCGGGCAGCACGCCCAACAAAGGCACCTCGGGCAGGCTCACGGCGCTGGAGCGGTCGTCCACCAAAATGATCTCATCACAGGCCAGGGCCAGCTCGTAGCCGCCACCGGCGCAGGCGCCGTTGACTGCGGCCAAGAATTTCAGGCCGCTGTGGGCGGAAGAGTCTTCCAGGCCGTTGCGGGTCTCGTTGGTGAACTTGCAAAAGTTCACTTTCCACGCATGGCTGCTCACACCCAGCATGAAGATGTTGGCGCCCGAGCAAAACACTTTGTCTTTGGCGCTGGTCACCACCACGGTGCGCACTTCGGGGTGTTCAAAGCGGATGCGCTGGATGGCGTCATTGAGTTCAATGTCCACGCCCAGGTCGTAGCTGTTGAGCTTGAGCTTGTAGCCAGGGCGCAGGCCGGCGTTTTCGTCAAAGTCGGCTTTGAGCGTGGCGACTGCGCCGTCAAAGCTGAGTTTCCAATGCTTGAAATTGGCGGGCTGGGTTTCGTAACTGACGGTGCTGGATTCGGACATGGGCGCTGCTCCTGAAAGATGTGCAGCAAAGTGCACTTTTTGATGATGGCGCATCATAGTGCATGTTTTGAATCGCGGTCAAGCAGTTTTTTGCAATTCTTTTCAGGACTCCATTTGCAGCCCATTGCGCACCGTCTGGCGCAGCAACTCAAAGGTGGCGTCCAGCGGCTGCGCGCTGGTGTTCACCCGCAGTTGCGCCTTGGAATAAAAGGGCGCCCGCCCATTGAGAATGCCTCTGAGGTCCTCCATCGCCTCCTTGCTCGCGGCCATGGGGCGCATGTCGCCCTGGGCGATGACCCGGCGCATATGGTCTTCGGGCTCAGCTTGTAGCCACACCGTGGTGCAGTGCGCCAGCAGCAAGTTAAAGCTGGCCGGGTCGGACACCAAGCCGCCAGGCGTGGCGATGACCGCCTCGGGGTAAATCTGGATGCTTTCTTCTAGCGCCCGGCGCTCATAGCGGCGGTAGGCGTTGACGCCATACAAGGCCTGGATTTCGGCCACGCTGCAGCCGGCAAATTTTTCGATCTCCTGGCTCAGCTCCACAAAGGGAAAACCCAGGTCTTGCGCCAGCATTTTCCCCAGCGTGGACTTGCCCGCGCCGCGCAGGCCAATCAGCGCCACACGCGGGCTTAAAGTGGCGTTGCCGCCGCCCGTGCCCAGCAATTCGCCAATGGCCACGCGCACTCTTTGCAAGGTGGCGTCGTCGCGTTGCTCCAGCATTTCGCGAATCATCAGCCACTCGGGCGAGGAGGTGGTGACGTCGCCAATGAGTTCGCTCACCGTGCATTGCAGCGCGCTGGCCACCTGTAGCAGCACCAGCACCGAGGCGTTGCCCAGGCCGTATTCCATATTGGCCAGATGGCGCTCGGACACGTCCGCGGCCAGGGCCAGCGCTTTGCGCGTCATGCCCCGGCGCGCGCGCAAAGCGCTCACGCGGCCCCCCAAGGCGACCAAAAAAGGATGTTTGGGCGGTGGGGCATCGCCCTCTGTGGAAGAGGTTTCGCTCGGTGTTAACCCTGATACCTGCAATATAGTGCTTGACATGCTGAAACTTCCGAATTATCTTTCGCATGCAGAATAATTCATTCTCTCGAAAATCACAAGCAACCAGGACAAAGCAACATGCCTTTTTCTTCCTCTATTGACCAATTCCGCAGCCATCTGGCCCCCTTGTGCGCATCCCTGGCGGGCAAAGCGCTGAACGCCGAGCTGGCCGACTGGCTCAACGCCCAACACGGCGTGGGCAGCAGCACTTTCGCCACGCTGCAAGCCGATTGCCAGCGCGGCGTGGCCGAAGGCTGGTTGTGCAACCGAGAAGGCGGCGGCATTCGCTATGGCCGCATCTTCAAGGCGGCGGACGATTTGCAGCGCTTCTCGGTGGATGTGGTGGACATGGAAAACATTGCTGGCCCGCACCACACCCACCCGCAGGGCGAGATTGACCTGGTCATGCCCATCGCAGGCGACGCCCTGTTTGACGGCCATCCGGCGGGTTGGATGATCTGCCCGCCCGGCTCGGCCCACAGCCCCACGGTGAGCCAAGGCCGCGCCCTGGTGTTGTATTTGTTGCCTGAGGGTGACATCGTTTTCACCCGCTAAGCCTTTCCCCCCTTTTTTGACCCCAACCCAGATATTTCCCCATGACCGAACTTCTTCCTAATTACTTTGGCGGCCAGTGGTCGCATGGCACCGGTGCGGGCAGCACCTTGCTAGACCCCGTGCTGGGCACGCCCCTGGTGCGGGTGGACGCTACCGGCCTGGACCTGGCTGCAGGCTTTGCCTTTGCCCGCGACACAGGTGGTGCCGCGCTGCGCGCCCTGAGCTACCGCGAACGCGCGGCCCTGCTTGGCGCCGCGGTGAAGGTCTTGCAAGCCAATCGCGACGCCTATTACAAGATCGCCACCGCCAACAGCGGCACGGTGAAAAATGACTCGGCAGTGGACATTGACGGCGGCATCTTTACCCTGGGCACCTACGCCAAATTGGGCGAGTCGCTGGGGGAGCGCCACCACCTGGTGGACGCCGACATGGTGCGCCTGGGCAAAGACCCGCTGTTTCAGTCGCAGCATGTGCTGGTGCCCACGCGCGGCGTGGCGCTCTTGATCAATGCCTTTAACTTTCCGTCCTGGGGTCTGTGGGAAAAAGCCGCGCCTGCGCTGCTCTCGGGCGTGCCAGTCATCGTCAAGCCCGGCACCGCCACCGCCTGGCTGACCCAGCGCATGGTGCAAGACGTGGTCAATGCAGGTATTTTTCCGCCCGGCGCCTTGTCCATTGTGTGTGGCAGCTCGGCGGGCTTGCTCGATGCCCTGCAGCCGCTGGACGTGTTGTCCTTTACCGGCTCTGCCGAAACCGCCCACCAAGTGCGGGCGCACGCCGCCGTGGCCCAGCGCTCGGTGCGCGTGAACATTGAGGCGGACAGCCTGAACTCGGCCTATTTGCTGCCGGGCGAGGACGCCAGCAGCGACGCCTTTGGCCTGTTGGTCAAAGAAGTGGCGCGCGAGATGACGGTCAAGTCGGGCCAAAAGTGCACCGCCATTCGCCGCGTCTTTGTGCCCGAAGCCTTGTATGACGCCGCTGCCCAAGCCATAGGTGCGCGCCTGACCGCCACCACCGTGGGCAACCCGCGCAACGAGAAGGTGCGCATGGGCGCGCTGGTCAACCGCGCGCAAATGGCCTCGGTGCGCCAGGGCTTGCAGCAGCTGCAAACCCAGGCCGACACCTTGGTTGACGGCACCCACACCCCGCTGGCGGACGCCGACCCGGCAATTGCCTGCTGCGTAGGCCCCACGCTTTTGGGCGCACGCAATGCCGATGCGGCGGACATCGTGCACGCCATGGAAGTGTTTGGCCCGGTGGCCACCTTGCTGCCCTACCGCAGCAGCGCCCACGCGCTGGAGCTGATCCGCCGGGGCCAGGGCTCGCTGGTGGCGTCGATTTACGGCAGCGATCCGCAGGCCCTGGCCGACGCGGCGCTGGCGCTGGCCGACACCCACGGCCGCGTACACAGCATTTCGCCCGACGTGGCCGCGTCGCACACCGGCCACGGCAATGTGATGCCCCAGTCTTTGCACGGCGGCCCGGGCCGCGCGGGCGGCGGCGAAGAACTCGGTGGCCTGCGCGCCCTGGGCTTTTACCACCGCCGCAGCGCGGTGCAGGCCAGCACCGCTGTATTGAACCTGCTGCGCCCTAGCGACGCCTCCGCATAAGACCGCCTAAGAGAGATCGCCATGACAAGCACCACCGCCATGGGCCCCAGCAGCCCCAGCTTCAATTTCGCGCAGTACCTGATGGACTGCAACGCGCAGCGGCCCGACAAGCTGGCCTTTGTCGATGACCGGGGCAGTTTGAGCTTCGGCTCCTTGGCCGAGCGCATTCGCGCAGTGGCAGGCGCCCTGCGTGGCTGCGGCGTGCACCGCGAAGAACGCGTGCTGTTGCTGATGCACGACTGCAACGACTGGCCCAGCAGCTTTTTGGGCGCCATGTACGCAGGCATGGTGCCGGTGGCGGTCAACACCTTGATCACGGCGGACGACTATGCCTACATGCTGCAAAAAAGCCGCGCCCAGGTGGCGCTGGTGTCGCAGGCGCTGCTGCCGGTGCTGCAGCAAGCCATGGCCCAGGCCAGCGCCAGTGGCGGGCACGAGGTACGGCAGATCGTGGTGTCCGCACCGCAGGAACCGCTGCCCGTAGGCGTGCTGGCGCTGGACGACTTTTTGGCGGCCCACACGCCGCTCGCCGCCTGCGCCGCCACTGGCGCCGACGACCCCGGCTTTTGGCTGTTTTCCTCGGGTTCCACCGGTCGGCCCAAAGCCACGGTACACAGCCAGATCAATCCCTACTGGACTGCGGTCCTCTACGGCCAAAAGGTGCTGGAACTCAATGCGCAAGACGTCTGTTTTTCTGCGGCCAAGCTGTTTTTTGCCTACGGTCTGGGCAATGGCCTGAGCTTTCCGCTCAGCGTGGGTGCCACCACCTTGCTGATGGCCGAGCGGCCCACGCCCGACGCGACCTTCAAGCGCTGGCGCGGCCAGGTCGGTGGCGTGCAGCCCACGGTGTTTTTTGGCGCACCCACCGGCTTTGCTGGCATGTTGGCTTCGCCAAACTTGCCCCGCAAAGAAGAAACACAGCTGCGCTTGGTGTCCTCGGCCGGTGAGGCCTTGCCCAGCGAACTGGGCCACCGCTTCAAGGCGCACTTTGGCGTGGACATCGTTGACGGCATTGGTTCGACCGAGATGCTGCACATTTACCTGTCCAATTTGCCGAACCGGGTGCGCTATGGCACGACCGGTTGGGCGGTGCCGGGCTACGAGCTGTCCTTGCGCGGTGACGACGGCCAGCCGGTGGCCGACGGCGAGGTGGGCGATCTGTTCATCCAGGGTCCGAGTTCCGCACTGATGTACTGGGGCAACCGCGAAAAGTCGTGTGAGACCTTCCAGGGCGCCTGGACGCGCAGCGGCGACAAATACGTGCGCAACGAGGACGGCAGCTACACCTACAGCGGCCGCAGCGACGACATGCTCAAGGTCAGCGGCATTTATGTCTCGCCCTTTGAAGTGGAGTCCACCTTGGTGCAGCACCCCGGCGTGCTGGAGGCGGCTGTGATTGGCGCCCCCGATGCTGACGGCCTGACCAAAACCCGCGCCTACGTGGTGTGCAAGCCCGGTGTGACGCTGAGCGCCGACGAACTCAAGGCCTTTGTCAAAGACCGCCTTGCGCCCTACAAATACCCGCGCGTGATTGAGTTTGTCGATGAACTGCCCAAGACGGCCACCGGCAAGATCCAGCGCTTCAAACTGCGCGAACGGGCTTTGCAAAACCCATGAACCCCGCAGCGGCGCAGCTTCCGATCGACTGGGGCGGCCAGCGCATTGCGCTGGAGGTCCAGTGGCTGCGCGCGCCCGGTGCGGACGCGGCAAGTCCGTTGATCGTGTTTTTGCACGAAGGCCTGGGCTCATTGGCGATGTGGAAAGACTTTCCGCAGCAGCTTTGCGCGGCTGCGCAATGCCGGGGCCTGGTGGTCTCGCGCCCCGGCTACGGCCAGTCCACGCCGCCAGAGGCTGGCACGCGTTGGGGAGTTGACTTTATGGAGCGCCAGGCCACCGAAGTGCTGCCCGCTGCGCTGGCCGCTTTGGGCGTGGACGCCCAAGCGCAACCCTTGTGGCTGCTAGGCCACAGCGACGGCGCCTCGATTGCGCTGCTGTATGCGGCTGCTTTTCCTGCGCAAGTGGCGGGCGTGGTGGCGCTGGCGCCGCACTGGTTTGTCGAAGACCAGACGGTTGCCAGCATTCGCGCGCTGCAAGCGCCGCAGCTAAAAGCGCCCCTGCTGGCGCGCTTGGCGCGCTACCACCAAGCACCCGCGCCGGTGTTCGAGGCCTGGAGCCAAATCTGGCTGGACCCGGCGTTTCGGCCCTGGTCGATTGCTGACAGAATGCGCCGCATTGGCTGTCCGGTGCTTGCGGTGCAAGGGCTGGACGACGAATATGGATCGCTGGAACAAATCCATGGCATTGCGCGCGCCGTACCCGGCACGCGTTTGCTTGAGCTTGCCGCCTGCGGCCATTCCCCCCACCGCGACCAGCCCCAGGCGCTGACCGCGGCCATTTGCAGTTTGATGAACCACAACGAAGGAGACAACCCATGAAAACCACCCTCAACTCCCTGGCCCGCCGCGGCTTCCAGGTGCTGGCGCTGAGCGCGCTGGCTGCCTCCATGGCGGCAGCGCAAACCCCCGGCAAGCTCAAGGTTGGATTGATGCTGCCTTACACCGGCACCTTTGCCGCTCTAGGCAACGCGATTGAAAACGGCTTTCGCCAGCACGTCACTGAACTCGGCGGAAAAATCGCCGGGCGCGAGGTCGAATACTTCAAGGTCGATGACGAGTCCGACCCGTCCAAGGCCACCGACAACGTCAACAAGCTCATCAAGCGCGACCAGGTGGATGTGCTGATTGGCTCGGTCCACTCCGGCGTGGCCATGGCCATGGCCAAGGCGGCCAAAGACAGTGGCACCCTGCTGATCGTGCCCAACGCGGGTGCTGACGCGGTCACCGGCGCCATGTGCGCCCCCAACATCTTCCGCAGCTCCTTCTCCAACTGGCAACCGGGCTATGCCATGGGCGAGGTAATGGCCAAGAAGGGCATCAAGAAGGTGGTCACCATCACCTGGAAATACGCGGCCGGCGACGAGTCGGTGCGCGGCTTCAAGGAAAGCTTTGAGAAGGGTGGCGGCACGGTGGTCAAAGAACTGAACCTGCCCTTCCCCAACGTCGAATTCCAGGGCCTGCTGACTGAAATTGCCGCAGCCAAGCCCGACGCGGTGTTCACCTTTTTTGCCGGCGGCGGCGCAGTCAAGTTCGTTAAGGACTATGCCGCTGCGGGGTTAAAGAAGTCCATCCCCTTGTATGGCTCGGGCTTTTTGACCGACGGCACGCTGGAAGCCCAAGGCGATGCCGCTGACGGCCTGTTCACCGCCCTGCATTACGCCGACAGCCTGGACACCAAGCGTGACAAGGCGTTTCGCCTGAACTACGCCAAGACCTACAAGCTACAGCCCGATGTGTATGCGGTGCAAGGCTATGACGCCGCGCAAATGCTCGCCATTGGCCTGAACGCCACCAAGGGCGACGCCACCAAGTCGGCCGACATTTCTGCTGCCCTAGGCAAGGCCACGATCGACAGCCCGCGCGGCCCGTTCACGATTTCCAAGGCGCACAACCCAGTGCAAGACTTTTACCTGCGCCAAGTGGGTGCCAAGGAAAACAAAAAAGTCGGCATTGCCAGCGCCAAGCTGGAAGACCCGGCGCGCGGCTGCAAGCTCTAAGCCGGACTTGACCTTGTAAACCCAGCACCGGGCGCAGCCATAGCGCTGCGCCCGGTGCCCAACAGCTTTTCGCTGCAAACCCCATGGACTTGACGACTTTTTTGATTCAGTGCCTGAACTCGCTGCAGTACGGACTGCTGCTGTTTTTGGTGGCCTCGGGTCTGACCCTGATCTTCGGCATCATGGGCGTGATCAACCTGGCGCACGGCAGCTTTTATATGGTGGGCGCCTATTTGGCGTTCAGCCTGGCGCCGGTGGTGGGCGCGACCATTGGCGGCGGCTTTTTTGCCACGCTGCTGGTGGGCGTGGTGCTGGCGGTGCTGTTTGGCTATTTTTTGGAATGGGCGTTTTTCAGCTTTTTGTACGAGCGCGAGCACTTGCAACAGGTGCTGATGACCTACGGCCTGATTTTGGTGTTTGAGGAGTTGCGCAGCCTGCTGGTGGGCGACGACGTGCACGGCGTGCAGCCGCCCGACATCTTGAACGGCAGCATTGCGCTGAGTGACGTAATGACCTACCCGGTGTACCGCTTGTTTATCTCGGGCGTCTGCCTGGCGCTGGCGCTGGGCATGTATTTTGTGTTCACCCGCACCCGCTTAGGCATGATGATCCGCGCGGGCAGCACCAACCGCGAGATGGTGCAGTCGCTGGGCATAGACATCAAATTTTTGTACCGCGTGGTGTTTGCCGCCGGGGTGGCGATTGCGGTGCTGGCGGGCATGGTGGCCGCTCCGGTTTCGTCTGTGTATCCGGGCATGGGTAGCACGGTGCTGATTATTTGCTTTGTGGTGGTGGTCATTGGCGGCATTGGCTCGATTCGGGGGGCGCTGTTTGCCTCGCTGCTGATCGGTTTTGTGGACACTTTTGGCAAGGTGCTGCTGCCCTCGGCCGCTGGCGTGCTGGTGTATGTGTTGATGGCGCTCATCCTGCTGTGGAAGCCCGATGGACTGTTTAAGGCGGGCTGATTGATGAATTACGCTAAAACGATTTTTGTAGCCCTGGTGTTTTTGGCACTGGCGGCGTTTCCGGCGGTCTCGGGCCAGTACGGGCTGGACCTGGCGACCAAGATCATGGTGTTTGCCATTTTTGCCCTCAGCCTGGAGCTGCTGGTGGGCGCCACCGGCCTGGTGTGTTTTGGCCAGGCGGCGTTTTTGGGCATAGGCGCGTATTCCACGGTGCTGCTGTCGCCGCCCGACCAGGCGGGCAATGTGCTGTGGCTTATGCCCGCAGCGATGTTGCTGGCTGGCGGCTACGCGCTGGCGGTGGGCGCGCTCTCGCTGCGCACCAAGGGCGTGTACTTCATCATGGTCACGCTGGCGTTTGCCCAAATGGCCTATTACGTGGCGCACGACACGCCGCTGGGCGGGGGCACCGATGGCATTTACTTGCTGCTCAAACCCAGCCTGGGAACGTGGTTGGACCTGGACAAGCCGCTGGTGCTGTACCAGTTCACCCTGGGCTGTCTGCTGGCCACGTTTGCGTTTTTGGCGCTGCTGGGGCGCTCGCGCTTTGGCCGGGCGCTGGCGGGTATTCGTGTCAACGAGCAGCGCATGCGCGCCACCGGTTTTTCCACCTACCCCTACAAGCTGGCGGCTTTTGTGATCTCGGGCGCACTCTCGGGCTTGGCCGGGTTTTTGTTTGCCGTGAAAGACGGCTACGTCAACCCCGAGCTGATGGGCTGGCATGTGTCGGGCGAGGTGCTCATCATCGTGATTTTGGGCGGGCTGGGGCATTTGCGCGGCGCGCTGATCGGCGCTTTTGCGTTTGCGCTCTTACAGGAGTTTTTCAAATCCGAGGCGATTTTTGGCGAATTTGCCAAGCACTGGCACTTGGGTCTGGGCCTGACCATCATCGCCAGCGTGGCGCTGTTGCCACGCGGCCTGGTGGGCGTGCCGGGGCAGCTTGCGGCGCGGCTGCGCGGTGCGGCCTTGGGCGAACCAGCCAACAGAACACACGCAGGAGGCAGCCATGGCGGACACTGAAATCTTGCTGCGCGGCCAACACATCAGCCGCCGCTGGGGCGGATTGCTGGCGCTGAACGACGTGTCAACTGACGTGGCGCGTGGCACGGTGCACGCGGTCATTGGCACCAACGGCGCGGGCAAATCGACCCTGGTGAATATTTTGTCGGGCGAGATTCCCCCATCGGGCGGCAGCGTAGAACTGCTGGGCCAGGACGTGACGCACTGGACGCAACCCCGGCGTGCCCGTGCGGGCCTGGGGCGCAGCTACCAGCGCAACACCATTTACCCCACCTTCACCGTGCTGGAAAACTGCCGCCTGGCGGCCCAGGCCACGGTGCAAAAGCCTTGGGCGATGTGGCAAGACGCGCGCCACTGCCCGGTCAGCAGCGCCGCCGCTCTGGCCAGCGCAGAGCGGGCGGGCTTGGCCGACGTGCTGGAGCGTGAGGCCGGTTTGCTCTCGCACGGCCAAAAGCGCCAGTTGGAGATCGCCATGTGCCTGGCCACCGCGCCGCAGGTGCTGCTGCTGGACGAGCCGCTGGCTGGCATGGGCGCCGAAGAAACCGAGCGCATGCTGGCGCTGCTGGAGTCGCTCAAGGCCACGCACGCCATATTGCTTATTGAGCACGACATGGACGCGGTGTTCCGCGTGGCCGACTGCATTACCGTGATGGTCAACGGCGGCGTGATCGCCTCGGGCAGCCCGGACTTTGTGCGCAACAGTGCCGAAGTGCGCGTGGCCTATCTGGGGGAGCACTGAGATGAGCGAAGAACTGATTTTGGACGCCAAGGGCGTGCACGCCTGGTACGGCTCCAGCCACATCCTGCATGGCATAGACCTGCACATTGCGCGCGGCCAGACCGTGGGCCTGCTGGGGCGCAACGGCATGGGCAAATCCACACTGATCCGCGCACTGCTGGGCCATGTGGCGCAGCGCAGCGGCGAAATCCATTTTTTTGGCGTGGATGCCTCGCACAGCAAACCGCACGAGGTAGCGCGCCTGGGCGTGGCCTATGTGCCTGAAGGGCGGGGCGTGTTTCCCAACCTCTCAGTGCTGGAAAACCTGCAAATGGCGGCCCGCCCGGGGCGGGACGGGCGCCGCGACTGGCCGCTGGACCGCGTGCTGGCCACCTTTCCGCGCCTGACTGAACGCCTGAAAAACCTGGGTGCCCAACTCTCGGGCGGTGAGCAGCAAATGCTCTCCATTGGCCGCGCGCTGATGACGCACCCCGAGCTGATGGTGCTGGACGAAGCCACGGAGGGCCTGGCGCCGCTGATCGTGGCCGAGATCTGGCGCGTGATTGGCGAAATCCGCGCCAGCGGCATCGCCACCCTGATCGTGGACCGCGACTACCACAAGGTGCTGGAGCGCGTCGACCACGCACTGGTGCTGCAAAAAGGCCAGGTGGTGCTGCAAGGCAGCGGCGCGGCGCTCTTGGGCGACCCGGCGCTGGCCACGTATTTAGGGGTTTAATCCTCTCATTGGCCCGCCTAGGGGCCGCGTGCAAACGAAGACGAAGAACTGCGAACGGCTGTCGGTTTCCGCGCAAGGGCAGCGGTCTTTCGGTGCAAGAGGTGACCGACGCCGCCCGGCGCGGCGGGTGGCCGACGCCAAGCTGGCGCGCCAGCACCAAATGCTTGGCCGTAGAATTATTAAAAACTCATTTCATACGGCCAATGGACTGGATACACCTACCCGATAGGGCCTGCAGGCAATGGATTGATCTGTGCTTGCGCTGACCCTCCAGCGCCAGTTGCGCGATGACTGATCCAAGGAGGTCTGCGCGCGGGCCCAAGGCCGGACGCGCAACGCCGCCCCCGGCTCAGTCACGCAAATGCGTGCGCACAAATTCCCGAAAGTAGGCCATGGCCGGCGCCTCGGTGCGCCCGGCCAGAGTGACGTAGGCAAAGCGTGCGGTCGCCGCCAGGGGCGGAGTGAGCTGTAGTTCCACCAAGCTGCCGTCGTCCAAGCCGCTGCGCGCAGTGGCGAGCACGCCCAAAAAAATGGCATCGGTGCGGGCGGCGGTTTGCACCAGGCTGGCCACGTCGTCGCAGCGCAGGCTGACCATGTCTGACGGGTTGGCCTGCGGGCCAAATTGGTCCACCAGCAGGCGCGCCACTTCGTCAGACAAGGGCGTGGACGCTACCGGGTAGCGCAGTACGTCGGTCAGCGTGACCTTTTTCTCCGCAGCCAGCGGATGCTGGGCCCGCACCACAAAGCCCGCCCGCAGTTCGGCCATGGATTCGATGTTCAGGTCGGTGGCGGGTATCACGCGGCGCATGTCTACCACCATGGCGTCGAGCTGGCGGCTGCGCAGTTGCAACATTTGCAGCTCCACCGGCCCCTGGGTCACGGACACCCGCATGCCGGCTTGCGCACTGGCAGCGCACAGCAGCGGCAGCATCAGCAGCGCCGCCGGGCCAGAACCCAGACCCACGCTGACCGCGCCCCGGCCCCCGTCCTTTAGCAGCCGCGCGCTGTGGCGCAGCTCGGCCGCGTCGCGAACAATGTGCCGCGCCCGGGCCACCACGTCTTGCCCCAAGGGCGTGAGTTCATTGCGTTTGCCAATGCGGTCCAGCACCTTCGCGCCCAGGTCTTCTTCCAGACTTTGGATGCTGCGGCTGAGCGCCGATTGGGTGATGAAGAGCTTGTCGGCCGCACGGCTGAAGGAGCCCGTGTCGGCCAGGGCCAGCAGGTGCTCCAGGTGCTTGATGTTCATGGCGGGGCGCTCTGGAGTTCAATGAGAAAAATGAATGATAACTAGAAAAATAATACATTGGACGCATGCAACCGGCCTGCCTACGATAGAACCCAGCCGATCGCGGCCACCCCACAACTTTCACATTCACGAGGAGTCAGTCATGCACATCCAACTCGCCAGTTCACTGCGTAGCTTGAGCGCAATGGTCGCCAGCCTGGTGCTCGCAGCATCTGCGGCAGCACAAAGCTACCCGTCCAAGCCCGTCACGATTTTGGTGCCCTACCCGGCGGGCGGCCTGTCGGACGTGATTGCCCGCACGGTCAACACGTCGCTGGGTAAAAACCTGGGGCAGCCGGTCATTGTGGACAACTTGGGCGGCGCCAGCGGGTCTATTGCTGCGCAAAAAGTGCTCAACGCGCCGTCCGATGGCTCTTTGGTATTCCAGGGTTCGCCCAACGAGCTGATTTTGGCGCCCCTGGCACTGTCGGCCATCAAATTCAAGAGCGAAGACTTTCGCCTGGTCCAGATGATTGCCACTGCCCAGATTGCGTTTTTGGCGCGTGCAGATTTGCCGGTCAACACGGTGGACGAATTTGTGGACTACGCCCGCAAGGCGGCTAAACAAGGCAAAGCGGTGACGTTTGCCAGCGTGGGTCCTGGCTCCTTCTACCACCTGCTGGGCGAGCAATTGTCCAAGGTCACCGACATTCCCATGGTCCACGTGCCCTACAAAGGCGCAGCACCGGCCGAGCAAGACTTGCTGGGCGGCCAGGTGGATATCTTTTTGGCGCCCTACGGCAAAAAGTACCTGGAGCTGAACAAGACTGGCAAGCTCAAAGTGCTGGCCATGTTGAACCCCACGCGCTTGGACAGCGTGAAAGACTTCCCCGCCATCAGCGAGAGCAAGGCGCTCAAAGACTTCACCTTCAACATCTGGACCGGCTATTTTGTGAAGAAAGACACCCCAGAGCCCGTGGTCGTGGCCTTGCACAAAGCCATCACCGAGACGCTGGCGGACCCGACGGTGCACGCCGGTTTGGAAGCCAATAGCCTGCTCACCGCGCAACCCTTGCCCCTCGCTGCTGTGGGAAAAGTTTATGCCGACGGCACCGCGCAGTTCCGCGCGATTGCCAAGTCCATCAACCTGCAAGCCCAGTAAGCGCCATGGCGTCCTTGCTCAGCGCGTTCCAGGCCGGTGCAGACGAATACACCGCGCTGCGGCGCGATATTCACCAGCATCCTGAAATCGGTTTTCAGGAGTTTCGTACCAGTGCGCTGGTGGCCGAGCGCTTGGAGCGCTGGGGCTATACCGTTACCCGTGGTTTGGGCGGCACCGGTGTCGTGGGGCAACTAAAGCGCGGCACCAGCGCGCGCCGCCTGGGCTTGCGCGCCGATATGGACGCATTGCCCATCCAGGAGACCACCGGCTTGCCCCACGCCAGCTGCCACGCGGGCCTGATGCACGCCTGCGGCCACGACGGCCACACCACCATGCTGCTAGCTGCTGCCGAACACCTGGCCGCCAGCGGGCAATTTGACGGCACCCTGAACCTGATCTTCCAGCCTGCCGAAGAAAGCCTGGGCGGCGCGCGCAAGATGATGGAAGACGGGCTGTTTGAGCGCTTTCCCTGCGACGCCATTTTTGCCATGCACAACATGCCGGGCTTTCGCCAAGGCCAGTTGCTGTTGCGTGAAGGCGCCACCATGGCGTCTAGCGAAAACATTCTGGTCCACATCGAAGGCACCGGCGGCCACGGTGCCATGCCGCACCTGGGCGCCGACCCGGTGGTGGCGGGCGCGTCCATCGTTATGGCGTTGCAAACCATTGTGTCGCGCAACGTGGCGCCGCTGCACATGGCCGTGATTACCGTGGGTGCCTTTCAGGCCGGGGTGGCCAATAACGTCATCCCGCAGAACGCCACACTCAAGCTCAGCGTGCGCGCCTTGGACCGGGGTGTGCGGGAACTGTTGCGCAGGCGCATTGTGGAGTTGGTCGAGGCGCAGGCCCAAAGCTTCTGTGTGCAGGCGCGGGTTGAGTTTTTGCCCGGCTACCCGGTGCTGGTGAACACGCCGGCCGAAACCGCCCTGGCCCGGGAAGTGGCGCTGGACCTGGTGGGCGCCGACAACGTGGTGCAGCAAACCGAGCCCCTCACCGGCAGCGAAGACTTTGCCTATATGTTGGAGGCCGTGCCCGGCAGCTACCTGTTGATTGGCAATGGCGACGCAGCCAACGGCGGCCACGGCGCCTGCATGGTGCACAACCCGAACTACGACTTCGAAGACCGCAACATCTCCATAGGCGCGGCCTTTTGGGTAAAGCTGACGGAGCGTTTTCTGGCACCATGAGTGCATGACTACGCACCTCAACACGCAAAGCCCAACACAGCTCACCCCCGCCCAAACCGCCCAGGCCCTGCCATACCCCGCCCTGGCCCAGCACCTGGAGGCCTTGTTGCGCGACCCCACTGTGACCGTGCCCGCGCGCCTGGTGCAGCCGCTGGCCGGGGGCGGCAGCTTTTTCGTCATGCCCGCCACCGACGCGCGGCTGGCCATCAGCAAGCTCATTACCTTTATTCCCGACAACGCCACGCGCGCTTTGCCCAGCATCCAGGGCGACGTGGTGGTGTTTGACGCCGTCACTGGCCAGCGCCTGTGCATTTTGGACGGCCCCACGGTCACGGCGCGGCGCACAGCCGCCGTGTCGCTGCTGGCTGCGCAAAAACTGGCGCGCTACACCGACGGTCCGCTGCTGGTGGTGGGCGCGGGCGTGCAGGGGCACTCGCATGTGGAGGCTTTTGCAGCGGGCTTGGGCGTGCGCGAGGTGTGGGTGGCATCGCGCAGCGCGGCTTCTGCCGACGCCCTGGTGCGCCACTGCCACAGGCTGGGCCTGGGCGCCCGGCGGGTGGACGATGCGGACGCCGCACTGGCCGATTGCCCGCTGGTGGTCAGCACCACTTCGGCCCAGGCCGTGGCCCTGCGCGCCATGCCGCGCCCCAACGCCTTTGTGGCCGCAGTAGGCGCCTTCACCCCGCGCATGGTGGAGTGGGACGCCACCATCTGCCGCCGCTTGGGCGCCGAGGGCACGCTGGTGGTGGACACCCGCGACGCCGACCACGAGGCGGGCGATTTGCCGCAGGCGGGTATTGCGGTCGGCGCCTTGCCCACGCTGGGCGACGTTATTGGGCAAACGCCGGTCTGGGCGGGCTATGCGTCAAGCCGCAACAGTGGCCCGGTCTTTTTTAAGAGCTGTGGATGGGCGGGCTGGGATCTGGCGGCGGCGCGGTGTGCGGTGGAGTGGGGCGGCTTGGGGTCCGTTGGCGATTAGCCAGGCTATCAGGCGCCTCCACTGTGTCTCCTCAAGTGGCGCGGTTCAGGAGAATCGCGCCAAAATCGCGCCAAATAGCGCCAGAACTGCGCCATAATCGCGCCAGAACTGCGCCAATATGCCAATGCCTGCGCCCAAGCCACCATGCCATCCACCACCGATTTACTGCAAAGCATTCTGGCGTCCGACAAGGGGCTGACCTTGGCCGAGATCGTGGCGCAGCACCCGGGCCTTGCCCGGCGCACCGCGCAGCGCCTGCTCGCCAAGGGGATAGAGAGCGGGCAGATCACCGCCCAAGGGGAGGCCAGAGCCCGCCGCTACTTCGGCGCGGCCACGGTGGTCCCGGTGGCCGCCACCGACGACGTTTTCCCCAGCTACATCCCGGTGTCCGCAGACAGCCAGGACATTCTGGCCTACGTCAACCAGCCCGTTCAGGCGCGCAAACCGGTGGCCTACCAGCGAGACTTTTTGGACGCCTACGTGCCCAACACCACCTGCTATCTTCCGGCGTCCTTGCGCAGCCAGTTGCGCACCATGGGCACTACGGCAGACGCCGGTCAGCCCGCTGGCACCTACAGCCGTGCCATTTTGAACCGGCTGCTCATTGACCTGTCCTGGGCGTCAAGCCACCTGGAGGGCAACACCTATTCCCGGCTCGACACGCGCGAACTCATAGAACGCGGTAAGGCCGCGCACGGCAAAGCCGCTCTAGAGACGCAAATGATTTTGAACCACAAGACTGCAGTCGAGTTTTTGGTGGAAAACATCGACAGCGCCGAATTCAACCGCTTCACGGTGATGAATCTGCACAGCGCCCTGGCAGAAAACCTGCTGCCCAACCCTGCCGACGAAGGCCGTGTTCGCCAGCACGCGGTGGACATTGGCGCAAGTGTTTATCGGCCCTTGTCAACGCCACAGCAACTAGAAGACGCGCTGGACGCGGTACTCGCCAAGGCCCGGCAAATCAGCGACCCGTTTGAGCAGTCTTTCTTCATGATGGTGCATCTGCCCTATTTGCAGCCCTTTGCGGACATGAATAAACGCACATCGCGATTGGCGGCCAATTTGCCACTGTTTCGCGCCAATCTGTGCCCGCTGACTTTTTTGGACGTGCCGGAGCAAGCCTACAGCCGCGCCATGCTGGGCGTGTATGAGATGACGCGGGTGGAACTGCTGCGCGACCTGTATGTCTGGGCCTACGAGCGCTCCACCCAGGAATACCTGGCCATCAAGCAAGACCTGGCCGAGCCCGATCCCCTGCGTCTGGCCTGGCGCGACTTCATTAAACAAACCATCCGGGCGCTGATCACCCACCCCGAGCTGGACCCGCTGCCCACCATCGCGCACGCCGTCAAAAACCAGGTGCCAGCGCCCGAACAGCCGCAAGTGCAGGCGCTTGTGGTGCAAGAGCTGCGCCGCCTGCACGAGGGCGTGCTGGCGCGCTACGGCCTGCGGCCTTCGGACTATGCCCATTGGAAGGCGGGGCGCAGCCAGTAGCTGCGCAAAGCCAGGCCTGTTTCGGCTTTGGCCAATATTGCCAAGCTGCAACAGCGGCTTGGTGTAGCAGCTGGCTTGCGCCAGGCTCTTGAACACCAGCGCGTAGCTGGCCCTGCGGCTTTGGCCAATTTTCATGGCTTTCATTGCCGCAATAACCCGAGAAAACCCGATAAATCCCAAGAAAGCTTGAGAAGCAAGGGCATAATTTACCGCGGGTCGTCTTCCATTATTGCAATCTCAAGTCAAGGATTTTTGTATGTCGATTGCGCATCAAACGGAACCAACGGTTCCACCCCACATGGCCTCTGCGGACTCCTTGCATATTATTCCTGAAAGGCAAGAGTCGGTTCCACGGCCACTGCTTATTGAATTTACAGGGTCGGGTAGCGAGTATTTTCGTATTTGGATTGTCAATCTGTTATTGACCTTGGTAACGGTAGGTTTGTACCTTCCTTGGGCCAAAGTGCGGCGTTTGCGCTACTTTTATTCAAATACCTTGATCGATTCCGACCCACTCCATTTTCATGGAGCGCCATTGCAAATGTTCAAAGGTTTTGTCATTGTGGTTGTCGGGTTTGCTTTGTATTCGGTGGCTGGCGAATTTTCGCCTACTGCTGGTTTTCTTGCATTTCTTGTCGTTGCGGCATTGTGGCCCGTGCTTTTTCGTTCTTCTATGTGTTTTCGTCTTTCAAACACAAGCTGGCGCGGCTTGCGGTTTGCGTTTAGCGGTAGCACAAAACAGGCTTACCTAGCGTGGCTTCCTTTATTTTTGCCCAGTATCGCCCTGCTTACGCTGTCCTTGCTTGCCCCTGCGATGTCAGACCCCGACCCCAACCACAAAATGGCTTGGTTTGATAGTCTGGCGCTCGGTTTGATTGTCTTTGCCAGCATTGCTGTAGTACCGTGGCTTTTGTACAGACTCAAATATTACCAGCACCAAAATTATCGTTTTAGTGCAGAGGCCACCGTCTTTACAACCAAGCTTACGGATTATTACTGGACAACGTTAAAGTGCGTGGGTATTGTGTTGCTGGCATACATTTTACTTGGGGTGTTTGTATTTATTCTTTCCTTTGGCTTTTTCAGTATGGGAACAAAGCTCGAAGAATTGCAAAACAACATCCTCAGTTTGATTTTTTTTGGCTTGTTGATGATTGCCTTGGGTGCGCTTTTGTACTCCTTGGCCACCCCTTATATCGTTGCGCGGTTTCAGAATTTGGTGTGGAGTGGTACGCGCAGTGAGCATCTGCAGTTCACCAGCACCCTGGGGGTGGCACCGATGATGGCCTTGAGCGTGAAGAATTGGCTGCTCATGTTGCTGACCCTGGGTTTGTATTGGCCCTATGCCAAGGTTGCGATGACACGCCTGCGCTTGGAGTCGGTGCAGCTGGCGTCCACTGCGGACCCAGCGCAGTGGACGGCTGCGTCGTCCCTGGCCCAGGGCAGCGCAATGGGCGATGCGTCGGGCGACTTTTTTGGCTTCGATGTCGGGCTCTGAGGCTGGGCCTTTGCCGCTAGTTCCAGGGCTGGGCGCCATCTACTTTGATGGCCGGTCGGCCCAGGCGCAGGCGGCGGAGCTGCACATTCACCAATCGACCTTGCAGGTGCGCTTGGGTGCGCAAACGCTGGAGGTTCCGCTGTCCCAAGTGCAGTGGTCTGAGCGGACCCGCCACGGCCGGCGCAGCGCACAGTTGCCAGGCAATGCGGTGCTGCAGTGTGATGACACCGTGGCGTGGGATTCTTGGCGGCAGGCCAACGGGTTTGCGGATACCGCCATTGTCTTGGCGCAGCAGAGTTGGCGCTGGGTCAGCGCTTTGGCACTCGGGCTTGTGCTGCTGCTGGTGGCGGGCTACCAATGGGGCTTGCCCGTGCTCGCGCAAGCGGTGTTGACGATCACCCCGCATTCCATCGACGAGAGAATTGGGGCCATCACCCTGGAGCAACTAGAGGCCGGGTTGTTGCAACCCAGCCAGCTAGCGCCGGCACAGCAAGAAACGATACGCCAGGCTTTTGCGCAGGCCCTGTCGGCGCAAGAGTCCACCCGGCCGCCAGCATGGCGGCTGGAGTTTCGCAAGAGCCATATTGGCCCCAACGCGTTTGCACTGCCCGGTGGCACCATGGTGATGACCGACGACATGGTGGACCTGGTGGAAGGTGATACGCGCACGCTGGTGGCCGTTCTTGGCCACGAATTGGGCCATGTGCACCACCGCCATGGCATGCGCATGCTGGTGCAAGCCTCCGTCATGGGCGTGATAGCGAGCACGCTTTGGGGGGACTTCAGCTGGGCACTGGCGACCTTGCCCACCTGGCTGGGGCAAGCAGACTACTCCCGCCAAGCGGAGCGCGAGGCAGATGCTTATTCTCTGGATGTGTTGAACGCGGCAGGCATTCCTCCCAGCGCCATGGTGACCTTGTTTGACAAGCTCAAAGCCAAGCGCGAGGCCCTTGCAACCAAAGGCCGTTCGGGCGGGGCGAACAGCGATGTGGGGCGCTGGCTGGGCATCGCGTTTTCTAGCCATCCTGAGGACGCTGAGCGCATCGCATTTTTTCAAGGCGGTGGGCGCAAATAGCGTGCGCCATGGTAAGGCCCGCCCCCACTAGGAGGGATATTGCAACTAAAGAGGTTTAGCGCGCTGACGTGGCTGCGGCACACGCCAAAAAAACGGCACCCGCAGATGCCGTTTTCGCGAGCGCCTCAAGGCGCCAGTATCAGCTTCAAGCCTTGGCCTTCACCTTCAGCCGCCAGGCATGCAGCAGCGGCTCGGTGTAGCCGCTAGGCTGCTCCAGTCCTTTGAACACCAGATCGCACGCCGCCTTGTAGGCCATGGAGGTTTTGAAGTGCCCTGCCATGGGCGAGTAAGCGGCGTCACCCGCGTTTTGCTGGTCCACCACACCGGCCATGCGCTCGAATGTTTCTTGCACTTGCTTTTTGGTCACCACGCGGTGCAGCAGCCAGTTGGCGATGTGTTGGCTGGAAATGCGCAGGGTGGCGCGGTCTTCCATCAGGCCGACGTTGTGGATGTCAGGCACCTTGGAGCAGCCCACGCCCTGGTCGATCCAGCGCACCACGTAGCCCAAAATGCCCTGGGCGTTGTTGTCCAGCTCTTGTTGCTTTTCGGTGGCGCTCCAGTTGGGCGTGGTGGCCACGGGGATGGTCAGCAGGCCGTGCAACAAGGCCGCGCGCTCTTTCGCCACGTCAATGGCTTCCAGGCCTTTTTGCACCTCGCTGACCAGTACCTGGTGGTAGTGCAGGGCGTGCAGCGTGGCGCCAGTAGGGCTGGGCACCCAGGCGGTGTTGGCACCGGCTTTGGGGTGGGCAATTTTTTGCTCCAGCATGGCCTTCATCAGGTCGGGCATGGCCCACATGCCTTTGCCGATTTGCGCCTTGCCGCGCAGGCCGCAGGCCAGGCCCACCAACACGTTGTTGCGCTCGTAGGCTTGTATCCAGGCGCTGGTTTTCATGTCGCCCTTGCGCACCATGGGGCCGGCGTGCATGGCGGTGTGCATTTCGTCGCCGGTGCGGTCCAAAAAGCCGGTGTTGATAAAGGCCACGCGGCTGCTGGCCGCCGCAATGCAGGCCTGCAGGTTGACGCTGGTGCGGCGCTCTTCGTCCATGATGCCCAGCTTCACCGTGCTCTCGGGCAGGCCCAACATTTGTTCCACACGGCCAAACAGCTCGTCGGCAAACGCCACTTCCGCCGGGCCGTGCATTTTGGGCTTGACGATATAGACCGAGCCCTTGCGCGAGTTGCGCACCATGCCTGCGGCGGCGTCTTTCTTGGTGCGCTTGAGGTCGTGCAGGGCGATGGTGGTGGTGACCACGGCGTCCAGAATGCCTTCGGGGATTTCATGCGTGCTGCCATCGGCGGCGGTGTAGGTGATGGCCGGGTTGGTCATCAGGTGGCCCACGTTGCGCACAAACATCAGCGAGCGGCCATGCAAGGTGACTGGCTTGCCGTCGGCGCCGGTGTACACGCGGTCCGGGTTCAGGCCTCGGGTAAAGGTTTTGTCGCCTTTGTGGATGGTTTCGGTCAAGCTGCCTTGCAAGATGCCCAGCCAGTTGCTGTAGGCCAGCACTTTGTCGTCGGCATCCACCACGGCCACCGAGTCTTCCAGGTCTAGGATGGTGGACAGGGCGGCCTCTAGCACCAGGTCGCACACGCCGGCCGCATCGCTTTTGCCGATGGCGGTGTTGCGGTCGATGCGGATGTCCAGGTGCAAGCCGTTGTGCTGCAACAGCACCGAAGACGGGTCTTTGGCCGCGCCTTGGAAGCCGATGAACTGCGCCGCGTCTTGCAGACCCGTGCTGCTGCCGTCTTTCAGCGCGACCGCGAGCTTGCCGCCCTTGACGCTGTAGCCCACCGAATCAATGTGCGAACCCTTGCGCAGGGGCGCAGTGCGGTCCAGCACATGGCGGGCGTAGGCGATCACTTTTTTGCCGCGCTTGGGGTTGTAGGGCTTGCCGGTGGCGCTGAGTTTGGTGGCACCGCCGTCTTCTGAGATCACGTCCGTGCCATACAGCGCGTCGTACAAGCTGCCCCAGCGCGCGTTGGCGGCGTTCAGCGCATAGCGGGCATTGAGCACCGGCACCACGAGTTGCGGGCCCGCTTGCACGGCCAGCTCGGCATCCACGTTTTTGGTAGTGATGCGCGTCTTTTTGGGCACGGGCACCAGGTAGCCAATGCCTTCTAGAAAGGCCTGGTAGGCCGCCATGTCAGCAATCGGGCCGGGATGCGCCTTGTGCCAGGCGTCGATCTCCAGTTGCAGGCGGTCGCGCTCGGCCAGCAAGGCGATGTTCTTGGGCGCTAAGTCGGCCACGATGGCGTCAAAGCCACTCCAAAACGCCTCAGGCGCAATGCCCGTGCCGGGCAGCACCTGGTTATCAATAAATTGCTGTAGCACGGTGGCAACTTGCAAGCGTGCAATAGAAGTGCGGGCGGTGGCCATAGTTAAGTTTTCCTTCAGAGCAAAAAGCAGGGGAGCGGGGTGGGGGCGACTTCCGCACGCGCGGTGCAAAAGTGTAGGCAGCTAATGTATTGCATCCTTTCGCGGCTACTATGCTGCTTAATTGCAATCCATTGGTGACAAAAATGCATGTAGCCAAATCTCTGGCCCTGGCCGGCATCCGCGTTGTCGAGTTCACCCAAAAGACAAATGTGCCTGCCCGTCTGTCGCATAGCCGCTAAAGTGCCCAAGCACCGCTATGAATCAAGCGAAACTCGCACGCACTCACCCAGTCTGGAAGCCACGCTATGAGAATTGAATCCATCCACCTGAAGAATTTCAAAGCATTTCGTGATGTTCAGCTGCGTGATATTCCCGCGTTTCTCGTGGTGGTTGGTGCCAATGGCTCGGGCAAGTCCACGCTGTTTGATGTGTTTGGTTTTTTGCATGACTGCCTCAAGGGCAATGTGCGGCAGGCGCTGGACAAGCGGGGCAGGTTTCGGGAGGTGCTCAGCCGTGGCTGTAACCCCGAGAAGGACGCGATTCTGATTGAGCTCCAATACCGCATGGAGATTACCGGGGTAGAGCGGCTGGTGACGTATTCGCTAGAAATCGTCGAGGAGGCAGGCGCCCCCGTGGTGAAGCGGGAAACATTGCGCTACAAGCGCGGCCGGTACGGCAGCCCCTACCACTTTCTCGACTTTTCCAGGGGTGAGGGCTACGCGATCACCAACGAGGAGGATTTCCAGCTCCCGGATGAACAGCTTGAAAACGAGAGCCAAAAAGTCGCGCCAGACACTTTGGCCATCAAAGGTTTGGGCCAGTTTGAGCGCTTCAAAGCGGCCAGCGCTTTTCGGCGTTTGATAGAGAACTGGCATGTGTCCGATTTCCATATCAACGCCGCGCGCGGACGCAAAGAGGCATCGGGCGACACAGAACACCTCTCTGAAAGCGGCGACAACCTCCCATTGGTCGCGCGATATTTTCACGAACAGCACCCGGCAGTTTTCCAAACCATTCTGTCCACGATGTCGCAGCGCGTGCCCGGTGTGAGCTCGGTGGAACCCAAGTTGATGGACGATGGTTACCTCACGCTTCGGTTTCAGGACGGCTCATTCAAAACGCCGTTTCTTGATCGCTATGTATCGGATGGGACGATCAAAATGTTCGCCTATCTGACTTTGCTGCATGACCCCAAGCCGCACCCTTTGCTATGCGTCGAGGAGCCAGAAAATCAGCTATACCCGCAATTAATGGTCGAGCTTGCCGAGGAATTTCGCGCCTATGCGAAGCGGGGTGGCCAAGTTTTTGTGTCTACGCATTCACCAGACTTTCTCAATGCCATGGAATTGGACGAAGTTTGCTGGTTGGTCAAGCGTGGCGGTCGAACCGAAATTCACCGCGCACGGGATAACAAGCAAGTAGCCGCATACATGGCAGAGGGTGACATGCTGGGAAACCTGTGGAACCAGGGCTTCTTTGAAGGCGTTGATCCGCAATGAGGGAGCTGGTTTTTTTGCTCGAAGAGCCCTCTGCAAAAGCGATGTTGGAGTCGCTATTACCGCGCTTTTTGCATCCAGCGATCGTCGTTCGCCTTATTCCCTTCCGAGGCAAGCAAGACCTCCAAAAGCAATTGGTCCGAAAAATACGCGGATACATCAATCCGGGTGCGCGTTTTATCGTGATTCAAGACCAAGACAACTTCCCGGATTGCCGAGTCTTAAAGGCCCAATTGCTAGAACTTTGCCGGCAGACCGGTCGCGCTCCAGACTGCTTGGTGCGAATAGCTTGCAAGGAATTGGAAGCCTATTACCTCGCGGACTTGTTGGCGGTTGAGCAAGCCCTGGATGTAAGCGGACTGGCCGCAAAACAAGGGACCGAGAAGTTTCGCACCCCGGACCGACTGGGGAGCCCAAGCCGAGAGCTCAAAACACTCACCCGCGACCGCTATGAAAAAGTGGCAGGGTCTAGAAAGTTGGGCTTGCATCTTGACTTAGGCAACGAACGTTCGGCGAGTTTCAAAAACTTGATTCGCGGCATACGTCGCCTCCAAACCGAGTTACTCGGCAACGCTACATAGCCATATTCACGAAGTCATTTCAAGCGAAAGAACGCGCATGCCGCCCAACGACCTGTTCCCCAGCCCTTGGCTGACCAACACCTTGCTCGACGAAGCGTTTGTTGCCACCAAAAAGCTGGATCTAGCGCAGCAAGCGCTGCCTTACGGCTTGGGCGTTTGGCTGCAAAGCCACTTTGACGCGAGCGTGCTGGCCAAGCGAAGTGAAGCCCAGTTGGAAGAAAAGTTCATTGGCCCCCTGCTGGCGCAACTGGGCTGGATTGCCGTGCCCCAGCAAGTGCTGACGGTGCAGGGCAAGATAGCCAAGCCCGACTGGTGCCTGGTGCTGCAGCCCGCGCAAGAAGACGCGCTGGTCACCCACCAAGACCACCAGCAAATTACCGCCATTTGCGAGTCCAAGGCCTGGGGCAAAACGCTGGACACCGGCAAGGCGGACCGTGCCCAGAACCCCCACCACCAGCTCCAAGACTACCTCAGCACCTTGCGCGTGCGCTTCGGTTTTCTGACCAATGGCCGCGTCTGGCGCGTGTATGACACTGACAAGGTCACCGCCCGCAAGACCTACATCCAGTTTGACCTAGAGGCCATTTGCGCCTTGGGCGAGGGCACCGAAAAGACCGAGGCGCTGGCGCTGTTCGCCTTCTTTTTTGGGCGCGACACCTATGTTCCGCCCGAGGTGCCAGGGCGGGTTACCGCCATCGAGCAAGCCATTGCCGAGTCGGCCGAGTTCACCCTGGCGGTGGAAGAAAACCTCAAGGCCGTTATTTACGGCTACGCGGGTGAAGACTCGCTGTTCGAGACCATGGGCCGCGCCATTTACCGCGCCAACCCCAAAGCCAGCATGGCCCAGGTGTACGAAAACAGTGTGGTGCTGCTGTTTCGGCTCTTGTTCGTGGTGTACTTTGAAGACAAAAACCACGAGCTGCTGGCGCGCCACCCGTTTTACAAACGCTACAGCCTGGACCATATCTTTCGTGGCTTGCCAGCCCATGCAGACCCCCGTAGCAAGCTCCACGACGGCGTGTACGCGCTTAAGCAACTGTTTGAAATGCTGGACGAGGGCGCCGAAGACATTGACATACCGCTCTTTAACGGCGGCCTGTTTGACCCGCTGCGCGCGCCCTTGCTGCTGCGGCCCAAGATATTTGACAACGCCACCCTGCGCAATGTGCTGGAAAAGCTGCTCTACAAAACCGAGCGGGGCACCACGCTTTTTGACACCCGGCGCGACTTTAAAAACATGAGCGTCACCCACTTGGGGCGCATTTACGAAGGGCTGCTGGAGTTTCGGTTTGAGAAGGCGCTAGAAGCCGCCGTGTACCTGGAATACGAAAGCGCCACCACCCGTGGCAAACCGGTGGAAGCCTATTTCGACGCCTACGACACCGCCCTCATCCGCAAAGAAAAAGGCTTTAAAGCACTGCGCGAACTCAGCGTGAAAAAAGGCGATGTTTACCTGAAAAGCGCCAGCAACTCCCGCAAAACCTCGGCCAGCTACTACACACCGGCCTCGCTCTCGCAGCCTTTGGTAAAAGCCGCCGTAGACCAGGCGCTGGTCCACGCAGCGGCGCAGGGCAAGGCCTTGATGGACCTCAAGCTGCTGGACAACGCCTGCGGCAGCGGCCACTTTTTGGTAGAAGCGCTCAATTACCTTACCGACCTGGCCCTGGACCGGCTGGACACCGATGCTGATTTGCAAGCGCTGGTGGCGCAGGAGCGCGCCAAGATTGCCGAGCAGCTTGCGTTTTTGAACCTGGACTACGTGCCCGAAGACGCACAAATTTTGAAGCGCGCCTTGCTCAAGCGCTGCATTTTTGGCGTGGACCTGAACCCTTTTGCCGTAGAGCTGGCGCGCCTGAGCTTGTGGATGGACAGCTTCATCTTTGGCACGCCGCTCTCGTTCATTGAGCACCATGTGCAACACGGCAACGCGCTTATGGGCGCCAGCGTGCAAGAGTTCATCGCCTACAACGCGGTGGAAGTGGCGCAAGACGACTTTTTTGTAGAAAACCTCAGCGCCCGCTTTGACGAGCTGCGCACCGTGATGCAAGAGCTAGACGCCATGCGCGACACCACGGCGCAAGAGGTAGAGCAGTCCAAAACGCTGTGGAAGACCCGCATTGCGCCCAAGCTCAAGCTGCTGGGGCGCGCGCTCAGCTTTGTCTGCACCCGCCGCGCCCTGCTGGCCGAGGGCGACAAAGCGGGCTGCGAATCCTTAAGCAAAACCCCTGACCTGGTGAACGAACTGTTTGACGAAAGCAAGACCAAAACCGCCGCCCTGCGCCAGGTAGAAAACTACACCCGCAAATACCACTTTTTTCACTACGAAGTGGCGTTTCCTGAGGCCTTTGCCGGGGATCGGCCGGGCTTTGACGTCATTGTGGGCAACCCGCCGTGGGACAAAACCAAGTTTGCCGACACCGACTTTTTTCCGCAGTTCCACAGCAACTACCGCAGCCTGAAAAACTCAGAAAAAGCCGCCGTACAGGCCCGCCTGCTCGAAAGCCCGCACGTGGCCGCCGCCTACCAAAGCGCCAGCGCCTACAAAGACGCCGCCAACGAATACTACAAAGACAAGGCGGTGTTCCCGCTCAACAAAGGCGCGGGCGACGGCAACCTGTTTCGCCTGTTTGTGGAGCGCAACCTGGCGCTGCTCGCGCCCGGCGGCAACCTCAGCTACGTGCTGCCCAGCGCCTTGATGTTTGAAGAAGGCTCCATGGGCCTGCGCAAACACATTTTTGCGCACTGCGAGCTGCGCTTTTTCCATAGTTTTGAGAACAACAAAGGCATCTTTCTAGACGTCCACCGCAGCTACAAATTCGCCATGATGCAGGTGGTCAACACGCCGCCCAGCGCCGCCACGCCGCCCACCGACACCGCTTTTTACCTGCTAGACCCCGCCGACTTGCAGCGCCCCGACGCGCACGTGGCCTACCCGCTGGCCACCGTCAAAGCGCTGTCGCCCGAGCAGTGGGCCTTGATGGAGCTGCGCGACCACACCGACCTGCCCATTTTGCAAAAGTGCTACAGCGCCTTCCCGGCCTTGTCCTCCGAATGGCTGGACTTCCGCCGCGAGCTGCACATGACCGACGACAAAGACCTGTTTCTGGAGGCCGCCGCCCCCGGCCTGCTGCCGCTTTATGAGGGCAAGATGATTTGGCAGTACAGCCACGTTTTTGAGCAGCCGCAGTACTGGCTAGACGGCGCCGCCTTTGACCAGCGCCTGCACAGCAAAGAACTGCACCGCATGGCGCAGGACTTGGGCGTGCCCAGGGCGCAGGTGGAAAAGCATGCGGCGGGCGTGCGCTATGACAGGGAGTTTGTGCGTTTGGGTTTGCGCGAAGTTGCCGCTGACACCAACGAGCGCAGTCTGATTTTTTCGCTTTTGCCAAGAGACTGCGGCCTCGGCCACACGCTATTTGCCAACGCTGCCAAGTACTACGTGGCCGATGCAGATGGTGGCGTGCGGGTCCAGCCAGTGTCGGCGCTGCGGATGCTATTTGCGATGGCCTGGTTCAATAGCTTGCCAACGGATTGGCTGGCCCGCTTCATGATTCAAATCCATGTCAGCAAGACCCACCTCTACCGCCTGCCCATTCCCCAACCCAGCGACGCCGAAATTCTGGCAAATGCCGACTACGCGCGCCTGGCCAAAAACGCCTTGTTGCTAAGCTTGGCCGCCAGCTGGAACGACTTTGCAGAACTCGCCCCCCTGTTCAATGTGCAGCGGAAAGACCTGCCCCTGACCGCCAAGGCCAAAGACCTGCTGCGCGCCGAAAACGACCGCACCGTCGCCCGCCTCTACGGCATCACCGCCGCCGAGCTGGCCCATCTGCTGCGCAGCTTCAAAGGCATGGCCACCAAGCGCCCGGAATACCTCGCCTTGCTTCAAACCCCATGACAGCCACCCCTCCCCAGCCCGCCAACCCGGCGCCCAGCACGCCGCTGGTCAACCCGTAGGCGCTTTACAACAACGCTGGCCCACAGCCGGTACTTCTGGATTGGAGCGAAAACCCATGAATACGCAGCCCATCGAGTCCGCCCGTGACAGCGACTTGCGCCTCTCACACGCAGCATTGCAGCGCGCTGCTTTGCGAGCGCGAGAGCTGGCGCTACAAACCGGCACAAGCATTGTGGTAGTGCAGCATGGTGTGCTCAAGCAGATTGATCCTGCTGCGCAAGGTACGCCCCTCACGGTTCAAGCGCCAGTAGCCCCTTGCGGTGAACTGCGATGACTTGCCCCGAGTGCTTGGGCGGCGTCGCCCGCCTCTACGGCATCACCGCCCCCGAGCTGGACCACCTGCTGCGCAGCTTCAAAGGCATGGCCACCAAGCGCCCGGAATACCTCACCTTGCTCCAAACCCCATGACAGCCACCGCTCCCCAGCCCGCCAACCCGGCGCCCAGCACGCCGCGCGCCCTGCCCTTGGCCGGAGTGCGCGTCGTCGAGTTCACCCACATGGTGATGGGCCCCACCTGCGGCATGGCCTTGGGCGATTTGGGCGCGGAGGTGATCAAGGTTGAGCCGCTGACCGGCGACAGCACGCGCCGCTTGTTGGGCAGCGGCGCCGGGTTTTATCCGCTGTTTAACCGCAACAAAAAAAGCATTGCGCTGGACCTGCAAAGCGCCCAGGGCCGCGAAGTGGTGCTGCGCCTGATTGCCACCGCCGACATCGTGAGCGAGAACTTCAAGACCGAGACCATGCAAAAGCTGGGGCTGGATTACGCCAGTTTGAGCAAGCTGGACGAGCGCCTGATTTACGTCAGCCACAAAGGCTTTTTGCCCGGCCCCTACGACCACCGCACCGCGCTGGACGAGGTGGTGCAAATGATGGGCGGCCTGGCCTATATGACGGGCCGGCCCGGCGACCCGCTGCGCGCGGGCAGCAGCGTGAACGACATCATGGGCGGCCTGTTTTTGGCGCCATGGGGGCCATGGCCGCGCTAATGCAGCGCAAGCATACGGGCCGGGGCCAAGAAGTGCAGGCGGCGCTGTTTGAGAACAACATCTTTTTGGTAGCGCAGCACATGCTGCAGTTCGCCGTGACTGGCAAAGCCGCCGCACCCATGCCCGAAAAAATTTCACCCTGGGGTGTTTACGACGTGTTCAAGGTGCAAGACGACGCGCAAATCTTTCTGGCCGTGGTGGGCGACACCCAGTGGCGGGTGTTTTGTGATGCCTTTGGCTTTGCCGACTTGTTTGCCGATGCGCGCCTGGCCACCAACAACGACCGGGTGCGCGCCCGCGAGTGGATGATGCCCCTGCTGCGCGCGCGCCTGGCCGAGCGCAGCGCCGCCGAGCTGGCCGCCACGTTTGAGCTCCACAGCCTGCCGTTTGCGCCCATTACCGACCCCCAGTACCTGTTTGACGACCCGCACCTGCAAGCCACCGGCGGCCTGGCGCCCATGACGCTGCCCGACGGCCGCCAAACCGCCACGCCCTTGCTGCCGCTCACTTTGGACGGCCAGCGCCTGGGCCTGCGGCTGGACCCGCCCCGGCTGGGCGAACATGGCCGCGAGCTGCTGAACAGCCTGGGCTACACCGCGCCCGAGATTGCCGCCTTGGTAGACGCTGGCGTGGTGCTGGCGCCGCATTAGCCGTGGACAAGCTCAAGCAGTTGGAAACCTTTGTGTCCGTGGCGCAGCGCGGCAGCTTGGCGGGCACTGCGCGCGCGCTGGGGCTGGCGCCGGCCATCATTGGCCGCAGGCTGGATGCGCTAGAAGCCCGCCTGGGCGTCAAGCTGCTGCTGCGCACCACCCGGCGCCTGAGCCTGACCCACGAGGGCAGCGCCTTCTTGGAAGACTGCCAGCGCCTGCTGGCCGACTTGGCCAACGCCGAGGCCAGCGTCAGCGCCGGCGGCGTGCAAGCCAGCGGCCACCTGCGCATGACTGCGCCCGCAGGCTTTGGCCGGCGCCACGTGGCGCCGCTGGTGCCCCTGTTTCGCGCGCTGCACCCGGAGGTGACGATTTCGCTCAACCTGAGCGACCGCTTGGTGGACATGGCGGGCGAGGGCTTTGACTGCGCGGTGCGCGTGGGCGATATGCCCGATTCGTCCTTGGTGAGCGTGCGCCTGGCCGACAACCGGCGCCTGTGCGTGGCCACCCCGGCCTTTTTGGCGCGCCACGGGGTGCCGCAAAAGCCCGCAGACTTGGCCCGGTTTCAGTGCCTCACGCTTTCAAGCGATGCCTCGCAAACGCGGGGCTGGGCCTTCAAAGGGCCGGGCGATGGCTGGGCGTCGGTGGTGCATATCAAGCCCGCAGGGCCGCTGGATTGCTCAGACGGCCAGGTGCTGCACGACTGGTGCCTGGCCGGCCACGGCATCGCTTGGCGCAGCACCTGGGAGGTGCAGTCTGAGGTGGCAGCAGGCCAACTGGTGGCGCTGCTGGAGGACTTTGCCGCCCCGCCCAATGGCATTTACGTGGTGTTTCCTCAGCGCAAACACCTGCCGCTGCGGGTGCGCTTGTGGCTGGACTTTTTAAAACAGCACTTCAGCGTCCCCGGGTTTTGGCAAGCAAAAACGGCCTGAGCCTCTTGCGGGGCGCAGGCCGTTTGCGGGCTGAGATTACTCGTCGTGGGCTGCGGCGGCGCTGTCAAATTCGTCGTCCAGGCTGTCGCTCTCCATGGCGGCTATCTCCGCGTATTGAACGGCGTTGAGCTGGTGGCGGTAGGCCAGGTGGGCGTGGCGCGCGACGGCCTCGTAGTGGCCCTCGTCGTCAGCCACTGCGGCTGCTGCATGGTGCTTGGCAGCGGATTCGAAATGGTGCGCCGCCATGCGGTGGTAATCACCAATGGTCTCCACCTCGTCTTCCAACAGGTCTTCGCTTACTGGGGATGCGTTTTCGGTCATGGGATACCTATTCTTTGATAAAGCACGGCGACATGCCGCGCTCCAACAATGAACCGCGCGGGTGAAGCGCCTGTGACGCCTGTGGGGCATTTTGGTGTCCACGCATGGGCGCCGCCCACCCAGGTTTGCGACTTTTTGATACAACTATGTAAAAAAGTCGCGACTAAATAACAAAGCTCTATCGTTTAGTCGCAAAATACGCGCATGAAGCGTTATCTTGATGACCGCGTCCAGGCCGACCTGGCGCGCAAAATGGTGTTCCTGACCGGCCCGCGCCAGGTCGGCAAGACCACGCTGAGCCGCCAGTTGATCGCGCAGCGCGGCGGCCAGTACCTGAACTACGACATTGCCGCCGACCGCGCCATCATCGTCAACCAGCGCTGGAGCCCGCAGGCGCCGCTCTTGGTGCTGGACGAAGTGCACAAAATGCCGGGCTGGAAGGCCTGGCTCAAAGGCGTGTACGACGGCAAACCGGCCGATCAGCAACTGCTGGTCACCGGCAGCGCCCGCATGGACACCTTTCGCCAAAGCGGCGAATCGCTGGCCGGGCGCTTTTTTGG
>CANEVH010000024.1 GCA_947442105.1 Comamonadaceae bacterium | reverse complement strand
GATGGCCGCAAAGTCATTTGCCACCCACGCGGCAAGAAAAGCCAAACCGTGGTGGGCGACCGCGTGCTGTGGCAAATTACCCAAGACGAGGGCACGATAGAGAAGGTGCTGCCGCGCAAAAACCTGCTGTACCGCCAAGACGAAATCCGTACCAAATCGTTTGCCGCCAACCTCGACCAGGTCATCATCCTCTTGGGCGCCGAACCGGAATTCTCAGAGAGCCAGCTGGCACGTGCCCTGATTGCCGCAGAGGCTGAAAAAATTCGGCCCGTCATCGTGCTCAACAAACGCGATCTGACGCCCTTGTTTGACCGGGCGTGGGCGCGTTTGGCACACTACCGCGCCATGGGCTACGCTGTATTGGCAACCGCGTTCAAACCCCACGGCCCGACCGCGCTACCCAACGACAACGAGGCACTGGCCAGTGCATTGCAAGGCAAAACAAGCCTTATTTTGGGACCGTCTGGGGCGGGAAAAAGCACGCTCATCAACCGCTGGGTGCCGCAAGCGCAGGTGTTGACCCAAGAAATCTCCACCGCGCTCAACTCAGGAAAACACACAACGACCAGCACCACCCTGTACTGGATGGACGAGGCCAAGACGACCGCGCTGATTGACTCGCCAGGATTTCAAGAGTTTGGGCTGCACCATATTGCGCCCATGCAATTGGCCCAGCTTATGCCCGACATGGCAGCCCAGGCGGGCGACTGCAAGTTTTACAACTGCAGCCACCTGCACGAACCGGGCTGCGGGGTGCTCAGCGCAGTGCAAGGAAAAACACCGGGCGTCGAAATAAGCCCAACGCGCTACAAAATATATGGCGATTTATTTGCCGAGTTGTCCCAGACCCGGTACTAGCGCTGCTACCCCAGCAAGCGGGCCAAAGTTAACAAAGCCAAGATCACCATCCACATCACTACCGTGCGCCAGACCAGGCCAACCAACGCGCGCAAATGCTCTCCTTGCGCCGATGGGGCCGTACCTTGCAAATCGTCCGGGGCCAATTGCACGTTCAGGGCTCCGGCGCTTGCGGCCAGCAAAATGCCGTCGTTGTTGCCAGGCTTGGAAAGTTCGTATTTGCGCCAGCGGTCAATCGCCTCCTCAAAGCTTCCGACAAAGGCAAAGCCCAGCGCAGTGATACGCGCTGGAATCCAATCGATCACGCTCCACGCACGCAACACCGCTTCCTTCAAACTGCGGCTCATCAGCGGACCTGTAGGCTTCAGGGGTCGGGCAACGACCACCGAAAAATATTCCGCCAGTCGATAAACAATCGCACCGGCCGGCCCCATGCCCAGTGCCGACAAAAGCGAATACCAGGCAAAAACCCCAAACACCCGGCGATGGGCACTCAGCACCGAATGCGCGAGCACCTGGCGCACAATTTCGCTGCGCGGCAAATCGGTGGCGTCGATACGCATCCACTGTGCCAATAACTGGCGCGCCAAGTCCTCGTCGCCGGACTCCAAGGCGTCGCGAATACCGGTGAAATGGTGGCTGAATTGCCGAAAACCCAACGTCCAATAAAGCACGACCACATTCCACACCAAGGCTGCCATCCAGCCAGCCAACAACCATAGTGCCCAATGAACCAGCGCACTCAGTGCAGCAGGAAGCAAGACCGCCGCAGTCCAACTCAGCCAAGCATGTTGGCCTTCACCGGTATCGAGGTGGCGTGTGGTCCACAGGATCCAGTCGCGCGAACGGCCATGCACTGTGTTGACCGGCTTGAGTGGTTGGGCCTGTTCGATCAACAAGGCAAAGAGGATTGCGAGAAAGCTCATGGACTTGCATCATAACGAGCACTCCCCGGGCAAGTCACCCGGCAAGTCCGGGCGATATCAAAGAGAAAGGAACTGGTACAAGTTACGCAACATTCCTGCGGTTGCCCCCCAAATAAAGCGCTCTTGCTCGGCATCGTGGTAAGGCATGGACAACCACTCGCGGGTCCCTAAAGGAGTCGGCATCTGATGGCGGCGATGGTGGGCCGGATTCATCAGAAAATCCAGCGGCACTTCAAAGATGGCATCGACCTCGTAGGTATTGGCAGTCAGCACCAAGTCAGGGCTGAGCAAGGCAACCACTGGCGTGATGACAAAGCTACTGCCGGTGGTGTAGTGCGGCAAGGTTCCAATCACATTGACAAACTCAGCGCTCAGGCCCACCTCCTCCTGCGCTTCACGCAATGCGGTATGAATTGGTCCATCGTCGCCGGCATCGGCCTTACCGCCAGGAAATGCCACCTGGCCTGAGTGGCTGGACAAATGCGCTGTTCTTTGGGTTAGCAGTACCGTCGGGCGCTCGCGCATTACCAGGCCGATCAACACGGAGGCTGCGGTCAGGTTTCTATCCGAAAAGCGCGGCTCCTTGCGAAATTCGGGCACCCAATCGGCGGGCTGGGCAAAACGGTGCGCGAGTGCCTGAGGTGTCAGCCGTTCCGCTGAAATCGCTGGCAAGTTCGCTGCATCCGAGCGAAACGGCACACTGCGCGGGTCAAAACTTGCGGGAATGGTCATGACGCAATGCGGGAACGTTTGAATACTGTCTACTGCCGGACACAAAAAAACCGCCGCAGGTCGTGCCTGGGGCGGTTATTCGCATGGGCGCTAGGGAGATTAAGCAGCCGTCTTCTTAGCTGGCAGCTTTTCCTTGATACGCGCCGACTTGCCACTGCGGTCACGCAAGTAGTACAGCTTGGCGCGGCGAACGTCACCACGGCGCTTGACCTCGATACCGGCGATCAAGGGGCTGTAGGTTTGGAACGTACGCTCCACACCTTCGCCGCTGGAGATCTTGCGGACGATGAAACCGCTGTTGAGACCGCGATTGCGTTTGGCAATCACCACGCCTTCGTAGGCCTGCACGCGCTTGCGCGTACCTTCAACCACATTGACGCTAACGATGACCGTGTCGCCGGGGGCGAAATCGGGAATGGTTTTACCCAGACGCGCGATTTCTTCTTGTTCCAGAATTTGGATGAGGTTCATAACTTCTTTCGTGATCTTGCATGCGCCGGCGCCAACCATTGGCACCATTTATTCTGAGCGCTAAGGCGTAGCGTCTTATGGCCAGGCAGAGGATCGGTTAGCCCGCCATTATAGCAATTCGTTTTTTCCTGCCCCATCTTTTGCCAAGACCGCTTCGTCCTTGGCGCTGAGCCGCCCGGCCGCGCGGGCTGCGGCGATCAAGTCTGGCCGGTGCCGGGCAGTGAAGCAAAGCTGCTGGTCGCGGCGCCAACGGGCGATATTGACATGGTGACCCGACAACAACACCTCGGGTACCGCCCTGCCCTCCCACGCTTCAGGCCGGGTGTAATGCGGACAATCCAACAAGCCATCCAGCGCCGGGTTGAAACTATCGAAATGGTGGCTGTCAGCATCACCCAAGACGTCAGGCTGCAGGCGTGCGACTGCATCGAGCAAGACCATGGCGGGCAACTCGCCGCCAGACAGCACGAAGTCGCCGATGCTGATTTGCACATCCACATGGGCATCGATGAAACGCTGATCCACGCCCTCATAGCGGCCACATACCAACACGGCGCCATCTCCGCTGGCCAAGCTTTGCACCATGCCATGGTCCAGGCGCTGCCCAATGGGCGAGAACAGCACCACCGGCGCGCCCCGGCCTCGCTGCGCGTCAATAACTTCCAAAGTTTTTTGCAATGGTTCGGCCATCATCACCATGCCTGGCCCGCCGCCAAACGGCCTATCGTCAACCCGGCGGTAGTTACCCACGGCTACCTCCCGCGGATTGAACAAATACACATCGACCGCCCCCGACCCAAAGGCCCGGCGGGTGATGCCGGTGGTTAAAAACGGTGCGAAAAGCTCTGGGAAAAGGGTGACCACATCAAAGCGCATGGCTTGGACGGTCAGTAATCAGGCTGCCAATCGACGCGAATGCGTTTGGCCACCAAGTCCACGTCGTCTACAAACGCCGCCACAAAAGGAATCATGCGCTCTTGCAGCTTGTCGTCTTGCAGGTACTCCATCACAAGCACTGTCTGTGGACCGGCGGAAAGAAGCTCTCGCACCGTTCCCAGCGCTTCTTCCTGGCGGTTCACCACATCCAGGCCGATCAAATCAACCCAATAGTACTCATCAGTGTCTGCGGTCGGAAAACTTGAGCGGGCAATGAAGATTCGGCAGCCGCGCAAAGCTTCTGCACCATTGCGATCCAGCACCTCATGGGCACAGGCCACAACGGTGTCGGAGTGTTCTTTGGCCTCTTTTACGGCAAGCTTAGCTACGCCCTCGAAGGTTTTTACACCCCGCTCGGTAGGCAACAAAAACCAGCGCTTGGATGAAAAAAGTGCCTCGGGCTGGGCACTGAACGGCAGGACCTTGAACCAACCCTTAACGCCCCATGCGTCTGAAATTCGCCCGACTTCGATGGCGTCAGACGGCATTTCAGCAGCTTCAAGCCCTGCGATCATGGAATGCAACAAGAAAAAATAGGCGCGGGTTCCAGCAGCGCGGAACCCTTGCCATTTGTTGCTTAGGCCGCTGGTGCAGCTGCGCTTTTTGCGGCCTGGCTGATCAAACGTTCCACCGTTGGCGAAGCCTGAGCGCCAACACCTCTCCAGTAGGTCAAACGGTCTTGGGCGA
Source organism: Comamonadaceae bacterium (assembly GCA_947442105.1). GTDB lineage: Bacteria > Pseudomonadota > Gammaproteobacteria > Burkholderiales > Burkholderiaceae_C > Allorhodoferax. Next base: position 52,311 of record CANEVH010000024.1, on the reverse strand, counting down.
TACGGATGCTTTCTTCATTGGCGGTTGCAATGGGGTTGTAAAAACCAATGCGCTCAATAAAACGGCCATCGCGCCGGGTGCGTTTGTCTGCGACGACAATGCTGAAAAACGGGCGGGCTTTAGCACCACCACGAGCGAGTCGAATGACGACCATGATTGTTCCTTTGGGTGGTTGAAATCAATTTCAACCATAAAATTCAGAGTTGAGACACGCGACTGACCACCCGGCCAGCGACACTCAGAATAGCCCTCAATTATATCTTTTTCTCAAACCATGCCTTTGATTCGCCCCAGCAACGACCACGATCTGTCCGCAATCACGGCGATATACCAGCACCACGTGCTGACCGGAACCGGCACTTTTGAGATGACGCCACCAACGCATGAGGAAATGCAGCTACGCAGGGCGGACGTTCTTTCCAAGCAAATGCCGTACTTGGTGTTGGAACATCAGGGCGCTGTCGTCGGATTCTGTTACTGCAATTGGTTCAAACCCCGGCCCGCATACCGGTTTTCTGCCGAAGACTCCATCTATCTGGCGCCCATGGCTGCGGGAAAAGGCTGGGGGCGCTTGTTGCTGAACGAACTGATGGCAAGCGCACAGCGCGCGGGCATTCGCAAGCTCATCGCGGTGATTGGCGACTCGACCAACCATGCCTCCATCGGTTTGCACACTGCTGCGGGCTTTCGCCACGTAGGCGTTTTGACAGACTGCGGATGGAAGTTTGACCGTTGGCTTGACGTGGTGCTGATGGAATGCCCTTTAGATGCTGGCAGCGCACTGCCTGCGCCACAATCGGCCGGATGAAAAACAAAACCATTGCCCTGTGGGCCACACTGATTGGCGGACCACTGGGGCTGCAACGGATTTACCTCACAAGCCGCTACGACGGCTGGGCATGGCTGACGCCACTGCCCACGCTGCTCGGCTTGTATGGCGTGCAGCGCGCGCATACCTTGGGCTTGGACGACACCGTGAGCTGGGTGCTCATACCACTTGTCGGCTTCACCTTCGCGGCATGTGCCATCGCGGCCCTGCGCTACGGCCTGATGGACGCGCCATCCTGGAACCTGCGATTCAACCCTGGCGCCGATGAGGAAAACCGGGCGGGTCAAACCGGTTGGATCACGGTATTCGGTCTGGCCACCGCGCTCTTCGTGGGTGCGACTGTGTTGATCTCAACGCTGGCATTCAGCTTTCAACGCTACTTCGAATTCACGGCCTGATTGCAGCGCTGGGGCACACCTGTGCAAGTGTGCAGATGTGCAGGTGTGCAGATGTGCAGGTGTGCAGGTGTGCAGGTGTGCAGATGTGCAGGTGTGCAGGTGTGCAGATGTGCAGGTGCGCAGGTCGGCAAAGTAAATAGAAAAAGCCCGTGTTGCACAAGACAACACGGGCTTTCCTTAACTCCGCCGGATGTCACCCGCCGCTTCAGATGGACCAATGCAGATGGCCCCACGGCCCCATCAGCGCATCAGGCTACGCGCGCGGCCCGCAACTTCAAAGAGAACTCGCGCAAGGTCGCGATGCCGCTTTCCTCTGCCCGGCGGCACCAGGCCGCCAAATCAACAATGAGTTGTTCGCGCGAAACGGCTGTGTTGAGCCACAGTTGACGCAGCTCTTCGCGCATGGTTACCAGTTTGTCCAGCACCGGCGAGTCCACCCGCGCTAACGCGAGTTGGGGCATGGCCTCAGCTGGCACTTTTTCTACGTCGCGATGCGCCCAGAGCTTGACCGCCTTGATCACCGCAGAGTCCGCGCTGCGCGCCTTCATAGTGGCCAATTCGTGTTGCACGGTATGCTGCATTTGCTTGGCGTAGCCCGCCATGATTTCGTAGCGGTTGGCAATGAGCGCTTCTAAGGTTTTTTCGTCTGCCACCGGACGAATCGCACCATAAGCAGCCTTGGGCGGCGTCTTCTTCACCCGTGCCAGACCCGCCATTTGCATCAGGCTGATGTACATCCAGCCAATATCGAACTCATAGGGCTTGACCGAAAGCTTCGCCGAGGTGGGGTAGGTGTGGTGGTTGTTGTGCAGCTCTTCACCAGCGATCAAGATGCCCCAGGGCGAAATATTGGTGCTGGCGTCTGGCGCTTCGAAGTTGCGGTAGCCCCAAAAGTGGGCTGCGCCGTTGATGATTCCAGCCGCCATGATGGGTGTCCAGGCCATTTGCACCGCCCAGACCGCCAGACCTGCGGCGCCAAACAGGGCCAGATCAAGCACCATCATCAGGCCCACACCTTGCCAGGAAAAGCGGGTGTACAAGTTGCGCTCAATCCAGTCGTTGGGGGTGCCGTGGCCATAGCGGGCCAAAGTTTCCTTGTTTTTGGACTCCGCACGGTACAACTCAGCGCCTTGCAGCAGCACGGTACGGATGCCATACACGTGCGGGCTGTGGGGGTCATCGGCCTGCTCACACTTGGCGTGGTGCTTGCGGTGGATAGACGCCCACTCCTTGGTCACCTGGCCGGTCGTCAGCCACAGCCAGAAGCGGAAAAAATGCGAAGCAATCGGGTGCAAGTCCAAAGCGCGGTGCGCCTGGTGGCGGTGCAGGAACACGGTGACGCTGATCATGGTCACATGGGTCACGGCCAAGGTAAACAACACAATTTTCCACCAGCTCCAAGCCAAGGCGCCATGGGACAACCACTCGAGAATCGCACTGAACACGGTCGAATCGGGAAACAACATATGAATTAAGTCTCTTTATAGTAAATATAAAAAATCAGGCTATTTGAATTTCACGTGACCTGGCACACACGGTCAAACGCCATTGTAAAAGTCAACGTGGTAATTGCGCACCAATTTCTGAGTGAGCCAAAAGTAAAAACCGACAAGAGCAGAACCAAGTGCTATTTTCTCTGCCAGACGGCCGCAAAAAAACCGTCGGTCGCATGGCGCTGTGGCCACAGCCGAAGGTAGAGCTGGCCGCTTTCGCCGCCCTGGCACAGGGACGCGGCGTCCGCGACTTTGAGGCCGCTGAGCACCTCGCCCGCCACCAGTGGCTCGAAATCAGGATTTGCGGCAGAGAACGCGGCGGCAACGTCCTCGTTCTCTTGCGGCAGCACGCTACAGGTGGCGTACACCAAGCGCCCGCCGGATTTGAGCAGGCGAGACGCACTTTGCAAAATCGCCGCCTGCTTGACGGCCATTTCTTCGACGGCCTGCGGGCTTTGGCGCCATTTCAGGTCCGGGTTGCGTCGCAAAGTGCCCAAGCCGGTGCACGGGGCGTCGACCAGCACCCGGTCAATCTTGCCGGACAAGCGCTTCACGCGCTCATCGCGCTCGTGCGCAATCGCCGCCGGGTGCACATTGGACAAACCACTGCGCGCCATGCGCGGCTTAAAAGAGTCAAGCCGATGCGCCGAGGTGTCAAAGGCATACAGGCGCCCGGTGCTGCGCATCGCAGCGCCAATGGCCAGGGTCTTGCCACCCGCACCCGCACAAAAGTCCACCACCATTTCACCGCGCTTAGCATCAAGCAGCAAGGCCAGAAGCTGCGAACCCTCGTCTTGCACCTCAAAGTCGCCGCGCAAAAACCCTTCGCTTTTGTTCAGCGCTGGTTTGCCTGCAATGCGCAAGCCCCAGGGGGAATACGGTGTGGCCACAGCCTTGATACCGGCCTTGGCCAGCTCTTTTTGTACGTCGGCGCGCTTGGCTTTGAAGTCGTTGACGCGCAAATCCAGGCCCGCACCCCGGTTCAACTGCTCCACCAGCGGCCAAAACTCGTCGCCTAGCTGGTCTTTGAGGGGTTGCACCAGCCACTCAGGCAAGTTGTGGCGGTGGCGCTCCATAAAGTCGGTCGGCGTGACCTTCTCGCAGGCGTCGAGCCAGTGGGTCTCTTGCTCGGTCAGCGCACTGCGCAAAAAATCTCCGGGGCCGTAGAAGCCCAGAATTGCCAAACGGCGTTCTTTGGGGCCGCTGCCCGAAGGTGCCAGGTGGTCGAACAGCAGTTTCTTGCGCAAAACCGTGTAAACAGTCTCTGCCAACGTGGCGCGTTCGCGGGGACCTAGGCCTCGGTGGTCACGAAAAAAACGGGAAACGATGGCGTCGGCGGGGTGGTCAAATTTAAGTGTGAGCCGAATCAACTCGGCGCAGGCTTCTAATAGAGCTTTTGGATGCATAAGGAAGCCATTGTCCCATGAGCGAAGAAAATCTGCCCCCTCTACCCCGCACGCCGCCCGGCCTGTACCGTCACTACAAGGGGAATTTGTACCAGGTGATCGACACCGTGCGCCACAGCGAGACCTTGGAGCCGATGACGCTTTACCGCGCCTTGTACGGTGCGCAAGGACTGTGGGTGCGCCCGGCGACCATGTTCGAGGAGACGGTGGATGTGGGCGGGGTGCCCACGGTGCGGTTTCAGCGGGTGGCGGATTCGCCCGCCTGAGCTTGGCGCTGCACCAACCATTTCCGAATCGCGCGGGGGTAAATCTGGTGCTCGGTGGCCAGTACCCTTTGCGCCAGGGATTCAGCGGTGTCATTGGCCAGCACCGGCACCACCGACTGCTCCAAGATCGCGCCCGCATCCAACTCTGCACTGACGTGGTGGACGGTAGCGCCCACAAATTTGCAAGCCGCGTCTATGGCGCGCTGGTGGGTGTGTAAACCGGTAAAGGCTGGCAACAAGGACGGATGGATGTTGAGCAGACGCCCGGCGTGCGCTGCTACAAAACCAGCGGTCAAGATGCGCATGAAACCCGCCAACACCACCAAACACGGTCGCTCTGGCTGGTCGTAGCGGCTAATGGCAGCGGCGAGCGCCTGGTCGAAAGCGTCGCGGCTGGCGTAGGCGCTGTGCTCCAGCACCTGGGTAGCAATGCCCTGCGCACGCGCCAGCTGCAGCCCGCCGGCACCTCGTTTGTTGCTGATCACCGCCACCACCTGCGCGCTGAAGCGCGCTTCCCAAGCCTCGTTCTGCGCAGCGCGGACGATGGCAGCCATATTGGAGCCGCCGCCTGAGATAAGAATGACGATGGGTTGGGGGCTGGTTTGCATGCGGCTGCCATTATCGTGAACCACCGAAGAAAAATGTCGCGGCGTGGACACGCAAAAAAGAACGGTCGTGCTAAAACCGCAGGAGTTCGCCTTGGACCTCAACCGCATTGACTATTTGGAGCGCCCACCATGGATTTGGCATTCACCCCCGAAGAACAGAAATTTCGCGAAACCATTCGCACTTGGGTGGGGGAAAACCTGCCCGCCGACATCGCACACAAAGTGCACAACGCCTTGCACCTGACGCGCGACGACATGCAGCGCTGGGGCAAGATCTTGGGCAAAAAAGGTTGGCTGGGCCACGCCTGGCCTACTGCGTTTGGCGGGCCGGGCTGGAATGCCATTGAGAAACACCTGTTTGAAGAAGAATGCGCCCTCGCTGGCGCACCGCGCGTAGTGCCCTTCGGCCCGGTGATGGTGGCGCCGGTGATCATGGCTTTTGGCAACGCCGAGCAGCAGCAGCGCTTTTTGCCTGGCATTGCCAGCGGCGACGTCTGGTGGAGCCAGGGCTACAGTGAGCCAGGCTCGGGCTCGGACCTGGCATCGGTCAAAACCAAGGCCGAACGCGTGGGCGACAAATACATCGTCAACGGCCAAAAAACCTGGACCACCTTAGGCCAATTCGGCGAATGGATTTTTTGCCTGGTGCGCACCAGCAACGAAGGCAAACCGCAAACCGGCATCAGTTTTTTGCTGATCGACATGAAATCGCCCGGCGTGACCGTGCGCCCCATTGTCTTGCTTGACGGAACGGCCGAGGTGAACGAGGTGTTCTTTGACAACGTCGAAGTACCGGCCAACAACCTGATTGGCGAAGAAAACAAGGGCTGGAATTACGCCAAATACCTGCTGGCCCACGAGCGCACTAATATTGCCGACGTCAATCGCGCCAAGCGCGAGTTGGAGCGACTCAAGCGCATCGCCAAGGCTGAAGGCCTTTGGGACGACACACGGTTTCGCGATGAAATCGCCAAGCTCGAAGTGGACGTGATTGCGCTGGAGATGATGGTCTTGCGCGTGCTGGCGGCCGAAAAATCGGGCAAGCAAAGCATGGACATTGCTAGCCTGCTAAAAATCCGTGGCAGCGAGCTGCAGCAGCGCTACAGCGAGCTGATGATGCTAGCCGCCGGGCCTTTCGCCCTGCCCTTGATTCGCGAGGCCATGGAAGCTGGCTGGCAAGGCGACTCGGTGGGCCACGCCCACTGCGCGCCGCTGGCATCGACCTATTTCAATATGCGCAAAACCACGATTTACGGCGGCAGCAACGAAGTGCAGCGCAACATCGTCTCGCAATTCGTGCTCGGCTGACCGCATCGCGCTCCCGACACCAACCCCCCATCAAGGACAAGACCATGGATTTCGATTTTTCTGACGACCAAGAACAACTGCGCGACGCGGTACGCAAATGGGTGGACAAGGGCTATAGCTTTGATCGCCGCCGCGCCGCCGAAAAAGCCGGTGGCTTTGACCGCGTCGCCTGGGGCGAACTGGCCGAACTCGGCCTGTGCGGCCTCTACGTCCCCGAAGACGACGGTGGCCTGGGCATGGGCCCGGTCGAAGGCATGGTGGTGATGGAAGAGCTGGGGCGCGGCATCGTGCTCGAGCCGCTAACCCAGGCGCTGATCGCCGGCGCCGTTATCGCCAACTATGCCGATGCAGCCACCAAAGCCACGTGGCTGCCGCGCATCAGCAGCGGCGAAGCCGTGGTCGTACTGGCCTACCAGGAGCCTGGCGCGCGCTACGCGCTGGGCCGTTGCAAAGCGGTCGCTGTGGCCACAGGCAGCGGCTACCAGCTCACTGGTCACAAAAGCGTGGTGCCGGTGGGCGACCAGGCTGATGCGCTGTTGGTGCCCGCGTTGCTTGACGGCAAAACCGCACTGTTCTTGGTTGAGCGCAGCGCCAGCGGCGTTGCCTGTAAGGGCTATGGCACGCAAGACGGCAGCCGCGCCGCCGAAGTGCAATTGACCGATGCGCCAGCCACCTTGGTCACTACTGACGGGCAAACGGCGCTAGAGCACGCGGTGGACATTGGCATTGCCGCCACCTGCGCTGAGGCCGTGGGCGTGATGGACAAAGCCATGGCCATCACCGCCGAATACCTGATGACGCGCAAGCAATTTGGCGCCGTGATTGGCAGCTTCCAGGCCCTGCGCCACCGTGCCGCCGACATGAAGATGGAACTTGAACTGGCGCGCTCGATGAGCTTTTACGCCAGTCTCAAGCTCAACGCTCCCACCGCAGAGCGCCGCGCCGCCATGGCCCGCGCCAAGGTTCAATTGGGCGCGTCTATGCGCTTTGTGGGTCAGCAGGCCGTGCAATTGCACGGCGGCATTGGCGTGACCAACGAGTACATCGTGAGCCACTACTTTAAAAAGCTCACGCAGATGGAAATGACCTTCGGTGACAGCCTGCACCACTTGGGCGAAGTGTCTGCGCGCATGGAAGACAAGGGCGGCGTGTTTGCCTGAGGGCTGGTTGCTGTTGATCTCCCCCATGGCGCCACTTGCGCCTTTGGGGGAGTGCGAAATGACAGCCCACCGAATTAATTCAGGCTCGGCCAGCACGACGGAACTGCGGTCTGTGAGACCGTAAAACAGAAAAACCCCAAGCAGTTACCTGCTTGGGGTTTTCATTTTTTGGCGGAGTGGACGGGACTCGAACCCGCGACCCCCGGCGTGACAGGCCGGTATTCTAACCAACTGAACTACCACTCCTGGTAGCGACAACGTTGCCGTTGTCTACTTTTTGCTTTCATCACCTGGCGGTGAATCTGGCGACCCCACGGGGATTCGAACCCCGGTACTCACCGTGAAAGGGTGATGTCCTAGGCCTCTAGACGATGGGGTCAAAACCTTGGACTGATCCGTTTTCTCGAAAGCTTTTGGTGGAGGTAAGCGGGATCGAACCGCTGACCTCTTGCATGCCATGCAAGCGCTCTCCCAGCTGAGCTATACCCCCTAAACCGAAGAACTTCTCTAGGCAAAGCTCTTTACTTCCGAGCCTCAAATTATAACCAGTAAATTCAGGCCTTCCCGAGCCGCGCGAGAACTATTTCTCGGTCGCACAGAGACAGCACCGCGTCCAAGGAAGGGGTTTGGGCGGTTCCCATCACCAGCACGCGCACCGGCATGGCGAGCTGCGGCATTTTCAAGCCCGTCTGCGCCAGCACCTCTTTGAGCACAGCGGCTATGCTGGCCTTGTCCCATGCGCACGCGGCCAAGCGGGTCCGCAACAGGGCTACGGCTGGCTTGACAGCATCTGTCACGTGCTGTGCCCACTCGGCATCGTCTGGCACCACATCCGCATAAAAACGCGCAATCCAGCCCGCCAGGGCCAGCGTGGTGTCACACCGGTCTTTGAACAAATCGCACAGCGCGGCCAGTCTTTCGTTCGCAAGCAAACCCTGGCGCTGCAAGTGCGCCTGCACCAAGGGTGCCAGCGCCTCGCCCGCCATGGCTTTGAGGTGCTGGGCGTTTACCCAACGCAGCTTGGCTTCGTCAAACTGCGCGGCGCTGCGGCCCAGGTGGTCCAGATTGAACCACTCCAAAAACTGCGCGCGGCTGAAGATTTCATCGTCACCATGGCTCCAGCCCAGGCGCGCCAGGTAGTTCACCATGGCCTCGGGCAAATAGCCCTCCAGCGCGTATTGGGTGACCGCCTTGGCGCCGTTGCGCTTGCTCATCTTCTCGCCTTGCTCGTTGAGCACGGTGGGCAAATGGGCATAGACCGGGGGCGTTTTTCCAAGCGCGTGAAAGATGTTGATCTGGCGTGGTGTGTTGTTCACGTGGTCGTCGCCGCGAATCACATGGGTGATCGCCATGTCCACGTCGTCCACCACTACGCAAAAGTTGTAGGTGGGCGTGCCGACGGTCTCTCCAGGCTGGGCCGGACGCGCGATGACCAGATCATCCAGCTCGTCATTGCTGATTTCGATGCGGCCCTTGACTTTGTCCTCCCACACCACGCTGCCGCCTTGCGGATTCTTGAAGCGCAACACCGGCTGCACGCCTGCGGGCACGGGCGGCAAGACCTTTCCGGGCGCGGGGCGCCAAGTGCCGTCGTAGCGGGGCTTTTCTTTGGCCTGCATTTGGCGCTCGCGCAGGGCGTCGAGCTCTTCCATGCCCATGTAGCAGGGGTAGACCCAACCCGCAGCCTGCAATTCCAGCAGCACCTGCTTGTAGCGGTCCATGCGCTGCATTTGGTAGAACGGGCCTTCGTCGTAGTCCAAGCCCAGCCAGCGCATACCTTCGATGATCACGTCCACCGCTGCCTGGGTGCTGCGGTCTTGGTCGGTGTCTTCAATGCGCAAAATGAAGTCGCCGCCGGTAGCACGCGCAAAAGCCCAAGGATAGAGCGCCGAGCGGATGTTGCCCAGGTGGATAAAGCCGGTGGGGGACGGCGCAAAACGGGTGCGGGTTTTCGTCATGTCAGAGGGTTTCCAGTCCACGCGCCAGGTCGGTCGCGATGTCATCTATGTGTTCCAGGCCCACCGCGACGCGGATCAGGCCTTGGCTTACGCCGGCAGACTGGCGCTGCGCATCGGTGAGACGCCCATGCGAAGTGCTTGCCGGATGGGCCACCAAGGTTTTGGTATCGCCCAGATTGGTGGACAAGGACAGGACTTGCATGCTGTCTAGCACGTGGAAGGCCCGCTCTCGGGCTTGCGCCGGGCTGTCCGCCTTCACTTCAAAGGACAGCACCGCGCCGCCGCAGCCGGACTGCTGGCGCATGGCCAGGGCGTGCTGCGGGTGGCTGGCCAGGCCGGGATAGAACACGCGCTGCACCGACTTGCATTGCTCCAGCCAGTGGCCCAGCGCCAGCGCGTTGGCGGATTGGGCACGCATGCGGATGTCCAGCGTTTCCAGGCCCTTGAGTACGACCCAGGCGTTGAAAGGAGCTAGCGTCATTCCCGCGCTCTTGAGTACCGGCAAAAATTTCTCGGTGACGAGCTGCTGGCTGGCGCACAAGGCGCCGGCCATGACGCGGCCCTGGCCGTCTAGGTACTTGGTGCCCGAATGCATGATGATGTCCGCGCCCAGCGTAACTGGCAGTTGCAAGGCCGGTGTGGCAAAGCAGTTGTCCACTGCAAGCAGCGCACCCGATTGATGGGCAATATCGGCCAGCGCGCGGATGTCGCACACTTCCGTCAAGGGATTGGTCGGTGTTTCGGCGAAGAGCAGCTTGGTGTTCGGGCGCACCGCGGCGGCCCAGGCGGACACATCGGTTTGCGCAACAAAGGTCGATTCCACGCCAAACTTGGCCAAATCCGTGCCAATCAGTTTGATGGTGGAGCCAAACATGGACTGCGAGCACAGCACGTGGTCGCCAGACTTGAGCAGGCCCATGCACATTAGCAAAATCGCCGACATGCCCGAGGCGGTGGACATGCAGGCCTCGGTGCCCTCCATGGCGGCCAAGCGCTGCTCAAAACTGGCAACCGTGGGGTTGCCGTAGCGGCCATAGGTGAAGCCCTCTTCTTCGCCTGCAAAGCGGGCCGCTGCCGCACGGGCCGAGGGCTGGACGTAGCCGCTGGTCAGGTACAGGGCTTCGGAGTTTTCGCCGTACTGGCTGCGCGCTACGGCCTCACGAACAGCGAGTGTGTCGCGGTGCAAAGCTGTCGTTTCTTTCTTCGGGGTCATGGAGGCGATGGGTTTGAAATCAATCTTGGTGGTTGGGCAATGCAAGGCGTGAGTTGTCGTCTTGGTCTTCTTCGCTGCCACCGCGTGTGGCACTCAGGCGGGTGATGTCGTCGCTGGTGATGTCGCCAGTCACGTAAACGCCGTCAAAGCACGAGGCGTCAAAGTCGGCAATGGCCGGGTTGAGCGAACCCACCGCTTTTTTCATGCCGGCCACGTCTTGGTAAATCAAGGCGTCGCAGCCGATGATGGCGCGGATTTCTTCCACGCTGCGGTTGTGGGCGACCAGTTCGCTGCTGGTGGGCATGTCGATGCCGTAGACGTTGGGATAGCGCACCGGCGGCGCGGCGCTGGCCAGGTAGACGCGGCGCGCACCGGCGTCGCGCGCCATTTGCACAATCTCTTTGCTGGTGGTGCCGCGTACGATGGAGTCGTCCACCAGCAGCACATTGCGGCCCTTGAACTCGCTGGCAATCACATTGAGCTTTTGTCGCACCGATTTTTTGCGCACCGCCTGCCCCGGCATGATGAAGGTGCGGCCCACGTAGCGGTTTTTCACAAAGCCTTCGCGGTAGGGCAAGCCCAGCAACTGCGCCAGTTGCGCCGCACTCGGGCGGCTGGACTCGGGGATGGGAATGACCACGTCAATCTCGCTGGGCGGCACGGTGGACACCACACGCTTGGCCAGGGTTTCGCCCAAATTAAGCCGCGCCTGGTAGACCGAAATACCGTCCATCACCGAGTCAGGGCGGGCCAGGTAAACGAACTCAAAAATGCAGGGGTTGAGCCTGGGCGCATCGGCGCATTGCTGCGCCAGCACTTCGCCTTGCAAGTTGACAAACACCGCCTCGCCGGGGTCGATATTGCGCTCAAATTTGTGCAGCGTGCCTTCCAGCGCCACTGACTCGCTGGCCAGCACCACGTTGTCCGCGCTGCGGCCCATGCACAAGGGGCGAATGCCATGCGGGTCGCGAAACGCCAGCACGCCGTGGCCGGCAATGAGCGCAATCACCGCGTACGAGCCTTTGACTCGTGCATGCACATTGCGCACCGCTGCAAACAAGTGCTCGGGCAGCAGCGGCATGCCACGGCTGGCGTGCTCCAGCTCATGGGCCAACACGTTGAGCAGCACCTCCGAATCACTTTCGGTATTGATATGGCGGTGGTCTTTGTTGAACAACTCGCGCTTGAGCGCGTGCGCGTTGGTCAGGTTGCCGTTGTGCACCAGCACAATGCCAAACGGGGCGTTCACATAAAAGGGCTGCGCCTCTTCTTCGCTGTAGGCGTTGCCGGCCGTGGGGTAGCGCACTTGGCCCAGGCCACAGTTGCCGGGCAGCGAGCGCATATTGCGGGTGCGAAACACGTCTTTGACCATGCCCTTGGCCTTGTGCATAAAGAACTTGCGCTCTTGCTGGGTGACGATGCCCGCCGCATCCTGGCCCCGGTGCTGCAGCAGCAACAAGGCGTCATAGATGAGCTGGTTCACAGGTGCGTTGCTGACAACGCCGACGATTCCACACATGGTTTTTGGTTTACTCGCTCAGGGAAAAAATTTCGCAAATCCGTCGGGTAACAGCGGCTTCAAACCGGCCAGCGCGGCTTCGGCCAAGCGCGGTCCGTGGGCCTCAAGCCACCAGTTGCTTTGGCGCAGCGGCGTCAATCCCACCACCACGGTGACGACGAGCAGCAGCACCGTGCCCCGCCCAGCACCAAAAGCACCGCCCAAAACTCTATCAATGGGCCGCAAGCCCGCCACCGCCATCACCTTGTTGATCAAAAAAACCACCAGTGCGCCCGCCATCAGCGCACCCACAAACACCGCGACAAAACCGGCGGCGTAGCGCAGGTTCTCGCTGGCGCCACCCATGGGCACCAAGGGCGCAACTTGCGGCGCCAGGCGGTGCGCAAGCGTAAACGCGACAAGCCAACTCAACAAGGAAAAAACTTCGGTAATCAAGCCCCGGACCACGCCCACCACCGCAGAAAAGGCCATCACCGCAAGGAAAATCCAATCCAGGTTAGCCACGCGCGTCCTTGGCTTAGAGGGTCAACACAGAGGCAGACAGGTTCAATTTTTTGATTTTTTCTGCCGTTTTTTCAGCCTCAGCCCGGTCTTGCCAAGGGCCAGCGCGCACACGGGTGCGCTTGCCATCGGCGGTTACCACCACCTGGGTATAGGTCTTGATGCCCGCTTTCTCTAAAGCGGCGCGCACCTCTTGCGCTTTTTGCGCGTCCGCAAACGCACCCACTTGCACGGTGTAGCGCGGTGCGGCTGATGTAGCAGATTTGGCCGGATCCTTGCCGTCGAGCAGGGCCTGCGCTTTGTCGCCCTGCGACGTCTTGCCGTCGGGTTTGGACGCTGCCTTGGTGTCGGCCTTGGGATCGGGTTTGACCTCTGCCTTCGCTTCTGCCTTGACTTCTGTTTTGGCTTCTGGTTTGGGCTGCGATTTCGCAACTGCTGCAGATGCGGCGGGCGCAAGCACCGTGGGGGAAGGTTTGTCAGGCACAGCGATGACGGTTGATGTATCGCTTGCTGGGGCACCGCTCGCTGCGGTGGCAGGCACCGAGGCCAAAGCCGCCGCAGGCGCACTGGCTGGCGCGGCGCCCAGCGGAGCGGTTTTGGTTTTGTCCGGGATATCGATCGCAATGTCCACCGCAATCGGCCGGGGCTGGCTGTCAAACAGCAAGGGAAAACCGACCACGCCCACCAGCACCAAGGCCGCCGCACCGATGAGCCGGTGGCGCGCACGCTTGCGTAGGACCTCCAGGCTTTCAGTCACGGGGCTTGGACCGGACTGTTCAGCGCCATTTTTGCGGAATTTAAAAAAGGCCATAGCGGGGGTAGATCCTCAAGAACTCAGGTGCGCGCCGTGCAGCCGGGGCAGGCCTTGCTGCATGACGCCGCCCACCGTGTAGAACGATCCAAAGACCACGATTCTATCAGCGGGGTCTGCCGCAGCCACTGCTGCAGCGAGGGCGCTAACCGGGTCAGAGAACACGGCGGAGCGCGCCTGCGCCGGTGGATTTTGGGCCAGCCAGCGCGCCTGCAATTGGAGCGCAGTGGCAGCGCGCGCGGTGGGCAAATCGGTGAAATACCAGCGGTCAATGACCGGGTTGATGCGCGCGAGCATGGGCGCCAGGTCTTTGTCTGCCATGGCGCCAAAGACGGCGTGGGTGCAGGGGAAGTAGCCCATGGCGTCCAAATTGGCTGCCAGCGCGGCCACCGAATGGGGGTTGTGCGCCACGTCCAGCACCAGCGTAGGCTGGCCAGCAATGATTTGAAAGCGCCCGGCAAACTCCACAAAGGCCAGGCCATTGCGGATGGCTTGGGCGGTGACGGGTAGCTTCTCGCGCAAGGCGGTGAGCGCCGCGAGCACGCCCGAGGCATTGACCAGCTGGTTGGCGCCGCGCAGCGCAGGGTAGGCCAGCCCGCTGTAGCGCCGCCCGCGCCCGGCCCAGTTCCACTGCTGCGGGTCGCCGGAAACGTTGAAGTCCTGGCCCACGCGCCACAGGTCCGCGCCAATGCGCTGCGCGTGGTCGAGCACGCTTTGCGGTGGCACCGGGTCGCTGACCACCACCGGGCGACCGGCGCGCATGATGCCGGCCTTTTCTAGGCCAATGGTTTCGCGGTCGTGGCCCAAAAACTCCATGTGGTCGAGGTCGATGCTGGTGATCACAGCGCAATCGGGGTCGATGATGTTGACGGCGTCCAGGCGCCCGCCCAAGCCCACTTCCAGAATCACCACGTCCAGCGGCGTGCGCGAGATCACGTCCAGAATGGCCAGGGTGGAAAACTCAAAATAGGTGAGCGACACCGCGTCCCCCAGGGTGCGCGCCGCCTCCACTGCGGCAAACCCGGCAACCAATGCTTCGGCTTGCACCATCTGGCCCTGCAAGCGCAGGCGTTCTTCAAAATGCACCAGGTGCGGGGACGAATACACGGCGGTGCGGTAACCGGCCTGCAGCAAGATGGATTCCAGCATGGCGCAGGTCGAGCCCTTGCCGTTGGTGCCCGCCACGGTGATCACCGGGCAATGCAGCGCCAGCCCCATGCGCGCGGCAACCATGCGCACGCGCTCCAGGCCCATGTCGATGTTTTTTGGGTGCAGTTGCTCGCAGTAGGCCAGCCAGTCGTTCAGGTTTTTCATATGCGCCGCATTGTCGCGCAGCGCTTGGCGGGGCGTTGGCGCAGTCCAGTCCCGGCGCGCCAGTGGCATGATGCTAGTCATGTCTAACACCCACTCCTAAACCGCTGTGAAACCAATCGCCTCCGTCTACGGCATTCCCAACTGCGACACCGTCAAAAAAGCGCGCGACTGGCTTAGTGCCGCTGGTGTGGACTACCAGTTCCACGATTTCAAAAAAGCCGGCGTGCCCGAGAAGGCGCTGGCCGAATGGCTTGATGCCCTGGGCTGGGAAGCGCTGGTTAACCGCAAGGGCACGACTTGGCGCAAGCTCGACCCCGCCTTGCAAGCCGCCACCCAAGATGCGCCCAGCGCCAGCGCGCTCATGCACGCCCACCCCAGCGTGATCAAACGCCCCGTGGTGCGCTGGCCCAACGGCGCGTTGAGTGCGGGCTTTAGCCCGGCGCTGTTTGCGGCCCACCACGGCGTAAGTCCAAGCGCGTAAATCCCGCCTGAAACACCTTAAAGAGGAGGCTCCGCGGGCCTATAAAATGCCCGCTTCACGCTGCTGCCGGGTCCCTCATATGGCTTGGCACCGCGCCCACACACCTTCTTCATTGATCTACCTTGATCTAGCACCCATGACCACCACCCACCTCCACGGCGCCACCGTCGCCACCCAAGCCAGCGTCTACTTTGACGGCAAATGCGTCAGCCACAGTCTGACCTTGCCCGACGGCAGCAAAAAATCCGTCGGCGTGGTTTTGCCGGCCGAGCTGACCTTTGGCACCGCAGCGCCTGAAGTCATGGAATGCGTGGCGGGTGCTTGTGAATACCTTTTGGCAGGTGAAGCCGAGTGGCATAGCGTGAGCGCAGGCCAAAGCTTTAGCGTGCCGGGCGACAGCAAATTCCAGATCCGCGTGACCGAGGCCTTTCACTACATTTGCCATTACGCCTAAGCGGCCAATCGCCTAAAGCGCCACGCCTCTAGAACGCAACACTGCCCACTGTCACCACCCCAGCATTCCATGTCCACTATTCTTCAAAACATCCCGGTCGGTCAAAAAGTGGGCATCGCCTTCTCCGGAGGCCTAGACACCAGCGCCGCCCTGCACTGGATGCGCAACAAGGGCGCCATTCCCTACGCCTACACCGCCAACCTGGGCCAGCCCGACGAGGCGGATTACGACGAAATTCCGCGCAAAGCCATGGAGTACGGCGCCGAGAACGCCCGCCTGATTGACTGCCGCAGCCAGCTCGCTGCTGAGGGCATTGCGGCGCTGCAAAGTGGTGCTTTTCATATCTCTACCGCAGGCGTCACCTACTTCAACACCACTCCCATTGGCCGCGCCGTGACCGGCACCATGCTGGTGGCCGCCATGAAGGAAGATGAGGTCCACATCTGGGGCGACGGCAGCACCTTCAAGGGCAACGACATCGAGCGCTTTTACCGCTACGGCCTGCTCACCAACCCCGCACTCAAAATTTACAAACCGTGGCTGGACCAGGCCTTTATTGACGAGCTGGGCGGTCGCGCGGAAATGTCGGCCTTTATGACGGCGGCGGGCTTTGGCTACAAGATGTCGGCTGAAAAAGCCTATTCCACCGACTCCAATATGCTGGGCGCCACGCACGAGGCCAAGGACCTGGAACACCTGAGCAGCGGCATGATGATCGTCAACCCCATCATGGGCGTGGCCTTCTGGAAAGACGAAGTGGAGGTGAAGCGCGAAAACGTGAGCGTGCGCTTTGAAGAAGGCCGCCCGGTGGCGCTTAACGGCGTGGAATACCCGGACTTGGTGGAACTGATTCTGGAGGCCAACCGCATTGGGGGGCGCCACGGCCTGGGCATGAGCGACCAGATTGAGAACCGCATTATTGAGGCCAAAAGCCGTGGCATTTACGAAGCCCCAGGCCTGGCGCTGCTGTTTGCGGCTTACGAGCGCCTGGTCACCGGCATCCACAACGAAGACACGATTGAGCAGTACCGCGACAACGGTCGCAAACTCGGGCGCCTGCTGTACCAAGGCCGCTGGTTTGACCCGCAAGCCCTCATGCTGCGCGAAGCCGCCCAGCGCTGGATTGCCCGCGCCGTGACCGGCGAAGTGACCCTGCAACTGCGCCGGGGCAATGACTATTCCATCTTGGACACCAGCTCGCCGAATCTGACCTACCACCCCGAGCGGCTGACCATGGAAAAAGGCGAGTCCATGTTCTCACCGGCCGACCGCATTGGCCAGCTGACCATGCGCAATTTGGACATTGTGGACACGCGCGCCAAGCTGGGCCTATATGCCCAAACCGGCTTGCTGGGCCGCGACGCGGGCACGGACATGCTGGGCATAGGCCACAGCCCGGTGAATTGACGACTGTCACGGCGTGCTTCTTTCATTTTCCCCACATGCCATCGCCGCTACAAAGCTCCCCCTTTGGCAAGGCCGAAGCCGCAGCGCCTAAGGCTTGCAATCTGAACCCAACGTTGCAGGGATGAAAACGGCCATGTTCCATCGCATCAAGACCGTACCGTTCCTGGCCTGGCTGTTTGTGCTGGCGGGCGCCATGGCGCTGCTCGGGCTGATGCAACTGGGCCTGCAATGGCAGCACCACCAAGCCATGCTGGCGGAGCAATCGATGCGCTTGGCGGCAGCCGACGCGCCAGAGATCGTGATTAAGCGGGAGTTTTCGCGCTTTCGCGAAGGCTTGATCAGCCAATTGGTGCAGGGCGATGCCGCAGAGCCCCAGGCACTGGCCATGCAACTGGCGCTGCTCAACACCCGCATGGAAATATTGCGCCAGTCTGGGGGATCTGCCGCACTGTGGGCCGAGCCGGCCATTGTTGAACTGAGCGACCGTGCGCGCGCATGGGCCCAACGCCTGGCGGGTACTGCGGCAGATGCGCGGCCCAGCAGCGAACTGATGGTGGCCATGCTGGCAGAGGCGCAAATGCAGGTACCCGGCATTGAGCGTCTGGGCAGCGCGGCAGAAGCGTCTGCCAGCAGCCAAATCAACCAGGCTGCGGCGCAGTTGTTGCAGCAAAACCTGTACATCGCGCTCTTGGGTCTGGCGGTGCTGCTCTTGCTGGTGCTGGCGGCGGTGGCAACGCGCTTGCACGAGCTAAAGCAGGCCAGCGCACGGCGCAAATCGCTGGAACTCAACGCCCACTTTCGCGAAACCCAGATCCAAGCCGAGCGGGCCAACCGCAGCAAAAGCAAGTTTTTGGCCAATATGAGCCATGAGTTGCGCACGCCGTTCAACGGCATTCTGGGCATGTTGAGCCTGCTGAGCACCACCGGGCTGAACGCCCAGCAAGCAGACTATGTGAGAACGGCAAACGCCTCGGCCAGCCACTTGCTCAATGTGCTCAACGACATTCTGGACATTTCGGCGCTGGACGAAGGAAAGCTAAGCATCAACCCAGAACCCTGCTATTTGCCTGACTTGCTCAGGGATATTGAAAACGTCAGCCGCCCACAAGCAACCGCCAAAGGCCTGGGTTTCGTGTTTGAGGTCCACCCGGACATTGCACTGTGGGGCCTGATGGACGTGACCCGGCTCAAGCAGATTCTTTTTAACCTGATTAACAACGCCATCAAGTTCACCGAACGCGGCGTCGTGACCGTGATTGTGAGCCGCGCGCCTCCGCTGCCCTGGGACGCGCCGGCCACGACGGGGCCGATCTTGCGCTTTGCGGTCGAGGACACTGGCATCGGCATGGCCGAGGAGGCCATTGAAGGACTGTTCCAAAGGTTTCACCAGGTGGACAACAGCGTGGCGCGCCAGTTTGGCGGCTCTGGCCTTGGCTTGGAAATCTCCCAGTCTCTGGCCCGGATGATGGAGGGCGACATTGATGTGCGCAGCAATCCGGGCGAAGGCTCGTGCTTTACCTTGGAACTGCCCTTTAAATTGTGTGATGCGCCCGCTGCGATCGCCACTTTGGTGCCCTTGTCCAACACCAGCGCGGACATGGGCCAGACGGCAGCGCGCCGGGTGTTGGTGGCAGAGGACAACCCGGTCAACCGCAAATTTGTGGGCATCTTGCTCGAACGCATGGGCTACCAAACCACGTTTTGTGAAAACGGCCAGTTGGCCGTGGCCTACGTGCAAAACGAAGACTTTGACCTGGTGCTGATGGACGTGCACATGCCCGTCATGGACGGCCTGGCCGCTACCCGCGCCATACGCGCGCTTGCGGGCAAGGCCCGCAACATTCCCATCATTGCGCTCACCGCCGACGCCATGAACAACGCCCAAGAAGAAGCCATTGGCGCGGGCGTGAACTTCTTCGTCACCAAACCGGTTCACATGGCGCGCCTGCAAGAGGCGATAGCGCGTTGTTTGGCTTTGCCGCGCGGTTAAACCGCTTGGACCACGAGGGCCGCTAAGGCCGCAAGTTGCTAGTGGGGCCGGTGGCGAATGCCCAATAAGCCCTTCTCAGCGGGGTCACGCACCAAATACAGGGGCGCAATAGCGGCCAATGCGGTGGGTGTGATTCCAAAGGCCTGCAGCCCTGGGTACTGACTGGTCGCCACGTTGTCCACCTGCATAGAGTCCAAGTTGTCCGCGCTCATGAGCGGTTTGCCCGGCATCAAGCCCAACATCGCCGCCTGTACCTTGCCCATCCAGCGCGGCAAACCGATCACCGGGCGACCATGCCCGCCTCCCAAGCCGCTCAATCGGGCAGCCAGCTGCACCAGCTCACGCAAGCGGTAAACCTTGGTGCCCACCAACTCAAACACCTGCCAACGCGGCGCACCCGACAGGCCCGCCACCACGCTTTGCACCACCGCCTGGGCCACGTCTTCCACCCACACCGGCTGAAACTTGGCGTCCGCCCCGGCCAGGGGCATCACCGGAAACCACTTTTGCAGCTTGGCAAACACGTTCAAAAACTGGTCTTGTGCGCCAAAGATCACGCTGGGGCGCAGCACCGTCAAGCCCGTGTGGGGCGTCGCTGCCAGCGCATCTGTGGCGTTGGCGTTTGCGTTGGCCGGGGCCTTGTCCTGCGGCCAGCCCAAAATGCGCATCAGCGCGGCCTCGCCCTCCCCTTTGCTGCGCAGGTAGTTGGACACGCAAGCCTGCGGCTGCTGGTGGTCCGTGCCCAAGGCGCTGATATGCACCAGTTGGCGCACGCCTTGGGCGGCGCAGGCACGGGCGATTTTTTCGGGCAAAGCGCGGTGTACCCGATCGAACGCGGCGGGCGAGCCGTGCAGGATGGCCACCAGGTTGACCACCGCGTCTATGCCTTGCATGGCCTGGGTGAGTGACGCTTCGTCATGCACATCGCATTCCAGCACGGTGAGCGCGGGCAAATGCAAGATATTGCGGGCATTCACCGCGCGCCGGGTGGGCACGGTCACGCGCAGGCCGGCGCGAATCAGCTTTTCACACACATGGGCGCCAACAAAGCCGGTGCCGCCAAGAACCAATACGTTTTTCATATTTGTGAATGTAGTTTTGAATTAAGCAAAGAATGGATGGGCAGCGTCACATGGCCTTCACAGCACCACGGGCTCGGTCTCCAGCCGCAACCCAAAGCGCTCATACACGCTGGTCTGGATAGAACGTGCCAGCGTCATTACCTCGCCCCCGGTGGCGCCTGGCGCCTCTGGCGACGGGCCGCGGTTGACCAGCACCAGCGCTTGTTTTTCAAACACCCCGGCCTGGCCAATCGACTTGCCGCGCCAGCCGCAGGCGTCTATCAGCCAGCCGGCCGCGAGCTTGAAGCTGCCGTCGGCCAGCTTGTAGTGCACCACCTTGGGGTCGCGCGCAATGATGTCGGCGCACTGCTCGGCGCTCACGGTCGGGTTTTTGAAAAAGCTGCCCGCGTTGCCAATCACCGCCGGGTCGGGCAGCTTGGCGCGCCGAATCTGGCAAATCCAGTCAAACAACTGGCGCGCCGTGGGCTGCACGCCGGCGTGCTGGGCCTGTATTTTTTCCAGGTCCGCATATCCGAGCACCGGCTTCCAGACTTTGGGCAGGGCAAAGCGCACCCGCAAGATCAGCGCCCGGTCTTTCAGCCCCAGGCCTTGCGGGCCTGCGGCGTGTTTGAACACCGAGTCGCGGTAGCCAAAGCCGCATTGGGCGGCGTCCAGGGTGAATATTTGGCCGGTTTGCAGGTCGATGGCGTCCAGAGAATCAAAGCGGTCTTGCAGCTCCACGCCATAGGCGCCTATGTTTTGCACCGGCGTGGCGCCCACCGTGCCGGGAATGAGCGCCAGGTTTTCCAGCCCGGGCAGGCCTTGGTCCAGCGTCCAGGCCACGAAATCGTGCCAGTTTTCGCCGGCACCGGCTTCTACGATGAAGTGTTTGGGCGTCTCGCGCTGCAGCGTGCGGCCCATGATTTCGACCTTCAGCACCAGCGGCTTCACGTCCCCGGTGATCACCAGGTTGCTGCCACCGCCCAAAACAAACTTTGGCTGCGTGCGCCACTGCGCGTCGGCGCACACGGCTTGGGCGTCGGCCTCGGTGCGAATGCGCAGCAGCGCGTGCGCCTTGGCCACGATATGGAAGGTGTTGAGCGCCTGAAGGGCCACGTTTTTCTCGACTAACATGCCAGGATTGTCGCACCCGCACCCGGCGTGCTGCCCCCATTTAGCTCAGAGAACCCCGCCATGCCCTCTTTTGACACTGTCTGCGAAGCCAACCTGGTCGATGTAAAAAACGGCGTAGAAAACACCGTCAAAGAAATTACCACCCGCTTTGACTTCAAAGGCACGTCCGCCAGCATTGAGATCAAAGACAAAGAAATCACCATGGTCGGCGACGCCGAGTTTCAGCTGGCGCAAATTGAAGACGTGCTGCGCAACAAGCTGACCAAGCGCAATGTGGACGTGCGCTTTTTGGACCTGGGCGACGTGCAAAAAATGGGCGGCGACAAGGTGAAACAGGTGATTACCGTGCGCAACGGCATTGAGGCCGAACTGGGCAAAAAAATCCAGCGCATTCTGAAAGACAGCAAACTCAAGGTGCAAGGCGCCATCCAGGGCGATTCGGTGCGCGTAACCGGCGCCAAGCGCGACGACCTGCAGACCGCCATGGCGCTGCTGAAAAAAGAAATTACCGATATTCCGCTCAGTTTCAACAACTTTCGCGACTAAAGCCCCCGCCTCCCCCCGTGCCCATCCGCTGGCACGGCGTGAGTCGGCTTACTTTTTACCAATCTTCGATTCCGTGCCCTTGACCAGGCGCGACAGGTTTTCGGCATGGCGCCAGATCAGCAGCGCGCTAATCACCACCAGCGCCAGGGCAATGCGATTGTCCGCACGCCAAGCCACGCCGTCGCCCATCAGGTAATACACCGGCACAAACACGGCAGCAATCAGCGCCGCCAGTGACGAGTAGCGAAAAAAGAAGGCGATCAGCAGCCAGGTGACGCCCGTGGCCGCACCCAACACCGGGTTGACCGCCAGCACCACGCCCAGCGCCGTGGCCACGCCCTTGCCACCCACAAAGCGGAAGAACACCGGGTACAAATGGCCCAAAAATGCCGCCAGCCCCACCAGCGCCACGCTGCCCGCCTCCAGCCCATAGGCCGCGCCCCAGGTTTGCACGGCCGCCACGGGCAGCCAGCCTTTGAAGGCGTCCAGCAACAAGGTCAGCACCGCCGCCGTCTTGTTGCCCGAGCGCAGCACATTGGTGGCACCAGGGTTTTTGCTGCCGTAGCTGCGCGGGTCGTTCAAGCCCATGGCGTGGCTGACGATCACGGCAAACGACAGCGAACCCATCAGGTACGCCGCCACGGTGGCCAAGGCGGGCAAAAACGGGGCAAGAAGGGGGGTGATCGTGTCCAAGAGGTAGTCTCCTTATAGTTTTTAGGACCAATGCTGGCGCTAGTCATCAAGCGCGCACTGTACCGTCTTTGCGCACAGCAAGGCCACGCAAACGGCCGGGTCTATGCCCACCAAATAGCCGCGCCGCCCGCCGTTAATCAATATCTTGGGCAGGCCCAGGATGGTGGATTCGATATAGACCGGCATCGCTTTGCGCGTGGCAAAGGGCGAGGTGCCGCCCACCAGGTAGCCGCTGTGGCGGTTGGCCGTCTCGGGGGTACACGGCCCCACCGACTTGGCGCCTATCTGGCGCGCCAGGTTTTTGGTGGACACCTTGCGGTTGCCGTGCATCAGCACCAGCAGCGGTTTGGCGTCTTGGTCTTCCATCACCAGGGTTTTGACCACATGAAACGGGTCCCAACCCAGCACCTGCGCGCTGTGCTGCGCGCCGCCGTGTTCCAGATATTCATAGGGATGCTCGCTAAACACCACCTTGTGCGCCTTGAGCAACTGGGTGGCCGGGGTTTCGCTGACGCGGTCGTTGCGGGGTTCTTTTTTTGCCATGGGGGAGGGGATTTTCTACTGGGGCGATGGGGCTTGAAAAGCGGGCTGGGACGAAGTCTGCGGCGCCCTACCCCCTCTTTAAACCATTCTTATTTTGATAAGATGAAAGCATCGGTGCCTGCCAAGGCCGATGGACAAGAAATTGAAGGGCAAACCCGGTGAAAACCGGCGACGCAAAGCCACCGAACTAACGCGCCACCACAGGCGTAACGTCAGCGGGGCCGCTAGATTCGACGGACAAGATTGGCTTGTCTGGTCTTTCCTGAGATTGCTTATGCAATGAGGAAGTCGGAATGCGTCAAAGAAATATTAATGGGAAGCACCATTCGCTGTTTCGGCAGTTGCGATTAGCGGCAGGCTACTCCATGGGAACGATCGCCGCCTTGGGTGTCGGTGCGGCACTACCAGTCATTCGAGATCAACTCCCAAGTTAAATGATGGCCACTGTAGTGGCGACGAACTATGCGGCGACTTTATCGATTTTTATATTCTTTTGTACGCTTACAAAAAAACGAGGTTAGTGCTTAATTTCAATGCACACTTTAAAGTTTCAAAAAGCAGGTTATCGAACTAAAATCAGAAAATATAAAGTAGTTGCAAACGATAACAGATTTAGATTATTCTCTACTAGCAGCAACTCCATCGGCTTTACATTATTTTTTAGGGAAAACAGATGAAACTTAGGATTTACAACATTCAATTGCTTCCGCTAAATTTTGCAAAAACAGGTGAGGCGGGAGAATTCCGATATATTGAACTGTTCAAACACTTCAATGATTCCGTTACTAGGTCAATCAAACAAAAAAGGCTAGTTACAGATGCAAAGCCATTGATAAATGACTCTTACTTCGCGGCACTGAACTGCGAAAAACATGTGTACAAGCGAATGAAAGATCGGCACACATTTATTGTTGGTCGCTTCATAAAATTCCATCAAGCCGGCGAAGTTGAAGACCTTTACACGAAAGCCACCTTATTCAAGGCACAAGAGGGGCAGGATGCAGTTGCAAACCGCAAGGAGTTTCTATACATATTTGACCCAGTTTCTCACTGGTTTGGTATTGAAGAGCAAAATGGGCGCCTACCGAATCAGAGAGCCGTGAAAAGTTCGCTCGAACAGTACCTTCAACCAGTAGCAGAAAAATTCTTCCCGGATTACACGCTAACTGTTAACTTAGTCTCGCGCGAAGAAGAGCTAAATTCTATACTTGAACGGGCCGTAGGATTTACGAAAATAGAAATCGACATTACCTTTAAAAATGGGCCAACTCAGGATGAGGTACTCCAAGACATGGCAGCCAACAGCCTGCACCGCCTAAAAATATCTGCATCCTCAGACCGAGGCTCTCATATGCCACGCGTGCCGGAAACGCTTGAAGGGTTTGTTAAAAATGCACCTCAATATGGTCAAGCATCAATTACTTACTTAGAGAAAAACGAAAAAGGGGGCACAAATTTGGCACGCTATGAGTCTGAGTCAAACCCTCAGACAATTAGCGCGAGAGAACGCAACGATGAGGACCCAATGTCGTTTTACGGGAGAATGGTAATCAAAATAAAAGATCTTGCACGGCGGATAGGCCACCTGCCTGAGGTAAATAATGTCCCCGCAAAATAGCAAAGTACGAGCCAGGCCCCTCCTGCTTAAATTACCAGGACTTGGGTCATTCATTGAAATTTCCTCCGACTATGCAAGCGAAGGATCTGAATATTTTTTCGAAAAAATCGCTCCGGCAAAGTATTGGCTGAGTACTTTAGGTTGGCCGATTTTTGTATCAATCTTGCTCGCCGCAATTCCTATCCCTTGCGGCTGTATGCCATATTCGTTCGAAATTGAAGCGAACCCCCATGACATAGCACTTTCCTTAATCCCATCGCTCCTCGGCTTCGGAATTGGTGCGTACGCATTGGTTTTTGGACTCAGCGGAGACCTTCTCAAGAAAATACAAGAAGGCCACCAAAGAAAGGAGCTCGCCACCAAGGCACCGGCTGGGTCGGTGTTAAGCATTAACTCCGCCTTCGCATTTCCGTTAGTAACCATGGCAATCACTACAATCGTCGCCAGCGTGCAAAAAATACTACCGGATGTATTGATCTTATCGATCTTCACTTGGTTCCTCACATTTCTTTGCTTAACTCTGACCTATCAGCTAATAGTTGCGCTATATCGACTTGGTCGAGTAATTATCCTAGACAAATTCTAGCAATATTGACATACGCAAGCGGAAATTCGGTTTAGTCGTTTGTTGAGTCAACAATTCAATGCTCTTGCCTTCATGCCCTAGCCTAAATTAGCGGTCAACGCGGATATCGATACTGACCATTGCGAGTAATAGTTTCATCTGTGCTTCGCGTTCCGGCGCCAGTTAACGTGTGCGCAGGGATAGTTTCTTTGCGAGCTGAATGGCAGAACGCAGCTTAGAGTTGTCGGTCAGATAGCGAACTTTAGCGACCGCTTATGACCCGCAGTAGTAATCGTCCTCCCGCTGATACCGAATAGCACCAACGATGACGGTCTTGCTGTTCACAATCTCAAACAACCCGACATAGCCCGTGTGGCCAAACAAAATAATCAGTTCACGGATAAGGGAACTACTCCCCACCTTGCGACAGGCAAACGGCGACGATGCCAAAAATGCGATGCCGTTTTTGATAGCCCGCAGGGCTCTTTCCGGGATTTCGAGTTCGCCCGTTGCACTGTCCAATTCGCGTTGCAGCGCGAAGTCAAACGGTTGATCCAAATCTTCGGCTGCGGCCTGGCTGAATTCGACCGTGTATTTCATCCGCCGCGCTGCGCCAAGACCAGCCTGGCCGCAGCCAACTTGGCTTCCAGTTTGCTAACCACCACGTCGGCGGGGATGCCGCTGGCGTCAACCTTGGTCGCGTCGATGGCGGCAATGCCGCGCCGAATGAACTCGGCCTGGTTCTTGCGCTTGGCGACCGTGGTGCGCACCGCGTTTTCGACGAATTGCGACAAGGTTTCGCCTTGTTCCAGCACGCCTTCGAGCTCAAGCCGGAAATCAGGGGCAACGCGGATGGGGGGGCAGTGTGGCTGTTTTCATTGGGAAATTGTGTTGCAGTTGGACTTAGTGATTTTCATCAATACAATGTACGTATGATCAAGTTCGAATGGAATGAGGTAAAAGCCGCCGCAAATCTTGAGAAACACCAAGTTTCTTTCGAGGAGGCCCGGTCTGTCTTCTTCGATGAGTTTGGTGTGCAGTTTTTCGACCAAGATCATTCATCCGACGAAGAGCGCTTCTTGATGCTAGGTATGAGTTCGGGCGCCAAACTGCTGATCGTTTGCCATTGCGAGCGGGGGTACGGCGCCGTTATTCGCATCATCTCAGCGCGTAAGGCGACCAAGCGCGAAAGCGCGTTTTATCAAGGTGGAAACGCATGAAAGCTGAATACGACCTTTCCAAACTCAAGTCCCGCAAGAACCCCTATGCGTCCAAGCTCAAAAAGCCGGTGACCATGCGCCTGTCCGAAGATGTGGTGGACTACTTCAAGGGCATGGCCGAGGAATCTGGCGTCCCCTACCAGAGCCTGATTAACCTGTACCTGCGCGACTGTCTGGCCAATGGCCGCAAGGTGCAAATCAACTGGCCGCAAGCGGCGTAGCCGGGCACACCCGCTAAAGCGCCCCCAGCAAGCCCGCCAACTCCACCACACCGATGCGGAGTGCGAAGTGATCCGCGATGGCTTGCGCGCCTTGATGGCTTGCGCGCCTTTAGTGCCCGCGATCACACTATGGGGCGTTGGCTCAAAACCCAAGCGGGACCGGCCCACGACGCACTCATAGCGAACCTCTTAGTTGCCTTGCAATCGCCGAGGTGCGAAAACGGATTACCACCGTTCACGGATCGACCACGTCAGAGGCCTGGTGCGCAGCAAAGCGGCGCCTGCGGCGTTTGATCCAGGTGCTTGTGCGCCAGATCAGCTTGACCGATACATACACCAGGGCTGCGCCGCCGGTGGCGAACAGGCCCATGCCCAGCACGGTGGGCCAGCCGTACTCTGCGAGCCACGACGGCGCGCTGTTGGCACCATACGCAGCCTGGGCCAGGGGTTCACCCAATAGCCGCGCGCCGAGCGCATAGGCCAGCCACAGCCAGAACCCGATCGTCAGCGGGTTGGTGAGCAGGGTCATGGCGGCGGCGGCTGGTATGTTGGCGCGCCAGCGCGTGCAATGCGCGGCGGCCACCACGGTCTGGGCAACAGGAATCACAAAGGCCCAGAACGTGCCCACGGCAGCACCGCGCGCAACCGCTTCATGGTGAAACCGCCATAGCTGCGGGTCGAGTAGCCGATGGGCAAGCGGTTGGAGCCAGAGGTGGGTAGACAGGGTGTGCCGGGAGGGGAGCGCAGCGATCAGCCGTGCCCTCCAATGCCTGGGTTGAACTGTCATGACAGTCCGCCTTTCTGTTGTAAGTGGAAGGCATGGTGCATTCCACGGCGCACCACAGCAAGCAAGGAAAAGCGAAAAAACGCTCCTGTTTTTACGAACCCAAAAGTCTCTTAACTCCTTTAATCCATGGTGCTACGCCACTAAACTTGCCTCAGCCGTGTTCGGGCCTCGTGGCCCACCGCAGCGGCGCAGCGCCCCCAGGGGCGGCTGATCCTCAACTTGCTAGGCGTAAGGTCTTCCATGCAAACAATCGCTCCCCTCTGGCTATGGGCCACCTTCGGCGGCATCGTGCTGGTGTCGCTATTTATTGACTTCGTGGTGCTCAAAAAGCAGGGCGCGCAAGATATTGGCGTCAAGGAGGCGCTGAACTGGTCACTGGTCTGGATCACGCTGAGCTTTTTGTTCAACGGGCTGATCTGGTGGGCGATCAAAGACGCCACCGGGTCTACCGAGGTCGCCAACACCAAATCGCTGGAGTTCCTGACCGGCTACCTGATTGAAAAATCGCTGGCGGTGGACAACATCTTTGTTTTCTTGCTGGTCTTTACCTACTTCGCCGTGCCAACGCACTTTCAGAAGCGGGTGCTGATGATCGGCATCGTCGGCGCCATCGTGCTGCGCACCATCATGATTTTGGTGGGCGGCTGGCTGCTGGCCGAGTTCCACTGGATTTTGTATGTGTTTGGCGCCTTCCTCATTCTGACCGGCGTGAAGATGTGGTGGGCCGCTGGCAAGGAGCCCGACCTGAACGACAACCCGGCGCTAAAGCTACTGCGCAAACTGCTGCCGGTCAGCAAGGACTACGACGGCGAAAAGTTCTGGACCGTACAAAACGGCCAACGCATTGCCACGCCGTTGTTCATGGTGCTTTGCCTGATTGCGCTGACCGATGTGATTTTTGCCGTGGACTCCATCCCCGCCATCTTCGCCATCACCAGCGACCCGTTCATTGTGCTGACCAGCAATGTGTTTGCCATTCTGGGCCTGCGCGCCATGTACTTTTTGCTTGCCGCAGTGGCCGACAAGTTCCACCTGCTGAACTACGGCTTGGCGGTGATTTTGGTATTTATCGGCGGCAAGATGTGCCTGATCGATGTCTACAAAATCCCGGTCCTGTTCTCGCTGGGCGTGGTGATGGGCATATTGGCCCTGACCATGCTGCTGAGTGTGCGCACCGCACCGGCCCGCAGCAAAGAGTGAGCGGCTTACATCGCTGGCTGCAGCAGGCGCTGCACCAGCGGGTGGTGCACCTTCTTTTCGGTACCAATCGCAAAAAATTGTTCGCTAACGCCGTCGCAGGGGCCTAAGCGCTGCACGGCGTAGTGCGCCAGCAAATCGTCATGCGCCCACTCTGCCGCCGGGAACAGGCCCATGCCGCTGGCGCCAAAGGTTTTCAGCAAGGCGCTGTCGGCAAATTCGCCAACAAGCCGCGGGCGCACTGCGCGTTGTTCAAACCACAGGTTCAGGCGGTCGCGCACGGGGCTGGGGGCCAAGGGCAGCAGCAGCGGGACATCGGCCAGGCAGCGCGGAAAATCTTGGCCCGCTGCCGCCACCATGGCTGGCGTGCCATACCAAGCAATGGCTGATGAACCTAGGGCGTGGCTATAGAGCTTGATGTTGGGATTGGCGGGCGCGGGCCGGTCGGCCAGCACCACATCCAGCCGGTGCAGGGCCTGGTCGCCGAGCAGGTCGTCCAAGCGCCCTTCGTGGCACAGCAGATGCAAATGCGGTTCGGCAATCACGGGTAGCAACAGGCGGTGCACCACCAGTTTGGGCAGGCTGTCACAAACGCCCACCGACAAGCGCACGGTGGGCGCGCTCACCGCATCACGTACTTTGGAGGGCAGGTCTTCGCCCAACTGAAAGATCAGGTCGGCCTGTTTTAGGGCGGCTTGCCCTGCCTCGGTCAGCACCAGTCCGCGCCCGGCGGGTTTGAGCAGGGCGTAGCCCAAAGAGCGCTCTAGTTCGCGCACCTGCGCGCTGACGGTCTGCACCGCCATATCCAGTTTTTCAGCCGCCCGCGAGATGCCGCCTTCTTTGGCCACCACCCAGAAGTAATACAGATGCTTGTAATTGAACGAGGCACTCATGGTCCGGTTTTTTAGGAGTTTTAATAAGAAATTATCTGCTTTTTAGGAATCCTATGCCGCCCTATTGTTGAGCCCTCTTTAACCCACTGGAGAAAATTGAATGCAAATCATCTTTGAATCCCGCAATGCCGATGGCGCGCAGATGCGTGATTTGACGCAAGAGCGCCTGCGCTTTGCCCTGCGGCGCCTGAGCACCTTTGTGCCGCGCGCCAAGGTGCAGTTCTCCGACATCAACGGCCCGCGCGGTGGCGTGGACAAACGCTGCCAAGTGGAGCTCAGCTCCGAAAAGGCGGGCACCGTGGTCATTACGTCGCTGGCGCGTGACTGGCGCACCGCACTAGACCTGTCCCTGGGCCGCGCCACCCGTGCCCTGACGCGCAACCTGCAGCGTGTGCAAAAACCGGTGCGCGACCGCAGCGCAAAGCTGGCAACCGGCGGCGTAGGCGGCGCCCTGGGTTGATTCCTTAGCGCGAGTGCAGCCCTGAGGCACGGGCCCTGGGCTGCGCCATGTGCGTGCCGCTTGGTACGAATGCAGGTGTATCCAAGCGGCGCTGTGCTCGGCTCGACTGCGCCACAAATGGAACTCGCGGGCAAAAACCCCTTTTACCGCACCCGCAGCGCCTGCGTGTCCGCCGCAAGCTGCGTGATGCGCGCCCAGTCGCCCAGGGCCATGGCGTCAGCCGGCACCAACCACGAGCCGCCCACGCACACCACATTGGGAAGGGCCAAAAACTCTGGCGCGTTTTGCAAGCTCACGCCGCCGGTGGGGCAAAAGCGCACGTCAAAGAAGGGGCCGCTCCAGGCCTTGAGCATGGCCGGGCCGCCGGCTTGCATGGCGGGAAAGAATTTGAGTTCGGTAAAGCCGTCTTCCTGCGCCATCATGATTTCGCTGCCCGTGGCCACGCCGGGCAAGAGCGCCAGGCCCGCATCGCGGCAGGCCTGGCCCACGACGCTGGTGTAGCCGGGGCTCACCGCAAAGCGCGCACCAGCGTTGGCTGCTGCCTGCGCGTCGGCCTTGGAGCGCACTGTGCCTGCGCCCACCACGGCTTCGGGCACGGCGCGGGCAATGGCTTCAATGCAAGCCAGCGCCTGCGGCGTGCGCAAAGTGACTTCGAGCATGCGCACGCCCCCGGCCACCAGCGCGCGGGCCAGGGGCACGGCGTGGGCCACGTGGTTTAAGACAATAACGGGGATGACGGGGGCGTCTTGCATCACCTGCAAGGCGGTCCATGCGGTAGGGGCTGCGGCGTTGGTGGATGTGCTCATGGCGTTGTCTGGTTTGAATAGTGGGGTGGGAAGTCGCTTGGGATTAAGGTCGAAGAACTTTCATGGTTGGCGGGCGCCAGGCGCCTGCCTGCGCGTTAGAGCCAGCTGCAAGCGCCCTCTTCTGCCGTCAAGGCGTTGCGGCGCATGCTGGCAAACAACTCGCGGCCCATGCCGATGCCGTTGGCGGCGCGCAAGGCCGCTGGCATGGTGGCCAGGGGGCGGGCCTCCCACTCGGCGGCGGCCACCAGCACTTGCAGGGTGCCCGCAGTGGCGTCCAGGCGCACCAGGTCGCCGTCTTGCACCTTGGCCAGCGGACCGCCTGCTGCGGCTTCGGGCGACACGTGGATGGCGGCGGGCACCTTGCCCGAGGCGCCGCTCATGCGCCCGTCGGTCACCAGCGCTACCTTAAAGCCTTTGCCTTGCAGCACGGCCAGGGGCGGCGTGAGCTTGTGCAGCTCGGGCATGCCGTTGGCCTGCGGGCCTTGCCAGCGCACCACACACACCACGTCGCGGTTGAGTTCGTTGGCGGTAAAGGCAGTGTGCAAGGCCTCTTGCGAGTCAAACACGCGGCAAGCGGCCTCAACCACGTGGCGGTCTTCCGGCACCGAGGACACCTTGATCACGCTGCGCCCCAGGTTGCCTGAGAGCAGGCGCAAACCGCCGCTGGCGCTAAACGGGGCTTGTGCCGGGCGCACCACGGTCTCGTCTTTGCTCGGGCCCGCATCAGCCCAGGCCAGGGCGCCGTCTGCGGCGTAGGGAATGCGGGTGAAGGCGCGCAAACCGTCCGGGCGCACGGTGGCCACGTCAGAGTGCATGAACCCGGCGTCCAGCAGCTCGCGGATGACAAAACCCGGCCCACCTGCGGCCTGGAACTGGTTCACATCGGCGCTGCCGTTGGGGTAGACGCGACTTAGCAAGGGCACCACGTCGGACAAATCAGAAAAGTCGTTCCAGTCGATGGTGATGCCCGCCGCGCGGGCCACGGCCACCCAGTGGATCAGGTGGTTGGTAGAGCCGCCAGTAGCCAGCAGCGCGACCATGGCGTTGACGATGCAGCGCTCGTCTACCAGCACACCAATCGGCGTGCAAGCGGCGCGCGCGCCACCGGTGCTGTGGCCCAGCACGGTGCGGGTGGCCTCGCGGGTGAGTTCAGCGCGGATGTCTGCGCCGGGGTTCACAAAAGCGGTGCCGGGCACGTGCAGTCCCATGGCCTCCAACAGCATTTGGTTGCTGTTGGCGGTGCCGTAAAACGTGCAAGTGCCCGCGCCGTGGTAGGCGGCGGACTCGGCCTGCAGCAGCTCGGCCCGCCCGACTAAGCCTTGGGCGGCTTGCTCGCGCACTTTGGCTTTTTCGTTGTTGGGCAGGCCCGAGGTCATGGGGCCGGCCGGCACAAACACCGTGGGCAGGTGGCCAAAATGCAGGGCGCCGATCAGCAAACCGGGCACGATCTTGTCGCACACGCCCAGCATGAGCGCGCAGTCAAACACGTCGTGGCTGAGCGATATGGCGGTGGCCATGGCGATGGCGTCGCGCGAGAACAGGCTGAGTTCCATGCCCGGCGTGCCTTGGGTCACGCCGTCGCACATGGCGGGCACGCCCCCGGCCACTTGGGCAGTTGCGCCCAGCTTACGGGCCTCTTCTTTGATGATGTCGGGGTAATGTTGCAGCGGCGCGTGGGCCGAGAGCAAGTCGTTGTAGGCGTTGACGATGCCGATGTTGGGCGCGCGGGCGGCCACGGGTTGGAACTTGTCCAGGGCGCTGGCACGGCGCTTGTCGGCGGGCTCCATGGCGGCAAAAGCGTGGGCCACATTGGCGCAACCCATGCGCTGGGCGCCGGGTACGCGTTGGGCCATGGCCTGAACCTGCGCGAGGTAGGCACTGCGGGTTGCGGCGCTGCGCTGGGTAATACGGCGGGTAACTGCATCAATGACGGCGTGGAGTTTCATGGTAGTTGGTAACAAAATTACATGCGCCATGGTAACCGCGTCGCGCCCGTTCAAGCAAGAGGCGGTAACAGTTTGGTTACCAAAACGCCGGCCAAACCGCTCGAAGCGCTTGATGGTCCTTGAAAAAACCCCGCTTTGTAGAATGACAGAATGACCTCTATCGCCAATATTCGCAAAAGCTACGAAAGTGCTGAACTGAACGAAGAGGCATCGCACGGCGACCCGCTCCAACAGTTTGACCAATGGCTGACCGAAGCCATTGCCAGCGAGGTGCCAGAGCCCAACGCCATGACGCTGGCCACCGTGGGCTGCGATCTGCGCCCGTCTACCCGCGTGGTGTTGATCAAGGGCTACGACGCGCAAGGCATCGTTTGGTACACCAATTTTTCTAGCCGCAAGGGCCAGGAATTGACCGCCAACCCGTTTGCGGCGCTGCAATTTCATTGGGTAGAGTTGGAGCGCGTGGTGCGCATAGAAGGCGTGGTGGAAAAAGTCAGCGACGCCGAAGCCGACGCCTATTTCCACAGCCGCCCGCTGGATTCACGCATAGGCGCCTGGGCGTCGCCGCAAAGCGAGGTAATTAGCGGGCGCGGCGTGCTGGTGGCCAATGCGGCCAAATATGCAGCCCAATTTATGCTGAACCCGCCACGCCCGCCGCACTGGGGCGGCTACCGGCTCAAGCCGGACAACTGGCAGTTTTGGCAAGGGCGCAAAAGCCGCTTGCACGACCGGCTGCGCTACCGGCTAGACGGCGAAGGCCAGTGGGTGCGCGAGCGCCTGGCACCCTGAACCGCCACGGGCGCGCTACTTGACGGCCACTGCCTCGGTCATCCGGTAGTACATGCCGTAAGGGTCGTCGGCCAGCACGGAGAACTTGCCTTCGACCACCACCGGCTCCAGCGAATACTTGACTGCGGTTTTGGTGCGCACTTCGACCAGACTCTCTGGCCCGCCAGGCAGGCAAAACGAGCAGCTCAGGGGCACCGAGCTGATCAAGAAATGCTTTTGTTTTTCGCCTGGGTCCAGCGGCATCATGAAACCCTGAACGCGCTGGCTTTTCTGGTCCAGCGCCTTGAGGCTGGGGCTAAACACCGGCAGGATGCGGCTCTTCTCGGTCTTGGTTTTGACCGCCGTCAGCAGCGACCAGGGCAGCACGTCGCTGCGCTCGGTCAAGGGCGCAAACGGGCTGTTGGGGCTGTGGTAGCCCGCGCCGCTGCCCTGGGGCGCTGCCACTGCGCCCTCGCCCATGGGCGAACTCAGCTGCGCCAGGGCCAGCGTGGGGGTCGCCACAAGCAGCGCTAAGGCCACTGCAGCCAGCCCGCCTGCGGCTGGTTTGCTTCTGCGGGCAGCAATAGGGGAAAAACGCGTATGCATGCTGGTCCTTTGCTCGTTAATGTTGGTGCTTCATGCCGCAAAACTTACCAATCGCCAGGCCCTTGCAGGCGGCGCGCAGCTCTTGTTCGCAGACTTCGTCTTTTTTGCCCGCCTCCAGGCACTTGGCGGCGGCTTCGTGGGCCGCTGCCATAGCACGGTGGCGGGCAATATCTTCCTTTTTCTCCTTGTCCCCGTGTGCGTCCGCGGCGCAAGCCGCACCCGCTGCCAGGGCCAAAGTACAAAAAAGCAGTGCGTATTTTTTCATGGTGTCACCTCGATTGAAGGAGTTGAAGAACATCGGAACGGTAGGCGCCCAGCGCTGGCAATAAGGCGGCGCCCAGCGATACCCCCAGCGCCAGTGCGGGCACCCATAGCAACTCGGCCGGCCACAGCGCACCGCCCAGCAGCAGCGATTGGTCCAGCCCCAGCATCTGGCCCAAGGCCAGCACAAAACACTGGCCCAGCGCCAGACCCAGCATCGCCGCCATCAGACCCAGCCACAGTGCCTCGGCTAGCAAGAGCGCGGCAATGCGCCCTAGTGGCGCGCCCAGCATGCGCAGCAAGGCCAGGTCGCCACGACGCTCACGCACCGCGTTCCACAGCGCGATAAAGACGCTTAAACCGGCTGTGAGCAGCAACATGCCAGCAAAAGCGCGCAGCACGTCGCTGCCCAAACCCAGCATGTGCAGCAGGCGTGTCACCTCCAGGGCGGGCGCCGCAGCCTGCATTTCGGTGTTGGCATTCACCCATCGCGGGAAACTCATGGCCGCCAAGGGGCTTTTGTAGCGCACCAGCGCCAGGGTCACTTCGCGCTCTGCTTCCATGGCCTTGCGGTCTTCGGCGTCTACAGCGGTGTAGTCCTCGTGCACCTTCCACACGGAGGCGGTGTCGGTCAGTATCAGGCGGTCCAGCACGCTGGCGTTTATTGCCAGCACACCCACCACCGTGTAGGCGCTGTCGCCATGGGCGTGGCCGCCCGCGCCCAGACCGTGCGAGCCCACAAAGCTGTCCCCCAAGCGCAGGCCCAGCGTGCGGGCTACTGTGGCGCCCAGCACCACTTCCATGGGCGCGCGCCACATGCGGCCCTGGGCCAGAGCGGCCTGGTACAGCGCCGGATACGCGTGCGAGCTGCCGACGATGCGGTAGGACTGGAAGTTGTCGCCCAGGCTGATCGGAATCACCTCGGCCACCAGCGGATTCTTTTGCAGGGCCTGGACTGCTGCCAAGGGCACATTGCCCGGCGGCACGTCCAGGTGCAAGACGCCCGACAAAATGAGCTGCATGGGGCTGCCCTTGGCGCCGACCACCACATCAATTCCGGCCAAGTCGCGGTCAAAAGCGCGCTCCACCTGGTGCGCCACCAGCAGCAAAAAGGTGATGGACGCCAGGCCCAAACCCAGCAGCAGCACATTGAGCAGAGCCGCCAGGGGGCGGGCCCACAGGTAGCGCCATGACAAGGCCAGCGTCTTCATGGCGCGGCCCCGCTGCTTGGGGTGGGGCCAAGCACCAGGCGCTGGAGCATTGCATCCGCACCCCCAGGTGCCAGGCCGTGCAAGGTGTGGCCCACGCGGGCGTCGTGGGTGGCAATGACCAAGGTGGCGCCCAGGCGGTGGGCCGTGGTCCACAGCAGTTGCACCGCGTCTGCGGCGTTGTGGTCGTCCAGGCTGGCGGTGGGCTCGTCGGCCAGCAGCACGCGCGGGCGCATCAGCACGGCGCGCGCCAGTGCCACGCGCTGCGCCTGGCCGCCCGAGAGCTGGGACGGCAGGCGTTGCGCCAAATCTGCCACGCCCAGTGCGTCTAGCGCGGCTTGGATGCGCGCATTGTCTTGTGCCACACCGGCGGCCCAAAACGCCAGTTCCAAATTGCGCTGCACCGTAAGCGCGGCGCTCAAATGCAGTTTTTGGGGCAAAAACCCGATGGTTTGGGCGCGCCATGCGTCAGTTTTCAGGCCGCCCAAGGAGCCCAGCGCCTGACCCGCTACCAGCAAGCCGCCCGCGCTGGGGGCCACCAGGCCAGCGACCAGCGCCAGCCAGGTGGATTTGCCGCTGCCCGAGGGGCCGCCCAGCAGCAGCACGCCGCCTTGGGGCACATCCACGTCAGGGAAATGCAGGCGGGCGCCCTTGGCATACGCAAACTGCAAACCACTTGAGAGAATCATGGCAAGCCCTGCGTGCTGGCGCAGTCGGCGCAGACCCCGCGCAGCGCCACATCCATGCTCAGGCCTTTGTAGCCCAAGGCCTGCAAGGCCTCTACTGCGCTTTGGGCTGCGCGCTCCAGGTCGGTGGCCCTCGCTTGCAGCGCCCCGGCCAAGGGGCTGTCGCGGTGGCAGCTTTGGCATTCAAAGTGGGGCATGGTGCGCACGCTGGTGGGCATGGCCTGGTAGCGGCGCACACGGCTTGCGTCCACCCGGCACAGCAGCAGGCCCACTTGCGTGAGGCGGTCAATCAAGCGGTATAGCGTGACGCGGTCTAGCGGCGCATCGGTTGCGCTGCTGATGGCGTTTTGCAGCTGGGCGTGGGTGTAGCTGGTGTCAGGCGTGGCCAGCAAACAGCCCAGCACCGCGCGCGCCGCACTGGTACGGCGCAAACCATGCGCAGCCAACAAGGCATCAATCGGATCGGCCACGGCGCGTGCCGCCTTGACAAGGGCGCGCTTGTCGGCACTGAAAGATGAAGACGGCATGTCAAAAATATATTTAATGCAACTTAGTTGCGTTATAGTCTACCGCAATTGAGTTGCATTATTACCCGAAAACAAGACGCCTCCATGCCTGCACAAGTCACTCCCCCCATCAAAAAAAACCGCCCGCACCGCCACGCCACCAAGGGATTGCTGGCCTGGTCCGCCGGGCAGCGGGTGCTGGCCATGCTACCGGTGCTGCTGCTGCTTTGGCTGGCAGTGGCCTGGGCTGCACAGGAGACGCTGGTGTGATTGCGCTGAACAATTTCACCTTCAGCTACCAGCAGCATCCGGCTTTGCACCACATTAGCGGACGGTTCGCGCGCGGATCGCTCACGGCTGTCATCGGCCCCAACGGGTCGGGCAAAAGCACCTTGCTCAAAAGCCTGGCCGGTCTGCTGCCACTGCAGCACGGCCCGCACGCGGGAAGCTTGCAGTGGATTCAGCCCTGCAAGCGCATGGCGTATTTGCCCCAGCTCAGCGAGGTGGACCGCGCGTTTCCCCTCACGGTGCACGACTGCGTGTTACTGGGCTGCTGGGGCCACGTGGGCGCTTTTTCGGGCGTGGATGCCGTCATGCATGCACAGGTAGACGGTGCGCTAGACGCGGTCGGGCTGCAGGGCCTGGAGCGCCGCACCTTGGGCAGCTTGTCCAGCGGTCAGTTGCAGCGGGTGTTGTTTGCCCGGCTGTTGGTGCAGGACGCGGACCTGATCTTGCTGGACGAGCCGTTCAACGCCGTGGACTCCAAAACCACGGCCAGCCTGCTGGGACTGATTGCACGCTGGCACCAGCAGCAGCGCACGGTGATCGCCGTCTTGCACGACGATGCGCAGGTGCGCCAGCATTTTCCGCAGACCCTGCTGCTGGCGCGCGAAATGGTGGCCTGGGGCCCCACGCCCGAAGTGCTTACCGAGGTCAATTTGGCGTGTTCGCGCGCCATGGCACAGGCCTGGGACGAAGACGCTGCCTTGTGCGAGCGCGCGGCATGATGGACGCGAACACCTCTGCCTACGGCCTGCTGCTGGCGCCCTTTGCCGAGTTTGCCTTCATGCGCCGGGCGCTGGTGGCCACAGTGTCCTTGTCATTGAGTGCAGCACCCTTGGGCGTTTTCCTGACCTTGCGGCGCATGAGCCTGATGGGCGACGCGCTAAGCCACGCTGTTCTGCCCGGAGTGGCCATCGGCTTTATGGTGGCCGGCCTGTCGCTCACCGCCATGGCGCTGGGTGGCATGCTGGCGGGCCTGGTAGTGGCGGCCATTGCGGGTTGGGTGAGCCGGTTCACCAACCTGAAAGAAGACGCCAGCCTGGCTGCCATTTACCTGCTTGCGCTGGCCCTGGGCGTGACCCTGGTGTCTGGCCACGGCAGCCGCATCGATCTGCTGCACCTTTTGTTTGGCAGCGCGCTAGGGGTAGACCGCCAAGGCCTGCTGCTGGTGGCTGGGGTGAGCAACGTGAGCTTGCTGGCCTTGGCGCTGATGTACAGAGGCCTGGTACTTGAAACCTTTGACCCGACTTTTTTGCAAGCGCGCGGGCCGGGCCAGCGCACAGAGGGCTGGGGCGGGAGCTGGGTTTGGCAGCAAGGGTTTTTGGTCTTGGTGGTGGTCAATCTGGTGGCCGGCTTTCAGAGCCTGGGCACCCTGATGGCCGTGGGCTTGATGATGTTGCCCGCCGTGTCCAGCCGCCTTTGGCACGCCACGCTGGCCCCGCAGCTGCTCAACGCATGCGCGCAGGCGGTGCTGTCTTGCGGGGCAGGGCTGCTGCTGTCATACCACTTTGACACACCGTCGGGCCCAACGATTATTGGCTGCGCGGGCGCGCTGTATGCGGCGTCTTTGTTGCTTGCCCCCGGCGGCTGGCTGGGCCGGCGCCGACCCCTGCGCCACCGCAGTGCATAGAGCCCAGCACCCATTTCTCATTGCCCACCGTCCCGAACGACCGGCCCCTGAAAGCACCCCATTTTTTTCATCCAACCGCAAAGGCATTTTCATGAACACCCACCGCCGTCATCTTCTGGCCAGTGCTTGCGCACTGGCTTTGCTCAGCCCGCTGGGCACCAGCGCCGCAGACCAGATCAAAGTCACTGCCAGCTTCAGCATTTTGGGCGACCTGGTGCGGGCAGTCGGCGGCCCGCGCGTGGCGCTGACCACCTTGGTGGGACCCAACCAAGACGCGCACGGTTTTGAACCCCAGGCGGCGCACGCCAAGGCGCTGCTGCAGTCTGAGCTTTTGGTGACCAACGGTCTGGGCTTTGAACCCTGGATCCACAAATTTGCCAAAGCGGCCGGATTTAAAGGAAAAACACTGGTCGCATCCAAGGGCATCAAACCTTTGCAAGTGGGCAAGGAAACCGACCCTCACGCATGGCAAAACCCGCGCAACACCATGGTTTACGTTCAAAACATCGCCGACAGCCTGGGCCAACTCGACCCGGCCGGCGCCGACCTGTACCAGGCCAATGCAAAAGCCTACCTTCAGGAGCTCCTCGCCCTGGACCTCTGGGCCCAAGAGCAGTTCGCCCCCATCCCGGCGGCCAAGCGCAAGGTCATTTGCTCGCACGACGCCTTTGGCTACTTGGGCGCCTATTACAAAATCACGTTTCTTGCGCCCCAAGGTGTGAGCACCGAAGCAGAGCCCAGCGCACGGCAAGTGGCGCTGCTGATCCGGCAAATCAAACATGAAAAAATCAAGGCGGTGTTTGTAGAAAACATGGCCAACCCCAAACTTCTGACCCAGCTCAGCCGAGACGCCGGTGTAAGCGTTGGCGCAGATCTTTATTCTGACGCCCTATCAGGGCCTGACAAACCGGGGGCAACTTACCTGCAAATGATGCGGCATAACGTCACCCAACTGGCAGCGGGCATGGGCCTTAATTGAGGCGAGGCGTCCTGCACCGTCAGGGCCTTGGGCCCAAGCGACTACCCTTTTGCCAGCCGCGCAAAGGTCTTGCGGAACTTGGCCACCCTGGGCGCGGCCACCGCCATGCAGTAACCCTGCGTGGGGTTTTTGGCAAAGAAGTTTTGATGGTATTCCTCGGCGCGGGCGTAGTTGGCCAGCATCTGCACTTCGGTGACCACCGGCTTGGCGTAGGTGCCGCTGGCGATCACCTCGTCCACCAGGGCCTGGGCCACTTGCAGTTGCTCCGGCGTGGTGCAGTAAATGCCGCTGCGGTACTGGGTGCCCACGTCGTGGCCTTGGCGGTTCAGTGTGGTGGGGTCGTGGATGACAAAAAAGATTTCCAGCACCTCGCGCACGCTGATGACTGAGGTGTCGAATTCGAGTTTGACCACTTCGTTGTGGCCACTGTTTCCGGTGCAAACCTCTTCGTAGGTGGGTTGGGGCAAGTGGCCGTTGCAATAGCCGGACTCTACCGACACCATGCCGCGCACTTGCAGGTACACCGATTCGCTGCACCAAAAGCAACCAGCGCCTAAAGCCAAGGTTTGGGTGGAATGTTGCATGGCCAAAGTCTCCCAAGGGTGTGAATGAAAGCGGCAAGCATACGCGGCCCAGGTTTCCGGCGCCCGAAGTTCGCGGCTGGGGCGCGGGCACCGTGGCGGCGTGTCTGGTGGGCGTTTGGAAGGCGTGTTTGGCAAGGGTATGGGGCGCTACACTACTAACCTATCAGTCATTAGCAACCCTTGTGCTCTCGCAAACACCGATGTCCCTCCCACGCAGCGTGCCCAAGCGCGAACGACGCAAAGAAGCACGACCCCGCGAGTTGCTGGATGCTGCGCTAGCGCTTTTTGTAGCGCAGGGCTTCGCCGCCACCAAGGCGCAAGACGTCGCCAAACACGCCGGCGTCTCTAAAGGCACTTTGTTTCTTTACTTCAGTAGCAAAGAAGATTTGTTCAAGGCGGTAGTGCGAGAAAACATCGTCGGCCAGTTTTCTGAGTTGAACAAGGCGCTAGACCGCTTCACCGGCAGCACAGAGGAGTTGATGCGCAGCTTTATGGCCGCCTGGTGGCAGCGCATAGGCTCTACTCGCAGCGCGGGGATTTGCAAGCTGATGGTGAGCGAAGGGAGCCAGTTTCCTGAGCTGGCCGAGTTTTATCGCACCGAGGTCATTGAGCCGGCCTGCCAGATCATTGCCCGTGTGCTCGCGCGCGGCGTGCAGCGCGGTGAACTCAACGCGCTCCATGCACCGCACAATGTACACACCTTGCTCGCCCCCATTGTTTTTTTGATGCTCTGGAACAGCGCTCCCAGCCTGTCCGGCGCCAGCGCTTTGGACGGCCCCGCCTTTTTGAACGCCCAAATCGACGTACTCTTGCGCGGCATAGGGATGCCAGCGCAGACCCCCTCTTCAACGCCCTTGCCCTAGGGGCCACAACCATAAGCGCCAAGACACATGAAACTCTCTCTTAAATGGATGGTGCTGGGCACCAGCCTCATCGTGCTGGGCGCCGGCGCCTTTCAGACCTGGCAAAGCCGCGTGCAGAAAAAGCAGCTGGTCGAGAGCCAACAGCAGGCGCAGAAAAACCGCGCTGCACTGCAACTGGCGCCCACAGACACGGTGACGGCGCAAAGCGTGGTGCTTTCGCTTGGCCTGCCGATTTCTGGCCAAACCAAAGCAGTGAGTTCTGCCTTCGTCAAGGCCCGCGTGGCCGGGGAGCTGCAAGACCTGCTGGTGCGCGAGGGCGATTTTGTGCAGGCCGGACAAACCGTCGCCCGGGTAGACAGCACCGAATACGCCGCCCGCCTGCGCCAAGCGCAGCAGCAAGCGCAAGCGGCCAAGGCGCAAGTGGATATTGCCCAGCGCAGCTTTGACAACAACCGCGCGCTGGTGGACCAGGGCTTTATCTCCAAAACCGGGCTGGACGCCTCCGCCTCCAACCTAGCCGCCGCACAGGCCAGCTACATGGCCGCACAGTCTGGGGTGGAGGTGCTGCAAAAAGTGGTGGACGATGCGGTGCTGCGCTCGCCGATTGCCGGGCAGGTGGCCCAGCGGCTGGTGCAAAACGGGGAGCGCGTGGCGATTGAGAGCCGCGTGATTGAAATTGTCGACTTGCGCAGGCTGGAACTCGAAGCCACCGTGGGGGTGGCTGACGCAATGCAGGTGCGCGTGGGCCAATCAGCGCAGCTGAACTTTGAAGGCGCGGCCCAAGCCGTGCCGGCGCAGGTGGTGCGCGTGAACCCCAGCGCCACGCCGGGGACCCGGTCTGTGACGGTGTACTTGGCCCTGCAAGGCAAGGCCGCGCTGCGCCAGGGCTTGTACGCCCAGGGGCTGCTGGCCACCGGCGAGCTGACCGCGCTGGCGCTGCCTTTGAGCGCCGTGCGCACCGACAAGCCCAAGCCCTATGTGCAGGCGCTGGTCGGTGACCGGGTGCGCCACATCACGGTGACCTTGGGCGCGCGGGGCGAGTTTGCGCAGCAAACCATGGTGGTTGTGAGCGGCCTGGACGCTGGCACCGTGGTGCTGGCAGGCGGTGTGGGGCCTATGCCAGCAGACACCCTGGTAAGCCTGACCGGCGGGGCCAAGTAATTTATGTGGTTTACCCGCGTCAGCCTGCACAACCCGGTTTTGGCCACCATGATGATGTTGGCCCTGATGGTGCTGGGCATGTTTTCCTTGCAGCGGCTGCAGGTGGACCAGTTCCCGAACATTGACTTTCCGGTGGTGGTGGTGATTGCCGAATACCCCGGCGCATCGCCCGACATTGTGGAAAGCGAGGTCTCCAAAAAGATCGAAGAAGGTGTGAATTCGATTGCGGGCATCAACGCGCTGACCTCGCGCAGCTACGAAGGCCAGTCGGTGGTGGTGATTGAGTTTGGCCTGCATATCAATGGCCGCAAGGCGGCAGAAGACGTGCGCGAGAAAGTGGCATCGGTCAAACCGCTGCTGCGCACCGAAGTCAAAGAGCCGCGGGTGCTGCGCATTGACCCCTCGTCCAAGGCCATCTGGTCGGTGGCCGTGCTGCCCGACAGCAGCCCAGGCGCGCCCACCTTGAGCGCCGTAGAGCTGACCAACTGGGCCGACCAGGTGTTCAGAAAGCGCCTGGAAAACGTGCGCGGCGTGGGCTCGGCCACGGTGGTGGGCGGCACCAAGCGCGAAATCAACATCTACCTCAACCCGCAAGCGCTAGAAGCCTTTGCCATCACGCCCGACCAGGTAGTGAATGCGGTGCGCACCGAAAACCAGGACTTGCCGCTGGGCAGCATTCGCTCCTTGCAGCAAGAGCGCACCATTCAGATCAGCGCCCGCATGGAGCGGCCAGAAGACTTTGGACAAATCATCGTTGCGCGCAAAAACGGCGCGGCGGTGCGCGTTGCGCAATTGGCGCAGGTGCGCGACGGCGCGCAAGAGGTGGAAAGCCTGGCGCTTTACAACGGCGAGCGCACGCTCATGCTCACGGTGCAAAAAGCGCAGGACGAGAACACCATTCAAGTCGTGGACGGGCTGCAAAAAACCCTCGCAGAGATTCAAAAACAGGCGCCCCCAGGCATCAAGCTGGTGCAAATCACCGATGCCTCGCGCTCCATCCGCGTCTCAGTCAACAACGTGACGCGCTCTTTGGTCGAGGGCGCGCTGCTGACGGTGCTGATTGTGTTTTTGTTCCTCAACTCCTGGCGCTCGACGGTGATTACCGGCCTTGCGCTGCCGATTGCGCTGATTGGCACTTTTTGGTTCATGGACCTGATGGGCTTTACCCTGAACATGATCTCCATGATGGCGCTGAGCCTGTGCGTGGGCCTCTTAATTGACGATGCCATCGTGGTGCGCGAAAACATTGTGCGCCATGTGCAAATGGGCAAAACCCCGTTCCAGGCCGCGCTCGACGGCACCGAAGAGATTGGTCTGGCAGTGCTGGCCACCACCTTGTCCATCGTGGCGGTGT
The DNA here is from genome assembly GCA_947442105.1 of Comamonadaceae bacterium. Lineage (GTDB taxonomy): Bacteria > Pseudomonadota > Gammaproteobacteria > Burkholderiales > Burkholderiaceae_C > Allorhodoferax. The sequence continues at coordinate 8,617 of CANEVH010000024.1, read as the reverse complement.
TTTTGCCCATCGGTTTCATGGGCGGCATCATCGGCCGGTTTTTCCACGAATTTGGCCTGACCATTGTGGTGGCGGTGCTGATTTCGATGTTTGTCAGCTTTACGCTGGACCCTATGCTCTCAAGCATCTGGCACGACCCGGCGGTGGAACACCACAGTCTGCGCGGGCCACGGCGTTCGCTGTACGAGCGCACGCTGGGTCGCATCACCGGCTGGTTCGAAAGCGCCACCGAGCGCCTGGCCGAGGCTTACCAAGGCATCTTGGCCTGGGCGCTGGTGCACAAACTGAAAACCTTGCTGCTGGCCCTGGGCATCTTTGTGCTCAGCGTGGCCATGGTGCCGCTCTTGGGCACAGAGTTCGTACCCAAGTCGGACTTTTCTGAAACATCGATCAACTTCAACACCCCCACCGGCACCTCGCTGGAGGTGACCGAGGCCAGAGCGCGCCAGGTCGAGGCCATCGTGCGCGCGTTTCCCGAGGTGCGCTACACGCTCACCACCATCAACACTGGCAACGCGCAGGGAAAAATCTACGCCAGCATTTACATCCGCCTGGTGGACCGCAAGGAGCGAAAACTCAGCATTGAACAAATGACGGTCAGTCTGCGCGAACGCCTGCAACAAGTGCCAGGCATTACCGTGACCCATATCGGTCTGTTCGACTCGATAGGCGGCAACAAGCAAATCCTGTTTTCTATCCAGGGCGCCGACACCCCCACTTTGGAGCGGCTGACCCAAACCGCGCTGGACAAGCTGCGCAGCGTACCCGGCCTGGTCGATGTGGATTCGAGCTTCAAGCCCAGCAAACCCACGCTCAACGTGGCGCTGCGGCGCGACGCGGCGTCGGACTTGGGCCTGAACGTGTCCCAGGTGGGCAACAGCCTGCGCACCCTGGTGGCAGGGCAAACCGTGGGCAACTGGCTTGCCGCCGACGGCCAAACCTATGACGTGAACGTGCGCCTGAATCCTGAGGCCCGCAACACGCCGCAAGACCTGGAGCGCCTGCCCTTTGCGGTGACCCATACTTCGGACGGCAGCACCCGCATCGTGCGCCTGAACCAAATAGCGCAGGTGGTCGAGGCCACCGGCTCCAACCAGATCAACCGGCGCGACCTGACCCGCGAAGTCACCATCAGCGGCAATGTGTCGGGCCGTTCGGCCGGCGAAGTGTCGGCCGACGTCAAAAAAGTGATGGACCAGATCGCCATGCCTCAGGGCTACAGCTACAAGTTCAGCGGCTCCACCAAGGACATGGCCGAGGCCTTCGGCTACGCAATTTCCGCCCTGGCGCTGGCGGTGATCTTTATCTACATGATCTTGGCCAGCCAATTCAAAAACTTTTTGCAACCCCTGGCGCTGATGACCGCGCTGCCGCTGACCTTGATTGGTGTGGTGCTGGCCTTGCTGATGTTTAACTCGACGCTTTCGATGTTTTCGGTGATTGGCATCATCATGCTCATGGGCTTGGTCACCAAAAATGCGATTTTGCTGGTGGACTTTGCTATCCGCGCCCGCCAGTCCGGCGTCAACGCAGATGGCAGCCTGGCGCCCGGCCTGGAGCGCAAGGCCGCGCTGCTCTTGGCGGCCAAGGTGCGCTTGCGCCCGATTCTGATGACCACGCTGGCCATGGTGTTTGGCATGGTGCCGCTGGCTTTTGCACTGACCGAAGGGTCCGAAATGCGCGCGCCCATGGGCCAGGCGGTGATTGGCGGCGTCATCACCTCGTCGCTGCTGACGCTGGTGGTGGTGCCGGTGGTGTACTGCTATATGGATGACCTAGCGCAATGGGCGCGACGCTTCCTGGCGCCCGCCAGCGCGCAGCGCGTTGCCCCGGCAGTGGGCCGGTAAAATTAAAAAAGCGTTTAACTTGCACGGCAGCGCCCACCTTTTGAGAGATACACGTATGGAACTTAGCAACATCGCCCTTGCCCGCTTCAACATGATTGAGCAACAAATCCGCCCTTGGAACGTGCTCGATACCCGGGTTTTGGAGATTCTCTCGGTGGTGCCGCGCGAAGACTTTGTACCCACGGCGCACCGCGCCCTGGCGTTTGCTGACCTCGAAATTCCGCTAGGCCACGGCGAATTCATTCTGGCGCCGCGCATGGAAGCGCGCATGCTGCAAGACCTGCAGCTCAAGGGCGCTGAGCGGGTCTTGGAAATCGGTGCCGGCTCGGGATACATGGCCGCCTTGCTGTCCAAGCAGGCCAGCAGCGTCTTGTCGCTGGAAATCAATCCCGAGCTTGCTGACATGGCGCGCGCGCATCTGCACCGCGCGGGCATACGCAATGCCGAAATACGGGTGGCTGACGCCGCCATGCCTTGGACCTCGGACGGACTGTTCGACGCGATTGTTTTGAGTGGCTCGGTAGAACAATTGCCCCAGCACCTGCTGGACCTGCTGGCCGTCTGTGGGCGCCTGATTGCCGTGGTGGGTGAGGAGCCCATCATGTGCGCAACGCTGGCCACCCGCGTGGGCCCGACGGAAGTACGCAGCAGCAAACTCTGGGACGCCAATGCGCCGCGCCTGCACGGCTTTGCCGAAAGTTCGCACTTCCACTTCTAAACCCCGCACTGGCTTGCTCTGTTGCCAATGATCGAGCAAATCGCCCCCGCTGACTTCGCGCGCTGGCTGGCAAACGCCGCTACGGCGCAGCCTTTGAAGCGCGCGGTGTTGCTCGACGTGCGCGAGCCGCACGAACTGCAGTGGGCCAGCGTGGACAAGGACGCAGCGCGCCTGGGCTGCACCGTGGTGGCGATGCCCATGGCCACGGTGCCGATGCGGCTCTCGGAGCTGGACCCGGACCAGCCCATCGCCTGCCTGTGCCACCACGGTGTGAGAAGCATGCAGGTGGCGCGCTTTTTGGTGGGCAAGGGGTTTGGCGAAGTGGTCAATATCACGGGGGGTATCGACGCCTGGGCGGAGCAGGTGGACCCGTCCATGGCCCGCTATTAAAGCCACCCCGCCAGACGCCACACCCCAGGTTTACCCGCAGCACCCATTGCCCTCCAAGCCGCCATTCACATTCGCCGTGCAACCCAACCACTGAACGAGAGTCCACCATGCTTCGCACCCTCCCCTTCCCCTGTTTTCGGCGCCTTCCTCTGCTGGTCGCCCTCGCCTTCGGCGCCACAGCGCAAGCGCAAAGCCTGCTGGACCTGTATAGCGCCGCGCGCGGCTATGACGCGGCCTACCAGTCGGCCAAGGCGCAGTTTGACGCGACGCTGTACAAGGCCGAACAGGCACGCGCCTTGCTGCTGCCCAAGGTGTCGCTGGGCGCCAATGCGTCGCGTACCAACTACGAGAGCACGTCCATTCCCACTGCGGCGACCGACCGCATGTTCAACACCCAATCGGCCACGCTGAGCGCCTCGCAAGCGCTCTACCACCCCGCCGACGACGCCACTTACGCGCAAAGCCTCAAGGGCAGCGAACAGGCTGCAGCCGCCCTCAAAACCGCCGAACAAGACCTGATGGTGCGCCTGAGCCAGGCCTACTTTGATGTGCTGGCCTCCAGCGACAGCCTGACTTTTGTGAAAGCCCAAAAGGCGGCGGTGCAAGAGCAACTGGCATTTGCCAAACGCAACTTTGAGGTCGGCACATCGACTATTACCGACACCCGCGAAGCACAGGCGCGTTTTGACCTGGTCATTGCCCAAGAAATTGCCGCTGCCAATGACCTGCGCGTCAAATCTCTGGCGCTGACCCAACTGGTCGGCCAGCAGGCCGCGCAGCCCAAGCCAGTCGTTGAGCCGGTTGCGCTGGACGCTTTCGCACCCAAAAACCTCGACCAGTGGGTGGGCCAGTCCCAAACCGAGAACCCGAACGTGCAGCAGCTGCAAGCCGCGCTGGAAGTGGCCAAACTTGAAACGCGCAAAGCGCGCGCAGGCCACCTGCCCACGGTGGACCTGGTCGCGAGCTACCAGGCCAGCACCAACAATGGATCCGCCACCACGTCAAAAGACTACGGCAGCAACGTAACCTCCGTGGGCGTTTCGCTCAGCGTTCCTTTGTTTTTGGGCTATTCGGTCCAAAACCGGGTCAAAGAAACGGTTTCACTGGAAAGCAGAACGCAATCGGACTTAGATAACGCCCAGCGCCAAGCCGCGCAAAACACGCGCACCGCCTATTACGGCGTCGAGTCGGGCCTGGGCCAGGTCAAGGCCTATGAAGCGGCAGAAATTTCCAGCCAAAGCGCGCTAGACGCCAACAAGCTGGGCTACCAAGTGGGCGTTCGCATCAATATCGACGTGCTGAACGCCCAAAGCCAGTTGTACGACACCAAGGCCAAACTGGCCAAGGCGCGCTACGACGTGCTGGTGGGCGGCCTGCGCCTGCGCCAGGCCAGTGGCACGCTCAGCGAAGCTGATTTGCAAGCGGTGAACGCCCTGCTGGCGAAGTAACCAAGCCCAGCGAACACCACGGCGGACGGGTTAAGGCCCACGCATTAAGGCCCGCGCTTGGCCAGCAGGCCCACAATCTGCGCACAGGTTTGCTGCGCCACGCCCTGGTGGCGGGCGGCAAAGGCCAGCGCAGCGCTGCTGGCGTTCTCCCGCAGCAGCGGGTTGTGCGCCAGTGCCAGGGCGCAATCCACGGCCTGCGCCATGTCTTGCACCGCAAAAGCAGCGCCCTCGCCCTGCGCCAGCTCGGCGGCCTGCGCAAAATTAAAGATGTGCGGACCCATCACCACCGGGCAGCCGCAGGCCGCCGCCTCAATCAGGTTTTGCCCGCCCAGCGGCGCAAAACTGCCGCCCAGCAGCGCCACATCGGCCAGGCCCAAATACAGCGCCATCTCGCCCAAGCTGTCACCCAACCAGATATCGGCCGGCGCAAAGCCGCTGCCGTCCACGCTGCGCCGCGACACACTGCAAGCCGCCGCCTCGAACAGTGCCGCCACCGCATCAAAGCGCTGCGGATGGCGCGGCACCACCAGCCACTGCACGCGGTGCAGCGGGTCGGCGGCTGGGCCCGCTTGTTCAAGCGCGGGCTTCGGGCTGTGGGGCAAAGGCGCACGCAAAACATCCAGCAGCATCTGCTCTTCGGACTCACGTGAACTGGCAAACAGCACCACCGGCTTGCCCGACGCCTGGCGCATTGCGTGGCCCTGGGCGCGCTGCTGCGCGTCGGGCGTGGTGTCGAATTTCAGGTTGCCAAGCGCGGCCTCCACAGGGGCGCCCAGGATGCGCAGGCGGCGCGCGTCATCATCGGTTTGCGCCCACACCGCAGTGAGGCCACGGTAGGCCGGCACCGCCAGCCAGGCCAGACGCCGGGCCTGGCGCAAAGATTTTTCGCTCAAGCGCGCGTTCACCAGGCACAAAGCCACCCCTTCTAGGCGGCAGGCGTGCACCAGGTTGGGCCAAACTTCGGTTTCAAGCAGCAAACCGATGCGAGGGCGAAACTGCTGCACAAAGCGCCGGGTAGCGTCCGGCGTGTCCCAGGGTTGCCAGACTTGTACGTCGCCGGGCTGCAACAGGCCGGCCCCCGTGGCGTGCCCGGTCGCCGTGCCATGGGTGAGCAACAAGCGCATGCCAGGCAAGGCCGCGCGCAGGTGCCGCAGCAGCGTTGCGGCCGCATGGGTCTCCCCCAAAGAGACGGCATGGATCCAGATATAGCCACCCTCTTGCGGGGTGCCCCGGCGGTAGTGACCAAAGCGCTCTTCCATGTCCTGCGCGTAGACCGGCTCCAGGCGCGCACGCTGGCGCAGCTTGCGGCGCAGCAGCGCCTGAATCCGCACCAGCACCGCGCTGTACAAGCCCAATGCCAGGCGTTCATGCCAGCGCAGCTCAGCGGGTCCGCGCGTGGTGGCTCTCGGCGCCCCAGCATTGCTCAGGCGCGTCAAGGCGCATGCCCCTTAGCCGCCGCGTAGGCGGCGCCCACCGCCTGCCACGCTGCCCACACCGCGGGCACGCTGGGCGCTGCATCGCCACCCACAGCCACTTGGTAGGCGCAACCCACCGGCCCGGCACGCCAGGCGCGCGATTGGCTGAAGATTTGCACATGCGGCAGGTCCAGCGCCACAGCCAGGTGGCTCAAGCCCGAATCCACCCCAACCACCCCGCGTGAGGCCGCCATGCGCTGCGCCACCTGCGCCAGCGACAGCGCGGGCCACACGCGGGCCTGCGGTCCCAGCGCCTGCGCAATGCCTTGCACGCGCGCCAGCTCCACCGCTCCCACCTGCGGCAGCTCCACCGTGTGGCCTTGGGCAATGAGCTGCTGGCCCAAGGCGATCCAGTCGCCCACAGGCCACTCGTTGTCTGCCCGCGTGGTGCCGTGGGCCAGCACCACGCCGTAATGCGCACCCGCCGCCACGTCCGCGGCCACCTCCGCCTTCGCCTTCGCCATCGAGGCTGCCACCAGGGGCGCCAGCGGATAGGTATGGGGGCCGTCCACCGCGTAGCCCAGCGCCTGCGCGGCCAACAGCCGGTAGCGCGCCACCGCGTGGATGCGCCGGGGCATGGGCAGCAAGCGGTCCAGCAGATGGCGCACCGGCCACTCGTAGGCGCAGGCCTCGCTGGCATTGGCATAGGTGGCGCGAAAGCCGCCGGGCGCCAGGCGCGCGCTGCGCGCTACCAGGGCGGATTTGACGAGGCCCTGGAAATCAATCACCGCGTCATAGGCTTGCTCCCGCAGCAGCTTGGCGAACGCCGCCCGCTCGCGCCGGGTGGGCGCGGCAAACCAGGATTTGCGCCAGCGCCGCTGCGCAATAGGCAGCACGCGCTGCACGCCGACGACTTTTTGCACCAGGGGGGCAAAAGCCTCTTCCACCACCCAGTCAATCTGCGCATGCGGAAAGGCCTGGCGAATGTCGTGCACCACCGGCATGGTCTGCACCACGTCGCCCAGGGACGAGAGCTTGACGATCAAGACGCGCATGGAGCCCCGGCGCGCCAATGGTGTGTTCAATGCGCCGATTGCCCAAACTGCGCGTCGGGTTTTACCGCGTGCAGCAGCGCGAGCATGGCCGCTTCAATGCGCGCAAGCGCCTCGGGCGTGTGGCCCTCAAAGCGCAGCACCAGCACCGGCGTGGTGTTGGAGGCGCGCACCAGGCCAAAGCCGTCTGGCCAGTCCACGCGCAAGCCGTCTATGGTGTTGATGGTGGCCGGAGCCGCAAAATCTGCGCGCGCCACCAGTTGCGCCACCACGGCCGGTGGCTCACCCTCGGCGCAAGCCACGTTGAGTTCGGGCGTGGAAAAGCTGGTGGGCAAGCCATTGAGCAGCGCGTTCGAATCCGCCACCTTGCTCACAATCTCCAGCAAACGGCAACCGGCATACGTGCCGTCGTCAAAGCCAAACCAGCGTTCTTTAAAGAAGATGTGGCCGCTCATCTCGCCGCCCAGGGGTGAATCGAGCTCGCGCATCTTGGCCTTGATCAGCGAATGGCCGGTTTTGAACATCAGCGGCACGCCACCAGCGGCCTCAATGGCCGGGGCCAGGCGCTGCGAGCATTTCACGTCAAACACAATGGTGCCGCCGGGCACGCGCGATAGCACGTCTTGGGCAAACAGCATCATTTGCCGGTCGGGGAATATATTGCTGCCATCGCGGGTGACGATGCCCAAACGGTCGCCGTCGCCGTCAAAGGCCAGGCCAAGTTCAGCGTCGCTGGCCTGCAAGGCGGCAATCAGGTCGCGCAGGTTTTCGGGCTTGCTGGGGTCGGGGTGGTGGTTGGGGAAGTTGCCGTCGACTTCGCTAAACAGCTCGGTCACCTCGCAGCCAATGGCGCGCAAAATAGCCGGGGCCGAGGCGCCGGCCGCGCCGTTGCCGCAGTCCACCACAATTTTCAGGGGGCGCGCCAGGCGAATGTCGCCCACAATCTTTGCGGTGTAAGCGGGCAATACGTCTGCGCTGGTGCAACCGCCGCCGCTTTGCAGGGACCAGGTTTCGTCCACCATCATCTGGCGCAGGGCCTGAATCTCGTCGCCGTAAATGGCCTTGCCGCCCATCACCATCTTGAAGCCGTTGTAGTCGCGCGGGTTGTGGCTGCCGGTCACCTGGATGCCACTGTTGCACAAGGTGCAGGCCGCAAAGTACAGCATGGGCGTGGTGACCATGCCCACGTCAATCACCTGCACGCCCACGTCTTGCAGGCCGCGCACCAGCGCTGCGGCAAGCATGGGGCCGCTCAAACGCCCGTCGCGCCCCACCGCCACGGTGGTTTGCCCTTGGCGCAGCGCAAGCGTGCCAAAAGCACGGCCCAGACGCAAGGCGACTTCTTCATCGACGGTGGACGGGACGATGCCCCGGATGTCATAGGCTTTGAAAATGGTGGGTGAGATTTGCATGCGGAGCTTTCGAAGGGTGGAAACAGGCACTGCCAAAGGTGGGCGTTCCGTGCTGGAACGGGCGGATTTTAGGTGACAGACTTGGCCAAAGCCGTTTCGGGTAGGGCGTGGTGTTCAGGCCTATTTGCTGTTTGCAATGTGCTGTGCGCCAAGGCGGACGCGGGGGAGAACCTAGGGATAGTTAAATGTAAGCGTCCGGCCATCCCCCTCTTGAATTGACGCTCTACGTTTTGCAAGATCGTGTGCACGCAACACATCGCGCACATCATGCTCAAAGATTCAGAGAATTCAACACACCAAATGCGACGCACCCATCGCACTTACACACCCGCCTT
>CANEVH010000023.1 GCA_947442105.1 Comamonadaceae bacterium | reverse complement strand
CCAGTGGCAAATTTCAGGTGAGCATCGCTCATGGCCTGCGTGTCTGCGCTGTGTATGTGCAATAGCGCGTTGGTGCTGCTGCCGCCGATGTCGATCACATCCACGCCCAAGGTGCCTAGGTCGCTCAAGCTCAGGCCGTGCGACATGCCACTGATGGCACCACTCAAACTACCCGAGAGGTAAGAGCCCGAGACACTAATGTCGTCAGTCGTATTCACATCCAGCGTGATCGTGTCGCCCGCCGCAAAACTAAGTCCTGCACTGTGCACGGCCAGCATGTCTGCGCTGCTGATGTGCAACGTCGCATTGCTGGCGCTACCGTTGATGTCAATCGCATCTACGCCCAGGGCGCCCAAATTACTCAAACTAAGACCGGCGAGGCTTCCAGCAGCGCTTATGTCGCTATTCGTTACATCGACGGTTAGATTGTCATCATCTCTGTAATAAGTACCCGCGCTGTACAGTTCCAACGCCGAAGACAAATTAATTTCAACCGTCTGCGATGCGCCGGTGATGGTGACCGTCGCCGTCTGCGCTACCGTGCCTCCCTTGCCATCGCTGATGGTGTAGCTGACGGTTATGGCCTGGCTCTGGCCTACGCCCAAGGCGTTAAAGGCTGCGTTGGTGGGGTCGACGGTGAGCACGCCGGCGTCGCTCAGGCTCAGGCCCGTAGGTACCACGCTGCTGGCAGCTGCCGAGCCGATTTGGTAGGTCACGTCCGTTAGGCTCAGCGTGTCGCCGCTGTCGACGTCGCTTGCGCCTTGGAGCAGGTTCAAAGTGACGCTGTCGCCGCCTTCCGTGGCCGTTTGCGCCAGGACTGCCGTGCCAATGGTGGGCACGTCGTTGGTGCCGGTGATGGTGATGGTTACGACTTTGGTAACTCCGCCAGTAGTCGAGACTGTAAATTTGTCTGTGTAGGTCTGCCCCACACCCAGCTCGTTGTACGCAGAGTTGGCAATATAAGTCCATACGCCATCGGCGCCAATGCTGAACTTGCCGTAGCCGTTGGTGCCAGCAACCCCGCTTTGCACAGCAAACTGCGTATCTGTCGATGAGTCGGTAGCCAATGTACCCGACACCGACTCAGCTACGTTGGACTCCAGCAGACCACCGCTGTTGTCGCCGCTGATTTTGACGGTGCCTAGTGTTTCTTTTTGCGCTTGTTCCAAATCATCCAACGAGGTCGCTGAACCGATTTGCGAAGCGGCAGACTGCACGGACTCTTTGACCGAATCGCTCACCTCAACACCCACATACATCGCCGCCAGTACATCCGCATCAGCAAGATCGATGGGTTTGCCATCCTTCATTACATTGGCCAAATTAGCCAGCAATGATTGGGCTAATGCAGGGTCCCCATTGGAAGCCAAACTGATCATCGCAACGATTTGCGCGGCCGCTTTTTGGGCGGTAAAGGCGGCGGCTTTTTCGGCATCGGTTCCAGCTGCGAGAACCGACAAGGGGTCATAACTGGTGAGGTCAGTATCCGGGTCTAGCCCTAGCGAAAGCGCCACGTTTCGGACGGCGTCAGTGACAGACAGGCCAGGATTCGCCTCCAACATGGACTGAACCATGGTCGTCAATGGGTTGACCGTAGTAGCACCCGCCGGAGCTTTCAAGGAAATCGTGTTGGCAAGTCCGGTATCCGTGTTGATACCGCCGACCGCAATGATGGCGTAACTATGAGGATTGGCGTCCGACGGCATAAAGAAATTGCCGTTGGTGTCAGTAAGAACGCCTACTAGCTTTTCGCTGTCTTGCGCAATGCCATCTCCATTTACGTCCAGGTAAATCTGGGCACCAGATATGTATCCATCTGCCAACTTGCTCAGGCTGAAACCCGCAGCATCGTTACCGGCAGCATCTTGCACCGCCAACGTCTGGTTGCCCGCCGGGTCGGTGTACACAATGCTGACCAAAGCACCGGAGGTAAAACTACCCTTGAGGTACAAAACCAAGCTGCTGCCATCGGCTGCAACATGGTCCAGCTCGTAAACTGTTGAACCAATGCTCACCACGAACGCAGAGGTAACAGGAAGATGCGCGGCATCAAGCGCTTCGTTGTAAACCAAAGTCAGCGTGCCATTCGCAGCCGAGGCAGTCATCGAAACAACCATGGGGGCCACGGTATCGAGGACTACATTGATGTGCGGTGAAGGCGTGGACGACAGATTGCCGACTACCAAAGGGAAGGCCAAACCTAGCAACACCAGAGGCAACGGAACGGCCAATCCATCCGCAAAAGATGGAGCGGAGGCTGCGCTTGTCGCATCGGCGGTTTCCGCCACGGGGGGCACCGTTAACTGCGCGTATTGCACCGCATCCACGAGGTAATCAGACACCAGCGCAACATCCACGTCCACCCACTGCGCCGCGTTGTCCAAAGTCTCTTCGCCTTGGATTGCATCAAGGGCCAATCCATCACCTGCGTCATCCATGGACGCGGCATGGGCTTCATTCAATTCAGCCAAGGCGTCCGCAATGGCGGTGAAGTCAACGCCCGCCACCGCATCTGCACCCGCAGCGCCAAAGAGCTGGCGTACAGATTCCAATTCGCTTCCACTGGCCATCTCAGGCTGCGCTTGCGCACCAAGATCGGCACCAGCGGCACGCGCCTCCTCCACCAAAAATACCAAAATCGCCAAGGACAGAGCTGACGTCGCAACTTCTCCCTTGCTGGGCTTGAGACCCCGCATAAACCGCTTGAGCGTCGCTGCGACGCGAAGCTGGCTTGCTACGGGCACATTAAGTTGGGTAGTTTTCGTCATATCGGCTTAGGCTCATGCAAAAATCGTACCGGAAAAATCAAGAATAGTGCCGAATTTCAGGCGTTTTTGCGATTTCACGCAGTACAGGAAGTTAACGTCAGCCCTATTATCTACACAATTTTTGCATTTGCGCATGATTTCATCATTTATTTCTCTAAAAATACATTTTTTTATTCATTTCGCAGGCCGCGCACTGCCCTACGTCGGCGTTCGCTGGGCGAACATGCGCTCGTTTGCGCTAGCGCGCTGGTTTGCGCAGCGGCGCCCCGCTGGCGGTGGCGGTGACTACCGCCTCAAAAAACACATTGCCGTCAATGTCGTTGTCCACACTGTTGTTGCGTTGGCTAAACACCACGGCCACGCCGTCGGCCCCGGCGGCCAAAGCGCGTTCGCTGGCCTGCGCCCCGGCAAGGGCTTGCGCATGCGCAACAGCAGACGCCAAATCCCCAAAATCCACCGGGCCTTGGGCGGTAAACACCTTGAACACGCCGCGCGCCGGCTGGGTGAGCGTGATGTGCACGCGCTGCGACACCTGGCCCAGCACTGCGCCCACGGCGTTGGCTACCTCGGCATGCTGGGGAAGTACCAAGGCCACGCCCAGGCCACGCGCCACGGCCGGGTAGTAGCTGGCAGCCGGTGCGCCCACACCCACCAGCGGCATGGTGGGCGAGAACTGCAGTTGAAACACCGGGGTCTGCGCGGCAGCGCTGGCCGCAGCAGCCGCGCTTGCGCCGTCCGCCGCCTGGACCTGCGGCGCAGCCAGGACCTCCGCTTCCGCTTCCGCTTCCGCCTGAGCCTGCGCCCCGGCCTGAGCCCGAGCTACTTTGCCCCCGGCCAGCGCCATGGTGGTCAGCAGCGCAGCCACTTTGCCAGCCGACGACTCGTTCATCTGCCCGGCGTCGTTCAAGCCGGCTTCGATCAGCTTTTGGCAAATCGTTTCCCCCACCTTGGCGACCACGTCTTGCGCCGGGCCGATGGCGTCGCCCTGCTTCCAACTGCCCAGGCCGTACATATGGCGCATTTGGCGCGCCCAGATGCGCGCGGCAAAGGTGGCACCTGCGGCGCTCCAGTGGGCGGAGAGGCCCAGCACATGGGCCGCGTCGCTGGGGGTAAAGCCGCTGTAAATGGCCAGGCCCTTGCGCTCCAGGCGGGCGATGGCGCGGGCAAGCGCCCGGTTTTCCATATTGGCGCGCTCCAGGTCCACCGGGCCTGATGCCAGGCATTCCCAGGCATACAACTCGTCGTCGTTCAGGCGCGCCAGGAGTGCGGCGTCGGCGTGCAGGCGCTGGGCAAAACGCATTTGGCTGGCGTGTGGGGTCTCGTTTTGCTGACGTTCCAGCGCGGCCAGAATGTGCGGGTGCTGGTGCGCCAGCAGGCTGATAGGCACCACGCGGCGCGGCCCAATGGTCAGGCCCTCGCCACCGTGCAGGCGCACCTCGCTGTCCCCCCCCAGCCCCACAGCGTAGACCTTGACCGCCTCGACCATGGGCCGCCAGTTGCCCACTAGCGCGCCGTCAAAGCTGAGTTCGGGCAGACCGTTGCGCACTACAGCGATGTCAGTGGTGGTGCCGCCCATGTCGGCCACCACGGCGTTTTGCAAGCCGCTTAAGGCGCAGGCGCCCAGCACGCTGGCCGCCGGGCCCGAGAGCACGGTGTTGACCGGGCGGCGCAACGCACTGGCCACGTTGATGAGCGAGCCGTCGCCCTGCACTACCATCAGCGGCGCGTCAATCGCGCGTGCGGCCAGGGTGCGCTGCACCGACTCGATCAGCGCCTTGACGTGAAAAATCATGCGGGCGTTGAGCGCCGCAGTCAGCGCCCTCCGGGGCGCGCCCAGGCTGGACGCCAGTTCGTGTCCGCAGGTGACCGGCACATCGCACATGTCTTGCACCCAGGCGCGCAACTGCAGCTCGTGCGCCGGGTTGCGCACGCCAAAGGTGGCGGATATGGCAAACGCCGACACCCTGCCCATGTGCTGCGCTATGGTCGCGCGCGCGGCAGCCTCGTCCAGCGCCTGGGTGGCGATGCCCCCGGCGTCGTGGCCGCCGCCCAAACACACAATGCCCTCGTTGCCCAGCAAATCGACCAAGCCGCTGCTTTTGACCTGTAGCGCGTCGTAGCCTGCGAGCAGCACACACACCGGCGAGCCGCGCCCCTCCACCACCGAGTTGGTGGTGAGCGTCGTGGACAAGGACACCAAGCTCACCTGCGCCAGCCATTCCCGGGGCAGTTGGTCCAAGGCCCCGGCAATGCCCTGGGCCAAGTCAAAGCGCGTGGTCAGGCTTTTGGCCGACGCCACGACCTGTTTGCGTTCGTCCAGCAGCACCGCGTCGGTGAACGTGCCGCCGGTGTCAATGCCCAAGGAATAGGCCATGGGCTACCTCCAAAGAAAAAGTGATGGAGATGCAGGCGACAGGCAGCGGGGGCCAGCCCCGCCCCGCGCCTAAGCGGCACCGGCTTCGCAGAGCCAGCGGTACAGGTAGTCGGCAAAGCTGCGGCGCACGGTCAGCTCAAAGTGGGTACCCGCTTCCAAGCAGACGATGGTGGCGCCTGCCTTGGCCACGTGGCTTTGCGCCACCGCCCCGGCGGCAAACGCGCGGGGATGAAAGTCCAGCGGGCAGCCACGCGCCAGAAGAGAAGCCGCCCCCGTGCCCTGCACCGTCAGCGTGGTAAAGCCGTGGCCCACGGGCACCAGCGACACGTGCTTGCCCGCCAAGGCGCTGCGCAAGGTGGCCTCCATGGCCTCTGCGGGGCTAGGGTGCTGGTAGTGCGCGCCGTTGAGGGGAAGTTTGAGCACCCACTCGTCGGGTCCGAGCCACAGCAGTTGGCCAGACTCGCCCAAAGTCGCGGTGTTGGCCACCAAGGGCAACGCCAGACCGGTGGCCTGTTGCACGGCCTGCACAAAAGCGACGTCGGCGGCGTTGCCACGGATGTTGAGCATGTCGCACAAGGCTGCTTCACCCAAGGTGACGCTGGCGCCGTCAACCGACAGCACGCGCGGGCCCTGGCCGGTGATGGCGGCCAAGGGGCTTTCTAGAACAACATTAGACATGGTGACGTTTCCCTTCGGGGTCGTAAAAGACCGGGCTGCAAATGGTGGCGGCAACAATGCGCCCATCCACCAGCGGCACATAAACCTTCTCGCCCATGCGCGACAAACCGCCTCGCACCACCGCCATGGCAATCGGGCGACCTACGGTGGGGCTGAAATAGCTCGACGTGACGTGGCCGACCATGGGCACGGGCAGCGCGGGCAAGGTGGCGCTGCGGGTGACTTGCGCACCCTCGGGCAGCACGGTGGCGGCGTCGTCGGTGAGCAAGCCCACGAGTTGCTTGCGGTCGCTGGCGGCGGTGTCACTGCGGCTCAAAGAGCGGCGACCCAGAAAGTCTTTGGTCTTGGACACCATGCCACCCATCCCTAAGTCGTAGGGGGTGATGGAGCCATCGGTTTCCTGGCCGACGATGATGTAGCCCTTCTCCGCCCGCAGCACGTGCATCGTCTCCGTGCCGTAGGGCGTGATGTCGAACTCCGCACCCGCAGCCATCAATTCGCGCCACACGTGGGCGCCGGTGTGCGAGGGCACGTTCACCTCAAAGGACAGCTCGCCCGAGAAGCTGATGCGCATGATGCGCGCTTTGACGCCTGCGACCGTGCCTTCGCGGTAGCTCATAAAGGGGAACGCCTCGGGCGACAAATCCACGTCGCTGCACAGCTTTTGCACCACGGCGCGGCTCTTGGGGCCGACGACGGCAAAGGTGGACCATTGCTCGGTGACCGTGGTTATGAACACCTGCATGTCCGGCCACTCGGTTTGCACCCAACGCTCCATCCAGCCCAGCACGCGCGCCGCACCGCCGGTGGTGGTGGTCATCAAAAAGCGCTCTTCGCCCAGGCGCACGGTCACGCCGTCGTCAAATACCATGCCGTTTTCATCCAGCATCAGGCCGTAGCGCGCCTTGCCAATCTCCAGCTTGAGCCATGGGTTGGTGTACATCCAGTTCAACAGCTTGGCCGCATCCGGTCCCTGGATGTCGATCTTGCCCAGGGTGGAGGCGTCCATGATGCCCACGCCATTGCGCACCGCCAGCACCTCACGGTTGACCGCCTGGTGCATGTCCTCGCCCGGCTTGGGAAAGTACCAGGGGCGCTTCCACTGGCCCACGTCTTCAAATGGGGCGCCAGCGGCCACGTGCTGGGCGTGCGGGCTGGTGTGGCGCGCCGGGTCAAACAGGTCGCCGCGCTCCAGTCCGGCAAAGGCGCCAAAGCTGATAGGCACGTAATTGGGCCGGAAGGTGGTGGTGCCCACCTTGTCGATGGGCTTGCCTAAAGCGCGTGCGGCCAGCGCCATGCCGTTGATATTGCCCAGCTTGCCCTGGTCGGTGCCAAAGCCCATGGCGGTGTAGCGCTTGATGTGTTCAATCGACTCAAAGCCCTCGCGCACCGCCAGCTCGATGTCGCTGGCGCCCACGTCGTTTTGGTAGTCGATGAAGGCCTTGGCGCGGCGCGACACGGGTTCACCGGTTTCGGCGATCCAGAAGGCGGCGATGGGCTCTTGCACCGGCTCGGTCACCACAAAGCTTTGCACCGTGGCGGCAAAGCCCGCCGCCGTGGCCGCAGCGGCGCCGGCCTGGCTGGCGTCTGCCAAAGTCTGGGCCAAGGTGACTGTGGCGGCGCAAGCGCCCACGCTGGCCTGGCCGGGCATGGGCGTGCCGGGTTGGAAGGAGCAAGTAGCGTCGTTCCACACCGCCTTGCCGCCGGAGTGCGAATACAGGTGGATGGCCGGGTTCCAGCCCCCGGCCATGCCCAGGGCGTCGCAGGCGAGCACGCGCTTGGTGCCACTGGCGCGGGCGTCTGCCCCTTGGCCCACCATCTGGCACACGGTGACGGACTCCACCGCCACGCTGCCGCTGGCGTGCAGGGGCACATGGCCGCGCAAGACGGTGACGCCTGCGTCCTTGGCCTCTTGCACCAGGCTGCCTGTGGCCTTGCTCTCGGGCCGCGTGTCTACCACGGTCACGGCGGCGCCCGCGCCTTTGAGGGACAGGGCGTCGGCATAAGCGCTGTCGTTATTGGTCAGCAAGACCAGGTTTTTGCCCACCAGCACGCCATAGAGCCCCAGGTAGTCGGCCATGGCCGAAGACAGCATCACGCCGGGCAGGTCGTTGTTGCCAAACACCATGGGGCGCTCGTGGGCGCCGGTGGCCAGCACCACTTGGGTGGCGCGCACGCGCCACAGGTGCTCGCGAAAGCCGCTGCGTTGCTCCAGCGGCACATGGTCGTTCAAGGACTCGCGGATGGTCACAAAGTTGTGGTCGTGGTAGCCAAACACCACGCCGCGCTTGATGATGCGCACCTCCGGGTGGACCGCCAGCTCGGTGAGGGCCGCTTGCACCCAGGCGGAGGCCGACATGCCGTCAATGGTGCCCGGCAGGCGGTGCGCCGAACCGCCCAGCACCGGGCCTAGCTCGGCCACTATCACCCGCGCCCCGCTGCGCGCCGCTGCCAGCGCAGCTGCCAGCCCGGCCACGCCGCCCCCGGCCACCAACACGTCGCAATGCGCGTTTTGGTGCACATAGCGGGCCGTGTCTTCCACTTCCGGCGCCGCGCCCAGGCCACCGGCCTTGCGGATGATGCGCTCGTAAAACATCCAGGCCTTGGCCGGCCACATAAAGGTCTTGTAATAAAACCCGGCCGGAAACAGCGGCGTGCCCCAGCGGTTGGGGCTCAGCAGGCGGCTCAAGGTGCTGGGCCAGCCGTTGACGCTTTCAGCAGTCAGGCGGTCGTACAACTCCACCTCGGGCATTTTGGCGTTGGGAATGGTGTGGGCGCCCGATTCAAGCTGCACCAGCGCCGACGGCTCTTCGATGCCGGAGGTGACGATGCCACGTGGCCGGTGGTACTTCCACGAGCGCGAAAACAGGCTCTCGCCTGCGGCCAGCAGAGCAGATGCCAAGGTGTCCCCGGCAAAGCCCTTGTAGACCCGGCCATTGAACTTGAACTTGACGGTTTTGGAGCGGTCAACGCGCTCGCCCCGCGCGGGAATGCGGCTGCCGCTCATGGGGCAACTCCTGCACTGGCGCCGCCCTGGGGCGCCTCGCCGGGTTTGTAAAACTGGGTGAACGCGTAGCTCACGGTGTGGCGCTCGGCATTGAACCAGCGCCTGCAACCCGCTGCGTGCAACCACTGTTCGCGGTGCAGACCTTTGGGGTTTTTGCGCATAAACAGGTAATCGCCCCACTGTTCGTCGCTCAGGGCGTCGGTATCGAGCGGGCGGGCGATGTGCGCCTCGCCGCCGCAGCTGAATTCGCTTTCGGCGCGGGGGCCGCACCAAGGGCAGGTTATTTGAAGCATAAAAGTGGTTCTTGCTCGCTTGAAGATGAAAATTTCAATACCGGGTTGCGGCCCTGGGGCCGCCTCACTTTTCTTTGCTTCGCCAAAGAAAAGTAAGCAAAAGAAAGGCGAGCCGCCGGCCGTGGCCCTTCGGGCTGCCTTGCGCTACTCGCGCCGCTCGGGGTCAGGCGCAAACTCGCTTCGCTCAAACATGCGCCCGCCCTGATCCGAGCGCCGCTGCGTTGCTCAGCACGGCCGAATGGCAACTGGAGGCTGCGTGCTCGTTCGCTGGCCCGAACATCGTGCGCAGCCGCAGCGGCAGCGGCGCTGCGCCTATTGGCGCGGCCCCTGCCCGCGCACCGCCTGTCGGCACTCCCACCCGTCAGCCATTTACTACGACCGCCACGCCAACCCATGGGGGCAATCAAACCCGCACCGCAACCTTTCGACAGTAGCACCGTAGTCGGCGCGACAAAATCAAATTGGCTGTTCAGGCTCCCCTTCGTCCCCGCCGGGGGCGAAGGGGCGGGGGGGATGTGGGGGCAAACAAGAGCCGCCCCGCAGGGCACCACGTGAAACAAAAACACACTCATGCTCAATGCGCCACCCCAGCCGCACCATGCTCATCAATGAGATGCCCCGTAGTAAACCGGTTCAAATCAAACGCCGCATTGAGCGCATGCGGCCTATCCTGCGCAATCGTGTGCGCCATCACCCACCCGGACCCCGGCGTCGCCTTAAACCCACCGGTGCCCCAGCCGCAATTGAAGTAGAGGCCCTTGATGTGGGTCTTGGAGATGATGGGGCAGGCATCGGGCGCCACGTCCACAATGCCGCCCCACTGGCGGTTCATACGCACCCGGCGGAAGATGGGGAACAGCTCGCAGATGGCTTGCAGCGTGTGCTCAATCACCGGGAACGAGCCGCGCTGGCCGTAACCCACATAGCTGTCAATGCCTGCGCCAATCACCAGGTCGCCCTTGTCGGACTGGCTGGCGTAAGCGTGGATGGCGTTGGACATGACCACCGTGTGCAAGATGGGCTTCATGGGCTCAGACACTAGCGCTTGCAGGGGGTGGCTCTCCAGCGGCAGGCGGATGCCCGCCATGTCGGCAATCACCGTGCTGTGGCCCGCAGCTACCACGCCAATCTTTTTGCTCTTGATCACGCCGCGCGTGGTCTCTATGCCCACCACCTGGTCGCCTTCGCGCTGCACGCCAATCACTTCGCAGTTTTGGATGATGTCCACGCCCAGCCGGTCGGCAGCGCGGGCAAAGCCCCAGGCAATCGCGTCGTGGCGCGCCACACCGGCGCGCGGCTGGAAGGACGCGCCCATCACCGGGTAACGCAGGCTGCTGCTGGTGTTCATGATGGGCACCATGGCCTTGATCTCTTCGGGGCTGAGCACCACGCCGTCCACGCCGTTCAGGCGATTGGCGTTCACGCGGCGGTGGATGTCGCGCATGTCTTGCAGCGAGTGGCCCACGTTCATCACCCCGCGTTGGCTGAACATGGTGTTGTAGTTCAGCTCCTGGGACAGGCCTTCCCAGAGTTGCAGGGCTTTTTCGTACAGGTGCGTTGCGTCGTCCCACAGGTAGTTGGAGCGCACGATGGTCGTGTTACGCGCGGTGTTGCCGCCACCCAACCAGCCACGCTCCACCACCGCAATATTGCGCATGCCGTGCTCTTTGGCCAGGTAGTAAGCCGTGGCCAAGCCGTGGCCGCCGCCGCCCACAATGATGGCGTCATAACTGGCCTTGGGCGCCGGGCTGCGCCACTGCTTTTGCCAGTTCTCGTGGTACGACAGGGCGTTGCGCGCGAGCGCGAAGATGGAAAAGTGACTCACGGGGATTCTTTCGTCAATGCATCAGAGTGCGCAAAATGGGCTATTTTGCTTGGGAATTCGGGGTTGCCGGGTTTCGGCCTGGAGGCCGAGCTACTTTCTTTTGCTTCGCCAAAAGAAAGTAGCCAAAGAAAAGGCGAGCCGTCGACCGTGGCCCTTCGGGCTGCCTTGCGCTACTCGCACCGCTCGGGGTCGGGCGCAAACTCGCTTCGCTCAAACATGCGCCCGCCCTGATCCGAGCGCCGCTGCGTTGCTCAGCACGGGCGAGTGGCGAAAAGAACGGTTCTTTCGTCATTGCATTGCGGTGCGAAAAGGGGGAGTTTGCATTTGCATTTGGGGATACCGGGTTTCGGCCTGGAGGCCGACTCACTTTTCTTTGCTTCGCCAAAGAAAAGTAAGCAAAAGAAAGGCGAGCCGCCGGCCGTGGCCCTGCGGGCTGCCTTGCGCTACTCGCGCCGCTCGGGGTCAGGCGCAAACTCGCTTCGCTCAAACATGCGCCCGCCCTGATCCGAGCGCCGCTGCGTTGCTCAGCACGGCCGAATGGCAACTGGAGGCTGCGTGCTCGTTCGCTGGCGCGAACATCGTGCGCAGCAGCAGCCGCAGCGGCGCTGCGCCTATCGGCGCGGCACCTGCTCGCGCACCGCCTGTCGGCACTCCCACCCGTCAGCCATTGACTACGACCGCCGCGCACGCCCATGTAGGCCACCAAAAGCGCACCGCAACCTTTCGGCAGTAGCACCGTAGTCGGCGCGACAAAACCAAATTGGCTGTTCAAGCTCCCCTTCGTCCCCGCCGGGGGCGAAGGGGCGGGGGGGATGTGGGGGCAATCAATAGCCGACCCGCAGGTCACATAAGCAGAAGAACACTTCACCCGCAACACCACAGGCGCCGCAAGAAACCCAAATTGCCAATTAAGGCCCCCCTCCGTCCCCGCCGGGGGCGAAGGAGCGGGGGGGATGTGGGGGTAATCAATAGCAGCCCCGCAGGGAACATAAGCAGAAGAACACTTCACCAGCAACACCGCAGGCGCCGCAACAAACCCAAATTGCCAATCAAAGCCCCCCGCCGGGCGCGACCAGCCGAAGAGGATATAGGGGCAATCAAAAGCCAAATTTGCAAGATCCACAATTCAGCACTCAATCACATTGACCGCGAGCCCGCCGCGAGACGTCTCCTTATACTTCGTCATCATGTCCCGCCCCGTATCCCGCATGGTCTTAATCACCTGGTCCAGCGACACAAAGTGCGTGCCATCCCCCCGCAGCGCCATGCGCGCCGCATTCAGCGCCTTCACCGAGCCCATGGCATTGCGCTCGATGCACGGTATTTGCACCCGCCCACCCACCGGATCGCAGGTCAGGCCCAGGTTGTGTTCCATGCCGATTTCGGCGGCGTTTTCTACTTGCATGGGCGTGCCGCCCATGACAGCGGCCAAGCCAGCAGCGGCCATGGAGCAGGCTACGCCCACCTCGCCCTGGCAGCCGACTTCGGCGCCGCTGATCGACGCGTTTTCCTTATACAAAAGGCCGATGGCACCAGCCGTGAGCAAAAAGTCGCGGATGCCGCTTTGGTTGGCGCCGGCACAAAAGCGGTCGTAGTAGTGCATCACAGCGGGCACGATGCCCGCCGCACCGTTGGTGGGCGCGGTGACCACGCGGCCACCGGCGGCGTTTTCTTCGTTGACGGCCATGGCGTAGACGTTGACAAAGTCCAGAATCGTGAGTTGGTCTTTGAGCGCCTGCTCAGGTTGGCTGCTTAAACTGCGGTGCAACTCGGCGGCGCGGCGTTTGACCAGCAGGTTGCCGGGCAGGTGGCCTTCGGTGCGGATGCCGCGCGCCACGCAGGCTTTCATGGCGTCCCAGATGCGGTCCAGGCCGGCGTTGACTTCGGCGTCGCTGCGCCAGGCCAATTCGTTGGCGCGCATCACCTGGGCGATGGTCAGGCCGCTGCCCGCGCAAATGGCCAAGAGCGCGTCGCCGCTGGCAAAGGGAAAGCGCACCTTGGTGGGGTCGGGCACGATGCGCGGCACTGTCCCGGTACTGGCGTTGTGGGCGTCGGCGTCTTCTTGCGACACGACAAAGCCGCCCCCGACCGAAAAATAGCGCCGCTCTTGCAGCAAGGCGCCACTGGCGTCAAAGGCCATGAACTTGACGCCGTTGGGGTGGTAAGACAGTGTTTCGCGGCGCAAGAAAAGCACGTCCGTCTTCTCGGCAAAGGCGATTGTCTTTTCGCCCCCCAAGCGCAGGGTTTTGCTGCTGCGCATGGTTTTCAGGCGCTCGGCGATGGCATCGGGGTCAATCGTGTCGGGCTGCGCGCCCTCCAGGCCCAACATGACGGCCGTGTCGGTGCCGTGGCCTTTTCCGGTGGCGCCCAGGGAGCCGTAGAGGCGCACTTCCACCCGCTCGGTCGTGGCGAGTTGCCCATCGGCCCGCAAAGCGTGGGCGAACAAGGCCGCAGCCTTCATCGGCCCCACGGTGTGGGAAGACGACGGGCCGATGCCAATCTTGAACAGGTCAAAAACGCTCAAGGCCATTGCGGCTTCCTTCCAATGTCAGCGCGGGTGGTGCGCAAGGCGTGAAGCCTTGATTGTGCGGAGTGGGGCCCGGTCGCCGGTGTTCGCTTTACGACGCGCGACTGCGCCTACGCGACACGCCGCGCCTGACGTTGGCGGGCAAGTGCGCGTCGCATAGGGGCTATAGTGGCTGTTCGTGCTTGTCGATACTCAGGCAAGAACGCACCAGACGCGCGCCCTTTGCGCGCCCTCACCCGAACTTTCGACTTTCAACTTTCATGAAGGCGCGCAGCGCCCGCCCAAGATGAAAGTTCTTTCACCTTAAGCATGCTTGGAGAGAAGCCATGGACGACCTAATCACCCCCACCGAGCAGCATGACGCCGCCGCTCCCCGCAACCGCCGCACCTCGGGCGGCCGCGAAGCCAAACGCGCCGCCCGTGCCGCCCGCAGCGGCGTGTCCGTGCCCTACATCACCCGCAAAATTCCGTACTACGAAGTGCTGGACGATGAAGGCCTGGAAATCATCGAGCGCAACGCCGACACGATTTTGGAAGAAGTGGGCATCGACTTCCGCGACGACGCCGAGGCCCTGGACATCTGGCGCAAAGCCGGTGCCGACGTCAAAGGCGAACGCGTGCGCATGCCGCGCGGCATGTGCCGCGCCTTGGTGCAGGCCAGCGCGCCGCGCGAGTTCACCCAGCACGCACGAAACCCGGCTAACAACGTCGTCATTGGCGGCAAAAACACCGTGTTCGCGCCCGCTTATGGCTCGCCCTTTGTGCGCGACCTGGACAAGGGTCGGCGCTACGCGACCATCGAAGACTTCCAGAACTTTGTGAAGCTGGCCTACACCGCGCAGTCGCTGCACCACTCGGGCGGCACGATTTGCGAACCGGTGGACCTGCCGGTTAACAAGCGCCACTTTGACATGGTGTACGCGCACATGAAGTACAGCGACAAGCCCTATATGGGCTCCGTCACCCACCCCGACCGCGCCCACGACACGGTAGAAATGTCCCGCGCGCTGTTTGGTAACCAGTTCATCGACCCGCTGACCGGCAAAAACAAAACCGTGTGCATTAGCCTGATCAACGCCAACTCGCCCATGACCTTTGACGACACCATGCTCGGTGCGGCCAAGGTGTATGCGCGTGCCAACCAGGCCACCATCATCACGCCCTTCATCTTGGCCGGCGCCATGTCGCCCGTCACGGTGGCGGGCACCTGCGCGCAAACCCTGGCCGAAGCGCTGGCGGGCATGGCCTTTGTGCAGCTGGTCAGCCCCGGCGCGCCGGTGGTGTTGGGCAGTTTTGCCTCCAGCATGTCCATGCAGTCGGGCGCGCCGACTTTTGGCACGCCAGAGCCCGCTTTGGTGCTGTACGCCATGGCGGCGCTGGCACGCCGCTTGGGTGTGCCGTTTCGCTCGGGTGGCGCTTTGTGCGGCTCCAAGATTGCCGACGCGCAAGCGGCGTCTGAATCGGCCAACACCTTGATTCCTACTTCGCTGGGCGGCGTCAACTTTGTGCTGCACACGGCGGGCTGGCTAGAAGGCGGTTTGTCCATGGGCTACGAAAAGTTCATCATGGACTGCGACCAGGCCGGCATGATGCACACACTCTTGGGCGGCATTGACCTCACAGAAAACGGCCAGGCCATGGACGCCATCCGCGAAGTCGGCCCCGGCAAGCACTTTTTGGGCTGCGCCCACACCCAGTCCAATTTTGAAGGTGCGTTTTACCGCTCGCCCATCACCGACAACAACAGTTTCGAGCAGTGGGAAGCCGAAGGCTCTTTGGACATGTCGGTGCGCGCCAACGCGCTGTGGAAAAAGCAACTGGCCGAATACGTGCCCCCAGCACTCGACGTTGCCGCCGACGAGGCAGTGCTGGACTATGTGAACCGGCGCAAGGCATCTTTCCCCGACTCCAACGTCTAAACATAAGGGACGGATCGGGCGCAGCACACAGCGCCCCGCCAACAAAAACGGCGCCAAGGCGCCGTTTTTGTTGGGGCAGCAGACCTCAGGCCACCACTGCCTGCCGTTTAGCCATCACCTCATCCAACCAGTCCACGCGCATTTCCGGCACCGCAGTAATTAGCTTTTGCGTGTAGGGGTGCTCGGGGTGATCGAAGATCTTGTCGGTCTCGTCGAAGGCGACAAACTGGCCTTGCAGCATCACGGCGGTGCGGTGCGCAATGCGGTGCACCACGTCCAGGTCGTGGGTGATGAGCACGTAGGACAAGCCCAATTCGCGTTGCAGCTTGCGCAAGAGCGTCAAAATCTCTTCGGCCACCAGCGGGTCCAGCGCCGACGTAGGTTCGTCCAAGATGATGAGGTCGGGCTTGGCGGCCAAGGCGCGGGCAATGCAGACGCGCTGCTTTTGCCCGCCGGAGAGCTGGCCGGGGCGGCGTTGCAAAAAGTCTTGCGGCAGCTCCACCAAGGTCATCAGCTCCTTGGCGCGCGCCAGCACTTCGGCGCGGCCGGCGCCAAAGTAAAACTCCACCGGGCGGCCCACAATGTCTTGCACGCTTTGGCGCGGGTTGATGGCCACGTCAGGTATCTGGTAGACGAGCTGGATGGTGCGTTTGAGTTCTTTGCTGCGGCCCTTGAGTGCCGACGGCAGCGCCTTGCCCTGGAAAAGAATTTCGCCGCTGCGGGGCGCCAACAGGCCGGTGATGATGCGCGCCAGGGTGGACTTGCCCGAGCCCGACTCGCCCACTACGGCCACGGTTTCGCCCAACTTGACGTCCAGCGACACGCCGCGCACCACATGGAAGTCGCCATAGTAGGCGTGGCAGTCTTTCACGGACAACACAGATTGCGCCTTGACGGTGTCCGGCGCGGCGCGCTCACTGGCCGCAGCGCCGCGCACCGCCACCAGGCGGGCGGTGTAGTCTTGGTTGGCGTGGTGGAGGATTTGTTCGGTGAGGCCCTCTTCCACCTCTTTGCCGTGGCGCAGCACCTTGATGCGGTCCGCCACCTGCGCTACTACCGCCAGGTCGTGCGTGATGTAGAGCGCCGCCGTTTGGTACTGGCGAATCAGGGACTTGAGCAGAATCAGCACCTCAATCTGCGTGGTCACGTCCAGCGCGGTGGTGGGTTCGTCCAGCACCAGCACATCGGGGCGGCAAGACATGGCCATGGCGGCCATGGCACGCTGCAACTGGCCACCAGACACTTGGTGCGGATAGCGCTCGCCAAAGCTTTGGGGATTGGGCAGGTCCAGCGCGGTAAACAGCTCGCGCGCCCAGGCTTCGGCCTGTGGGCGCGTCATCAATTTGTGCAGCACGGGCGCCTCGCACACCTGGTCCATCAGGCTATGCGCCGGGTTAAAGGCCGCCGCCGCCGACTGGGCAATATAGGCAATGCGCTTGCCACGCATCTGGCGCCGCCCTTCCGCATTCTCGGTGCGGATATTGGTGCCGCCCAGATTCACCTCGCCGCCCGCAATATGCACGCCGGCGCGGGCGTAGCACATGCTGGACAAGCCAATGGTGGACTTGCCCGCGCCGCTTTCGCCAATCAGGCCCAGCACCTCGCCCTTGCGCAGTTGCAGGTCCACGTTGTCCACAATGACATTGCCCGCCACGCTTTCCAGGCGCAGGCCCTTGATATTCAGAATAATTTGCTCGTCCATAGCGCGCGTTCTTTCTTAGAGTTCGGCTTGCGCGCCCGAGGGGCGGGCGTCGATGGACAGCATCCAGTCCACCACCAGGTTCACCGACACCGTGAGCAGCGCAATCGCCGTGGCCGGGTAGATGGGCGCCATCATGCCGAAGTTAATAGCAGCGGCGTTCTCGCGCACCATGCCGCCCAAGTCCGCATAGGGCGGCTGAATGCCCAGGCCCAAAAAGGACAAACCGGCGATAAACAAGAAGTTAAAGCAAAAGCGCAGGCCAAACTCAGACACCAGCGGCGCCCAGGCGTTGGGCAAAATTTCCCGGGTGATCACCCACCACAGGCCCTCGCCGCGCAGGCGCGCGGCTTCCACGTATTCCATCACGGTAAGGTTCATGCCCAGTGCGCGCGCGAGGCGAAACACGCGGGTGGAATCGAGCACCGCAATCGTCATGATGAGCGTTGGAATGCTGGAACCAAACACGCCCAAAATAATGAGCGCGAAGATCAAACTGGGAATGGACAGCATCACGTCCACCAAGCGGGTGAAAAACACGTCCACCCAGCCACCCACCACCGCGCTCACCAGGCCGGTGAGGATGCCGATGGCGAAGGACAAAGTGGTAACGGCCAGCGCCACGCCAATCGTCATGCGGCTGCCGTACATCATGCGGGTGAGCATGTCGCGGCCAATCTGGTCGGCGCCAAACAGCAGCTTGGCCGAGGGCTCATCCCAGGTGCCCGCCACATTGGCCGATTCGGAATACGGCGCAATCCAGGGCGTGAACAAGGAAACGAAAACAAAAATCGCAATGACGGCCAGGCCAAAGGCGGCCGAAGCGGTGAGCTTGTGTCCAAACAGTTTCATGGTGTGTGTAGCGAAAAGGGCCTAGCGCTTGTGGCGCAGACGCGG
This sequence comes from Comamonadaceae bacterium, assembly GCA_947442105.1. GTDB lineage: Bacteria > Pseudomonadota > Gammaproteobacteria > Burkholderiales > Burkholderiaceae_C > Allorhodoferax. The sequence continues at coordinate 40,522 of CANEVH010000023.1, read as the reverse complement.
ATTGACCAGGATCACCAGGATGTCGGCCAGGGTGTTGAGCAGCACAAACACGGTGGCAAAAGTCAGGCCGCAGGCTTGGATGACGGGCACATCGCGCTTGGACACCGCGTCCACCATGTACTGGCCCAGGCCGGGGTAAACAAAAACCGCCTCAATCACCACCACGCCGACCACCAAATACGCCATGTTCAGCGCAATGACGGTGATGATGGGCGCAGCCGCATTGGGCAGGGCGTGGCGCACGATCACCCGGCGGCGGGGCGCGCCTTTCAGGAACGCCATCTCAATGTAGGGCGTGGACATGACGGAGAGCACCGAGCTGCGCGTCATGCGCAGCATGTGCGCGGCCACCAGCAAGGTCAGAGTCAGCGCGGGCAGCGTGGTTTGGTACACCCGTTCGGCAAAGCCCATGCCGCCAGACACCATGGCTAGCGAGGGGAACCAGTGAACGTTCACCGCAAAAAAGATGATCAATAGGTAGGCGATGAAAAACTCTGGCAAAGAGATGGCAATCAGCGTCAGCACATTGGCCAGCCGGTCGGACCATTTGCCTTCGTTGATAGCGGCCACCACGCCCAAGCCCACCGACAGAGGGATAGCGACCAAAGCGGCATAACCGGCCAGAAACAAGGTGTTGCGCAAGCGGGGCAGCAAGTCGTCAATGATGACGCGCTTATTGGTGAGCGCCACGCCCAAGTCGCCTTGCAGCGCGCCCGCCAGCCAGTTCCAATAACGGAGGTAAGCGGGCGTATCAAGCCCCAGCTCGCGGCGAAACACCACCAGCGCCTCAGGCGTCGCACCCTGGCCCAGCACGGCAGAGGCCACGTCGCCCGGAAGAATTTGGGTGCAGACAAATATCAGCACCGAGACGGCAAACAAGGTCAGTATGCCCAGCAGCAGTCGGTTAACAATCAGCTTTGCCATGGGGTTCTTGGAGTAGTAAAAAATCGCCTTGCCCTTGGCACCGTGTGGCCCACAGGACTGGGGTTTGAGAGTACCAAAAAACAAGATGAAAAAAAGGGGTCGGGCGCGAACCCAACCCCTTAACTCTCATCGTAATACGCCACCGGCTGTTTGCAGACCGGTGCCTGTACGGCTTTAGGCGAACCAGCCCTTTTCAGGGATGCGGTCGTCGCCCATGTCGTAACGGCCAGACGGCGTCAGGCCTTGCAGCTTGGTGCTGTGCGCATCAAGGTAATCTTGCACTGCGTAGTTAATCATGCCGGCGTTTTGCGACACCAGCTCTTGGCAGCGCGAATACATCTCTTGGCGCTTCTTCTGGTCGATTTCGACACGCGCTGCTTCCAGCGTTTTGCTGAAATCGGCGTTCTCGAAATGGCTGTCGTTCCAGGGGTTGCCCTTGCCGCCGTAAAAGGTGGACGTGAGCTGGTTGTCGATGGTGGGACGGTTGCCCCAGTACACCGCGCAGAAAGGCTGCTTGAGCCAGACGTTGTCCCAGTAGCCGTCGCCAGACACACGCTTCAAGTCCAGGTTGATACCGGCCTTGGAGAGCGATTCCTGGAAGATCTGGCCCGCGTCGGTGGCGCCAGAGAATGCGCCTTCGGACACTTGCAACTCAATGGCGCCGGTGTGGCCCGACTTCTTCATGTGGAACTTGGCTTTGTCAATGTCAAAGCGGTTCATGGGCTGCTTGGGGTCATAGAACTTCATCTTCGGTCCGACGCAGTTGTCGTTGCCAATCGATGCGTAGCCGCTGTAGACGTTGTCCACGATTTTTTGGCGGTCGATACCGTATTTGAGCGCCAGCATCACGTCACGGTTGTTGAACGGTGCTTTGTCGGTATGCGCAACAAAGCAGAAGCGGTTGCCCATGCCTGGGGTGCGCGACACTTTGACTGCGGGGTTCTTGGCCAGCAAGGCGGCGGTTTTGGGGCTCACGCGGTTGATGATGTCCACAGTGCCAGTTTGCAGCGCGGTAGTGCGCTGCGATGCGTCACCGATGTAAATCAGTTCCACGCGGTCAAAGTTGCCACGGTTAGGCTTCCAGTAGTTGCCGGGCTTGCGCTTGAAGGTGGCACGCACGCCAGGTTGGAACTCATCAAGGGTGAAGGCGCCCGTGCCATCGGGTTTGCTGAAATCTTTGAAACCATTGGGCACCACGATGATGTGGTAATCGCTCAGGTTAAAGGGCAAGTCGACGTTGCCCTTGTTCATGGTGATTTGCACCTGGGTGGCCGACAGCTTTTTGACCTCTTTGATGTCCGCCAGCAGCGACTTCGCAGGGGATTTGGTCTCGCCGCGGTGCATATTGATGGAGTAGATGACGTCATCGGCGTCCAGCGTCTTGCCAGAGGTGAAGGTGATGCCTTTGCGCACATTGAAGATCCACTCGGCGGCGCCGGGCTTGACTTCCCAGCTCTCAAACAGCTCGGGGGTGGCGTCGCCGTTGTCTGCTACTTCGACCAAGTTGTTCCACAGCATCAGACTCATGGTGATGGGGATGGAGTCCGCATAGGTCAGCGGATCCAGGCTGTCGGAGGGCGAGCCGCCTTCCATACCCATGCGCAGCGTGCCGCCTTTTTTGGGCGCGCTTTGCGCCAAGGCGGGTGACGCGCCGAAGGCGGAAGCCAGACCGACTGCAGACGCCCCAAGAATCAGTTGGCGACGGTCGAGGATGATTCCCGCGTCGCTGGTGGTTTCAACATGTGCCATTTTTGAAGTTCTCCAATCCAAGCAGATTTATTAACGGTTTCTCGGACACCTGGCCCGTAGAACAGTCGAGGCCCGAGACGCGAGTGCAACTAGCTTTGCGCTCTGCACGCATACTAATCCAAACACCGCGCAGCCAAAGGCGGAAAACATACGCACATTCCCTTAGGAAACGGCGTTTTCCGGGTTTTTTGTTCAATTCCTGAAATTGACTCCGCGCCTTTAGACGTACCCGGCGGGCCACGGCTGCGCCAACGTCAAAGCTACGCACGACGCGGGTGCACACCCTAGGGAGAACGCCACCCAAAAGAGAAAGACCGCAAGCCCCAAGGTGGCAAACCCTGGAAGCACGACTTTGACGTTCCTGCGCCCACTGGCCGGTCAATCAACTAAAAAGCCCGCGTACGCGGGCTTTTTAGGTTTGTATCTGCGTTTTTACAAAACGCGCGGGTCAGAACGGAATATCGTCATCCATATCGTCAAATCCACTGGCCGGGCGCGGTGCCGGAGCCTGGCGCGCAGCCGGTGCTGGCTGCGGTGCGCGGGGCGGGGGTGGGGGCGCCATGCGGCGCGGTGCCGGGGCGCCGCCGCCGTCTTCGCCGTCGCTGGGGCCGCCCATGCCTTCACGCCCGCCCAGCAGTTGCAACTCGGTAGCAATGATGTCCACGGTGCTTTTTTCGATACCGGCCTGGTCGGTGTACTTGCCGTATTTCAGGCGGCCTTCGACGTAAATGGGTCGGCCTTTTTTGACGTATTCCCCGGCAATTTCAGCCAGGCGGTCGTAAAAGGTGACGCGGTGCCACTGGGTGTCTTCCACGGTCTCGCCGGTGTTTTTGTCCTTGCGCCGGCTGCTGGTGGCGATGCTGACGTTGGCCACGGCTTGGCCGGAGGGCAGGTAGCGGATTTCGGGGTCGCGGCCACAGTTGCCGAGCAGAATAACTTTGTTGACGGATGCCATTGCGTTCTCCAATTGGGTGGCTGCATTATTACGCCTTTGGGCGCCCAAAACGCCACCCAAACGGCACAACGCCGCCTTGGCGATAATCAGCAGTTTGGCCCGGCGCGCACGCTTTGAACACTCCCCACACCCCTTTTGACCTGGCTGGCGCTTTGAACGAGGCGTCCGGCACCTCTGGCACTTACATGGGCGCTGCGCTGCGGCAAAACCTCATTAGCGTGCGCGGTGCGCGCACCCACAACCTCAAAAACATTGACCTCGACATTCCGCGCAACCAGCTGGTGGTGATCACCGGCCTGAGCGGCTCGGGCAAGTCCAGCTTGGCGTTTGACACGCTGTACGCCGAAGGCCAGCGCCGTTATGTGGAAAGCCTGTCCACCTACGCGCGCCAGTTTTTGCAGCTGATGGACAAGCCCGATGTGGACTTGATCGAAGGCCTGTCGCCGGCCATCTCCATCGAGCAAAAAGCCACCAGCCACAACCCGCGCTCCACCGTGGGCACGGTGACCGAGATCCACGACTACCTGCGCCTGCTGTTTGCCCGCGCGGGCACGCCCTATTGCCCCGAACACGGCCAAGCCCTGCAATCGCAAACCGTAAGCCAGATGGTGGACGCGGTGCTGGCCCTGCCCGAGGGCACGCGGCTGATGATCTTGGCGCCCGTGGCGCGCGAGAAGAAAGGCGAGTTCACCGACGTGTTTGCCCAGATGCAGGCGCAAGGCTATGTGCGCTTTCGCATCAACGGTGCGGTGGTGGAGTTTGACGACCTGCCCGCACTCAAGAAAACTGAGAAGCACGACATTGACGTGGTGATAGACCGCATCAAGGTGCGCGCCGCGCCCCTGCCCGCTGCGCACGCCGAACCCGGCACGCCCGACCCCGAGCGCGCGCAATTTGACGCGCTCAAGCAGCGCCTGGCCGAGAGTTTTGAAGCCGCCTTGCGCCTGGCCAATGGCCGCGCCATCGCCTTGGACATGGACACGCCCGCCGACGGCAGCGCCGCGCACGAGCACGGCTTTAACGCCAAATTTGCCTGCCCGCGCTGCAGCTATTCGATCAGCGAGCTAGAACCACGCCTGTTTTCTTTTAACTCGCCAGTGGGCGCCTGCCCGGCCTGCGACGGCCTGGGCCAGCACGACTTGTTTGACGTGGCCCGCGTGGTGGCCTTCCCCAGCCTGAGCCTGGCCAGCGGCGCCATCAAGGGCTGGGACCGGCGCAACGCCTATTACTTCTCCATGCTGGAAAGCCTGGCCAAGCACTACAAATTTGACGTGGAGCAGCCCTTTGAGACGCTGCCCGAGGCGGTGCGCCAGGCCATTTTGTACGGCTCGGGCACTGAGGAAATCCGCTTTAGCTACCTGCTAGACCCCGGCCAGCCCGCAGCAGACGGCAGCGCCACCGCCGCCAAAAAGCAGGGCAAAAAACACCCTTTCGAGGGCATCATTCCCAATATGCAGCGGCGCTACCAGGAGACCGAGTCCACCTTGGTGCGCGAAGACCTAGCGCGCCTGCGCAGCACCCAGCCCTGTTCGGAATGCGCCGGTTCGCGCCTGCGCCGCGAGGCGCGCCACGTCAAGATTGGCGAAGGCACGCAAGCGCGCGCGATTTTTGAGATCAGCCGCAGCACGCTGCGCGAGGCCTATGCCTATTTCAGCGGCCTGACCATGCACGGCGCCAAAGGCGAAATTGCCGCCAAGGTGGTGCGCGAGATTGGCCTGCGCCTGAAATTTTTGAACGACGTGGGCCTGAACTACCTCAGCCTGGACCGCAGCGCCGAGACGCTGAGCGGCGGCGAGAGCCAGCGCATCCGCCTGGCCAGCCAAATTGGCTCGGGCCTGACGGGCGTGATGTATGTGCTGGACGAACCCAGCATCGGCCTGCACCAGCGCGACAACGACCGGCTGATTGACACGCTGAAACACCTGCGCGACATCGGCAACAGCGTGCTGGTGGTGGAGCACGACGAAGACATGATGCGCGCCGCCGACCACGTGATCGACATGGGCCCCGGCGCCGGCGTGCACGGCGGGCGGGTGATGGCACAAGGCACGTTTGACCAAGTCAAGGCCAACCCCAATTCTCTAACCGGGCGCTACCTGGCCGGCACGCTGAAGATTGAAGTGCCCACGCACCGCACCGCCTGGCTGCCCACGGTGGAACGCGCCGCCTACCAGGCCAAGCACCCCGGGCGATTTGCCCCCAGCCCGGCGGCCGAACGCCGCGCCGAGCGCGAAGCCCGCCACCGCGCCACCCTGGGCGACCTGCAAGCCCTGCGGGTGATAGGCGCCACCGGCCACAACCTGAAAAACGTGAGCGTGGAGTTTCCGGTGGGCCTGTTTACCTGCGTGACCGGCGTCTCGGGCTCGGGCAAATCCACGCTGGTGAACGACACGCTGTACGCGGCGGTAGCGCGCACCATCCACCGCGCCCACGAAGAACCGGCGCCGCACGAGGCGATTGAAGGCATTGAGCATTTCGACAAGGTCATCAACGTAGACCAGTCGCCCATTGGCCGCACGCCGCGCTCCAACCCGGCCACCTATACCGGCCTGTTCACGCCGATCCGCGAGCTGATGGTGGAAGTGAACACCGCCCGCGAACGCGGCTACGGCGCCGGGCGCTTTAGCTTTAACGTGCCGGCCGGCAGCGGCGGCGGGCGCTGCGAGGCCTGCCAGGGCGACGGCATGGTGAAGGTGGAGATGCACTTTTTGCCCGACGTGTACGTGCCCTGCGACGTGTGCCAGGGCGCGCGCTACAACCGCGAAACGCTGGAGGTGATGTACAAGGGCAAGAACATCGCGCAGATTTTGGACATGACGGTGGAGGCCGCGTTCGACTTCTTCAAAGCCGTGCAGACCATCGCGCGCAAGCTGCAAACCCTGCTGGACGTGGGCTTGTCCTACATCCGCCTAGGCCAAGCGGCCACCACGCTCTCGGGCGGCGAAGCGCAGCGCGTCAAGCTCGCGCTCGAACTAAGCAAGCGCGACACCGGCCGCACGCTCTATATATTGGACGAACCCACCACCGGCCTGCACTTTGCCGACATCGCGCTCCTGCTCAAGGTGCTGCACCAGCTGCGCGACGCGGGCAACACGATTGTGGTGATCGAGCACAACCTGGACGTCATCAAAACCGCCGACTGGCTGATCGACATGGGCCCCGAGGGCGGCTCAGGCGGCGGCACGGTGCTGGCGGTGGGCACGCCGGAGGACATTGCGGGATGTGCGGAGAGTTTTACGGGGAGGTATTTGGGGAGGTTGTTGGGGGGGTAAGCGGCAACGTCCGCCGAGCCATTCGCCTGCGCAAAGCCAATATTCGAGAGGTGACCCACTATGCAAAAAATGATTAAAACCCGCGCTGGCCGCGAAATCATCTTACCCACCAGCGAGGAAGACGCGTCCATTACCACCACAGCGCTCAGCGACCCAGACGCCCAGCCCCTGAGTGACGCTGAACTCGCCCGCCTGCGCCCCGCGCGTGGCCGCCCCCCTGCGACCATCAAGCGCCCCATGCTTTCCATGCGGGTGGACCCGGACGTTTTGGCCTATTTGCGCGCCAGCGGCAAGGGATGGCAAACCAAGGTCAACGCTTTGCTGCGGCAGGCGCTTGAGCGGGGGGACATGTAGGCGAACCGCCGCTGCTAGTAGGTTCGAGTTACTGGTTGGCCATTACGGCACCCCTATTTGCACTTTGTCCAAGTCCAAGTACCAGAGCGAATGTTGGCCGGATTTTTCTTTGAATGCCCCAGCCACTTTCCGTCCAGCGTTGAACCATCAACGATGCGCAGCTGAAACGCACCGAAATAACCCGCTTCATCGGTGTCGTCGTACCAACGGCCAATCAAGTACTCGCCTTGAATACGTCCGAACACCCCAAAAACACGACCTTGCGATCTTGTTCCCGCGTAGACCCAGCGGAACAGCTGAAACATGTAGTGGTGGCCATGCCGATCTTTTTCTCGGTCGAAGCGCCCGAACTCACCGCCCCAAACATGTTCCCAATCGCCTCGCAAGGTCACGAACTTGTGTCGGAAGATCGCTCGAGTTGGAACATGGTTTAACAGCCTAATCAGCCACACGCCCATCTCAAGGTCTAGCAAAAGCCGCAGCAATAGCACCGCCGCTAGCAGCGATAACGTGCCAAGTAGGTGGACGGGAATTTCGATCACTGTAGGAGTTGAAAAGTTCATCTTGTAATGGCTAATGAGCTAAGCGGGCGACAGCAGCAAGAAGCCAGGCCCGGGCTAACGAAACTGTACCGCGTGCCGCCAGGCCGGGCCTGGAGCTCTGCCGTTTGCGCTCTGATCGAGCGAGGGGTCGGACGAAGCCGCTACGCCCATTGCCAAGCCACACGTACTTGGCTTGCAGTGAGGTTGGTTGGTTGCTGCGGACTCAAAGGCACTGAACTGACCGCTTGTGCCGAGATTCGACTCCGTTGCGCACAAGCTGAAGAACCGAGGAGTGCAACATTCAGGACTGGCCAGCCTGTAGCGGTAAACGCCTGCAGGTAAGCATTGAAGTCCGGATACGAGCCCCGAGGGTTTACTCGCAGCGTAAAAGCGATATCCGTTGGTTTGGGGCGAAGGCTTTTGATAAGGTTGATGAACTCGGTCGGAAATCGCGGCTTGTAGTTCTCCTGCAAGGCCGAAAGGATGCAGTACACCTGAATTTTGCTTCCCGAGGCTTCGGCAACGTCAATGTATCGATTGGCGTTTCCGCTGCCCACGCCAGTTAGGCATCGGAGCAAGGAGCTCTTTCGGGTGTTGGAGTCACCGATGATGATGTGGAGGTTTGGCATGGTACGTCTTGTGCTGCCTACGTGATGTAGCAGAGCGGCTATCTTGGAATTCCCAATGTAGGCGACCGAATTTCCGGCGATATGTATTGCTGTCTTTAACCGATAGCACAAAAAGGGGTCTGGGGCATAAGTTGGTGTCAAACGCGGTAGCCGGCGGGGTCATTTCCGTCCGGTTTGAATCGTGTCGGTTTCCGCGCGCGGCGTCAAACGCTAGCATGCCCAACCCCCAGCTGCTTCACCACCCGCCCTAGCAACCGCCAATCCCGAACCAGCGTCTGCACCTCTTCCGCGCACAGGTAGCGCATGCCGTCGACGGCGTTTTGGCATATGAACTTGAGCAACACGGGCCACTCGGCGTACATCATCGTGGTGATCTTGGGCAGGCACATGCCCAGTTCGCGGCTGCCAAGAGGCAGGGGATAGGGGCTGGCAACCCTGGCTAAACGATGCAGCGCTGTGGAGCGCCAGGCGCAGCGGCTTCCAAGTGTCTGTCGCATATCGACTTCCTCATTGCTTTCCGCAACAACAGGAAAGAGCAGACAAGCCAATCTTGTCCGTCGAATCTGGCGGCCCCGCTGACATTGCGCTATGTGGGCAGCGCTTTAGTTCGGTGGCTTTGCGTCGCCGGCTTTGGCCGGGTTTGCCCTTCAATTTTCTTGTCCATCGGTTTTTCTTGAAACCGACAAATCCATCTTAACAAACCCATATGGAGTAGCCAGTTGGAGTCGCTCGCATGGCAAGCGCCACGGGCGCGCAGCGCGGCTGAGTCATGGGGATTTAGATGATCGGTCTGGGTTCTGTCGGCAAACACCCACCGGGGCATCAGCCATTGGCCTTTGCGGATAGCTGCCTTCTACCCTCCGCTTGAATGCCCGCGATTTTCAAAGGCCCCACCCGCCCGGCCTGCTTGTCTGCCTGGCCTTGTGCAATATCATTTTTCAAGTTCGCCTCCAGGGTTTGGTAGTGCAAGCCTTTCAATACTTGGGGGGGCTCCACGGCCTTGAACCCCAAACGTGCATACGCTGCAACTGCGAACAATGACGAGCGAACCGTGACTGTGTTTCTCAAAAGACCACCGTCTAAAGCGAATTGCCACAGTTGCTTGCCAACGCCCAGTTTTTGAAAAACCGGATGCACAAAAAAGTATTTCACGTGGCTGCTGTCACTGATTGCAAGTACGCCAACAAGCGTTTTATCGGATGCGGCCACCAAGCAAGCCATGGGTGCAGACCCTATTAGCTCGCGTATCTGCGCAGGCTGAATACTTGCCTCATACCAATCTGGGCATGGATGTTCTGGCGTAAAGCAGCACAACTGCGAGGTCGCGTAAATCAACTCGGAAATAGCGCACGCGTCGGCTTCTAGCGCGTAGCGTATTTCGTGGGTAGGGTTCATGGACAACTAAATAGGGGTTGCTGCTGGATTAGCCCTGTGTCTGGACCTTGGCGCGCAGCTTGTTGGGGTTAAGCGTCACCTACCTTTATCGCTGCTCTTGTCGGCAGTGCGCTAGGCCGTTGGAAGTCAGCGCGAATAAGAGTTTGAACGAACGCACTGCAAGGGCAGTGAATATTATTCGGGCAGGTGACACGCTGCCTCGATATTGTTTCCCTCAGGGTCGATAACGAACGCGCCGTAGTAATTGGGGTGGTAATGGGGCCGCAAACCGGGTGCGCCGTAATCTTTGCCACCTGCGGCAATAGCCGCTTGGTAAAACGCATCAACCTGCGCTCGATTCTCAGCCCTCCAGCAAAGGTGGCAACTCGTGGTGGCAGGTGCCGCTCCATACGGCGAGGTGCCGTCCACAAACCAAACATCTACTTTTTTTCCATCTGGCTCGGCTGCGTCGGGGTGCGAGAAGCCAAGCATATTCATTCCGTCGTAACTGCCTTCTACGTTCAGGCTGTAGCCCAATGGAGCCAAGGTTGCGCTGTAGAACGCTTTGGTGCGAGTGATATCGCTGACGCGAAAGGTCATGTGATCAAGCATCGTTTTTCCCTCAAAAAAATAAGTACGAAAAATATCTAAGGTGATACAGCCGAGCCCATAGCTTGGCATTCCCTAGTCGAATCTGGCAGCCCCGCTGACATTGCGCTATGTGAGCAGCGCTTTAGTTCGGTGGCTTTGCATCGCCGGCTTTAACTGGGTTTGCCCTTCAATTTTCTTGTCCGACAGTTTTGCTTAGAACCGACGGATTCATCTTATCAAATCGATAATTGATACCGATGAATTGAACTGTGAGCAACGCATGCAACTGGGGCGCCCATTTGTCCGGTTGCATTGGGCGGACTGGTCGGCGGGAAGTCACGTTGACCGGAACAGGTGGTTTTAGCGTCAGGACGGCAGCAAGGAAACGCTGGCCTGCAACTCGTCCCAGGGCGCGGACAGTTTGCGCCCATCTCGGATCCGCAGGCCTGTTGCCTCAAGTACGGCAACGTCTAGGCGCACGTTTTGTAGTCACGCCCCAGCGCCTGCGCTAGGTCTCTTGCATTGTTGGCCCCATGCTGGCGCAGGTAGCGCAGCAGCTCCAGCCGCAGGGGGGGGGAGACGGTTTCGAGCATGGTCTGGATAGTGAGGCGCGTGACGTGGTTCTCGTCCACCGCCTCACCCGCAGCAGCCCGGTTCCAAGCTTGGGAAAACCGCTTGCCCATGTCCGCCACACTGCCCACGACGTGGCAGGCAGGCAACGAAGAAATGTGCTTCTGCAACTAGCTCCACGAGGCGGACTGTTTTTTAAGGTATCAAACCGTGAATTTGTAGAAGATAATGAAATTTGACACCATTTTCCAGCCTTAGACGCAGTCTTGGCGCAATGATTCGCCGCGTGGTCCGCACGCAGTAAAAACATGCGAATTCACTTCTCGTTCACCACCAATTAAGTCTTCTGATGCAACGCTTCTTTATCTTTTGCACATTGTTGCTTTTTTCTTTCTTCGCAACGGGACAGACGCTCTACAAGTCTGTTGGGCGCGATGGCAAAGTGACCTACGGTGATCGTCCCACCGCAGATGGCAGTGTGGTGAAAACTTTGCGCGCGCAAGATTTACCAAATACGGCGATACCCGAAAAGACACCAGCGGAAATTGCGGCACTGCAAAAGAGTGCCAAGGCAAGTCTTGTGTCAAATGCCGGAACCGCACCCCCTGTAAAGAACGCGACACTGAGTGTGTCGCCCAATTTGGGCGTGCTTTTGTTCTCCGCAACATGGTGCGGGTATTGCCGTCAGGCAAAAGCATTTTTGGCCCAGCATGGTGTTGCTTACAACTAGAAAGACGTCGATACCCCGGAAGGCAAACTCGCTTTTGCCCAAGCGGGAGGCGGCGGCGTCCCGCTGCTGCTGGCAAAAGGAACTGCGGTGCGAGGCTTTAACCGCGAAAGCTATGACGCCCTTTTTCCCACCCATATGCAGTGATAGGGCAATCGCGCAGTGCCCAATTCAGAATTACATCCAAAGGCCAAATAACCATACCTGTTGAAGTTCGCAACCATCTGAAAGTGGACGCCGGAGACCGCGTGGAGTTTGTGCTGATCGCGCCTGGTCGCTATGAATTTATGGCCACCAACAGCGTGGTCTCAGCGCTCAAGGGCTTGTTTGAACCTGCAAAAAACTCGTTTCCATTGAGTCGATGAATGCGGCCGTCGGGGAGCGCGCTGCACCCTCAGGGCCCGCGGCTGATCTGCGCCAAGACCCGGTAGGACCAGAATGCCTCTTCATGAAACACCCCGTGGCGCAGGGCTTCGGGGCTAAAGCCGGTGATGCGGCGGGTTTCTCGGATGAAGTGGCTTTGGTCTGAAAACCCGTGGTCCAGCGCAATCTGCGTCCAATCGAGCCGGTTGTCGTTGATGGCGTCCAGCACGGCCAAGAACACCGCTTCACCTCGGGCCGAACCTTGGAGTTTGCGCAGCGACCACCCCGTCCAATGCTTGATGCGGCGCTCTGATTGGCGCAGGCTTCGGCCCCAGCCGGTGACCACGGCGCGCAGGGCCAGGGCTTCCATCCAATGGGCCATGGTCCGCGCCCCGTCTTTGCCCGGCCCCACGCGGTGCTTGCTGTCACGCGCGCGTTGCTGCCACACGGGCAACAAATCGTCAAAGAAGCGCTTGATGCGCGCCGCGTCTTCACCCTCAACCCGACCATCACCCGCTGCGCACAGCCGCTCGCACGCCGCCAGCAAATCGGGAGGCAGCACGGCATGCGCGTCTACAAAGCGGTCGGTCAGGCCTTCGGGCGACATGCCGGTGAGCGCCAGCCAGGCGTCCGGGTAGAAAACGACCATCACGCCGCTGGCGCTGGGGCTGTAAAACACGGTTCGCGGCATGGTTTGTGGACCGGCCAATTGCATGCGCGGCAAGCACTCGCGGGGAGCATCAGCGTGCGCGCTGGCCCCGACCGCAAGCAAGTCCGCAGAGCCTTCAGAAAAACACCCGAGGGCCACCATGGGACTGACCGGAAAATGCCCCCAGCGCTGTGCGTCGGCCAAGTGCATGCTCGCCAGGCTGCGCGCTATCACCACCCGCACACAGGCACTGAGCGCCAAGGGCGGCAGCCAGGTTTGCATGGGCGCAAAGGCATTTGGCGGTGCAGCGAACCTCATGCACAAAGTATACGAATGGCAATTTGGCAAGCAAGCGCCTGGGCCGACTCTGTCGTTTCGGTTCAATACACACGCCGTGCGCCGGTGCAATATCGGGCCATGAACGCACCTATCCCATCCGCTTTACCACCTGGCCCAACCACAAAATTGGGGGGACTCCATCATTTGCGCAGCATGCGCCAGGATTACCTGGGCTTTGTGACGCAGCTGCAGCGCCAGCACCCCGACATAGCGCACGTGCACGTGCTGGGTGAGCGCGTGACCCACGTTTTTCACCCAGACTATGTGCGCGAGGTGCTGGTGGACCAGTCTGACGCGCTGATTCGCTGGGAGCGGGCCACCGAAGTATTCAGCGTGTCCATGGGGCAAAGCGTGCTGGTAACCGAGGGCGCCCAGTGGCAACGCCAGCGCCGCATGCTGCAACCAGGCTTCACACCCAAGCGCGTTGCGGGATATGCCGGCCTGATGGCCACGGCAACCCGCACAGCGCTGGACGCGCTGGCGGGCCAAGTGCAGGCGCAGGGACAAGCGCAAGGACAAACGCACAGCGCAGACGTCGAAGCACTCATGACGCGCGTGACCCTGGACGTGATTTTGCGAACGCTGTTTGGTCAGCACCAGGTGCAAGATGCCCGGCCGCTGGCCCAGGCCATTCAAACCCTGAGCCACTATGGCTACACGCAGTTTTTTATGCCGTTTTCGTGGCCCATGTGGATGCCGCTGCCAGCGGTGCGCCGGGCACGCGCAGCCTTGCGGACTTTGAACACGCTGATTGGCCAGCACATAGGGCTTGCGCAAGCGCGGGGCGATGACGGTGGCGGCGACTTGCTCACCATGCTGCGGCTGGCCCGTGACCCGGAGCAAGCCACCCAGGGCCTGAGTGCCCAAGAGCTGCACGACCAAACCATGGTGATGTTCCAGGCCGGCCACGAGACCTCCGCCACCGCGCTGACATGGTGGTGCGGCCTGATGGCGCGGCACCCGGAGGTGGCGCGGCGCATTCGACACGAAGTTGACACCGTTTTGCAGGGCCAAGACCCCACACCCGCCACGCTGGCACACCTGCCTTGGCTGCAGGCCAGCATCAAAGAGTCGCTGCGCCTGTACCCGCCAGCAGCGATTTTGATGACCCGCCGAGCGTGCAAAGACATCCGTGTTGGCCCATGGCGCTTGCCCAAGGGCCAGTTGATTGCGCTCACGCCCTATGTGATTCAGCGCGATGCACGCTGGTTTGATCACCCGGACGATTTCCGCCCCGAGCGGTTTTTGCCAGATGCCCCTGAAGTACCGCGAGGCGCCTGGGCGCCGTTTGGCACCGGGCCCCGCGTCTGCATAGGCCAGCATTTCGCCATGCTGGAAATAGGCCTCATCGCAGCCATGCTGATGCAGCGTTTTCACCTCCACTGGCCCCAAGGCGCCGCCTGGCCCGCAGTTGATTTGGCGGTCAGCCTGCGCCCCGCCAAAGCGATGGTGCTGAACCTGAAGCTGCGGGCAAGGCCCAGCTTGGCATCACCGCAAGACCGCCAGCAGATTGCCGACCCAACCGCGAGCAAAACCAGCACCTCGGGCACCAGCTAGTCCGGTTGGAGCCGGTAGGCAACAAAGTTTGAGCGCGGTAGCCAAATGGGCCTCAACTGGAATTTTTTCGGTGCACTATGTAAGGCAATGCAACTTTTTGCAGCGTTTGCCAATCCAAGGCCTCTTCGAAAGCGATGACCACCGATTCCCTACTCACCCTCAAACTCTCCGAAGGCTACGCCTTTGCCGACCTGAAGCTGCGCCGCTGCGCAGCAGACGAAATTGACCTGGACATGGACTTGTTCAGATTTAGTTTGTAATGCCTATCAAATCGCTATCGATCGATGTACTCGTCGATGAGTTTTCCTTCGGCTGGCGCAATTTCGTTAGCCAGAGGGTAGCTCCCCCAGGTCCTTGCTGGCAGGTTACCGAACACTTTGGCCGGTGGCTCCAGGGGTTGTCGACGGGGATCCAATGCTTTCGGAACACCGCTATTGAGCCGCAAAACGTCCACCAGCAGTGAGCTTGGGCGGCGACCCGTGCCATCATCGCTGTGGCAGCTTAAGCAGAACGTATTGCTGGAGCTGTCTGGCCTGGGGAGATTGAAGACCATCGGCCCTTCCGGCATCAACAACTTCTGGCGCAAGGACACCACCTCAGTGGGGAGTGCGTTCAGGTCCACCCAGCCATCTTGATTTTTGTTGGCATCGAAACAGGCATACAGGCTAGCAGCATTGCCTGAAGCCCGGCGAATCCGATCGTGGAAGATGCTCGGAATGCTGCTCGCCTTTCTAAAGGTTGGCGACATCGGATCAATGTTGGCGTTTAGAGCTACAACAGAACCCAGGGCGTGGTTGCATAACTCCTCGTCTTTCATGCCCTGAGCCTGTCCGATTACTTTAAAGCTGTCAATCCAGCCATGGAAACCTTTTGTGGGGTCGGACGTGGTGGATCCCCTGCCAACCCACAGCGTGCCTGGTTGAATCGTCAGCATGCGGTCCGTGCTTGGCCTTGGGTTTACCCAATCCTGTATCAGCATCCCGTCACGGAAGACTTCAACACGCATGCCATTTTGGTGAATTCGAAAACCAAGATGGCTGTATGCGGCAAACGGAAGTGCTGCATTTAGCCGCAGATCGTATCGCTTGCCTGCGGGCGTGACGAAACTCAGCGAATGCAGCCCCTGCAGATCGATGGCCGACTTGTCAGGGAGCTCAAGCAAGCGGCGATAGTTGAGGTCGTTCACCATCCTCGGATCGATGAACAGGCCCACAAACCATACATCGTTTTGCAAAATGCGACGCTGATCAGCAGCTATCAGATAGCTCAGCCCCGCTGTCGGCCGCAAAAACAAGCCCTTGCCTTGCACACCGCCAACGGCTGCCCTCTCCACCTCACCGACACCAATAATCTCGCCATAGGAGGGGGTCTTGTAAATGCCGGTTGCGGCATTTTGGACGCGGCGGTAGTTCTCTGACATACCAACGCCTGTCTTTGACTGAACCATATCTGACAAGATCAGGAAGTTGGGATTCACCCAATCATCAAAGGCAACCACATCGGTGACTGTGCCATTGCTCACCAGCCAGGCAACATCGCGCGGCACGTTCAGCTTTATGTTTTTGTCATGGTTAAGTTTGTTTTCGATGGAATCAATGAAGTTGATGTTCCCGGCTGCGCCCCGAATGGTTTCTTTCCCAGTATCTTGCTTGTTCTCTGTACCAGAGCCCAGCCGCACCCACGAATCGCTGCCAGCGCCATCAAAAAGCTTGACAATGCGCTGCTCTGAGAGTGACGCTCCCAAACCGTAGTCAACGTTGTTGATCATGTTGTCCATCAGCACGGTGCGCCCCTGTGTCCACAGGCCCAAGACAGACACTGCGCGTTTGTCATCGTCATCTTCCGCACCTCTCAGATTGCACGAAGAACCGTCTACGCAACGAATCTGATTCTCGTACCGTACGCGGTCATTGCCGTGCAATACTTTCGACGAGTCACTGCTGCCAAACAATAGGTTGTTGCCTTTGCTGTCTATCCAAGGGTAGGTCGCTACCATGGGGGCCCCGTCGGGAATTACGGTGCCATCTGGGTAGGTCCATTGATACCGGCCCACACCCCAGTTGGCCCTGATAAGTGGGTCGTACGGCATGTGCGAGATGGGCCTCACGTTTGCGAACCTGCTTGGGTCACATGCTGGCAGCCCGGGGTCGTAGGCACTATAAACAGCGTCGTAGTCGCCCCTGATGGTCGAGCCATCGGCCCCAGTGAACGATAACGGTGCTTTGGCCAAGCGACCCACCATCAAATGGCCGTCACCGGTGATCGTGGTTTCCAACATCACATTCGGGCCTTGCGGCCAAGTTGCACCTCGTACAGGCGCTTCGGTTCGAATAGCGATGATTTTCGAAGAGACTGTTTTGGGATTCTCCACCTCCACCGTGACCTTGGTTCCCCAAATTTCGACACGATTCCTGCTATTGGTCTTGTTAAAGAAGGGTGTGATCACTGAGAAATGATGGCAGTCGTTCTTCCCGTTCACACCACAAGCCGTTACAGGAGGGGCTTTCGGATCGTTGCAAATCGCTGAATGTATTGACTCGCCGACCAAGTTCGGGGCTACGAACCGACTTCTCGGTAACGTAACTGCGTTGCGATCGGACAGGATATCCAGACCGGCCGTGCCAGACGGCTCACCGGTGGGAGTGGACAGGAAGGACGTTTTCAAGCGTTTGGGCTCATACAGAAAAAACCGGAAAACGTCTTCATCTACATTCGTCGAGCGGGTCTTAACCCCCATAGCAATCCTGCCATCTGAGGTGGTTCGATACGGCGGGATATGTTGCCTATCAAAGTAACCGTACTCCTGCATATCCGCGTCAGCTCGTCGCCCAACCTTTTTGACGTCAACGAAATAAAGATTGCGCTTTATTGAGGGTGGCAAGGGAAGCGGCCTGTTGTCATCTGCTGTGGTGCCCACGCTGCCGCTGGTGCAGCTGATATCCAGCCCTGCATTTGTAACGCAACTCGCTGGAGTCTGCGCTGCAACCCAAATTGGAGTAAGCATCAAGACACCTGAAAACGCGACCCCATGGATAGCAAAAGATTTCATATCGCAAACTCCCTACAAAGATTGACATACGTACTTTGCAAGGTAAGAGCACCCTGCGTTACTACATGAGGAAATGCCTCACCTCTCCTGAACGAATATTAAACAATAAAGGAAGCACTGGACGCCGCGTATTCCATTGGAACGTGAAATTGCAACGAGAAAGAAAAAGGCTCTTGCCGCGCACCGTTCAGACCTAGAAGACCTGCACTTGGTCCAAAAGCGCGTGCGCAAAAACCGCAAAACCATCGCTCTGGAAGGCGTGGAGCGCGGACTTGGCCTGGCAGATGGAGTTCGGCTACTTCGCACTGAAAGACCTGCGCTCTGGCAACCAGCCTGCGATTTGCCGCTAAGCTTGCCGCTGCCTTTCACCGCAAGACGCCGTACGACCACTGGAAAACCTCATCACAAATGGCCATGCACACAGTTCACGAAGAGATCGCTGACTACCTGGGTGGCTTGCGCCAGGCCAACAGTGAAGAGGCCAAAAAACTCCGGTTCCAAAACCTTTTGAGTCGTTTGTTCCAAGACAGCCAAGCCGCGCGCAATGTCGTGAACCAATTGGCGCAGGGCGGAGAAAAGACGATTTTCAACATCCCACGCCGTGGCGCGCCCAAAACCGGGTTTGCCGATATTGCGTACAGCAACGTCATCATCGAATGGGAAAAAGACCTCGCCAAAACCGGCAAGCACGCCGAAGACCAATTGGCCGAATACCTGGCAGGCAGCTGGCACAGTGGAGAACGCTACGACTATGTGCTCATAGCCACCGACGGGCGCACGTGGCGCACCTATGCGCCCAACTTGGAACTGTTGCTAGGCCAAGAAACACCCAACCGCGCGGCGCTGCGCAAGGTGGAGGACTTTGAGGTTCAAACGGGCAAAGAAGAGAGCTTCTTCTTTTTTCTTGACCGCGTGCTTTTTCGCTCCACCAAACAGCGCGCCACGCTAGACGCCATTCAGCTGGACTTTGGCGACACCTCGCGCATTTTCATCAATGTCTTGCAGGCCATGCGCCGCGTCATGCCTGAGCCCGGCGGTGCGTCCCCGGTGCATGTGGCTTTTGAGCAGTGGCAGCGATTTTTGCGGCTGGCCTACGGCAAGTTTGATCGGGGCCGTGCGGTGTACCTGGTTCACACCTACCTGAGTGTGTTTGCCAAACTCTTGGCCTATGCCGTTTTGAAACCAGCCGCCCACCCCAGTGACGACGATCTGCGCAATATTTTGTCGGGCGATGCGTTTGCCGCGCTCAATGTGGCCAACTTTGTCGAGGGTGACTTCTTTTACTGGGTCAGCACGCCCGAGTTTTTTGGCCCCTTGGCGCCCGCGCTGCGTGAGCTTTACAACCAGATTTCGGAATACGACTTCACCGATGTGGAGGAAGACATATTAAAAGGGGTGTACCAAGAGCTGATTGACCTGGACACCCGCCACGCCCTGGGCGAGTACTACACCCCAGACTGGTTGTGCGAGCGCCTGGTAGACGACTTGCACCTGGAAAGCGACTTTTTTGCCTTGGACCCGGCCTGCGGTTCGGGCTCTTTCCTGCGCGCCTTGGTGGCCCGCTACCGGCGGGAGTGGCCGGACATGCCGCCCCAGCAAATAGCGAACCAAGTCAAGGGCGTGGACGTCCACCCCCTGTCGGTGCAAATTGCAAAAACCACCTTGCTACTAGCCCTGGGCGAAGGTGTTGTCCACGCGCTCACGCCCGTGGTGCTGAATGTGTATTTGGCCAATACCTTGTTTTTATCGTCCGACGAGGCCAAAAAATCGCTCTTTACCTCCGGCCACCACTTCTCGGTGCGCGTGGACGACCAGCGCCTGGGGCTGGACATGGGGCCGTTCATTGGCCAGCCCAACAGCTTTGCCAAAGCAATTGACCTGGCCCAGCACTTTATCGACACGCAAACGAGGGGAGAACAAAGCCTGGTCGGGTTTGAGAAAGCCCTGCGCAACCGTGTGCCAGACGCCGCGCTAGAAACGCAAAACGTGAGTGAGCTGTATGCCATTTACCAGGCCATGCACAAGGCCAAGCTCCAAGGCCGCGACAGCATTTGGCGCTTTGTTTTGCAAAACCTGTACCAGCCGGTGTTCATGTACCGCATGTTCGATGTGGTGGTGGCCAACCCGCCGTGGTTGACGTATGCCGACATCAGCAGCGGCGACTACCAGGCCGACGTTCGCGCTCTGGCCGCGCACTACGGCCTGATGCCCGCCTCCAAAGCCAGCAACCCGCACATTGACTTGGCCGCCGTGTTTTTGTCGCACTGCGGCACATACCTGGCCAAGGACGGCGCGCAGTTGGCCTTTGTGTTGCCACGTGCTTTTTTGAGCGCCGACCAGCACGCCAACGCCCGCAATGGCGAGGCCCGTGGCTTCAAGCTCACCGAGGTGTGGGACCTCAAAGACGTAGCCCCACTGTTCAACGTGCCCGCCTGCGTGCTCATGGCCAGCGCCTCGCATGCCGAAGGAGTGGCCACCCAGCGCCAACGCGCCTTGCCGCGCAACGGCATTGTGGGCCGCGTGTTGCACGGCAAACTGCCCCGCCCGCACATGCATTGGCACGATGCGCAAGCCTTTGTGCACGAGGACCCAAGCCGTTGGTATTTTCAAGTGCTGGGCAACGCCCAAAGCAAGAAAAAGCGCTCGGCCCTGGTGCAAGAAAAAATGCAAGGCGGCGGTGGCAACGCCTATGCGGCGCGCTTTCGCCAAGGCGCCACCATCGTGCCGCGTGCGTTTTACTTTGTGCAGCCCCTGGGCGCGGCGCTGGACGGCCTTGCCGACCTGGCCGAGCGTGTGGTCAACCTGCGCACCCACCCCTTGGCCGTGGAGGGCGCCAAAAAGCCCTGGGACGGCATCACCCTGAGCGGCCCCATGCAGGGCAAATACCTGTTTCGCACCGCGCTGGCGCGCAACGTGCTGCCCTTCGCGCTGGTCAACCCACCGCTGGTGGCCTTGCCCCTGGTGCAAGAAGACGACAGCGACGCCGGCGCCACAAACCTGCCCCTTCACGGCAAGCTGCACTGGCATCTGCTGGACGCCGCCGAACTCACGCTGCGCGGCGATATCGAGGCCGCACGCTGGTTTGGCCGGTGCGAACGCTTGTGGGACGAGCGGCGCAGCGACAGTGCCAAAAAGCAAAACTCCAGCTTGAACGATTGGCTGGACTGGCAGCGCAAGCTGACGGGGCAGCCTACGAATGCGCGCTGGGCGGTGATGTACACCGCGTCTGCGAGTGACGCGTCCGCCTGCGTTTTGGACGTTGCCACCATCTCGCCAAGGTTCATGGTGGACTACACCCTGTATGTTTGTTTTGCAGAAACTGAAAGAGAAGCGCATTTTGTGCAAGCGTTTCTAAACAGTTCCTATGCAAATTTAGCTATCAAAGGATTCCAAGCGCGCGGCTTGTTTGGACCGCGGCATGTTTCTAAAAAGATACTGGATGTTCCTTGGCCGAAGTTTTCTGAAAATCTGCCGTCACACCAGCAACTGACAGAGTTATCGCAACAAGCCGCCCAGCAAGTGCAAACCATTCTGGGCACTGCGCAAGACCTGGTGCTGGACCCGCGCACCCTGGGGCGCCTTCGCTCCAGCATCCGCAAAGAACTCGCTCCCGTCATGGCGCAGATAGACCGCCTGGTGGAAGCCATCTCAAGCGCGAAAGACCGGCGCCCTGGCCGGCGACCGGGCCGCTAACTTTCATGAGGGTGCGCAGCAGCCCCATCATGAAAGTTCTTTTCCGCCAAAACAGCAAGCCACCACGCTGCCCAAAGCCCACAGGCGCAAGAACTGCGCGGCTTTATTTACACAGCGCGTGGGTGGCCGAATGAATGGCGGCGCGGCGCTTGTCTGATCCGCTGGAGCGCGCTGCCACAGACGCGGCGTTACAGGACGAATTTTCTATTCCGAAGCTGATGGTGGTGGAAGTGACCGATGTGCTGGCCGACGCAGTGGATACCGTGCGCGCCGAGACGCTGCGGCGCGCCAGATGCGCTGATGGAAGAACTGCGCCGCCAAGCGCCGCGATTGAACTGAGCGCCCAGCACCAAGGCCGAACCGAGACAGGCCCGGCGTTGGCCTTACGGCGATGGCTCCCACGGGTTAAGCAAGGCAACGCCCGTGGGTTTGAAATCCGCCACACTGCGCGTCACCAAGGTCATGCCGTGCACCAGCGCGGTGGCGGCGATGAGTGCGTCGCGCTCGCCGCGCTTGTCGGGCACATGCAGGCGGGCGCAGCGTTGGGCAACGGCGGCGTCAACGGGCAGCGTGCGGGCGGCGAACTCGGGCAACACCTGCAACTCCAACCAGGCGCGCAACAAGGCGCCCTGGGCGGCGTCCTTTCGCTCTATCAGCAGCACGCCAAGCTCTAGCTCCAGGATGGTGATGGCCGACACAAAAAGATTAGCCGCATCCACGCCTTGTGCCCAGGTGGCTACGTTCGCATCGGCCTTGCCAAGCCGCACTTTGCGCAGTTCGGACACCACATTGGTGTCAAGAACAAACATCATGAAAAATCGGCCGGCCGCAGGTCAAGGGTCACACGCGGCGGTGCAAAGTCGATGCCGTCCTGCACCGGCATGGCCAGCGCATCGGCAATATTGCTCCGCTGCTGGGTGAGTCGCTGGTATTCCTCAATACTCAATAAAACATGGGCCGGGCGGCCCCGGTCTGTGATGAACACCGGCCCCTGGTTGGCGGCCCGTTTGGCTTCGCTCGCCCCTTGGTTGAACTCGCGGCTGGACAAGGTGGTAATCGTGGTGGTGGTCATTGCGACAACTCCCTCAAGTGATGGATGTAGCGATGTTACTACCCGGCCACAGCGGTGACAGGGCGGTGACAAACATCCGCCAAGGCTTAGGCCTGGCCCCGCCCCGCCTCCACCGCCAAACACAAATCCGCCCAGGCCTTGCCCTTGTCTTGGCTGCTGCGCAGCAGCGCCTTGGGTGTGTAAGTCACCACCACCGGAATGCCCCGGTAACGGTAGACCGTGCCGCGCTGTTTGCCCAGGGGCAGGGCCAGCGCCTCGGGGTGTTCGGCCAGCAGCAGCTGGGTAGCAAAACGGCCCATGGCCAGGATGACGCGGGGTTGGGCCAGGGCGATTTGGCGCTGCAAATAGGCGGCGCACTGGGCCAACTCCGCAGGCTGCGGGTTGCGGCCATGGGGCGGGCGGCAGGCGGTGACGTTGGCCAGCAGCGCGGCGTCCAGGCCCGGTGCGGGTGGCTGGTCGGCGCTGGCACGGGCGGCGCCCACGGCTTTGAGCATGTTGTCCAGCAAGAGCCCCGCGTCTGCGGCAAAGGGGTGGCCTGCGGCGTCTTCGTCTTCGTCCGGTGGGTCGCCCACCACCAGCCAGCGGGCAGTTTGCCCTTCGGCCAAGGTGCCCAGCGTGCTGTGGTTGCGCCCGGCGCACAGGCCGCAGGCCTGGCAGGTGGCGGCGGTTTGCTGTAGCGCGGCCCAGCCCAGGGTGTGGATTTGGCTCAGGTCGTTGGCCGTGCCCGCGCTTTTCAAGACGGCGATAGCCGGTGATGCCTTAGCCGCCAGCGACGCGAGCGCTGCGACCGGGGGCCTGGCGCTGGCCGGAGCCGGGGCGTGAGCGAGGGTGGGGGTGGCCCGTGGTGGTGGCGCTGGGCGGGCACCGGCGCCAGCCGGGGTGGCCGCACTTGCCGCTGGCGCCGCTTGCACACCGAAATCGGTGCCCGGCAGCCAGACGTGCACGCCCATCTCCAAAAGCATGGCGCGCTGGCGGGTGTCTAGGTCTAAAGGCATGGGGGGATTATGGAAGCCGGGGCTTCACAAGCGCATATTCATCACCAGCGCGTCTTCGCGTTGGTTATGGCCTGCCGCGTAGTAGTTTTTGCGCTGGCCCACTTGGCGAAAGCCGTGGCGCTCGTACACCTGACGCGCGCGGGTGTTGCCCACGCGCACCTCCAGCCACAGCCAGTCGGCGTTTTGCCCGCGCGACCAAATGTCCAGCGCCTCTAGCATCAGGTGCGCCCAGCCCTGGCCCTGGTGCTCGGGCGCCACGGTGATGTTGAGCAGGTGCACTTCGTCCACGCCCTTCATGGCCACAAAGTAGCCCAAGATGGTGGCCTCGGCCATGAGGACTTGCGCCAGGTAGCCACTGTGCAGCACGTCCTGAAAATTGGTGCGGCTCCAAGGGTGGGCGTAGGCGCGTTGCTCCACATCGAGCACCGCCGCCAGACGCTCCAGGCGCAGGGGCTCAAAGCGCGCCTCAGCCACGCCGGTAGCGGGCGCTTTAGACATGCGGGGTGGCGCTGGCCTGGCGGGCCAGCAGTTGGGCTTTGTCGGCCTTCTCGGCCTCGCGCTCCAGCGTGGTTTTGGCCACTTTGTCGCGCACATACAGCGGCAGCGCCTGGCTGGCGGGCACGGCCTGGTCAGCGGCCAGCAGGGCTGGGGCCAGTTGCAGCATGGCGGCCGCCGTGGGCAGGGCCGCGACATACACATCTTCGGGCGCCAAGCGCAAACGGTCACCGTACACACCCACCACATTGCCCGCAAACGCCTGCCATAGCGGCGCACCTTGGGATGGCGCGCTCAGGCAGGACCAGTGCACCACGTCTTGCGGCGCCACCAGACACGGCGCCTGCAACAGGGTCCACAGCGCACCGTCAAAGGCGTAGCTGGCGGCGTAAATTTCGTCCATGCGGGCGTCCAGCAAGGCGGTGATGCGGCCCTCCGTGACACCAGGCGCGGCATGGCTGCGCGCCGCCTGCGCCAGCGCCAGTAAAGACGGCACCGGCAACACCGGCACGTTTGCGCCAAACGCCAACCCTTGCGCCACCGAGCAGGCGGTGCGCAAACCGGTAAACGAGCCCGGCCCGCTGCCAAAGCAAATGGCGTCCAAATCGGCCAAGCGCAAGTCGGCTTGGCGCAGCAAGTCCATGAGGGCGTTGATCAGGCTGCTGGAAGCTTGCGCACCACCGGGGCCGCTGTGCTGCCACACCTGCTGCTGCGCGCCTAGGCCACGGCCCACGGCCAGCGAGAGCGCGTCGGTGCTGGTGTCAAAGGCCAGCAAGTTCACTGCGCGGCCTTCAAGGCGGTGGCCGGTACCGCGCTCGCCGCCACCTTGCGCACGCCAAACACAATGCCCGCACTCACCAGCGCCAGGCCCGCCAGCACGTTCCAGGGCAGTGGCTCGCCCAAAAACAGGGCCGCCGAGAGCGCCGACAAGCCCGGCACGATGGCGGTAATCATGGTCGAGCGCACCGGCCCGTAGTGCTGGATCATTTTGGTAAAGCCAATGCCCGACACCACCACCGAGCCCACGCCCTGAAAGCCCATCTGGAACAGCACCTCACGCCACGGCGCGGCAAACACATGGCCACCCACCCAGCCGCCCAGCACCAGCACGGTGTAGACCGGCACGTAAACCGCAAAGGCCATGGCGGTGACTGCAATCGTGGCGCGCACCGCGTCCAGCGCATAGCGGCGCACCAGCACGCTGTAGACCGACCAGGCCATGGCCGCGCTGATAAACAGCAGGTCGCCGCGCCACACGCCGCTGCCGTCAAACGCGTGCAGCAAACTGGCGCCGCCCACCAGCACATCGCCGCCCACAATCAGCGCCAGCCCCAGCGCCCGGCCCCAGCTGATGCGGTCGCCCAAAATCAACAGGGCCAGCAGCGTGGTCCACAGCGGCAAGCTGCCGGGCAAGAGCACCGAGGCGTGCGCCGCCGGGGCAAACACAAAGCCGTTGTAGGCCAGCAAGGCGTACAACAAGCCACCAAAAACACCCACCCGCGCGGTAATGGCCAGTGGCAGCGGCGACAAGCCGCCCAGCGAGCCCCGGCCTTGGCCCGCCAACCGCGCTTTGCGTGAGAGCCACCAGCCCCAAGGCAGCAGCACCAAGCCGGCGCCCACGAGGCGGGCATAAACGATGTCAAACGGCGTCAAGGTGCCGCCGCGCGCCGGGTCCGCAGTAGCGCGGGCGATGACGATGAAGGAGGTCCAGATCGCCACCGTCACCACCGCCGCCAGCAGGCCCACGGCGTGGGGCGAAAGGCGGGGCGGGGCACTCGCGGAAGAGGCGACAGGGGTGGGAAAAGACATGCAGGGATTATCGGCCTTGGCCCCGCACGGGTGGCGACGGGTTTGGCCACGCGCGACGGCCTGTTGCTGCATGGGCGGCGCCGATAATCCCCGCATGAATTTGCGCCGCCTGTTACTGCTCACCTTGTACTGCACCAGCACACTGGCGCAAGCACAAATTCCAGCAGCGGTAGACGCCGAACTGGCGCGCGCCAAGGTGCCGCAAGACGCCGTGGCCCTGCTGGTGCTGGACGCCAACAACCCCAGCGCCCCGCCCCGCCTGGCGCACCGCGCGACTGTGCCCATGCAGGCGGCATCGGTGATGAAGCTGGTGACCACCTACGCCGCCCTCGACTTGCTAGGCCCCGCCTATACCTGGGCCACGCCAGTGTTTGTAGACGGCAGGGTGCGCGCCGGGGTGCTCTCGGGCAATGTTTACATCCAAGGCCAGGGCGACCCCAAGCTGGTGCTGGAGCGCCTGTGGCTGCTGCTTCGCCGCCTGCAAGGCATTGGCATTGCGCGCATCCAGGGCGACATCGTGCTGGACAACAGCGCATTCGAGGCGGCGACCACCGACCCAGCCGCCTTTGACGGCGAGCCGCTGCGCCCCTACAACGCTAGTCCCGACGCGCTCTTGATCAACTACAAGACGGTGCTGATGACCTTCACGCCCGATGTGCCGCGCCGCCTTGCCCGTGTGCAGTTTGACCCGCCCTTGTGGGGCGTGCAAACCCAGGGCACCGTGGCGCTGCAATCCGGCCCCTGTGGCGACTACCGCGCAGCCCTCAAGGCCGCGCTGGCCGACCCGGCGCGCATTGCCTTTGCGGGCGCCTACCCCGCCGACTGCGGCGAAAAGGTCTGGCCCCTGGCCTACGCCGACCCGGCAAGCTACGCCCCGCGCGCAGTGCGGGGCCTGTGGCGCAGCATGGGCGGTGCGCTCAGCGGCACGGTGCGCTATGGCCAGGTGCCCGCCGCGCTGTTGGCCGCGCCCCCGGCGCTGGAAGTGCGCTCGGCACCGCTGGCAGAAATCATTCGCGACATCAACAAGTTCAGCAATAACGTAATGGCGCAGCAGGTGTTTTTGACGCTGGGGCGTGACGCCGCGGGCAGCGTGGGCAGCCTGGCTGCTTCACGCGCGGTGGTGCAGCGCTGGTGGCAGGAGCGCATTGCCAGCAAAACCAGCGCGAAAGCGGACGCCGCCACAGACGGCTTCATTGAGCCGCTGAACTTTGACAACGGCTCGGGCCTCTCGCGCCAGGAGCGCATTAGCGCGCGCGCCCTGGGCCAGTTGCTGCAAAGCGCCTACCGCTCGCCGCTCATGCCCGAGCTAATGGCCTCGCTGCCCATCAGCGGGGTGGATGGCACGCTCAAGCGCGCCAAATTTGCCAAGCCCGGCAGCGCACACCTGAAAACCGGCAGCCTGAACGAAGTCACCGCCCTTGCTGGCTTTGTGCACGGCGCCAGCAGCAAACGCTATGTGCTGGTCGCCATTGCCAACCACCCCAATGCCCACGCCGCCCGCGCCGCTTTTGACGCGCTGGTGAACTGGACGGCCCAAGATTCTGAGGACCATTGATGCCCCTTGCCGACTGGATAGGCGCTGCCGCCGCCACCCTGACCACCGCCAGCTTTGTGCCCCAGGTGCTGCACACTTTGCGAACCAAAGACGTGAGCGGCATCTCGCTCAGTATGTACAGCGCCTTCACCCTGGGCGTGGCCCTGTGGCTGGTCTACGGCCTGCTGCTGGGCGCCTGGCCCATCGTGATCGCCAACGCGATTACCGTGTCGCTGGCGACTTGTATCTTGGTGATGAAGCTGCGCTACCGCTGAGCCCGTTACCAGAGTCTGGCGGGTTTACCCGGATTCCATGTTGTGGAAAAGCTCCTTAAAGTGCACGCCTTGCCCGCGATTAGCACGGTCGTACTTTTTTACAGGAGCCTTCCCTTATGCATTCATTCAAAGTTCTGGCCTTGGGCCTGAGCGCCGCCCTGGTGGTCGCTTGCGGGGGCGGGGGTAATGGGGACCAGTCGCCGAAGGTGGCATTTACTTCGGTCAAAGTCATTGGCGACAGCCTGTCTGACAGTGGTACCTTTGATCGTTTGACCGATGCGTCCACCCTCGGGAGGGTTTTTTCGGTTCAAGGCAGTGACCTCAAGATATGGACCGAGCGGATTGCCGCCATCTTCGGAATCAATTCACTTTGCAATTTTTACCAAGCTACCGGTACTGATTCGCCCACCGGTTTTGAGGCCAACCCCACCGCCGGCTGCACCAGCTTTGCAATCGGTGGCGCCCGCATCAACAACGCCCAACAACCTGGGGGCAACGCCAGTCCTCTGGCGGTGGCGACCCAGCTCTCCACGGCGCTCGCGGTCTCGGGCGGTACTTTTGGCGCGCGCGATTTGTTGTTAGTCGATGGCGGTGGAAATGATGCGGCAGACTTGGTCACCGCTTACCTGGGTGCAAGCAGTGATGGCGGCGCCGCGTTCGCTGGGCTATTGGCAACGCTGTCGATTGCCCCTCCCACATCCGCTGCGGCATTTCCAGCAAAAGGCTCGGAGTACATGACGGCCTTGGCCAACACCTTCTATGACTCCGTCAAAGCAAGTGCCCTTGACCGCGGTGCGAAGTACGTGGTCATTGTTAACTTGCCCGGTATTACCAACACGCCGCGGTTTCAAGCGGTGTTGGATTCGATCGCTGTGGCCTCTGGCGGAGGTGCTCCAGGTGCTGCTGCACGTGCGCAAACCGACACATTGATTCGAAGCTGGATTGCCACATTCAATGCACGACTGAAAGCCAGAGCCACCGGCAACAGCGCTGTACTGGTCGTGGACCTGAACACAGAAATGGACAACCAAGTTGCGAATCCTGCGCAATACGGCCTAACCAACGTCACTACACCAGCGTGCCCGGCTACCGGAACAGGCGTCAACGCGACCTACAACTTTGCCACCTGCACCGCCACCGCTTTGTCCGCCCTGACGCCGCCCACTGGCGCCACGGGGGGTGCGAACTGGTGGAAGACCTATGCTTTTTCAGACGGCTTCCACCCCACGCCCTACGGTTACCAACTGCTCGCCCAGCTCGTGACCAAAGAGATGGTCCTCGCCGGTTGGCTGTAAACCCATGAATTGCACGGAAAAAACCATGAAAACTACTTTGAAGTTCATCGCCGCAGCCGCCCTTGCACTGACCGCGCAAGCCGCGTTTTCCCAAACGGCGGGCACCTGGATGGCGCGCTTGGGTGGGACCACGATTACGCCGCAGGTTGCCAGCGGCGACATGACGGCGCCTAGCTTTCCCAATACCAAAACCGATGTGGACGCGGCCAGCCAGTTCACCGGCGGTGTTAGCTATATGTATACCGACAACTTCTCGGTCGACGTGCCGATTACGTTTCAGCCTTTCAAGCACAAGCTTTATGGCGCAGGCGCCTTGGCGGGTTCCGGGCAAATTGGCGAGGTACAGGCCCTGCCGATCACCGTGTTTTTCCAATACCGGTTTATGGAGCCCACCGCGCCGGTACGGCCCTATGTGGGCATTGGACCCACCTATGCGTACTTTTTGAATGAATCCGGCAGCGGCGCATTGACCGCGATGACCAATCCGGGCGGCGGCACACCGACGACGCTCAAGGTGGATTCCCAGTTCACCTACAGCGTGCAGCTGGGCGGCACGATTGCCATTAATGAGAAGTGGTTTGTAGATGTGTTTTACGTCAAGACGCCGCTCAAAACCAAGACCACTTTTTCTACCGGCCAGACTTTGGACGTAACGCTAGACCCGGTGAGCTATGGGATTTCGGTCGGCATGAAGTTCTAGGAAATCGCCACCAGCTTTAGCTCGCTGGCGGCGCCTGAAACAAGCAGGCGGCGCCTTAGGCCCCGCAACACTTTTTGAACTTTTTGCCGCTGCCGCAAGGGCATGCGTCGTTGCGGCCTGTCTTCGCGTCTTTGCGCACGGTCTCCACCCTGGGGCCAATGCTGCGCCACAGCTCAAACAAATCGTAGACCGCCCACACGGCGTTGGCAAAGGCATCTATGCGGTCCTGGCTCATGCTGGGCGGGGCGTCGTCGCTAAAGGGCGAGACTTCCAGCGCGCCCGTGTCGTCTTCGGTGAGCGCGACAATGGCTTGCAGCGAAGCGTCAAGCCACTTGGCCGCGTCTTTGTCGCGCGGCGCAGCCCATTCTTCGGGCCAGCTCTCCACCACAAACATAAAGCCCAGCGCCCAGACCTGGCCAAAGGACGGAATGGCGTCGTCGCCCAAGGCGGCGCGCTCCGCCTCGGGCAGCGATGCAATGGCACCGCGCACGTCCATTACCTCGGGCTGGTAAGCGCTTTCCTCGTCCAAAGACTGGGTTCCAGTGGCCAGCGCAGTGGCAATTTCGGCCCAGCGTGCGTTCCATATCTCCATAAAGCGCGTGCGCTGGGCGGCGTCGGCAAAACTGCCTTCGTAAAACTCGGCGTCTTCCACTCCCAGGGGTGCCACGCCCAAAAGCAGATCCAGGTATTCGTCGGGCGCGATGGCGCGCCGGCAACACACGAGCGCAGCGATTGCGCCTTCACAAAACTCCCACTGGGGTGTTTCGTCATAGCGGGTGCGCAAGTCGTCCAGGATGGCGTCGATCTCGTCGAACATCTCTGGGGTGACAAGCGCGGGTGTGGTGAGGATGGTGTCTGGCATGGTGAATCACGTTGGGTTGCAAGGGGAAGTGCCGGGATTGTCGCCCTTTGTGCGCGTAGCGGGGCTCACAACGTAACGCGCAGCACGCAACGTGCAGCACGCGGCAAGCGCAGCGGCTCGCCTAGCGGCTCGCCGCCTTCGGTGCGGCAGGCGCCTTGCGCTGCAAGGGCACGAAGGCCGCAAACTCCCAGTCGCGCATGGCCATTACCAGCGTGTAGCCCGTGCGGTCTTTGTCGGCCACTTTTTGGTCGGCCAGGTGTTGCTTGGCAAAGTCTTGCGCCACGCTTTGCAGCCGGTCCCAAAACGAGGGCGCCAGCGCGCGGCTGATGCTGCCGTGGACCAGCAGCAAGCCCTCGCCCGGTCCGTCAAAGCCGCCGGAGAAATAATCCAGCAAGGCGTTGTCGCGAAAGTAGTCCATCACCGGGCCATGGGGCCGCCAGCGAAAGGCTTTGGACAGCTTGAGCCGGTAGCGGTTCAGCGGCCGCAGCTCAATGATGCCAATGCGGTCCAGCTGCGCGAGGTAGAGCACGGCCTGGGCTTCGGTCAGGCGGTATTTGGCAAGGACCTGGTCTACGGTCCACTGGCTCATAACGCACACCGCCATCAGCAGCAGCCACTTGTCGGCCACGACGGCGCGCTCTTGCTCAAGGGACATTTGGTCCAAGAGCGGCTGCTGCTCGGCCACCTGGCGCGCCAGATCGGCAAAGTCGATTTTCAGCGCGCGGCAAATCGCATCAATGCGCGACAGGGGCAAATCGCCCTTGGCCAGCATGCGCTTGACGCTGGACTCGGCCATGCCGATGGCCAGGGCCAGATCGGCGTAAGTCATGCGCGCGGCTTTGAGTTCGTGCTTGAGCGCCCGAACAAGATCGGCAGTGGTGCTCATGGGTATCCTTTGTTGATACTTGGCCGAAGATTTCCGGCGTTTACTTGCTTATTATGTAATTGTCCGCAGCAGCGTTCGAACCACCTTTCGAACCAAGTTTAGGACCCCTTTTCGAACCTGCCAAACGTCGGCGACCCGCCCCTGTTTTCACCCGAGGCCCACCCATGCAAGCTATTGAACCCACGCCCCCTGCCCACACCCATACCAACCAGTTTTCGCTGCTCAAGCAGCGGCGCTTTGCGCCGTTTTTCTGGACCCAGTTTCTGGGCGCAGCCAATGACAACGTGTTCAAATTCGCGTTTACTGTGATGGTCACCTACCAGCTCAGCGTGTCGTGGTTGCCCAGCGCCATGGCCGGCTTGGTGATTGGGGCCTTGTTTATCTTGCCGTTTTTGTTGTTTTCGGCCACCAGTGGGCAGTTGGCGGACAAATACAGCAAGACGGACATGATGCGTTTTGTCAAAAGCCTGGAAATCGCCATCATGCTCGTTGCGGCCCTGGGTTTTTACGCCGCCAATATCCCCCTGCTGCTGCTGTGCACGTTTTTGATGGGCCTGCATTCCACGCTGTTTGGTCCGGTCAAATTTGCCTATTTGCCGCAGGTGCTCAATGACCGCGAACTCACAGGCGGCAACGGCGTGGTGGAAATGGGCACTTTTGTGGCGATTTTGATGGGCAATGTGGCAGGCGGGCTGCTGATCGCCCTTCCTGAAGTCGGCCCCGTGAGCGTAGCGGCGGCCTGCTTGGGCCTTGCGCTCTTGGGCAGGGGGGTTGCAGGGCTGATACCGCAAACCCCGGCCGCCGTGCCTGATTTGCGCATGAACTGGAACCCGGTGTCCGAGACCTGGCGCAACCTGCGCTTGGCCCATGAAAACCTGGCGGTGTTTCGCGCGCTCTTGGGCATTAGCTGGATGTGGTTTTTTGGCGCCGTGTTTTTGAGCCAGTTTCCCAGCTTGGCGCGCGATGTGTTGCATGGCGACGCCCAGGTAGCGTCCTTGCTGCTGGTGGTTTTTTCGGTGGGCATTGGCACCGGGTCTTTGCTGTGCGAGGTGCTCAGCCGCCAAAAAGTCGAAATTGGGCTGGTGCCGCTGGGTGCAATTGGCATGAGCGTGTTTTCCATTGACCTGTATTTCGCCTGCCGCAGCTTGCCTGCGTCTGAGCTGATGTCCATCAGCGCCTTTTTAGCCAAGCCAGCCCACTGGCGGGTCATCGCAGATTTGGCCTTGCTCAGCCTGTTTGCGGGCTTGTACAGCGTGCCCATGTACGCACTCATCCAGCAGCGCAGCCAGGCCACGCACCGCGCCCGCATCATTGCCGCCAACAACATCCTCAACGCACTTTTCATGATTGCCAGCTCGGTGATTGCGGGCGCGCTGCTGTCTTTGGGCTGCACCGTTGCCCAGATCATTTTGTTCACCGGCATCGCCAACGTGATGGTGGCTGCGTACATTTTTGGCCTGATGCCGGAATACCTGATCCGCTTTGTAGCCTGGGTGGTGGCCAATGTGGGCTACCGTTTTCGGGTGCGAGGCGAAGAACATATTCCACAAAGCGGCGCAGCGGTATTGGTTTGCAACCACGTCAGCTTTGTAGACGCGGTGCTGCTGATGGCGGCCAGCCCGCGCCCGGTGTATTTTTTGATGGACCACCGCATTTTCAACTGGCGCACGCTGGCCTGGTTTTTCCGGCTGGCCAAGGCCATCCCGATTGCGCCGCGCAGCGAAGACGCTGCGGCCTATGACGCCGCCTTTGCCAAAGCGGTAGCGGTGCTGCAAGAGGGCGACTTGGTCTGCATCTTCCCCGAGGGTGGGCTGACCAAAGACGGGCAAGTGCAGCCCTTCAAAGGCGGCATCATGAAGCTGCTCGAAAGCGCAGCGGGTGCGGGCCTGAGCCCACCGGTGGTTCCCATGGCACTTACCAATGTGTGGGGCTCCTACTTCAGCCGCGTGGAGGGCGGGCGGGCTTTGGCGCGGCCTTTTCGACGTGGCGCCTTCAACGCCGTGGGCTTGCATGTGGGCGCGCCCATGCCGGCAGCGGCGGTTGATCCTTTGACCCTCCAGCAACGGGTGACCCATTTGCTAACGGCCTGAACGCGGCTTGACGTATCGCTATTGGATACTGTCAGATACCTGCCTGGCCCCCAGCGGAGATATTCGGCAGGTTTAGGGTAAAGCGCAGTTATTCTTTCCATACCCCAACTTTTTATGAGGCTCTTTATGCAAGTTCCCCACACTTATTTCAAAACCCGCGACACCAAGGCTTGGGTTATCCAAGTGTGGGTGTCCTTTGGCATCGCTTTATTCATGTGCGGCGTGGGCCTGGCGTACTTGCCGGGCTCTGACCTGGAGAGCGTGTTCATGGTCATGGGCTATGTGTTCTCTGTGACTGCCACTTTTGTGCTGTCCAAATACGTGCGCGACACCGAAAGAAACATGCAAAGCGCGGGCCACCAAGATTCACCGCTTTTTGGCGCAGTGGTCTGGGGCGGGTTTGCGCTGGCCCTGGGCTTGACGGCCTGGGGGCTGTCGCGCATGGACATCAATGGTCCGTACAAGGCCTTTTTGGGCTTGGGCTGGCTGTACCTGATTACCAGCACCTTCACGCTGGCAAAAACACTGCGCGACGGGCATGAGGCCGATCTGGCAGAAGCCGCCTTGCTGCGCGCCAACGAGGCGGGCGAAGCCTCGCAGAGCATGCGTTGAATCCGCCATTCCTTGAACCCAACTTGAACCCCATTCATTGGAGTTACCCATGCCCTCACGCTTTCCTTTTCGTGCTCCTCTTCGCTTTCCTTCTCATGCCCTGCTGAGCGCCTCGCTGCTGCTGGGCGGTGGCGCCATCACCGCCCGATATGCCCATGCGGACCCCTCGACCGCAGCCAGCGCACTCTCCGCCATGCCCCTGGCCTCCGTAGCCCTGGGCGCCAGCGCCGCAGTGGCTGGGGCGGTGATTTTGCCGGCCGCCGTGCTCAGCGCTGGCAGCGTGCTGCTGGTCAAAACGGTAGAAGTCAGCGCCCAAGGCACGGTCTATGTGCTCGAACGTGCCTCCGACGGTGCGCGCGTCAGTGTTGAGCTGCTGGCCGGCGGGGCTATGGCGGCGTCCATGGTCACCGGGGCGGTTGTCGCGGTAAGCGTTATCGGCGCGGGCACTATTTTGTCGGCTGCAGGCGAAGTCATCGCCTTCATTCCCAACGCCTTGGGCAAGGCCTTGCTGCACAACGAACGGGTTAGCCGGTGAGGTCCGCTGCCGGGCCCTTGGCGCGTGTGATGCGACGCTGGGCGCAGTACGCATTGGCGCTGCTTTTGCCTCTTGCAGCGTGCGCGGTGCACGCGGGGCGCAACTGCGATGCAGCGCAGCCCTTGAAACCCGCCACGGTCGAAAAAGCCTTGGCCGCCGCCGCAAAAACTCTGACAGCCCTGGACCGATCTGGCGCGGATGTCGTTGTACTGGCCCGCACTGGGCAAGACTTGCGCAGCTACCACTTGCAGTATTCGCACCTGGGCTACGCTTTTCGGGAGCGCGCCGCCGACGGCACACCGGTGTGGCGTGTGATGCACAAGCTCAACCTGTGTGGCGGTGCAGAGTCAGCCATTTACAAGCAAGGTCTGGGCGAGTTTTTTATGGACGACTTGTGGCGCTACGAGGCTGCTTGGGTGGTCCCTACCCCCGCAGTCCAGGCCCGGCTCATGGCCGTGTTGCAAGACCCCAGACGTCTGTTGCGGCTGCACCATGTGCCCTACAGCATGGTGAGCTACGCATGGGGTCAGACCTACCAGCAGTCCAACCAATGGGCACTAGAGACGATGGCCCTCGCCATGGGCTCGGGCGATATTGCGGGAGCGGCAGGACGCACACGCGCCCAAGACTGGCTGCGCTCTACAGGCTACCAGCCCAGCACCCTGAAACTGGGACCCCTCACCCGGCTGAGCGGAAGAATCACCACTGCCAACATCGCCTTTGACGACCACCCCACAGTCAAACGTTTCTCGAACCAGATTGAGACCATTACCGTGGACTCGGTGTTTGACTGGATGCAGCGCGCCCAGCTGGCGCAATCGGCGGTGGTGAGCTTGCGCTAAGGGGCGCTGGCGGGAAAGGCCCACCCTGCGGGCGACTGCTGCTTCACTATGGCCGCCGTTGATTGCCAGTTTTCATTCGCCAATTGCCACATTTTGAGGCAGTAGGTTGGGTTCAAAGCGTGCGCCGCAGCGCCTCAAAAAACAGCGCGCCCTGCAAGCGCTCGCTCACGCTTTGCTGCGCCACTAGTGCCGCCACCTCGGGGGCCACCGGCACCAGCGCCATGCCGGTGGACTGGGCCAGCACCTGGGCCATGCAGGCGCGCTCCAGGTAATACAGGTCGTCGTAGGCATAGTCCATGCGCTGGCCGCAGACCACCACGCCGTGGTTGCCCAAAAAGGCCACGTCGGCGCCTTGCATGGCGTGGGCAATGCGCTCGCCCTCACGCGCGTCCAGCGCCAGGCCGTTGTAGTGCGCGTCAACGGCTACGCGCCCATGAAAGCGCATGGCGTTTTGCGACAAAGTGGTGTCCAGCGCGCGGGCCTGGGTGAGCGTGAGCGCGGTGGCGTAGGGCATGTGGGTGTGCAACACGCAGGCTTGGCGGCAGATGCGGTGCACCGCAGCGTGAATGAACATGGCGGTGGACTCCACCGGGTGGCGCCCGGCCAGCACGGTGCCGTCCACGCTTACCAGCACGATGTCGTCGGCCCCGATTTCGCTCCACAACATGCCTTGCGGATTGAGCAAAAAGCGCCCGCTGGCGTCAGGCAACTCCACGCTGAAGTGGTTGCACACGCCCTCGCTCAAGCCATGGTGGGCGGCGGCGCGCAGCGCCAGCGCCAGGTCGGCGCGAAGGCGGGTTATGGTGGGGGATTGGTAGTCTGCGTGGGGGTGGTTTTGCACGGGATTCTTTCAGTTCGAAATGCTGAAAAGTGAAAAGTGATGGCGGTTTGGCGCTTGGGTCGCGTGTGGCGGCAAGCCTATAGCGTCACCGCGCCGTCCACACACGTCACCACATCGCCCCCCACCCACACCTGGCGGCTGGCGTCTTGGGCAATGTGCACCCGCCCTTGCACGCCCAGGCGGCTGCCTTGGGCGGCGGTGTAGCGGCTGGGGGCGTGGCCCTCGGCAATCAGCCACTGCGCCATGCTGGCGTTGAAGCTGCCGGTGACCGGGTCTTCTGTCACCTGTGGGCCGATGGAGAAAAAGAAGCGCACTTCGACTGTGGGTTCTTCCGATGCTGGCGTCGCCGCCGGTGTGCCAACGCTGAATGCCCGCGCCTCGCGGTTGGAGCGCCCTATCAGCCCCGGCGCCGCATCCTGGGAGGCCACCGCTGCCAGCCCCACGCCGGTAATGCCGATCTGCGGCATCAGCCGCGCCAGCGCCGCCAAGTCGGGTTCGAGCGCCAGCACGGTAGCAGCGTCGTCCACCAAAAAGCCGAAGTGCTCGGGTCCGTTGCACAGGTGCTGGGCCGCCACAATCTGGCGCTGCTGCAAACCCAAGGCGGCGGCCAGTGCAGCCCCTGCCTCGGGCGTGGGCGCGCGGCGCGCCAGCGGCGGCGCAGCAAAAGCCAGGCGCTGGCCACCAGGCGACGCCGCGTGGGGCGTGCGGCCAATAGGCACCAGCCCCACTTTGCACTGCTGCACCACGCGCGCTGGGTCGTGCGGCACGCCACCGGCCTCTAGCCACGCATAGCAACTGCCCAGCGTGGGGTGGCCGGCAAAGGCCATTTCATAGTTCGGCGCAAAGATGCGCACCTGGTAGTCGGCCCCGGCAGCAGCGGCCTGCGGGCTGGGTGGCAGCAAAAACGTGGTTTCGGACAGATTGGTCCAGCGGGCAAAGTTTTGCATCTCCGCGTCGGTCAAGCCTGTGCCGTCCAGCACCACGGCCAGGGCGTTGCCCAGGTAGGGCGTGGCGGTGAATACATCGACTTGTTTAAATGGGCGTTGCATCATGGCTTCAACTCCTATGGGCTTGGATGGTGGCGGCCAGCGCGGCCACGCCACGGTGGATTTCGTCTGCGCCGGGGGTAACAAAACACAGGCGCATGCTGCGCGGGTCGCCCACCCCCGCAAAAAATGGCGCGCCGGGCACAAAGGCCACGCCGTTGGCCACGGCGTGGGGCAGCAAGTCCACGGCGTTCATGCCTGCGGGCAGGCGCGCCCACAAAAACATGCCGCCCGCTGGGGTGTTCCAGCTCAAGTTGTCGTCGGGGTGGGTCTGTGCCTGCGGAAATTGCTGGGCCAGCGCCTGCAGCATGGCGTCGCGCTGGGCGTGGTACAGGCTGCGAATGGTGGGCACGTGGCGGTCTAAAAAGCCGTTTTGCATCACCTCAAAAATCAGGCGCTGGTTGAAGCTGGGGCTGTGCAAGTCCGCCGCCTGCTTGGCCTGCAGCAGCTTGGGGTAAACCGCCTTGGGTGCCACCACAAAACCCATGCGCATGCCCGGCGACAGCACCTTGGAAAACGAGCCCAGGTAAACGCCGCCCTCGGGGTTGCGCGCGGTCAGGGGCGCGGGCGGCGGCTGCTCAAACCACAGTTCGCCGTAGGGGTTGTCCTCAATCAACGGCAGGCCGCAGGCGGCGGCGGTGCGGCTGAGCGCGGTGCGGCTGGTCTCACCCATGCTGCGGCCCGTGGGATTTTGAAAATTGGGCAGCACATACAAAAAGCGCGCGCCAGGCGCCTTGGCCTGCAAATCGGCCAGGTCCAGGCCGTCGCCCGCCGCGTTGGCGGCCACGCTAACCACCTCAGGCTCCATGGGCGTGAACGCCATTACCCCGCCCAGGTAGGTGGGCGACTCCACCAGCACCCGGCTGCCCGCGTCAATCAGCACCTTGGCCACCAAGTCCAGGCCCTGCTGCGAGCCGGTGGTGATCAACACCTGCGCCGGGTCCACGCTCCAGGCCTGGCCGGCCGCGCTGCTTTGGTCTTGCAGCTGCTGCGCCACCAGGGCGCGCAGCGGCGCATAGCCCTCGCTGGCGGCGTATTGCAGGGCGCCCGCCGGGTCATCGCGCAGCACCTTGGCGCAAGCGGCGGCAAACTCAGCCACCGGAAAGGTCTTGGCCGACGGCATTCCACCGGCAAAGCT
The DNA here is from genome assembly GCA_947442105.1 of Comamonadaceae bacterium. GTDB lineage: Bacteria > Pseudomonadota > Gammaproteobacteria > Burkholderiales > Burkholderiaceae_C > Allorhodoferax. The sequence continues at coordinate 2,158 of CANEVH010000023.1, read as the reverse complement.
GATGATGCCGGGCCGCTCGGTGAGCTTGAGCAGCTCGCGCAGGATGGAAGGGTTCATCTTGGCCGTACGCCCGGCCAGGGTCCAGGGGCTGGGGCCTGGATTTGAGTTTGTGGTCATGGTGGTGGGGCTTGGTGGGGGTGGGGACGGCTTGAAGTCCGCCAAGAGGCCGGCGGCAGAGATCATCCTTTAAGCATGGGATACAGCGAGGCCACCAAGGCCAGCGCCATGGTGATGTTGAAAACGCGCAAGCGCTTGGGGTTTTGCAAAAAGCTGCGCAGGGCGCTGCCAAAGGCGGCCCAAACGGCGGAGCACGGCGCGCCCAACACCATAAACAACAGCACCAGCGGCGCAATCTGCGCCACACCAGCCTGGGCGGGCGGGTAGGTGCTCATGAAGGTAACGGCCATGACCCAGGCCTTGGGGTTGACCCACTGAAACGCCACCGCGCCCCAAAAGCCCATGGGGTGCGCGGGGCGCTGCAGGTCGGCGCTGGCGCTTTGGGCGGTGGCCAGCTTCCAGGCGATTACCAGAATGTACGCCGCGCCTACGAGCCGCAGGCCATCGTAAAAACCCGGAAACTGCGCCAGCACCGCATGCAAGCCCAGGCCCACGGCCAGCAGCATGATGCCAAAGCCGATTTGCACGCCGACCAAGTGGCGCAGCGTGCGCCGCAGGCCAAAGTTCACGCCCGAGGCCATGAGCATGGTGTTGTTGGGGCCGGGCGTGAGGCTGCTGGCCAAAATAAAGGCGCCGGCGGCAAATAGCAATTCTTGGTTCATGCCCCACCCCGCGCAGGCACAGCCACCGGCCCCGCCGACAAACGCTTGCCCAAAAACACCACCGCCACCACGGCAATCGCAAAGCCCAGGGTCATCACTTCCAAGGGCTCGCCCAAGAGCGGCACGGCGGCCAGGATGCTCAAGAAGGGCTGGATCAGCTGTACCTGGCTCACGCGCAGCGCGCCGCCCAAGGCCAGGCCACGAAACCAGGCAAAAAACCCGGCCCACATGGAAAACACGCCCACATAGCACAGCGCCAGCCACGAGGTGGTGCGAATGGCTTGCTCGGGCCAGTACAAGAGCGTGCCCGGCACCGTCAGCGGCAGCGCCATTACGCACACCCAGCAAATCACCCGCTCGGCGCCCAGCGCAGGCGTCACCTGCGCGCCAAACACATAGCCCACCGCCGCCGAAGCAATGGCGCCCAGCAGCAGCAAATCGGCCCACTCCAGGCCAAAGCCTTGACCGTGCTGCTGGGCGCGCAACAGCGAGAACGCCACCACCAGCGCAGCGCCCACCCCCGCGCACAGCCAAAACCCCAGCCGCGCCCGCTGGTGCAGCACCCAGGCCGACATGGCCGCAGTGGCCAGCGGCAGCAAAGCGGTAAACACCGCCGCGTGGCCAGACGTCACCTGGCGCAACGCCAAGCCCAAAAACAAGGGGAAACCAATGGCATTGCCCAAGAGCGCCATCAGCAGCGGCAGACGCTGGGTGGACAAGGGCCACGGCGAGCGGGTGACGAGCAAAAACACAATGGACAAGCCCCCGGCCAGCGCCGCGCGGGCAAAAGTAATAAACCAGGCCGAGAGCTGCGGGTCTGCGGCCGTGCCCGTGGCCAGCCGCGTCATGGGCAGGGTGACGGCAAATATCGCCACCCCCAGCACGCCCAGCCACAGGCCCAGGGTTTCTTTTTTGGTATTCATGGGGCAACTGTAGCGGCTTGGGTGGTGCCGTTGCAGGACGGATTGGCGGGAAGGTTTGCGAACTGTGAAAGCTACGAGGTACGACAAACGCTTCTGTAGATCTACAGATTGTGGCCGTTATATAGCGCTCTCTGCTCAATCCGACGCTTGTCGTGTTTGAGCAGATGGGAAGTCCTTGTCAGAACTTAGCGAAGTAATCGGGCCGTGAGCCCCGTAAATCGCTCCGAAAAAACATGGGACGTCGGCGTGCCGAATGTGGCACAGGCAAAGACCACTATTGCAATGGTGCATATTGCCCGTAGCAGGCTGCTGAAATACCCCACGCAAAAGTGTGGCGCCTTGCTCGGGACATTTGATTTCCACGCAACCCTTTCATATCGTGAACTCCCGGCGCTTTTCGAGGCTGATTTCATCGGTTTGAGCCTCGTTTTCCCGCATTTCCCGCGCCTCACACTG